>DHHU01000059.1 GCA_002403445.1 Salinisphaeraceae bacterium UBA4764 | reverse complement strand
GGCGAAAATGCGGCCGTCGAAACTCCCTTCGTATCGCGCGGCCCGGTGCCGGAAGCCGTCGCCAGCGCCGCACCACCTCGGAGCGCGGATCGGCTGTACGCCAGTTGGTGATCGTTGACGACTTCGATGCCGGCCAAGCCGTGGCGAGGGGGGTTCTTGCTTAGCACGTGGCCGACGATGAACAGCGCGACCGCGCCCGGGCCCTGACCGGCCGGCTGGACAGCCAACCGCCCGAGGCCCTGGCAGGATCACGACGCCTTCTGCGCGAGGCCGACCCGCCTGACTTGAAAAGCCTTCTGAACACTGAAACCGCTGCCTTTTGCAAGCCACTGGGCCGCCAGGAATTCCAGACCGTGCTGGCGCACAAACTCGGCCGCTGATTCGGTCCCGGCGAGGCTATCAAGATCAGGCACTTGCCCAGCCCTTCATCAAAGCGCCAGTTTCGGCATCAAGTGACCAGACATCCCCCGCTGAACCGAGCTCGGCAATCGACAGTTGATTGCCGAAAACAGCGCCCGTATCCAGCCAACGCGTGTTAGCACTCGCAGTGGGTCTGTCCAGGGGGGTATGCCCGAAGTAAACGACGTCTATTCCCCTTACGTCGATGCGCTCTGTCGTCCGCCGTCGACCGGATGCTAAAAGCGCGACTCGTCGACGACTCCATAACAGATCGGCGAGTTCTGCCGGGTCGTCGCCCCTTGCAACCAGCTCACGTGTGGTCATCCAGTCATCAGACACGACATCGGCATGGACGATACCCACGCGCTCGCCATCCAGCGTCTCGATTTCCACGACATAAGGCAGTGCCGCTATGCCGGCCTCGATGCGGGTCAGCTCAGCCGACGAGATCCGATCAGACCAGTCGCCCCCGTTCAAGCGCCAAAGCGCTTGGTCATTGGCCTGTGTCGGGCTCTGAGTCCTGGCAGCGAGACACATTTGTTCGTGGTTGCCCCGCACGCTGATAAACCAGTCGGCGGCGAGAAACGCCGAAGCCCGCTCATTTTCCGGCCCGCGGTCGATGAGATCGCCAACGCAGAACACCCGATCGTGGCTTGTATCGAAATTTATGGCTGCCAATAGCCGGTCCAGCAGACTGAAACAGCCGTGAATATCGCCGACCACAAAATCTCGGCCGACCGTATTGGCTTGATAAAGTTGCAACAATTCCGACATGAGAATCAGAGCTTGATGGATTGCGCTATCTGCGATCAGCGCGAGGAGGTGTCGGTGATCGCACCCGGCCGTTCGCCCGAGTCGTCTGGCTGGGACGGCGTCGCTTCGGTCACGCCCCGGTGGCGCCAGGTGCCTCGAGCAAACCAAACAGCCGCAACAATGGCCGCCAACACACTACGCACCGGATACGCGATCCAGATTCCCGTCGCGCCCAGGCCGCTTCGCTCGGACAACAGCCAGGCTAGCGGGAACTGGAGCATCCAAAGCGAGATTAACGCTAATGCCATGGCGGCGAGGGGATACCCCGCCCCGCGAAATGCCCCGGCAATAACCTGTTGCACGGCGATCAATCCGTAGGTCAAGGCCGTGATGCGAACAAACATCGCGCCGGTAGCAATTACACCGGGCGCTCCCGGCACGAAAATCGCTACCAATGGGTGTGCAAAGATAAACGCTATAATGCCGAAAATACTCAAGGCAAACAGCCCGATGCCGCAACTCGCCCAGGTGGTGCGCGCGGCGCGATCAGGCTTGCCAGCTCCCACGTTCTGCCCCACCAGTGCTGAGGTCGCTTGCGACAACCCCAGTGCGGGAATAATGGCAAAACTGAGTATCCGTGTACCTATCCCGTAGGCTGCCAGGGTCACGGTCCCGAATCCAGACACCAGAATGGTCATGAGCATCAGGCCCAGGGCACGCGTAGATTGCTCGATCGCTGCCGGGAGGCCGAGTTTGATCAACCGCCACTGCAACGCGATATCGGGCCGTAGATTGGCGAGGACCAGTTGTATGCCATAGCGGCCCGAGAACAGCAGCCCGAGACCAACCGCAGCAGCCAGCCCTTGCGTGATGACGGTGGCCAGCGCGGCACCGGCAACGCCCCAGACCGGGACCGGCCCCANNCGTGCGCATAGGCTCCCGACCACGGCTAGCACAATCGCCACGGCGACGATGCCGAGCAATGCCTGGGCGGCAACCTGGTTGACGCGATCCGGCTCACCGCGGCCGGTATATTGCGAAACCAGAATCGTGCCGGCGACCGCGAACCCCAGCCCCAGCGAGATCAGAAAGAAAATTACCGGAAAACTCAGCGATACGGCCGCCACGGCACTCGGCCCCAGCCGACCAACCCAGAACGTATCGATAAGCTGATAGGCAGTTTGCAGCAAATTCGCAAATACGATCGGCACTGCAAGCCGGATCAGGGCACTGATCGCCGAGCCTTCGGTGAGGTTGGGGCGGACGCGACTCACGATCGTTGACCCGTCGGATCAATGTGCTGCCAGCGCTGATCCATGAAAGTCTGCTTGGTAACATCCTTGACCGCCTGCTCGGCGGGTATAACACGACCATGAAAAACCACGTACACACCCGGCGGCTGCACACCGGCGGCCAATATGGCCTGCGCCAGATTGGCGTGGGCGTCGCTGCCGACGCAGGCAGCCGGAACCATTGCGCCAGTAAAGATCGTCGGAATAGCCGGCCCGCGTTCGGCTGCGAGCCGTGCGGTGGCCGCCAGCCGGTCGGTGCCGTGGGTAACGATTATTGCGTGGTATTGCCCGGCCGCAGCGTGAGACATAAGGGTGTCGACAATCATTAGTTGATCAGCCGTCGTCATGTCCAGCGAATCAATCGCCATCAGACGTTCCACCACGGTTTGTATAGAGGGCTGCCACAGCGCCTCCAACGCCGATTCGAGGGCCGGATTCGCTAGCGACAAACCACCTATTGCCGGGTCGTAGTGCTTGTCGATGGTGCCGCCCGTAGCCAGCACCAGTATCCGCAACTGGGAATCGAGAGTCATAAACCTTGATGCCGGAGCAAAGCGTTTATCATGTACCGAGTTTTCCCATTGAACCGGCCTCAGATCTGTGCCAATCGTTACAATCCTGTTGATCGCCGTGACCTGCGGCGTCTCTATCACCGCAATGCAAAATCCGCGTTATTTCGAAATGTTCTGTTTCGAGTCGCGGGCCGTGCGTCGCGGAGAATACTATCGTCTGGTCACGCACGGTTTCATTCACGCCGACGGCCAGCATCTGCTGTTCAACATGGTTACGCTGTTCTTCTTTGGCCGCATTATGGAGCGATTTGTCAGCCATTTTGTCACGGGCTTCGGCTTTGCAGTGTTCTATCTAGCAGCCATCGCGCTATCCATCGTCCCCAGTTTCATCAGCCACCGCAACGATCCCAGCTATCGCTGTATCGGCGCCTCCGGCGCAGTATCGGCCGTGCTTTTTGCGTATATTCTGTTGGCCCCGTGGTCGACCATCTATGTGTTCTTCTTTCCCATTCCGGCGATCGTTTTTGCCGGACTCTATACTGCGTATGGCCTCTACGCACAGCGCATGGGTGACACTCACATCAACCACAGTGCCCATCTTTGGGGCGGCGCTTTTGGCATCTTGTTCGTCCTCGTGCTCGTGCCACAATCCGGGCCGGCGTTTGTCAGCAAACTGCTGTCACCCGGTGCCGGGCTTTGACCATTGATTAACGCGAGTGCCTTTTGCGCTTAATTTTCGCACTGATCTTTGCCGCACTGCTGTTCTTTGGGCTGCGCTATAAAGTACGGCAATATTATCGCCGAATCCGGGGCCTGCCCGAACCCGAACAGGAAGGCCCAAAAACCACGACGATTATTCTGATTGCGATTGCCATCATCTATGGCGCTCTACTGAGTTATCGCATTTTCATCGGCGGTACGCTGATGCATTGACCGAGTGACATGACACTGCTTCAAGAGCTGTCTCGGACACGTTACACTAATCACTCGCTCCCTTCGTCTAGCGGTCTAGGACGTCGCCCTCTCACGGCGAAAACAGGGGTTCGAGTCCCCTAGGGAGCACCAATAAAAACAATGGGTTATAAAGATAACCCGCGTT
>DHHU01000032.1 GCA_002403445.1 Salinisphaeraceae bacterium UBA4764 | reverse complement strand
GATTTGTAAGTCCGGCCGCTCTCAGTCCAATTTCCACTGAACTGGCCATCAGGGTATCGGCAATTAGCCTATTGGCAAAGCCATAAGATAATCAATCAGCTTGAACCATCTACATTGACACCGCCCGGGTCGTCGGGATTCGACGGTGTGGACCTTAACGCCTTCGAAGTCTCAGTAGCATTGTTGCCGAAGTAGATTTTCTGATGGGGGAAGGGGATTTCGATACCGGCCCGATCGAAATGGATCTTAACGTAACGATTAAACATGCGGCCCACCGCCCACTGCATCCCTGGTTCAGTGGTAATCATGGTGCGGATGCGTATACCGCTTGACTCGATCGCCGATACGCCTGGGATGGTCAATCCAGAACGGATATGAGGGGATGCGTCCGGATCGGACTTGAGTGCGGCAAACGCTTCGTGGAGGCAACTGATCGCGTTATCGATGTCTTCACCCAGCGCAATTGCGTATTCACCCTTGCAGATCGTGCCTTCCCGCATGTAGTTCGAAACGACGCGCGATGATGAAAACGGCACCACGTGGTAAGCCCCTTCAAGATCGCGAATCGCGGCGGAACGGATCGTCAGCCGCTCGACCGTGCCGAACACGTTGGCTGTAGATACAACATCACCAACGTTCATCGAGTTTTCGAGCTGTATAAAGATACCGGAGATCACATCCTGCACGAGTGTTTGGGCCCCAAATCCGATTGCTAGACCAAGAATGCCCGCGCTGGCAATAAGCGGGCCGATATTGACCCCGATTTGCGACAGCGCAATCATTGCTGTCAGTGTGATTATGATGATGGCCAAGACGTTACGCAGTAGCGTAATCAATGTTTTCTGGCGACTGTTGGGTGCGCCGCTGCCGGTATTCGGACTGAGTCGATATTCCAGCATCGCCGAGGTCACAATCCAGATCGCGATTGCCATGATCACGACCAGAAGAACACGGATAGCGGCACCAAGGGTGCTGGCACCGGCATTGCTGTGAAGCCAACTGGCGAAATCGATGATGTGCCAGATATTGATCAGTGAACCAGCTACAAAGATGATCACCAGCAGTTTCAGACAGAGCGCGATAATTGGAATATAGCGATCAATCTGTCGTTCCAACTGAGCCACCTTGCCCGCCAGATGTGCGCCCAGTTGCCTGGACAGCCGGCGCAGCAGATCGATGATTCGGCACAGCACCCAGCCAATTGACAGCGCCAACGCTGTTTCCAATGACGCCCGAATAAAGAATGCAAGCACTTGCGGCGTGGGGAGTTGGGTCAGTAAAAACAGAACTACGAGGTAAGCCGTTGCAAGCGGCAGCCATATCCGCGCAAAGAACCGGTAAAGCAACCCGATCACCATAAACCGAGCGTTTGATGCGCGGTTGGAAAACACACGCGTCAATGTGTGCCGGTACCCAAACAGCGCCACGATGCTGAATATCAGGGCCACGGCACACACGATTAGATAAACAAACGCCGCAAGGCTCGAGGAGACTTGCTTATTGAGTACTGGCACAGCCACCAGAATGCCGTACCCCAACCAACCGATGAGCCAGCGCAGACGAATGCTCCACCAACCGGCCAGCGTGCTCGACATGGGCGACGGGCGTAACGCCGAATAGCTTGTTGAAAAGACGGCACGAACTGCAACTTTGAGCATTTCGACAACGAAAAAAGCGTTGACGAAGAGCAGGCCACGGATTGCAGCTTGGGTGCCAGCTTGGGTGATACCGCCGGCGACCGCGGCCCCAGCCGCACTGGCCAATACCACACCGAGGGCATCGATGATCAATGCGGCCAAAGTGGCCCCGGCACGCCGCGTCCACGTAGCCACGGGACCTGTATCACGGCCAGCGGCCTCTCGGGCGTAGCGATCCAGCCAGATGAATAGCCGGCGGATCAGCGCGAACAGGATAAACCAAGCGGCAAACGTTGCCACAACAATAATGGCAAGCGACACAAGGGCGTTGACAAATTTACGCCATTTAAACTTCGGCCCTTTGGCGCTGGCCGGATTCGAGGCCGTCAGGGTCTGCCAGATGGAAATAGCACCTTCAGCAATCGTATGAACACCGGCTGAACTCAACTGCGCAAGCCGATGTGCCGTCGATTGCGTGTGATGGGTTGTTCCTGCCCGCTTTTGGGGCCCTACCTTGTTTGCATCGGAATGCGATTTTTGGTCTGTGGAAGATGTTTTTTGAGCCGTCGAAGTTGTTCTCGACGCGCTGCTGACCGTCCCGTTACTGGCCGAAGCTGCACTGGCGGGCACGCCATCCAGACTCATCCCCCCTAGCAATAAGGCGCACACCGCTGCCAGTAGCACAACGCGAAGACGCAGCATCCAAGACCTCTTTTTACTTGTTCTCGCAGCCTGCGGTTATGCCAAAGGTTTCGATAAACGTCTCCGGCACCCTGGACTGGTTCGGAATTAGGTTAACCTGACGAACGACCCCGAAACGGAATTCTTTCGCGTGCTCTTACTCAAACACGTTCAGCAAATTTATGATTGATCCGAGACAGAGCCATGGAAACATTCCATTCAAAGAGTGGCCGATGTTAACGCCCGCTCGAAGGTATCCACGGCCACGTCAACCTGCTCGCGATCGACAATCAAGGGCGGCAACCAACGGATAACCTGCTTGCGTGGGCCACATCGCAAAAGCAACAAGCCCTCGGCTTCACAGGCGTCCGTGATCGCAGTCGCGAGCTCCGTATCACTGCGGTCATCGCTTGGGTTGTTGGAGCGTATTTCGGCGCCGAGCATCAGACCTTTGCCACGCACGTCCACAATACAGTCGAACCGCTCGGCTACGTCGCTCAGACGCTTGAACAGGTGTGCGCCCTGGATGGCAGCGTTATCGGTTAAGCCCTCTTCCTCGAAGACGTCCAAGGTGGCCAGAGCGGCGGCACAAGCAACCGCGTTGCCGCCGTAGGTGCCGCCCTGAGATCCGGGCCACCCCTGTGACATGGTGGCGTTGGAAGCCGCGAATGCCGACAGTGGAAAACCACTGGCCAGGCCTTTGGCCGTCATGACAATATCGGGCTGCACGTCGAAGTGCGAATGGCTCCAGAACTGGCCGCTGCGGCCGTAACCAGCTTGGACTTCGTCCACGCCGAGCAACATATCGTGGTGATCGCAACGCTCACGGAGCCCCTGCATGAACCGTGTGCTGGCGGGTACAAACCCCCCCTCGCCCAGAATTGGCTCGATAAACATCGCCGCCGTATCAACCGGCGCGCTGTAAGTTTCCAGAATGTAATCGAGTTCACGCAGACAAAAATCAGCTGCTTCCTCTTCACTCCAACCATAGCGGAAGGCGTGTGGAAACGGAGCCACGATCACACCGCCCATTAGTGGTTGAAGTCCGGCTCTGTAGTAGGTGCCGGATGTCGTCAAGGACGCGGAGCCGATTGTGCGACCGTGAAAACTGCCGTGGAAAACGATGATGTTCGGTCGGCCTTTGGCTTGGCGTGCCAGACGTAGTGCGCCTTCGGCGGCTTCGGTACCGGCACTGGCGTAAAACAACGTGTCGATATCGCCGGGCATCATAGCGCCGAGTCGCTCAGAGAGCTGTATCAGCGGCTCGTGCATGACCGTCGTGTACTGGCCATGAATAAGCTTCCCGACTTGCTCCTGGGCCGCAGCGACGACCTTGGGATGACAGTGGCCAGTACTGGTTACGCCAATACCCGCCGTGAAATCCAGGTAACGTTGGCCGTCGCTGGTATACAGATAGCAGCCTTCGCCGCGCTGGGCATGGACACCAGTCGCCTGTTTCAAAAGCGGTGATAAATGGCCCGGATGCTGTTCCGTCATCGACTATTGCCCGTTTGCTGTATTAAACATGATATCGATTTTACGCGATTTGGTCCGACACTGTTTCCAAGGTCAGCCGACATGAAACAGCGCGTCAACAACTGCTCGGCCGACTTGATCCGTTGCACGCGATTCGGGACGCGGGCCGGCCAAAACTTGGGCAACAGCTCTATCAAGTCGCCGACTGGCCTCTCGAGCAGCCGGATCAATAGCCCCCATCCATTCAAGCATCATTGCAGTTGTGCGTAGCATAGCGGTGGGGTCGGCCAGTTTTTGGCCCGCGATGTCCGGCGCACTGCCGTGCGTGGGTTCGAACATAGCCGTTCGGTTGCGGTTGTCTGGGTTGATATTGGCCGAAGGCGAGACCCCGAGTCCCCCGCTAATGGCGGCGGCCAGATCGGTCAATATGTCACCGTGCAGGTTAGAGGCCACTACCACATCGAACTGCCAAGGCGCCTGAACAAACTTCATCGCAGCGGCGTCGACCAGTTCATGACGCGTCGCAACTTCGGGATATTGTTTGGCGATTGCCGCGAACCGCTCGCTGTAAAGCTCTCCCCAATGGCGCTCGGCGTTACGCTTGGTCACCAGACAAAGCTCGGCGGCACAATCGCCCGCAAATGCTCGAGGCGCTTTCGTATGTTGTCGCTGCGCGGCGCGATCGCGGGCGCACTCGAATGCGTAACGAATCAGACGATCCGTTGCTTGCCGGGTAAAAACAGCGAGCTGGGTCGCTACTTCCCGGTCACTGCCTGGAGCCACCCGACCGCCCTGGCCCACGTATTCCCCTTCGCTGTTCTCCCGCAGGACCATAAAATCCGTCTCGAGTGCACGCGGATCAGACAGCGGCTGAGGCGTGCCGGGTAGAGGTCGACACGGGCGCTGACAGCACCAGAGGTCGAAATGCTTACGGATGGCCAGAAGCGGCGCCAACGATTCCGCATCGGATAGCATCAGCCGGTCTGGATCGCTTGTTGGCCCTGGATCACCCAGCGCCCCGAGTAAAATGGCGTCAAACTGAGAAAGCTGGTCCAAAAAATCATCCGGCGCCATTGCCCCATTAGTCGCCAACCATCGGTGCGACGGCCAATCCAACCGCGTCATTTCTATCGACAACGTTGAATCGGCCTCAGCAAGCGCACTGAGTACGCGCTCGGCTTCGACAACGACTTCGGGCCCAATGCCGTCACCGGGGCAAACAGCAACGCGCCATGGTGTTTTTCGGGTCATCGATCCATTGTCCTGATGGCACTCCGGCGACTATGCAGGCCGCCACGATCCGGCTTGAAGCCGTAGTTTTGACTCATTCGGGGATCACTTTGCCACGCCGAGCCTGGAAAAAGGCCCGCAAAAGGGCGCGGCTGGCGTCAGCCCTGACGGACGGCGCAACTTTGACTCGGTGGTTGAGTCGCGGGTCATCGGGGATCGAAAATACCGAACCGACCGCACCTGCACGCGGGTCGGGCGCGCCGAACACGAGGCGATCGATGCGGGCTTGAACCGCTCCCCCGGCACACATGGCACAAGGTTCAAGCGTGGCATAGAGCGTCGCGCCTGGAAGTCGATAGTTGCCGACGTTCGCTGCGGCATCGCGCAGTGCGCCAATTTCGGCGTGTGCGCTGGGGTCATGGCTGCCAATCGGCTGATTGCGGCCGAAGCCTATGATGCGCCCGTCCCTTACAACAACAGCACCTACCGGCACCTCACCCGCTGCAGCGGCTTCACGTGCCAGTGCCAACGCCTTATCCATCCAATCCTGATCCGTAAAGCCCGGGCTCTCGAGGCCATGAGATGAGTCAGGTGCGGCGCTGGTATCAGCCATCGGTACCTTGATCTGCGTCACGAAGAGTAATCTGATCTATACATGTGAATGGATTGAGAGGGTATTCATCGTTTGGCCGTTCCTCGGCCAGTTCCACCGTTGGTCGACTCGCGGTCGCTTCCGGCCGGCACCGTCATATAGAAAGTTTCACCTTTTTTAACATAACCCATCTCCGTACGTGCCAGTCGAGCAACGCCAGCGGTACCGGTTTTTAAATCGTGTATGCGCGCCGCCAATTTTTTATTCTGGACTTTTTGTTGCTGGTTGGCTTGGCGAATCGTTTTGAGTTGATGCTGTAACTGGTGAACCTGAGCCATGCTACCTTGGCCCGCCCACAACCGATATTGGAGGCCAGCCAAAATGAGCAATAAGCCAATCAGTCCGAGCCGCGCCACGGGGAATGACTCTCGCTTGCCTCCATGCGGCCTTAACCCTTGATGTGTGCAAAAGCCGATCGACCCGGGTAATCGGCCCGGTCGCCGAGTTCGGATTCGATACGCAACAACCGGTTATACTTGGCCACACGATCGGATCGGGACAATGATCCGGTTTTGATCTGAGTGGCATTACTGCCCACCACCAGATCGGCAATCGTGGTGTCTTCGGTCTCGCCGGACCGATGCGACACAACAGCACTGTAACCTGCTTTGGTGGCCATATCGATGGCCTGGAAAGTTTCCGTGAGTGTCCCAATCTGGTTGGGCTTGATCAGGATCGAATTGGCAATGCCGCGTTCGATACCTTTGGCGAATATACCGGTATTGGTCACGAAAACGTCATCGCCGACGAGCTGGATCTTGTCGGCAATACGCCGGGTGAGTGTCTGCCAGCCGTCCCAGTCGGACTCATCCATACCGTCTTCGAGCGAGATTATGGGATAGCGATCGACCAGTCCGTTGAGATAATCGACAAACCCATCGCGATCATAGCTCTGGTTCTCAGATGCGAGATGGTACTGGCCGTTGTCGTAAAGCTCATTACTGGCCGTATCCAGTGCCAACCAGACATCGCCGCCCGGTTGGTAACCGGCACGCTCGATGGCTTCTACCAACGTGTCCAATGCAGCCGTGTTGGACGGCAGATCGGGAGCAAATCCGCCTTCGTCCCCCACAGTCGTGGCCAAGCCGCGTTCGCCCAGAATTTTCTTCAGATTCTGAAATATCTCCGCTCCACTTCTCAATGCGTCCGAGAAACGCTCGAAGCCGGCGGGAACGATCATGAACTCCTGTATGTCGACATTGTTCGATGCGTGGGCGCCGCCGTTAACCACATTCATCATGGGAACAGGAAGCTGGGTACGCTCATCCTTGCCGAGATACGCGTAAAGCGACTGGCTGGCATCGGCAGCCGCGGCATGCGCAGCCGCCAGCGAGACACCTAGGATAGCGTTGGCGCCAAGCCGCGCCTTATTGTCGGTCCCGTCGAGTTCAATCATGCGTTGGTCAAGTCCGGCCTGATCGGTGATCTCAACCCCGCTCAGCGCCTCGGAGATTTCGTTGTTGATGCTGGCCACGGCCTGCAAAACGCCTTTGCCCAGAAAACGCGAAGCGTCACCATCCCGTCGTTCGTTTGCTTCCTTGCTGCCGGTTGACGCACCGGACGGCACTTTGGCAACCCCAACGGCGCCGCTATCAAGCCTCACTTCGGCGGCGATCGTGGGCGTGCCACGCGAGTCCAGTATTTCGAAACCCTTCGTGCCGGTTATCTTGGCCATGGCGTGTCCCTTGCTTGGTGTGTATGTGAGTAGCAACCGTCGGATCGAAACCGGTGATGCCGGCGGTCTTTAAATCAAAACCAAATTATGCATCCATCGACAATATGCCGCTTTGCTTAACAAGCGAGTCGAGCGCAACGAGCGACGTCATTAAGCCACGCATATGCGACAAGGGCCAAGAATTCGGGCCGTCGCAAAGTGCCTGATCGGGGTTCGGATGAGTTTCCATGAACAAAGCGCTTATACCGGCTGCGACAGCAGATCGTGCCAGCACCGGAATATGCTCGCGGGTACCGCCGGATGTCGTTCCGGATCCGCCGGGCAGTTGTACAGAATGAGTCGCGTCGAAAACGACCGGCGCCCCGTGCTCCCGCATCATCGATAGTGACCGCATATCAACCACGAGATTATTGTACCCGAAGGCAAAACCACGCTCGCAGATCATGATCGACTCACCACCGGCAGCTTCAGCCTTGGCCACGACGCTGGCCATTTCGCCAGGCGCCATAAACTGACCTTTCTTGATGTTGAGCGCTCGGCCGCTAGCCGCCGCTGCTTGGATAAGGTCAGTCTGCCGACACAAAAACGCCGGTATCTGCAGCAAGTCGACGACCTCGGCCACCGACTCGACCTGGTCCCGCTCGTGGATGTCGGTGGTGACCGGCACGCCGATCTGTTGCTTGACAGATTGTAAGGTTTTCAGACCCATGTCGATCCCCGGGCCACGATAACTGGCACCCGACGAGCGATTGGCCTTATCAAACGAACCCTTAAAAATATAGCCAATGCCGAGATCATGACAGATTGCAGCAAGTTCGCCGGCCACATCCAACGCGAGACCTTCGGATTCTAGACTATCCGGGCCACTGATCAGGCAGAGGGGGTGATCTAGCCCGATGTTGATGCCGGAAACCTGAGTCATTTTTCGGTCTTTTGACTACGCGCCGCGGCGATAAAACTGTTGAACAGCGGGTGGCCAACGTGCGGCGTGGAGGTGAATTCGGGATGAAACTGACAACCGATAAACCAGGGATGATCAGTCAATTCGATCACTTCCACCAGATCATCTTCCGCCGAAAAACCAGAGAACATCAAGCCGGCGTCAGCTAGGCGTTGTCGATAGTGGTTATTGAACTCGAACCGGTGCCGATGCCGCTCGACGATCTCGGTCGACCCATAACATTCGGCGACCCATGAACCCTCAACAAGCCTACAGAGTTGTCCACCAAGCCGCATAGTAGCGCCTAGATTGCTGGCCGCCGTTCGCGTCTGCACATCACCGTCGATGTCGCGCCATTCGGTAACCAGGGCAATGACCGGATCCGCTGCATCAGTAACGAATTCCGTGCTGTGAGCCCCAGGCAGGCCGGCACAGTTGCGTGCATATTCGATGGCCGCGACCTGCATCCCGAGACAAATACCGAAGTAAGGGATCCGATGTTCGCGGGCATAACACACGGCGGCGATTTTGCCCTCCACGCCGCGTTCACCGAATCCACCGGGCACCAATATCGCGTCGATTTCGGCCAGGCTGGCATCAGGGTTGCGTTCCACGCTGGTTGAATCGAGATACACGATCTCGACATGCGTACCGGTTTGCAATCCGGCGTGGCCAAGCGCTTCGTTGACTGACTTGTAAGCATCGGCTAGATCGACGTATTTGCCCACCATGGCCACGCGAACACTCGCGTCCTGCATGGAACGTGCTTCAATCAAAGCCGACCATTGCGACAAATCAGCGGGTGGGACATCAGCGCCGAGGTCAAAATGTTCGATCACCAGATCATCGATGCCTTGGCGCTGCAACAAACCCGGCATCTTGTAGATGTCGTCGACATCAACGGCCGCGATCACCGAGCGCTCATACACGTTAGTGAACAGCGCGATCTTACGGCGCTCGGATTCCGGCAGTACCCGGTCGACTCGACACACGAGGATGTCCGGCTGAATACCGATAGAACGCAGTTCTTTGACCGAATGCTGAGTGGGTTTGGTCTTCATCTCGCCGGCCGACGCTATGAACGGGACAAGCGTCAGATGCATGAACAGTCCGCGCCGTGGACCGAGTTCCACCGAGAATTGACGGATCGCCTCCAGAAATGGCAACGATTCGATGTCGCCCACAGTACCGCCGATTTCGACCAGACATATATCGGCGCCTTCACCACCGGCCAAAATCGCGTTCTTGATCTCATCGGTAACGTGCGGAATCACCTGCACGGTACCTCCGAGATAATCACCGCGACGTTCCTTGGTGATGACATTGTTATAAATCTGGCCGGTCGTGAAGTTCGACAGACCCGAGGTGCGGGTGCTCAGAAAGCGTTCGTAATGGCCCAGATCCAGATCGGTTTCGGCGCCGTCCCGGGTAACATAAACCTCGCCGTGCTGAAACGGGCTCATGGTGCCAGCGTCGACGTTCAGATAGGGGTCGAGCTTGATGACCGATATTGAAAAGCCACGAGCCTCGAGCAGGGCGCCGAGCGAGGCTGCGGTAATTCCTTTGCCCAACGACGACACCACGCCGCCGGTGACGAAAATATAACGGGTGCCACTCGCCGGCTCAGACATGCGCGCTCGCTCACCGCGATGCAAAACATCTAAATTCTAGTCGATCGGAGGCTGATCGGCAATGTAACGTGGATCACCAACCAGGGCGTGGCGCCACTCGAGGCAACCATTTTCCCCGAACCAATGCTCGAATTCGGGGTGTTGCCAGGCGTCGGCCACCGCGACCAGTTCCCGGCCGAGATACACCAACGGTGCACGTTGCCGAATCCACGGCGGCCAGCCTTTTTCCTGGAACCAGGCGCTGAGGCGCTTAGTTGTGCCGTCGCTCCGCACCATACGCTTGCCGCCACCGCCAAATGTCACGTTCAAGCTTGGCACAGGCCTGTCCCCGTGCCAGACCAACTCACCCGCATCTTTGGGCAAGCCAAGAGAGTGAGAACCGGACCAGTAAATCGTACCTGTGGGGGGGGCTTCCAGAGGACGCATGGCGTACACGGCATCCGCATACACCCGCAACTCGGTTTGGGCAAAAACCAGTCGTGGCCCTGAATGGGCGCGGGCATGAATGAGTCGCTCGAACTCTTCGACGTGTGCCGAGCTCGGCGGATCCAGACTGCTTTCGGCCAGCCAGCGCCGCAAAACCTCGGCCCGCCGCGCGGGCGTGAGGTTTTGCATGCGAACGATGGACAGCCGCTCGGCGTCGACAAGGGCGGATTGCAAATCATAGCTCGCAAGCGCTGCCACCGCCTCAGCCGCACTGGCAACGTGACTCGCGCTTCGGGCAAGGGTACGCTCTGCAGCAGGAAATGCATCGGTCAAAACAGGCCAGACTGCGGTGCGCAATCGCCCCCGTGCCAACGACTCATCGCTATTGCTGGGGTCGTCGATCCAGTGCAGATGGTGGGCCTGAGCATAATGAGCAATAACGCGCCGCTCGAGCGTTCGCCACGGCCGCCAAAGCCAGCCGGAACCCAGCGGTGTCACGCGTGGCATACCGGCCAAACCCGCCACACCGGCGCCTCGAAGGGCTTGTAACAACAGAGTCTCGGCCTGATCACGTGCGTGATGCGCGGTTGCCGCCCATTCGTCCTGCTTGAGTTCGTCAGCCATTGCCCGGTAACGAGCACGTCGTCCGGCAGATTCCGGGCCATCAGCGCGATCACCCGCCGTCACTACCGGAAGAATTCGAAGACCAATACCCAGCCCACGACATGTCCGAGCGCAGTGAGCGGCCCACTCGTCGGCGTGCTCGCTGAAGTCGTGTCGAATGTGCACTGCACGCAATCGATCACCCGGCACGTTTGCAGCCGCGACATGCAGCAGAACAGTCGAATCCAGACCACCGCTATAGGCAATTGCCAGCCGGGCATTGTCCCCCAGCTGTTGAAATGCAGTATCGAGCGCGGTCACTCGTTGATGTCATTCGTCGGTTTTATAGGCGCCGAAGGCACGCCAGCGCGCATCACGCGTAGCCAAAAGTTCATCCGGCTGCAGTGCACACAGCGACTCAAGATGGGCCTCTAGCCGCTCCCCCACATGGAGCACATGACTGGACGTGTCGCGATGCGCGCCCCCGGCCGGTTCCGCGATGACTTCATCAACCAGACCCAGCTCATCCAGCTCGGCAGCGCTTACCTTCATAGCCCCCGCCGCCTGTTGCACGTAATCGGCGGATTTCCAGAGGATCGAGGCACAGCCCTCAGGCGAGATGACCGAATAAATACTGTATTGCAACATACAAAGCGCATCGCCGACACCAATGGCCAGTGCTCCGCCTGAGCCGCCCTCGCCGATAATGGTGCTAATAATCGGGACCCGCAGGCGCGCGAACTCGTACAGGTTTCGGGCAATAGCCTCAGACTGGTTGCGCTGTTCGGCCCCGATGCCGGGATAAGCACCTGGTGTGTCGATGAACGTGAGAATCGGCAGACCAAAACGCTCCGCTAGCTTGGCGATACGCAGTGCCTTACGATAACCTTCGGGCCGCGGCATGCCGAAATTGCGGGCGATCTTTTCCTTGGTGTCACGACCCTTCTGATGCCCGATAATCATAACCGGCCGGCCCTTCAAGCGTGCAGTTCCCGCGATAATGGCCTGATCGTCGGCGAAATGTCGATCGCCGTGGAGTTCGACGAAATCGGTCAGAAATCCGTCGATATAATCGGACAGGTTGGGTCGCAGCGGATGGCGTGCGAGTTGCGCAACTTGCCACGGCGTAAGCTTGGCAAAGATCTGCTCGGTCAGATGTTCTCGTTTATCTTCCAGGCGCTTGATTTCTTCACTGAGGTTAACTTCGCTGTCGTCAGCGACGTTGCGCAGTTCATCGATCTTTTGCTGAAGTTCACTGATCGGTTGCTCGAAATCGAGCGTTTCAAGGTTGATCTGCGCCATGGGACCGTGGTCGGTTACCTACCGGATTGTGTTGCATTGCAGACGCCCGTAGCGATCATGGCCGGAGCAGTGATTGGCCAAGCGATCAGCAATATCAAGCGTCTAAAGCACGACGATAACGTACTTGGACAGAATCCGCACTGATAAGTTGGTTGAGTTCTTCAATGAACCCACCGCAAACTTCGACGCGCCGATCTTCAAAAGTCAGTACGGCCTCCGCCTCGGCGTTAGCGTAGCGGAGTACGATTTCACAACCGAAACGGGAGTTGTAACGATCCACGCAGTCGGCCAGCGCTTCAACATCCGGAGCGGCATCCGCAGTGACATCAAGTAGCACACGCGAAGCGTAGGCTGAGCGCGCCTCCGCCAGATCCATGATGCGGTTCGGGTTGAGCCGAAAAGCGTCTGAAAACGCGTCGTATTGCAGTGTCCCCTCGATAACCACCAGTTTGTCAGTGGTCAGTTTATCGCCGTAGGCCGCGGCCTTGTCCTCAAACAACGGGCATTCGATACGGCCGCTACCGTCATCCAAGGATATGATGACGCGCCGGCCCTTGTTCATGCGCCGGACCTCGATAACAAGCCCGGCCACTATGGCACCGCGTCGGCTGTTGGTCTCGCGTTGTCCCCCTTCTTCATTAGGGCGGGGCATGGCCGCGACCTGATCGGCAATCGAGCCGTGAGTCAATTGCGCCAGTTCCGACTCGTAGGCCCTGATGGGATGACCGGACAAATACAACCCCAGCGTGTCGCGCTCGGCGCGCAAGCGCTCATCCGACGGCCAGTCGACGACTGCCGACAGACTCGGGGCTTTAGCAGTGACCACGTCCCCCAAGCCAAACAGATCATCCTGACCAGCGGCAGCTGCACTCTGATCCTGGTCAGCGGCCGCCAGGGCTTCAGCCAACCCATGCATCAAGCTGGCGCGATTGGGTCCCAGATCGTCAAGCGCGCCGGCACGGATCAAGCTCTCCAGGGCCCGCTTGTTTGCCTTACCGGTATCGATACGACGGCACAGATCATACAAACTGGAAAACACACCGCTGTTATCGCGTTCCAGGGTGATCGCCTCGATCGCACCTCGGCCAAGGCCCTTGATCGCGCCCAGCCCGTATCGGATCGTTGCGGCATCGACCACTCGAAACGAGTACGCGCTGTCGTTGACGTTGGGCGCTGCCACCGTAATCGCCAGCCGCCTGCATTCGTCGATCAGGCCCACGATCTTATCGGTGTTGTCCATGTCGGCCGACAAAGTCGCCGCCATAAAGTCAGCCGGGAAATGGGTCTTAAGCCAAGCCGTTTGATACGACACCAGCGCATAGGCTGCTGAGTGTGACTTATTGAAGCCATAGCCGGCGAATTTCTCGACCAAATCAAAGATGTAAGCCGCCGTATCGGCGTCGACCCCGTTTTGTGCAGCACCGGCAAGGAAGCCGTCACGTTGCTTGGCCATCTCGGCGGGTTTCTTCTTGCCCATCGCCCGCCGTAACAAATCAGCATTGCCGAGTGAATAGCCGGCCAGAACCTGGGCAATCTGCATGACCTGCTCTTGGTAGAGAATCACGCCATAGGTCGGGGCCAGAATGTCGGCCAGCCACGGATGCGGATAGACCACTTCGGTGCGGCCGTGCTTGCGATCGATGAAATCCTCGACCATGCCCGATTCCAGCGGGCCGGGCCGATACAGTGCCACAAGCGCCACGATGTCTTCGAAAGCATCGGGCTTGAGCCGCTTGATCAGACGCCGCATCCCGGCCGATTCAAGTTGGAAGACCGCCGCAGTTTCACCGGTCTTGAGATTGTCCAGGGTCGCTTGATCGCGATATGACAAGCTTCGGACATCTAGCTTTTGTCCATTGTCGTAAGCGCCCCGGGCGTTGATCGAGCGCTCGGCTTGATCAATGATTGTCAAGGTTCGGAGCCCGAGAAAATCGAACTTGACCAAGCCAATGGCTTCGACATCATCCTTGTCGAATTGAGTGACTCGAGCACTGCCGTCAGGCTCACAGTAGAGTGGGCTGAAATCGGTCAGCGGCGTGGGCGCGATCACCACTCCGCCGGCGTGCTTCCCGGGGTTGCGGGACAAGCCTTCGAGCGACTGGGCTAGATCCAACAGATAAGCCATTTCCTCATCGTTTTGCCGGGTCTGGGCCAGTTCTTCAGATTCGCTCAACGCGCGCGCCAGCGTCATATCTACTGCGAACGGAATCTGCTTGGCTAGGCGGTCGATACGACCGAACGGATGGCCGAGTACACGGCCCACGTCACGCACAACCGCGCGCGCGGCCATGGTGCCGTAAGTGATGATCTGGCTGACACGGTCGGTGCCGTAGCGTTCGGCCACGTATTCGATCACTCGATCGCGGCCATCCATGCAGAAATCCACGTCGAAATCCGGCATCGACACGCGCTCGGGATTCAGAAAGCGCTCGAACAACAGGTCGAACGCCAGCGGATCGATATCGGTGATGCCGAGCGCGTAGGCCACCAATGAGCCGGCACCTGAGCCGCGTCCCGGCCCCACTGGCACACCGGCGTCACGAGCCCAGCGGATGAAATCCGCGACAATCAGAAAATAGCCAGGGAAGCCCATTGAGTCGATCACGCCAAGTTCGTGCTCGAGTCGCTCGCGGTAAGTCCGCGTCTGTTGCTCACGCGTACTGTCGTCGGGATATAACGCAGCCAGCCGCGTCGTTAATCCGGCCTCGGCCTCTGCACGCAAGAAACTGGCGGCATCGTGCCCGGCCGGCACGTCAAATGCCGGCAAGTAATCGCGGTCCAGATCGAGTTCAAGTGTGGCCCGGCGGGCAATTTCAACGCTGTTCGCCAAAGCCTCTGGCAGATCAGCGAACAACTCGACCATCTCGGCCGGAGATTTTAAATACTGCGCGCGGGTGTAATCGCGTCGACGATGAGGGTCAGCTAATATATCCCCTCGATTGATGCACACGCGCGCTTCGTGAGCATCAAAATCGTCGGCGGTCGGGAAACGCACGTCGTTGGTAGCGACCAGCGGGACGTTCAGATCAAAGCCCAGATCAACCGTGGCAGCCAGCCACGCGGCCTCGCCCCGCCGTTCGCAACGTGTTACCTCAAAGTAATAACGATCGCCAAATGTCTGTTGCCAGAACACGGCGTGGGCGCGGGCCACGTCCGGCTTCCCGGCGATCAGAGCCTGGCCCACGTCACCGGCCATGCCGCCCGAGATTGCCAATAATCCTTCATTGGCCTCGGCTAGCCACTCACGGCGACAACAGGCCAGCCCATCGGCCTGACCATAGAGATAAGCCCAGGTCAAAAGCTGACACAGATTTTTGTAGCCGGTCTGATTCTGGACAATCACCGTCAATCGGTTGGCCGGATCGCTTTCGCGGTCGCGTATCCATAGATCGCATCCGATAATCGGCTTGACGCCAGCTGCAAGGGCAGCATTGTAAAACTTGACCAGCCCAAAGACGTTGGCACGGTCGGTCATGCCAATGGCCGGCGTACCGGCGTTTTGCGCCGCGTCTATCAGATCGCCCACGCGGACAATACCGTCGACAAGCGAGTATTCGGTATGGACGCGAAGGTGAACGAAATTGATCATCGTCAAAGTTTACAACTGAATGTCCATAGCGCCTGTCGCTGCGACTCCGCAGCTATGCGCTCGTCGTTGCCGGAGGTAGAAACGTCAAGCGATCCCCGCTTTTCAGAAATCGACAAAGCCGCTCTGTCGTGGCGCTCGGCACCGGGCGACCGGCGCGAAATGCGCACGGTGCGCCGCGCTAGGTCCGAAGTCGGCCAGCGCACGTCGATGAGCTAACGTACCATAACCCTTACTCGCTGCCAGATCATAGCCGGGATGGCGCTCGTCGAGCTCTAGCATCCAGCGGTCACGCGCCACTTTAGCCAGTATGGAGGCCGCACTGATCACCGGCTGCAATTGATCACCGCCCACCACGGTTCGACACACGCCAATATCTTGAGGGGCCTGGTTCCCGTCGATCCATACCGCGCTCGGTGCCGGCTCGAGCGCAGCAACCGCACGCCGCATCGCCAACAGCGACGCGTGCAAGATGTTGTGGGTGTTGATCTCGGCCACCGTGGCCCAGCCCAGCGCCCAGGCCACCGCGCTTTCTTTAATCTGTGCCTCGACCCGCACACGCTGCGCGGGGGACAGTTGTTTCGAGTCGTTTAACCCCGCTTCCGGACATCGACCGTCGAGCATAGCGGCCGCTGCCGTGACGGGCCCAGCCAAGGCGCCGCGTCCGGCCTCGTCAACGCCCGCGATCATCGGGCAGACCACGCGACGTTCTCTAGAGCCTGCACTCACGGCAGCGGTCGGTTTGATTGGTGTGCCTCAACCAATTCAGCCACGGCTTCGGCAGCGCGCTGATCGGTTTCGCCGCCCAGCTTTTCACGAATTGTGGCAAACATTCGGCGCTGTTCCTCGGCACGGCTCGGGTCGTCGAGCAAGTCGCCCAGCGCTTTGGCCAATGCCGCAACACTTGCAGCCCCCTGCAGGTACTCCGGGACTACGGCNNCCGATAGGCCACGACCATCGGCGTATCAGCCATGACAGCTTCGAGGGTAGCCGTACCGGAAGCCACGAGCGCCACATCAGCCGCCTGTAAAACGGTTGACGCGTCGCCATCAATCAGTCGCACATCGAGGTGTTCTTGCCCAGGCTGCTGGGCATTCGAAGCCACGTGCTGAAGCAACTGCCAAAGGCCGGAATGAGCCACGGGGATAAGGAGTGTCAGTGGGCCGTGCGCCTCCGTAACCCGTCGCACTGCCGCAACAAAACGCGGCGCAAGCCGCTCAACCTCGCCTCGCCGGCTGCCGGGCAAGACCGCGACTACCTTGGCTTCGGCCGTCAGATCCAAAGCCGAGCGTGCAGTATGTTTGTTGTCATAGCCGTCAAAGCGATCCTTCAAAGGATGGCCCACGAATCGAGCGTTGATTCCAAAACGCGCAAAAAACGCTGGCTCGAACGGAAAAATAACCAACAATAAATCGATCGCGCGTCTTATTTTTCTAGTCCGGCCCTGGTGCCAAGCCCAAGCTGTGGGTGCGACATACTGGACCGTGGCAACACCGCGTAATTTGAACCGGCCAGCCAGACCGAGATTCAGCGCCGGCGCATCCACACCGATGAATACGCTCGGGTCAGCCGCACTGATATCGCGCTCAAGTCGGGCTCGAAACCGCAGAAGGCGCGGCAATTGAGCAACAACTTCCCCAATACCAAACAGGCTGAGGTCATCGATATCAGCCAAGGAGTCACAGCCAGCGGCCCGCATGGCCGGCCCTGTTACGCCGATAAACCGAGCATCGGGCCAATCATGCCGCAACTGCAACATTAATCCGGCCGCGAGGGTATCTGAAGACGATTCGCCGGCCACAATCGCGAACGTCGGCGCCGACGCCATTAACCGAGTTTCACTGTCAACGCACGATGCCGTGTTGGGCGCGCTCCAGGCTTTCGGCGAACTCTGCGACGGCAGGCTGCTTGGCTGCAGCCGCGCGTACCTCGCAGCGCGCTTTATCGAGTTGCAGGCCTTGTCTGTAAACCAAGCGATATGCGGATTTCACGGCGAGTATCTCTTCGTGAGCATAGCCGGCCCGCTGCATACCAATGGAATTGACGCCGTTCGACTTGGCCGGCGAGCCGGCGGTGCGGATAAACGCGGGCACATCATGTATTACGCCACTATTGTAAGCCAGAAACGCGAGCTTGCCGATACGGCGAAATTGATAAACCAAAGCGAAACCCGATAAAACAGCGCCACTGTCAACACGCACATGGCCAGCCAGACTGGCACCGTTGGCCATGGTGATATCGTTACAAAGAATACAGTCGTGAGCGACGTGCGCATATGCCATGATGAAGTTATCGTCGCCTATGACAGTCATGCCGCCGCCTGCCGCAGTCCCCCGATGGATGCTGGCGAACTCGCGGATTTGGTTGCGGTCGCCGATCGTCAGCTCAGTCGGTTCGCCGTTATATCCGCGATGCTGTGGTGCTGCGCCCAGCGACACAAACGCCGCTATTTGATTATCGCAGCCGATAAGCGTGTGGCCGGAAATCACCGTGTGGGATCCGATGACAGTGCCTGACCCCACCTCGACTTCGGGGCCAAGCACAGCGAAGGGGGCTACTTCGACATCATCCGCCAGGCGAGCACTGGGATCGACGCTGGCTAGCGGGTCAACTGCCATTGCGTCGATCCGGAATCGCCATCAGCTGGGCGCTGCATGCCAGCCTATCCTCAACCCAAGCCTCGGCATCGAAGCGCCACAAGCGGGTTTTCGCTTGGCCAATTCCGAGTTTGAGCAATAGCTGGTCACCCGGCACGACCTGTCGCTTAAATCGGGCCTTGTCGATACCGGCGAAGTACACGATAGTTCCCGGATCACCTTCAACCGTGCGATGTCCCAGAATCAAACCGGCCTGAGCCAGCGCTTCAAGGATCAACACGCCCGGCATCACCGGCTGACTCGGAAAATGGCCGGGGAAAAACGGTTCGTTGAATGTCACATTCTTAAGGGCCGTAATACGCTCCCCGGGTTCGCAAAGTAGCACACGATCAACCAGTAAAAACGGATAGCGATGCGGAACCTGGGCCATGATCGCCCGAATGTCGTCTTGTTCTGTCATTAAGAATCTCGGTTGGTACGTAGGCTCGCTTCAAGATGCCGGACGCGACGATCCAGTCGATCCAGCCGCCTAAGGCCGGCGACACACCGCCACCAAGCGCGAACAGGCATTGGCTTAAGACCCGTTGAGTAAACTCCCGCAGTGGGTATGTCGCTCGGAACCAGAGTGCCTGCGGTGAGCCAGACGCCATCGGCAATCGTAACGTGATCCGAGATGCCGACACCGCCGCCGAGTCGGCAATCAGCACCGATTGTTACCGATCCGGCAATTCCGGTACAACCGGCAATCAGGGTTCGGCCCCCAACATAGACGTTATGTCCGATGTGAACCTGGTTATCGATGCAGACGCGATCTTGGATACGGGTATCGTCGAGTGCTCCGCGGTCGATCGTGGTGTTGGCACCGATCTCGACGCTGTCGCCTATGAATACTCCGCCAAGCTGCGGCATGCCGCGCCACCCCGAGCCATCCTCGACCAATCCAAAGCCCCTAGCCCCTAAAACGGCACCAGGCCCGATAGTGACGCTGCAGCCTAAGCGAACACCGGGCTCAAGTACGACACCACGGCCCACGTAACAGCCCTCACCTACCACAACTTCTCGGCCGACAACGGCATTGGTTTCGACAATAGTGGCTGGCCCGATCACCGCACCGGCCTCGATCACCGCGCCAGTCCTGATCGCAGCATTGGATGCAACGCGGGCGCTAGGGGCAACGCGGGCGCCGTCGGCTACACCAGCAACTGGCGGCGATAGCTCAAACGCCGATGCAATGTGTACAAACGTTTCTCGAGGATGCGTGCAGATAACCGCCGGTTTGTCAGTCACCTCAGCCTGTTCTGACGTTGTTACTACGGCAGCCGCCGCAGTTTGCACAAGTAACGCGCGCCGGGTACCGGCATCGGCAAACGCTACAGCATTCATCTGGCCCGGATAAAGCGCACAAACATCACTGATCAACACTTGGCCGCCGCGAACGCAAGTGACATATTCACCGGCTCGCGCGGCAAGCTCATCAAGTGTAAAGGAATTGTTCTCCCTCACACCGGGATGTCGCTGGCCGTCAAAACATATGGACGTCCCATTACGACAAAACTCTAGAACCCCACGCCAAACGAAAACTGGAAGCGTTTTTTGTTATAGGTCGGTGGGCCATTGACGTAGGCGGCATAACTTACGCGCAAGAGACCGAAAAACGGAGTAAACCATTCAAACGCGACACCCGCGGATTTACCAAGCTTTCCGGTACTAAAGTGATGGACGTTCTTGTATGCCGCCCCCATGTCATAGAAAAGCATGAGACGAGTTGATTTATTATTCGACGACAAAAATGTGGGTAATATCAAATTCGTTTGCAGCGTGGTCAAGAACTGACCACCGTAAGGATCATTGTACTTGTTCTGGGGGCCCGCGCCGCCGTTTCGAAAACCGCGAACGGACTTGGATCCGCCTGCAAAATAGTTTGCGTAGGGTGGCACATTAGTGCCTTTGCCCCAGATCCCGGCCTGCGCCACGCGCCCCTTAACGGACAACACCAAACTCTTGGGGAGGCCCGGCACCCACGATCCAATACCAAAGTATTTCTTGGCCTTCACGCTGCTTTTGTAATACTCCAGACCGGAACCCGGCCCTTTCACACTGGCATGGACCCGCAGGTCGGTCCCGGATGTCGCGAAAATAGTGCGGTTGCGAGTATCCCGTTGCCATCCGGCTTTCACCGAATACGTGAATGCTTTGCTGCCGTTTTCGCGTACAAAACGCTTCGCGCGAGGTGAACTATTGTGGTTCACATTGATGTTGTTTTCCTGAGCCCCAAAGCCCAAACTGACATTGGAATATTCCGAGATCGGGAACTGGAACGTCATCGAGCCGCCGTACGAGTTCAGGTTGAAATTGGAACCGCGACGGACGAGTGAACTGGTATTGCGATAGAACACCGATATAGTTTGCGACACCCCGTTACGCGTGAAGTAAGGGTCGGTAAAAGACCCTTGGACACTTCGTTCATAGGAGTCGGTCTGGGCTTGAAACTTGACCTTGTTGCCGGTGCCGCGGAAATTATTGTTCGACACACTGCCATTGATCAAGAACCCTTGGGCCCCGGAATACCCCAACCCGAGTTGTAGTTTGCCGGCTTGGCGCTCTTTGACGTGGTAATTGAGGTTTACCTGATGTTTGGACCCTGCGACTTTGTTTTTCTTCAGATTTACGGACTTGATATAAGGCAATCGCTGGAGACGAACTCGTGAACGCTGTACGGCTCGGCGGGAGTAAGGCGCGCCTTCGAACTGACGTAGCTCGCGACGTAAGGTTTGATCCGTGGTTTTGTTGTTGCCGGTAAAGCTGATTTGGTTAACGTAGGTGCGATCCCCTGGTTTGACTAAGAATGTCAAAGCCACAGTATGTTTTTTCTTGTTGACTTTGGTGAGGGGTTTTACGTTGGCGAATGCATAGCCAAAGTTGGCCAAACTGGTGCTGATTTTATTGGCCGTGTTGCGCACACGTTTCTGTGAATAGGTGTCACCGACGTGAACACCAATCAAGCGTTTCAGACTGGCCTTGGGCTCGATCATCTTGCCAGCGATTTTCGTGCTGCTGATCTTGTATTTATGCCCTTCATCAACATTGACTGTGATGTAGACATCTTTCTTATCGGGCGCTATCGAAACCTGCACCGATGAGACGTTAAACAGCAAATACCCACGGTTTTTATAAAACGAATTCAGATTTTCCAGATCACCCAGTAGTTTCTGGCGGGAGTAGTGGTCGTGGGATTTCCAGAAAGTCAAGGGATGCGACTCAATGCGTCCAAACCAAGACTTTTTCTGCTCAAGCTTGAATACCGAGCGCAGTCTGGAATCGGAAAACTTATGGTTTCCAATGAAATTGATGCGCTTAATGGCCGCAACCGGCCCTTCGTCGATCTTGACGTTGATCGCAACCCGATTGTTCGTCAATTTCTTGACGTGGGTATTGATCTTGACGTTGTAGTAACCGTTGGCGTAATAGTGCTGATGAAGCTGTTGTCGCAGCTGATGAAGCAAGGATCGCTTGAATAAGCGGCCTTGAGCTAAGCCCTGTTTCTTGAGGGCTTTCTTGAGCTTCTTGCTGGATAACGCCTTGTTGCCGTGGAGTTTGAACGACGCGATTTCCGGTCGTTCGGTGACGTTGACAATCAAAGTATTGCCAGAACGACCTAGCGAGACATTTTTAAACAGACCCGTTTTATAAAGCGCCTTGATCGAGTGCGCCGCGCGATTTTGGGTCATGCGGTCGCCAACGGTAACCGGCAGATAAGACAGCACCGTGCCGCGCGATAAACGCTGGGTTCCCTTGACCTTGATCTGCTGGATTCGAAACGGGGCGTTGTTATACGAGTGCGCCAGACCACTTACGGCGAACATGGCCAGCATGACCACGCCGAAGGCGCGGAGTAAAATTACAGGCATATATCTCGCTTAGCCCAAAAGGCGAAGTATGTCGTTATAAAAAGCCAGCACCATCAGCGCCATCAGCGCACCCACCCCCATGCGCTGAGCCAGCGCTTGGGTGGCCTCGCCGAGCGGCCGGCCGCGAATCCATTCCACTAGATAATACAGAATGTGTCCGCCGTCTAACACCGGGATCGGCAAAAGGTTGATCACAGCCAAGCTTAAACTAATTAATGCAAGAAAACTGACAAACGCAACGAAACCGATACTCGCCGTTTTACCGGCATAATCCGCGATCTGAATCGGCCCCCCGATGTTGTGCCACGATACCTGGCCCGTAACCATACGGCCTAGCATCTTCACCGTCAGCGCCGAAAGATTCCATGTTTGCGCTGCGGCAGCTGGCACTGCGGCAACAGGTGGAAGCCGTCGTGTGGTTTTCATGGCTTCCCAGGCGCTCGAATCGACGCCGATCGCAACGCCCAGATGGCCGTTTACTCCCCCCTTGGAATTGCGTTGCCCCAGCGTCACATGGCGCACAAGCGTTCGCCCGTTGCGTTTGAGTCTGATTTTGATTTTCTGCCCAGGTCTTGACTGAATGGCATTGACGAGTGCTTTCGGCGACGCTACCGGATGACCATCGACTGCCTTGATGCGATCACCTTTTTCTAGGCCACCGGCTGCTGCCGGCGATCCGTTCATGACCTGCTCGATAATGGGTGTCGCCGGCGGCTGATAGGGCGATAACCCGAGTGTCTTAAACAATTGTTTCGGGTCATCGGGTGCATTGGCAAGATTCAGCGTCGCCGAGCGCCGAGTGTGGTTCCCGCGTTGCAGGGTGAGCACTACGCGGTCATTGTCGAGCGCATGACTGATGAGATTGAGTTTCAAACCGCGCCAACTCGAGATCGACTTGCCGTCGATGGCCACCACCTGATCACGCGACTGCATATTGGCTTTAGCGGCCATGGAATGCGCCGCCGGTGCACCAATGATCGGTTTAAGCCCTGCGACACCCAGTACCAAAACCAGCCAATAAGCGGCTATTGCAAACACGAAATTGATCCCCGGCCCGGCCGCCACGATGGCAATCCGCCGCAGCGGATGAGCCCGGTTCATGGCATAGCGTTTTTGGGATTCGGGCACTTCGCCTTCAGATTCGTCCAACAATTTGACGTAACCGCCGAGAGGCAATGCCGACAGCCTGTATTCGATACCGGTTCGCTTACTGGTAAAGCCCGCAAGGCGCGCACCGAATCCGATCGAATACCGGACAACGCCCACGCCCAGCAGCCGCGCAACAATGTAATGCCCCCATTCATGAACCGCCACCAGTATTCCGATAGCGACCAGGAATGCGCCGATGGCAATGAGTATTTGGATCAATTCAAAGGCTACCTCTAGGCCAAGTGGTTTAGGGATGACAAGAGCCGACGATCAGTGCCGTGGGCAGTATCGCGAAATCAATCGTTGGCTACCTTCAAAAAGTTGCCTTTAACCCCTCAAGTGTGGCGATCTTGTGAAAATGTGACCTTTTCAGGATTAAACATTCCAGAAAAAAAGCCAGAGCGCAATTAACGCAAACCACGGTGCGGCGAAAACCAAACCGTCGAGCCGATCCAGCACGCCGCCGTGACCCGGAAACAGCACGCCGGTCTCGGCCAGACCGGCGCGGCGTTTAAGCAGGCTGACGGTTAAATCGCCAAAGATTGAAACCATGGCCAGCCAAGCGCCAGCCAGCGCGAAAACCCAGCCGTCGGCGTCTGTATTGAACAACCCACCATAGATACCGGCCGCCACGGCGGCTGCGGCCACGCCGGCTATTGCGCCGGCCCAGGTCTTTCGGGGACTGACGCGGGGTGCCAACTTAAAACCGCCAATCAGCCGACCAGCCGCATAGCCGCCGACATCAACCAGCCAGATCAGCACAAAAAACATCAATATCCGCTGCCCGCCGCCTACACCAGAACCAATGCTGGCAAGGGCTGCTAACGCGCCGATAAAAACAAATGCCCCGAAAAACCAGCCTAGGGCCCCTCGAATCAAGTTAATCGGCACCTCGGTTGCCGCGGTACACACCATCCAAACCCCGGCCAACGACGCGAGTAGACCCATCGCCACGCCGACGGCAAAAACGATGGATGCAACGGGTGACGAAACCAGAATCAATTTGACACCAAACGCAGTCAAGGCGAGCGTGACAAATATAAGCATGACGTGCCCGGCCGCACCAGCTTCCACCAGTCGGCTCCATTCATGAGCACCGATCGCCATTGTCAGACCGAAAATCGCAATAATGATACTAATGGGAAGCCACAATAGCCCAATAATGACCAAGGGAATGGCGACTGCCGCAGTGGTCATGCGCATCCCTAGGTCGCGCCAGCGCTGGCCACCATCAGTACCGAGTTGGAAAGAAGACGTCATGTTAGGACACAACTGCCGAAATCCGACCGTAACGTCGATCACGGCTTTCGAACCACGCTAAGGCACGGTCGAAACTTTCGACATTGAAATCAGGCCAAAGCTCATCGCAGAAGTACAGCTCGCTATAGGCCAGATACCACAACAGAAAATTGCTGATTCGACGTTCACCGCCCGTGCGGATGAAAAGATCTGGCGACGGCACATCGGCCAGCGCCAGCCGAGATTCAAAAGTGGATTCAGAAATGTCATCAGGTGAAGTGCCTGATTCGACACAATCGCGGGCACATTCGCGCGCGGCCTGAACGATATCCCAACGCCCACCATAATCAATGGCAATGAACAAGTCGATCGCATCGTTTGATGCAGTTCGCTTTTCTGCGGCGTCCATCTCATGGATAAGTGGCGTGGAGAGTTTGGCGCGTGATCCGACAAACCGGAGTCGGACATTGTTGGCGTGCAACCGCTCAACATTACGGCGTAGCGACCGTCGGAACAATTCAAGCAACACTTGGACTTCCGACTCCGGACGGTTCCAGTTTTCACTGGAAAACGCAAAAAGGGTCAGCCGACGTATTCCCCGCGCAGGTGCCGCGTACACGATTCGTTCAACCGCGTTACCGCCTTCGCGGTGACCGGCTGCACGTGCCAAACCACGCTTGCCGGCCCAACGACCGTTACCGTCCATGATAATTGCAACGTGGTCGGGTGCGGACACGTTATCTCTACTAGACCGTCATGATTTCCTGCTCTTTTTGTTTAAGCAGGTCGTCGATCTGGTTGATTTTCTGGTCAGTTAATTTCTGGATCCGGTTTTCACCGTCTCGCTGGTCATCGGCGCTGATCTCGGATTCGTTCTCAAGCTGCTTGAGATCACTGTTGGCATCACGGCGCACGTGACGTATGGCCACACGCGCTTCCTCGGCTTCGCGCCGGACCACCTTCACCAAGTCCTTACGTCGTTCTTCAGTCAGCGGCGGCAACACCAAACGGATCACTTGGCCCGCAGTATTCGGATTCAAGCCGATATCGGCGGCCATGATCGCACGCTCGACCTTACCCACCATCGACTCCTCGAATGGTTTGACCGTAATCGTTCGAGCGTCCTCGACCGATACGTTGGCGGCCTGATTGAGCGGTACTTCAATGCCGTAATAATCCACGTGGACAGCATCTAAAATACCGGTATTCGCACGGCCAGTTCGCACTTTACTGAAGTTCTCCGACATAACGTTGACGGTCTTGTTCATGCGGGTGGCAGCATCTTGCTCGATATCATCGATCATTCGTTAGTTTCCCTCGCTCGGCCGTCGACCAATGTGCCGATATCATCGGCGCCATAGATAATTTTCTTGAGCCCATCGCCGCGCTGAATATTGAAGACGCGGATCGGCATGTCGTTATCCCGGCACATTACCATCGCGGTCGTATCCATAACCTGCAGACGGTTATCGATAACTTCATCGTGCGACAAATGGGTATAGCGTTGCGCGCTGTCTTCGCGCTCCGGGTCGGCGCTATAAATCCCGTCGACTTTGGTTGCCTTGAGCAAAATCTCGGCGCCAACCTCCACCGCCCGAAGACTTGCAGCCGAATCTGTGGTGAAAAAAGGGTTGCCCGTACCGGCAGCTAGAACTACGACACGGCCTTTTTCCAAATGGCGAACGGCGCGGCGACGGATATAGTCCTCACATACTTCGTTTATTCGAAGCGCCGACATTACGCGTGCCGTCAACCCGGCATGCTCAAGTGCGTCCTGCAGCGCCAGGGCATTGATCACGGTGGCCAACATGCCCATCTGATCGCCGGTCACCCGATCCATACCGCGACCAGCCAATCCGACACCACGAAAAATATTGCCACCACCGACTACTAGCGCCACACCCACACCGGCGTTGATCAGCTCGCCTATTTCATCAGCCAATCGCGCAAGCACTTCGCCCGAGATGCCAAATTCACTACCGCCGAGAAGCGCCTCACCACTCAGTTTGAGCAGGACGCGTCGATAAACAGGCAGCGAAATTGTCATCGAATGGCCTTACTGCTAACTAACTTATGAGGCCTATTCTAACGCCCGGCGCGCAGGGGCTCCAGCGGCTCGCCTGTCGACGCAAGCGACTGGGTGCAATCGTCGCCGCGCTGGAATCAGCTCGATTTTTCGGCTTGCGCCTTAACCTCGGCTGCGAAGTCATCGCCCCCAACGTCAATGCCTTCACCGACTTCCAGGCGATCGAAGTCGACTACGCTCGCGCCTGCTGATTCGAGCAGATCCGCCACACTTTGGTCGGGATCCTTGACGAACGCCTGGCCGAGGAACGTTATTTGTCCAAGATATTTATTCAGCCGGCCGTCGACCATCTTGGCGACAATATCTGCCGGCTTGCCGCTTTCCTCAGCCTGGGCCAACAAGCTATCACGTTCCGACTCTCGAACATCTGTCGGCACATCGTCAATCGACCGATAGGCGGGTGCCTGCGCGGCCACGTGCATTGCCAGATCATGAGCTAGATCTTGACTGCCGCCCTGAACAACCACGCCACTGGCAATACGCGCACCGTGGCTGTAAAGGGCCAAGCTGGATCCCTCACTGGCCTCAAACCACCGAAGGCGACGAATCGTGATGTTCTCCCCCAGTGTGGCGATTAGGGCACGGCGCTTTTGATCGATACTTTCGCCTTCAATTTCGAGAGCCGCCAGGGCTTCGACGTCAGCCGGCTGTTCGCTCAAGGCCGCATGCGCAGCGTGGTCGGCGAAATCGACGAAGTCAGGATTTTTGCCTACAAAGTCGGTTTCACAATTGACATCCACCAAAACGGCGGTTTTATCGTCAGCACCACGCGCAACGGCAATCCGGCCCTCGGCCGCAACCCGGCCGGCTTTGCGGTCGGCCTTGGCTAGACCTTCATGCCGCATATTGATAGCGGCCTGTTCGAGGTCGCCTTCGGCTTTTTGCAGTGCTTTTTTGCACTCCATCATGCCGGCACCGGTGCGCTGGCGCAGTGTCTTGACTAGCTCTGCGGATATATTCATATCTGTAACTGTAATTGCTTACTGGGTTGGCTTCTGACCGTCATTATCAGTCTCGGTTTCGGCCACATCGCCCAGACTGGCGGTTGCTGCCGGTTCGCTTTCGCCCAGGGACTCTTGTATTACTGAGTTCTGAGTCGGCTCGGCTTCGGCGGATTGGCCCGAATCATGTGATGCACCATCGGCCGAAACCTCGATCGTATCGTCGAACCCAGTAAAGTTGCCCTTACTACCGCGACCAGCTATTACTGCATCGGCCATCGTGGAAGCGTAAATGCGAATAGCACGAATCGCGTCGTCGTTGCCGGGGATCACCACGTCGATTTTGTCGGGGGCGCAATTAGTATCGACCACAGCCACAACCGGGATCCCCAGTTTCTTGGCCTCAGCAACGGCAATATTTTCAAAGCCTACATCGATCACGAACAGCGCATCCGGCAGACTCGTCATCTCCTTGATACCGCCAATTGAGCGTTCAAGCTTGTCGCGCTCGCGATAGAGATCGAGCCCCTCACGCTTTGAGAGCTTACGGATCGAACCATCCTCGATCATTTTTTCCAGATCATGGAGGCGCTGAATGGAATTGCGCACTGTCTTGAAATTGGTCAACATGCCACCGAGCCAGCGATGATTGACAAACGGCATTCCGGCGCGTTTAGCCTGCTCACCAACAGATTCGCGAGCAGCACGTTTGGTACCCACGAACATAATTGTGCCGCCATTGGCTGCCAAACGAGATACGTAGTTATAGGCTTCACGTATCAGCGGCAGTGTCTGTTCCAGATTGATGATGTGAATCTTGTTGCGGTGGCCGAATATGTAAGGGGCCATCCGCGGATGCCAATAACGGGTGCGGTGGCCAAAGTGAACACCGGCTTCCAGTAACTGGCGCATGCTGATATCGGACATAATATTTTGACTCCGGGTTGGGCCTCCGCACTTCCCGGTCGATCAACCCGCGCCTAAACGCGAGCACCCAGTCGCCGGTATTGCAAGTGCGTGTGGATTTTTGGTCTGTCGACTTACGCTAAAATTGATGTCGACAGCCGGTTTATAACATAGCACGGCCCGACAATCCACTTGGTATCCGGCCACTATTGACTCGCAAGTCTCGACCGGCGCAATCAAGATCAATCCATTCGAGGCCATGATGACTGTTACGCCGAAAAGCCCCGCCGCCCAGGATAAGATGCGAGTTGCTGGTCGCCTGGCCGCCCAGGTGCTAGACATGATCGAGCCATATGTCGTCACGGGCGTGACCACCGATGAACTCAACACGCTGTGTCATAACTACATGGTTTACGAATTGGGAACCAGGCCAGCTCCGCTGAATTATCACGGTTTCCCCAAATCGGTTTGTACATCGGTCAATCACGTGGTATGTCACGGCATTCCAAGCGATAAGAAGCTCAAGAAAGGCGACAGCGTCAATATCGACGTCACGGTTATCAAGGATGGCTATCACGGCGATACGTCGCGCATGTTTTTTGCCGGCGAGCCCTCAATCCGAGCCCGGCGGTTATCGGAAGCAGCACGCGGATCTTTGTATGCTGGCATTGACGTGGTCAAACCCGGCGCCACCCTGGGCGACATCGGTGCCGCCATTCAACAATATGTGGAAGCCCGGCGTTTTTCAGTGGTGCGGGAATACTGCGGTCACGGCCTAGGCGAAGCCTTTCACGAACAGCCGCAGGTTCTGCATTACGGTGAGCCGGGCACGGGCATGGAACTCATACCAGGCATGACCTTTACCATCGAGCCCATGGTCAACGCCGGCAAGCGGGGCGTGAAAACCCTCGGCGACGGCTGGACCGTAGTCACGCGCGATCATTCGCTTTCAGCGCAGTGGGAGCACACTATTCTGGTGACAGAAACCGGCCACGAAATACTCACACTCGGGGCAGCCGACCGATGAAAACTGCGGCCGCATCTTCACCTGCGGCGCCCACCGGTTGGGAGGCGCGCCTATCGGCAATCCGCAACCTGGCGACCCCAGAGCCTGCTGTTCTCAAAGCCGAACTTGCTGCCGGCGACAGCGAACTTGCGGCGGCATTTGCCCAGGGCACAGACATCGAGTGGCTGGTGCGCGCACGCGCTGAACTTGTCGATGCCGTATTACGCCGCAGTTGGATACAGCATCTATCCGATAGCGATCCGGCCTGTCTAGTGGCTGTGGGTGGTTACGGCCGTGCGGAGCTGCTTCCGCACTCCGACATCGATTTGTTGATCGTCTATGCCGAACAACACCTCGACACCATTGCCAACGCCATCGAATCGTTCATCACCGAAGCTTGGGATATGGGCCTAGCTATCGGCCACAGCGTGCGTTCACCCGAAGAATGCAAAAGTCGGGCCGAAGCCGACATCACGATCGCGACCAATCTTATGGAATCACGCGCGCTGGCGGGTCAAACGTGGCTTTTTGATGCTATGCGTACTGCCACGGGCCCGGATCAAATCTGGGACGCCGCGGCATTTTTTCACGCCAAGCGCCACGAACAACACACCCGGCACGCCCGGTTCGACGAAACGGCATATCAACTTGAACCGAACATCAAGGAATCGCCGGGCGGGTTGCGCGATATCCAGATGATTGCCTGGGTGGCCAAGCGCTATTTCGCGACCGACACGCTCGACGGTTTGGTCGATCAGGGATTCCTGACGGCACAGGAATTCGACGAGTTGAACGCAGGCCAGCGGTTTTTATGGCAGGTACGTTTCGTGTTGCACACACTCACAGAGCGCGCTGAGGACCGGCTCCTATTCGACTACCAAATCGGTGTGGCCGACAAACTCGGTTTCACTGCCAGCGAGAACAACCTCGCCGTCGAACATTTCATGCAGCAATATTACCGTACGATCAAATCACTTTCCGCACTCGGTGATATTCTGCTGCAACTGTTTTCAGAAGCAACGCTTGGCCGGAACAGCGTTTATCCACCCAAGACTTTGACCACGAATTTTCAGTCTCGTGGCGGCTACATCGAGGCTGTGGACAACGCGGTTTTCAGCCGCCAGCCCAGTGCGATTCTGGAAATCTTTTATGTTTTGCAAACGCGGCCTCGTCTGATCGGCATCCGGGCCGAGACCCTACGCCTGCTGCGCGACGCGCGAGCACTAATCGACGACGACTTTCGAGCCTCCCTGAGGTGTCGACTGCTGTTCAGTGAAATCCTGAATCAACGCAGCGGCGTTACACGCGCACTGCGGCGCATGAATCGCTACGGAATTCTCGGCCGCTATCTGCCGAATTTCGGCCGCATTATCGGTCGTATGCAGTACGATCTGTTTCACACCTTGACAGTTGACGAGCACACACTGTTCGTGGTGCGCAACCTGCGCCGTCTGTTGATCAAACGCTTTAACGATGAACTGCCCTTTGCCAGCGCCTTGATGCAGAAACTCGATAAGCCGCAAATCATGGCGATCGCCGGCTTGATGCACGACATCGCCAAGGGCCGAGGCGGCGATCATGCCGAACTGGGAGAGTCCGACGCGCGAGATTTTTGCAATAAACATGGCATTGCATCCGGCGATACCGAGTTGGTCTGCTGGCTTGTGCGGCATCATCTAACCATGTCGATGACCGCTCAGCGTCGCGACATAAACGATATCAACGTCGTGTACGAATTCGCACGCGTCGTTGGCAGCCGCGGGCGGCTAGATCGGCTCTACATATTCACGATCTGCGACATTCGTGCCACCAATCCGGAACTCTGGAACGGTTGGCGCCGGTCGTTGCTCGGCCAGCTCTACACCAGTACGCGGCGGGTACTTGAACGGGGGCTGGACAGCCCCATAAGCGAAACCGAAATAATTGCCGAAACACGAAGTGCCGCAGCAGCAATGCTGACGCGTTTCAAGGTCAACACACCAGATTTCAAGACGATATGGGCGCGGCTGGATCGTGATTACTTCTTACGCCATACACCTGAGGAAATCGCCCGCCAGACTCAGGCCATTGCCTGTCACGACAGCGCCGACCCTCTGGTATCCATCGAGCATATCGCCGACCGGGGCACGATCGTGTTCGTCTATTGCCGCGATCGCGATTATCTCTTCGGTGTCACCGCTCGCGCCATGGCGCGCAGTGGGTTATCGGTTCAGGACGCCCGCATCAACTCCACACAAGACGGCTACACGCTGGATACCTATGTCGTCAGCGAAGCCGACAGTTCGCCAATTGAAGGCACCCAACGTGAAACCGAGATCCGCGACGCCCTGATCCGGGCCATCGCGGCGCCCAACCCGGATCACGGCAACACACCGAAGCGCGCGTCCCGCCGCCATCGCCAGTTCAACGTGCCGACGCAGATCTATTTCCGGCCCGACACCGAACGCGGTGCCACAGCGGTGGAAATCATTACTGCTGACCGGCCCGGGGTACTGTCCCAAATCGGTGAAGTCTTCAGGCGCCAGGGCGTCGTACTCCAAAACGCCAAGATCGCGACTATCGGCGAACGCGCCGAAGACGTGTTCTTCATTACCGACGGCGACGGAGCGCCCATTTCGGAGCGAGCTGCACAGCGGGAATTGCGCCGTGCACTCACAGTCGAACTCGATCGCCCGTCACAAAACTAAACGGCCATCAACCTTTAGAATGCGCTACTTCAACACGTTACATCCCGTAACAATCAAGCCAGTGAGATTCCGACCATGACCAAGACCCGCCACCTCATCGAACAAGCGTTCGACAACCGTGACAGCCTGAGTCCAAAAACCGTTGACGCCGACACGCGCGCCGCTGTTGAGGACGCACTTGGCCAACTCGATGCCGGCAGTGCACGCATCGCCGAGCCGACCGCCGATGGCTGGGTCGTCAACGACTGGCTCAAAAAAGCCGTACTGGTGTCGTTTCGTCTGTCCGATAACGAACTCATCGAAGGCGCCGAAACGCGCTATTTCGACAAGGTGCCGCTTAAATATGCTCACTATTCGCTCACTGAGTTCGAAAACCAGGCCGCGCGCGTCGTGCCGCCAGCCGCTGTTCGGCGTGGTGCCCACATCGAGCCTAATGTGGTGTTGATGCCCAGCTACGTGAACATCGGTGCTTACGTGGGGAGCGGCTCCATGATCGACACATGGGCCACTGTCGGCTCCTGCGCACAAGTGGGCAAAAACGTGCATCTATCCGGCGGTGCCGGCCTGGGCGGCGTGCTGGAACCGCTACAGGCAGCCCCCACGATCTTGGAAGACAACTGCTTCATCGGCGCTCGGTCGGAAATCGTCGAGGGTGTGCGGATCGGTCGTGGCGCGGTCATTTCCATGGGCGTATTCATCGGCGCATCGACTGCCATTTACGACCGCGAAGCCGATACCATTATCCAGGGCGAAGTCCCACCGGGATCGGTCGTCGTAGCCGGCAGCCTACCGCGCGACGGCGGTCGTTATAATCTGAATTGCGCCGTAATCGTAAAGAAAGTTGACGAAGCCACGCGCGCCAAGGTCGCGGTCAACGACCTTTTGCGCGGTGCAGTGGAATGATCAGACTGTATGGAATCAACAACTGCGACACATGCCGCCAGGCCCGAAACTGGCTTACATCTGCGGGGATGGATTTCGAATGGCACGACTTAGACCGTCACGGAATTCGGCCAGAAACCGTCACAAACTGGCTTGCCAAGATCGAACTTGACACACTGCTCAATAAACGATCTAAGGCTTGGCGCGGGCTTGGAGAGGTCGACCGCGCGTCTGTCCTCGAGTCACCCGCCTACTGGATGGCCGCGCGGGTGCGGCTCATCAAACGGCCGATTCTTGATACCGGCCGGGACCTATTAGCCGGATTCAACGCAACACAATACAACCTCTTGCTAAGTCACAATCCCAACTCATGAGCAACGATGCTCTTGCACTAACGCGCGATCTGATCGCACGACGCTCGCTGACGCCCGACGACGCCGGCTGCCAGACGCTTATCGCTGAACGGTTAGGACGCGCCGGCTTTGAATGCACGGCGCTGCGCTTTGGTGATGTCGATAACCTCTGGGCCGTTGCCGGTCCTGACGATCAAGCCACCAGCGGCCCGCTGTTGTGTTTCGCCGGCCACACTGATGTGGTGCCACCCGGTGACGCAACCGATTGGCGGCACGAGCCATTCCAAGCCGCGATTGACAATGATCAATTGTATGGACGCGGCGCGGCTGACATGAAAACCGGCGTGGCGGCAATAGTCACCGCAGTGGAACAATTCCGGGCAGCGCACCCCGATCATCGCGGCCGGATTGGCGTACTTCTGACCAGTGACGAAGAAGGCCCCGCCGTGAACGGCACCCGCGCAGTCGTTGAATGGCTGACAGCACACCATATCCAAATCGACTACTGTGTCGTCGGCGAGCCGACGGCGGTTCAGACGCTGGGCGATACCATTAAAGTCGGTCGCCGGGGCAGCCTTAACGCGCGCATCAGCGTCGAGGGTCACCAGGGCCACGTGGCCTATCCCCAAATGGCCGACAACGCCGGACACCGACTTATCGGATTGCTGGACGAACTGGTCGCAGTCCAGTGGGACGACGGCGACGAGCTCTTCCCGCCCACGTCTTTCCAGATATCCAACATCGCTGCAGGCACCGGTGCTGAAAACGTCATTCCCGGTCGCGCCATAGCCGACTGCAATTGGCGTTTCAATACCAAATGGTCAGCAGCAACAATTCAAAGAAGCATCGAGCAACGCTGCTACGCCCACGGCATCGACCCGAACGGCGTCCAATGGCGCTGTTCGGGGGAGCCCTTCGTAACCCGGCACGGGGCCCTTATCGACGCCGCCCGCCAAGCTATCCGAACCCAAAAAGGCCGGACACCCCAGCTATCCACCGCCGGGGGCACATCCGACGCGCGCTACATCGCGCCAACCGGCGCCGAAGTGGTCGAAATCGGCCCAGTCAATGCCACGATCCATCAAATAGACGAGCGAGTAGCTTCCACCGATCCGGATCAATTGGCGGCCATCTATGGCGACATTTTGGCCGAACTCTTGACCGGCTAACTGCCAAAAAACGGAATTGGCGGAGGGGGTGGGATTCGAACCCACGGAGGGCTATAAACCCTCGGCGGTTTTCAAGACCGCTGCAATCGACCACTCTGCCACCCCTCCGGTCCGTATACGGCGTGCATTGTCAATGCCGTCGCCGTCACGTGCAACAATACAGTACAACACCGCATTCGCCATACACCCGAAAGGATTGCTGCAACTTGGTTGCGTGGCCTATACTCCCGCCCATAGCCGGGGTAGCTCAGTTCGGTAGAGCAACTGATTCGTAATTAGTAGGTCGGAGGTTCGAATCCTCTCCCCGGCACCAACAAAACAACGGCTTATAGTGGATTCGGTTGCTGCTCTGTACTTTTTAGCAGTGGCACTGTATTGGCTACAATTATGTTGAGAACCAATGTTCGGAATAAAATCCACCAACATTTCCAGCTCGGCGAGCCAATCCGCTGGTATATAGTTGGCGCGCTATGTTCTCCGCTCGCACGCAGTGGTGTATGAAAGCTCTTTGATAGGTGTCGCTTTCATGCGAGCAGAAGATTTATCCAAACATATAGGGCGCATACATTAGATCAAATACCTCCTTGTCGCCCATCTTGCCCTCGTTCCCATTTGTCAGACTTCCAGACTTGCGGGTAAATGATNNATTCGATCCGCCTTGTCTCGATTGTTTCGCGCGCCTCTTCAAGCCCCTCAAATCAGCGCCTGTTCCGGCATTCGTCTCGAAAGCTGCCGTTGAACGACTCGTCGGCCACCACATCCAAGCGACAAACCTCATTGAGCCCCGTTACCGCAGGCCGCGATGACCCATGCATGGCCGCGACACGCCGCCTGGGCCGACGCCGCCGCAGGGTCAGCCCCGCTTCGCAGTAGTTCCCATAGGCCGTTTGGGGGGACGA
>DHHU01000033.1 GCA_002403445.1 Salinisphaeraceae bacterium UBA4764 | reverse complement strand
CCATCGAGGCGCCAGGCTGGCGACCGATGCGCTCAAGATGGCCGCTCCAACAAGGAAATTCAACGCTGTTTGAAGCGCTACCTGGTTCGCGAATTCTATCCCTTGATTATCACCGATTTACGAGCACTTAATAGAGCTGCTTGACATAGGAGCGTCAACGCCGTGATGGAGCACTTGTTCGGCACGCTGAAAAGCGAATGGTTCGACGGCCNNCCACTTAACGCTTCGGTTATCAAACGCCGAGGGAAATCGAGTGGGCCGCTGTTGCTTAAACCAGTGTCCGTTTTGATTTGACCAGAACAAGGGGTGCTGGGCCAGTCCAGTTATACAAATCGATACGGTCTTAATCGCCCGCACGAAGTACTACCACGCACACTGGTAGCTAATTTTTAGACGCTATAAAAGGGGTGGCTGTACAAAAACGCGGCAATTACGGCCGCGCTCGCTATGCATCTACTGGTAGAAACTGCGCAGACAAGCAACACACTATCCCCGGCTACGCGCGCGGGTATCGTCCTAATCCAGCGNNTATTGATTTTATTGGTGCCGGCGACAGGAATCGAACCCGTGACCTGCTGATTACAAATCAGCTGCTCTACCGACTGAGCTACACCGGCACTTGATCTATTCTGAAGCTTAGCTGGCATTGGATCCAGTGCTCAAGTCTTATCTGTTCTTTTGAAGCTCGTGCGCGTATCGCGCGATTCCCTCCAAAACCAAATCGGGCACAGTATGCCAATCATGGCTGAGATGGGGTCGCAACAGTTCACTTTCACCACCTGTCAATAATCGATAATCGGTGGCATGGCGTTGGGCCATGGCGTCTATCATTGCCACAGCTGCCGCCCGGGTGCCGCGTTCAATCGCCTGCGATGGGCTTTTGCCCAGTTCGGCATCCATGGAGTTTTCGGCTGGCAGTTGCAACTGGGTGGCACCAACCAGCCGGTGGCGCATGGTGGCGACGCCCGGAGTGATCAGCCCACCCTGATGTTGCTGCTCGGCATCGATCCAATCGAGAGTAAGCGCTGTTCCCGCATCGGCCACCAGTATCGAAGCATCGCAGCTGGAAATGGCGCCGATACAGGCCATCCAACGATCCACACCGAGCCTTTCGGGCTCTGTGTAGCCGTTTTTCAAGTTCCCGAAGCGAGGTTCGGAAAGCAGCCGATGACAGACTAAACCCCGTTGCGATGCGATTTGTTCGACAGCGTCCGCTGAATCGGGCCCCGCAACGTTGGCAAGCCAGACCGCAGACGCCCGATGGAACGGCAACTCGCGTAGCCAATTGGCCTGGCGATCCAGGCTGGTGCTGTTCAGGATCGCGCCGTTGCCCGTGAGCGCCCACTTCACGCGGCTGTTTCCCAAGTCGATAAGCAGATTCACGACACTGACCGCACCGATACATCACCCGAGTAAACGCGCGATACGACCCCATCGGTTTCGATACGCAGGCTGCCATCGGTATTGATACCGCGCGCTATGCCTCTCATTGGGGCGTTCGAGCCGGTTGTGATGACGGATGCATCGGCTAGATGGTCGAACGCCTGCCAATCCCAGGGAAGGGTATTTGTATCACCGGCCTTAAACCGATCCAAGCCAGTCATCACACTAGTGGCCACTCGGGCTGTCAGTTCGTTGCGAGAGGGCACCTTAGGTAGGTACGCCGCCAATTCGGTCCATGGCTGGTCAATCTCGGAAGAGCCTCCCTTGCCCATCGCGACATTGATACCCACCCCAATGATCAATCGTGCACTGCCGGCGATCTCGCCGCGATAATCAACCAGAATACCGCCCAGTTTTTCGCTATGAACCATTAAATCATTGGGCCATTTCAAGCGTATAGCCACCAGTCCCATGTCATAGAGCATCCGGGCCAAACAAATACCGATGAGCGGACTGAGTGACGAGATTGGGGCCTGCGGCTCCCGAAACCGATGAATAAGAGAAAAATGCAGATTGGCCCCGAATGGTGAAACCCAACGGCGCCCGGTTCGTCCCCGTCCGGCCGTCTGCATTTCGGCCACAGCCAGCCGAGTGGAACCATCATCCAGACGTGCCAGTACGTCGTTAGTGGAGTCGATCGTTTCGAACACTCGAACTTCGGTAACCCGTTGCTCGACCGTTGGGGGTAACGAGGCATGGATTGTTGCGGAATCGAGCAACTCGTCGGTTTGGGCCAGACGATAGCCGCGACCTACGACTGCATAAATCGACAGCCCGCGCGCGGTCAGCTTTTTGATGCGTGCCGAGATTGCGGCCCGAGTAATCCCCAGCTTGCGCGACAACTCGGTGCCAGAATGCCACTCACGGTCGGCCAGCAATTGCAACAAGTTGGATTCATCAGTCACTGCGCGAGACTCATTAACAGACAATCACCGGCGTCGAGGGCGCCAGAGGACTTTTTCAAATCGGTTTTCGGTTCCCTGCCAAGTGCGTTTCAGGTTGCCTCGGTGGGTATAGGTGATCAGCAGGCTCATCGCTAAGGTAAAGAGTTTAGCCGCGGTGCCATAAGACGATGCCACCCCACAGAATAAAGTCAGCCCCCACATCGACAGCACGGTGGATAAACCGACATAACCACTGGATACCAAGGTAACGACAAAGACACCGATAGCCACGACAAAGGTAAGCGGCACTGCCGCGATCAGGGCGCCCAGGACGGTCGCGAACCCTTTGCCCCCGCGAAAACCAAAATATATAGGGTAAAGATGTCCAATGACAGCGAATCCGCCGCAGACCAGTGCCCCGGGTGGGGTGATCCCAACGAGCCAGGGCACCGCCAGAACCGCAAACACACCCTTCAAGCTATCGAACACAAGGACTAGTGCAGCATACAACTTGCCACCAGTGCGCAAGGCGTTGGTAGCGCCAGCGTTATGGCTTCCACTGTCGCGCGGATCACTGCGTCCCAAAAGCGGGCCAATGATCAGGCTACCGGACAGACTGCCGATCAGATACGCAACTAAAGCGGCGATCACCCATTGCCATATCATCATAATTCAGCGGCTTGTCTGCTACTCCATCCACATTGGGAGCATCCTGCCATGACTCCTTTAACTAAACAGCATAGCAGCCAATTACGCCGATACCTGAACAGTAATATGCAGCATTATCGAGTTGAATCCCGCCCGCCTGACGCAAAGGTACAATTGATAAGTAAAGACGGAGGAACCATGATCAAACACAACTTCATCGGGCTACTGGCAGTTGCATTGATCGTCGGGTTTTTGGCGGGCTGCGCCAGTCAACGCCAAGCCAACGTGGATCCGATTTTCAAGGCCACGCCAAGCAGCAAGTTCAGTTGCGCCTACGCAGGCAATAACCGCAATTCGGCTCTCAAAGCCACAGAAAGCACGCCTGGCCAGGCGACGATCGGTGGCATATTGGGCGGCATAATCGGCAACCAGTTCGGTGCGGGTAGCGGGCGCGACATTGCGACGGGTGTTGGCGCCGCCGCCGGCGCGGCCGCAGGCGCCTATAATGCGCATCGCATGAACAACAACCGCTATCAAAGATGTGTCCGTAGAAAAGAGCATGGCAACCCCAGCAGTTAAGCTTTGGCCAGACCAAAATTCACACCGTACACATCAGTAACCGCGTGCTTAATCGCCGATGACAAACCAACTCTCGCAAGCCGAGCAACTCACGCCCGAGGCTTACCACCAAACCGTAGGTCCGTCGCTCAAAGCCGCGGCCGACATTGCGGCCAAGCGCGGCCACCCGACTCTGCACGACGACCTCCCGTGCATGATCGCGCTGGTTGAACTCGTCTCCAGATTGGTTGACCTTTACGCCGACACCCGAGCGCTGACTGAGCACGAACGCGGCGTTCTCGACGCAGCACCACTGGGGGCTGCTGTCATGGTCTTAGGCGAAGCCGGCCTTGACGCCGACACCATCGCAGTGATGCGCGATGCTCTCCGGGACGCCCATTCACGGGTGCATGATCAGGGCATTATTGACGATCCACGGCCCACTGTGGCGATGGCGTGGTCCTACCTGATGGACGCCAAGCGCGAGGCCGCCGATAACTATCTGCAGCGAAGCGTCCTGGCTATGGCCGAAGCAATCGACGCCTGGGAAGCCGCCCCTCAGTCAGAATAGATCGTTCACTGCCAATGGGCAAAGCGCTGAACAACGCGACGGGTGGTCATCCCGATGGCTCGGCCGATGCGGGCTTGCCGGCCGGTGTGCCGGGCGAGCTGAGGATCCTCGGTGCGCGCATGTGCGGGTGCATAGCGCAGGCGTAGTTTGGCAATCGCAGAGTAGTCCGCCGCTTTGAACAGTTCGAACAGTCTATTCCACGGTCGATTCCAAGACGCACCGCGCTGCACACGTGCAACGAAATCAACGATATAAGGCCTGCCGACCTCATCGACCAATACATTACGTGCCGCCCGCAAGTCAGCATGCGCTACACCAGCTGCGTGCATATTCGCGACCAAAATCTCAAGCGCATCGAGGGTTTCAATGCCAACGTCCCCCGCATTGGGTAACGCCTCGGCCGGAACATACTCCATGAGTAGCCCCGTTTGGCCAATCGGTCGAATGAGTTGTGGAATGCCATCAATACCCCCAAGACGCCTGAGTGCGGTGACTTCCCGCCACGCCAGCAGCGGCGCGATAAAACGCCTGAAGATACCCGAGGTTTGGGAGTAATCTTTGAATACGACGACCCGGCCGCCACCCGCATCGAGGATTGAAACTCGAGCCGCTGTCGCGTGGCCGGCAGCCAAGACAGTGGTTTCCAAGCGCCGCAATGAAGCGCTGCCAGGAACTGGGTCGGCCGGATCAGTCAGCATCTCGTTTTGTATACGAGACTGATTAAACGAAGCCCAGGTTGTGTGCTAACCACCCACAGGCAGTTTATTGGTTTTGTTTCCCTGGCCTTTGCCACTCTGGCCGGTTTGGGCATTGTCCACTTTCTGCTGGCGTTGCTTCAGATAGTAACCGCGAAGAAATATGTAAGGATCGAACTGGTGAGACAGCAGTTGTTCATAGCCGAGATATTGGGCGCGCTTGTTCAGAAAGTACAGTCCGTCAAGTCCATATTCGGTGTATTTTTCGTTATTGTTGCCGTATCCAAGATACGTGATCGGATACAGCCAGTGGTCGCCGACTCTGCCGACCAGATCGCGTCCGTCGCTTGGCCCCATCAATGGCAGCACCAAATAGGGCCCGCGCCCGAGACCCCAGCGGCCCAATGTCTGGCCGAAGTCTTTCTGCGGGTTGGGTACGCCGACTTTGCTTGCCACGTCGAACAGACCGCCAACACCCGCGACGGTGTTGATCATGAATCGGCCCAATGATTGATTGAACGCCTTGAAGTTCAATTGCAGTATGCTATTGATAATGGTCACAGGTTCATGTGCGTTGGCAAAGAAGTTACCAATACTCGACTGTACCGGACTGGGCGTGACCTTGTTATAGCCTTTGGCGACCGGCCGGAGGACGTACTTGTCGGCCTTGCGATTGAATTTGAATACAACGCGGTTAACTGGCTGGATTGGATCCCAAGGATGGCTTGGTGGACTGTGGACACAGCCCGCCAGCAAAAAAATAATGCCGACACAACATGTCGGCAGTACACTGCTTGCAAAATTATGCCGCATAAGTCGCCTGATTCCCTTAGGAGCGTCTAACGTGATGTTTACGTCACTGCGCACCGGCATGGATGAACCTATTGTGCAGTGCCGTGAGCCCGGTGGCAACGCGCTGGCCTGATTGCCGGTTCGAATGCCTCAACAGGCATCATTAGGTTATGCGAAGCGCCGACCCTGAACTAACCGATCGGTTCCCGCCAACCCGGCAGATCGCCCTAGCGTCCATTACGCGCAATCCCGATCAGGCGCGACGACACTTTGAACCGGACGCGCTTCATGAGCTGGCTGATTCATTAGCGCGTATCGGCTTTATGCAGCCAGTCATTGTACGACCGGTTGACGTACACACGTTCCAGCTAATTGCAGGCGAACGTCGTTGGCGCGCCGCTCAGTTAGCCGGCTTGTCTTCCGTACCGGCTATTGTCCGCGACGACCTAGACGACACCGAGGCCGCAAGTTTCGGTCTGGTGGAAAACCTGCAGCGGGAATCCCTGGGCGTCATGGAAACTGCCCGGGGCCTGGCACGGCTGGCCAAGGAGTTCGGCCTGACACACGACGCCATTGCGCACCGGATCGGCAAGTCAAGGGTTTATGTGAGCAATTACCTGCGTCTCGTGAATCTGGCACGTGAGGTCCAGTGCTGGCTGGAGGACGCGCATCTGAGCTTGGGTCATGCGAAAATACTAGCCGGTTTACCTCGCTCCACTCAAATAACCCTCGCACGCCGCGCCATACGCAATGGCTGGAGTGTGAGAGGGCTTGAAAAAAACGCGCGTAAAGGCCACAACCACAAATCTGACGCGTCGAGCTCTGACACCGACGCTGAACTAAGGGAATTGGCACGTGATTTGAGCGCACAGCTGGGCAACGCAACCAATGTAACCTATCAACCACAAACGGGTAACGGCGAGCTGCGCATACAGTTCCATTCCCTCGATGAGTTCGAAGGATTACTGGAACGTCTCGGATATCAACGATAACTCAATCAGAACGGTCTTGATCATGACTGAATCTGTACATCTTTTAATCAGCGGCCGCGTACAGGGCGTCGGTTTTCGTGCCGCAACGCTCCAGCAAGCACAAAAGCATGGCCTAACAGGCTGGGTCGCGAACTGCCGCGACGGTAGCGTCGAAGTGTATGCCGAGGGTGAGGCAAACGAACTAACAGCATTTAAAAACTGGCTAAGAACAGGTCCGCCTTCGGCACGGGTCGATCAACTGACAACCCTTGATCCGCTGCCGTTGGAAGAGACCCACAATTTCGAGATCCGCTGACATACACATGCTGCCAACATAAAAGAGGCCTGGAGCAAACAGGCTCCAGGCCAACTATAGCGATATCGCTAGGGGGTGAGCGATATCACATCATGATGCGCCTAAAACTAGACGCATCAATAACGACAAGTGGTAAAAGGGGGAAAACCACTTGCCGCATCTCACAATTTGATGCTGATTTATTTAGGACTAATCATTTCAGAATTATGTATGATACAGGAAATCTAGTTTTCTGCAATGACCAGACTCTTATTTCAAACAACGTTTAGAGATTAACTGATGGCTCAGCGATTGGCAGACCCTACGCCAGCGATCGACTCAAAGACACAAGAAGCTGCCGAACGACGCCGGACATTCGCGATCATCTCGCATCCAGACGCTGGCAAGACAACACTCACGGAGAAACTTCTTTTGTTCGGTGGAGCCATTAATCTGGCGGGAACCGTCAAAGGGCGAAAGTCGGCGCGGCATGCCACCTCGGACTGGATGCAGATGGAAAAGTCGCGCGGTATCTCGGTAACAACATCGGTAATGCAATTTGAATACCGTAACCGGATCGTGAACCTTCTTGATACCCCGGGGCACGCCGACTTCTCCGAAGACACGTATCGAACATTAACCGCAGTCGATTCAGCCCTGATGGTGATCGACGCCGCCAAGGGCGTGGAATCCCGAACCATCAAATTGATGGAAGTGTGCCGGTTGCGAACAACGCCCATTTTCACCTTCGTCAATAAACTCGATCGCGAAGGCCGTCCGCCACTGGAAATACTCGACGAAATCGAAGAAACACTGGGCATTGAGTGCGCACCGGTCACCTGGCCCATTGGGATGGGCAGCAACTTCAGGGGCGTATATCGCCTTGATGATGACACCGTGCATTTATTCGGCAAGGACAGTGACCAGCGCAACCCTGAAGTCATTCAGGTCAACGGTCTCGATGATCCCAAACTTGCCGAAATCGCCGGCGACGCTATCGGTGCGCTCCGAGAAGAAGTCGAGTTGGTGCGCGAGGCCGGGACTGTTTTTGATCAAGCGCGCTATCTAGCCGGTGAGTTGACGCCAGTCTATTTCGGCTCCGCCGTCAGCAACTTTGGTGTGACCCCACTGCTTAATGATTTTGCTGCCAATGCTCCGATGCCGCAACCGCGTGCAGCCGAAACGCGTGTCGTCGAACCCGGCGAAGCCGCACTGTCCGGCTTTGTCTTCAAAATACAGGCCAACATGGATCCTAGACATCGGGATCGCATCGCTTTCATGCGGGTCTGTTCCGGCCACTACGAACCCGGTATGCGGCTCTATCACGTCGGCGCCAATCGCTCGGTTCGTATCAACGACGCCACGACATTCATGGCTAATAAGCGTGATGCCGCCGACACAGCCTGGCCAGGCGATATCATCGGTCTGCACAACCATGGCACTATCGCCATCGGCGATTGCTTCACCGAAGGCGAAGCACTGACTTACACCGGCATTCCCAACTTTGCACCCGAGCTGTTCCAAAGGGTAGTACTGCGCGACCCACTCAAGGCCAAGGCACTCCACAAGGGACTCGACCAACTCTGCGAAGAAGGTGCAACCCAGGTTTTTCGACCGACAACCAACAATGACGTCATCTTGGGCGCTGTGGGCACGCTGCAGTTCGATATGGTCGCAGAACGGCTACGCACTGAGTACGGCGTGTCGGCAGCGTTCGAGAGCGTGCCTGTCAGCTCTGCCCGGTGGGTAACCGGTCCGACAAGCGAAGTGCAACGCTTTCGCGACAAGGTAAGTGACGGCGCTGCTATAGATCATAGTGGTGCGCTGGTCTATCTGGCTTCTTCGCGGGTCAAACTGGATCTCATTCGCGAGCGCTGGCCCGAGCTCACGTTTAGCGACACCCGCGAACACACTGGCCGGAAATAGAAAAGCCGGCGCCTCTAGGGCGCCGGCTTTCATGAATCAAACGGCCGACACAGTTAGTGAAGACCGTAAATTCATCAGCAACAAGCCAATCAAGCGGTAGGCTCGGACTGCAGCCGTTCCAGCAGCCGATACGCTACTGCATGTCGCAACAACTGTTGTGCCCGCTCGATGGCGCGTTCCAATCCAGCGTGCTGGAGTTTGAATTTACGATGTGCCCGGGCGCGTAACTGGTCGAAATTAGGGAAGCCCGGCAACTCCATTTCCGCGACATAAGCTTCTGCTTCACTCCATTTGTGAGCGGCCTTGTATCGCAGATCGTCGAGCACATGACTGCCTTCCCAACGCTGTCGTACTGTTGCACTTATGCGTTCCGCCGAAAATCCGTCGGCGATATAAACCGCACATTTATCAATGACCTTTTGCGTCGGAGCTTTCTCATTGGCCAAAATCGTCTCGGGCGGCTGGCGCAAATCCCATACTAGACGAAGTTTCGACAAGCCCAGCAACAGATAATACGTGGTATCGATTTCCCACCAGAAAAACCCATTGCGCGCTGTCGAGGGATAATAATGGTGGTTGTTATGCCAGCCCTCACCCATCGTAACGATGGCCAATAACCAATTGTTGCGGGAATCATCGCCCGTCAAATAACGCTGACGGCCCACCATGTGATTCAGCGAGTTGACCGTGAATGTGGCGTGATATACCAGCACAGTTGACAGCATGAAACCAGAAACAAGACCGGCCCAGCCTCCAATTGCGGTGCAGGCAGCTGCCACAAGCAGTCCCGGAACATATTGATGATGTTCCAACCAGCGGATTTCCGGATATTTCGAGAAATCCTTAACCAGATCCAAGTCTGCGTGATTTCGTGCCTTTCGATAAACCCAGCCGATGTGCGAATCGAAAGCGCCGTATTGGCGCGGCGAATGGGCGTCGGCGGGCATGTCGGATTCGCGGTGATGCTCCCGATGTTTGGCGGCCCACCAGAGGGGGCCCTTCTGAAACGCCGCGGCCCCCATGAAAGCCAGTACGAACTGGAAGACTCGGCCGGTCTTATATCCCCGATGTGAAAAATAACGGTGATAACCCGCAGTAATGCCGAACACTCGCGTTATATAAAGGCCGATGCAAAGCAGTACCGATGTCATGGTGAAACCGGTCCACCAGATGCCGATCAACGCCACATGCAGCAGCAGAAACGGCAGAAAATCAATCCAGCTGAAGCGGTCTTCTAGATCGGTGTTCTCGGGATACTTGCGTTCGACACTCATTTAAGACGAATACCTGGAAAGTGGCAGGGGAATAAAACAGCCTATAGTTATTTTCAAACTTTCTGACCGTACAAGTTGAGGATGCATTGCGTCATCAAAGAATTCAAGACGTATTATTAAATTTACGCAGCACATAAGCAACGGATGCGGACTCGATACTCGTGGCCGGATGACACAGGTTTCAGTCACCCCTCAATTCGGCCAGCAATTGATCAATGACCGCGTGGCTGCCCCTAACGAATGCCTCACCAAATTGCCGCACATGGTTCAGCAGATGATACAACTGATAAAGCGGCCGTCGGACGCGCCGATACCCTATAGGGATCGGCCAGGCATGCCAATAGGATTCAAAGAAAAGCGGCGGAAAACCGCCGAACAGCTCAGCCATGGCCAGATCGGTTTCGCGATCCCCGTAATAAACCGCCGGATCGAACAATGTCGGCATGCCACGTTCATCGCACCCGACGTTGCCAGCCCATAAATCACCATGAACTAGGCTGGCTTCCGGTCGATGATCGCCAATGAGTGCGTCAAGTGAGGTCAGCAACCGATCCCCCCGATTGGCCAGTGCCGGGTAGTCGACAGCCAGGGCATCAACCATTACGCGCAATCGATTTTCACGAAAGAATTCCAGCCAGACACCGTTAACTTGGTTGTACTGTGGGTTCAACCCGATAAAATTATTTCGATACCAACCAAAATTCGGCGACACAATACCGTGCATCTCGGCAAGCGCTTCCCCAAGCCGGGGAGCGCTATCGGAATCGGGTGGGTGCATATCCATATATTCGAGGGCTAGAAAAGCACTTGCGTCAGTCGTACCCAAGGCCAGAACATCAGGTATATGCATTTGGGTGGCCTGAGCCATCTCTGCAAGCCCAGCAGCTTCTGCCTCAAGCCGTGCTGCATTGGCCAAGGGCTCGTACTTCAAAAAAAACGTGTGCCCACCACCATCAACACGCAGGCTATAGCTGACGTCGCCACCGCCCACTGGGCGGGTGCGCGCATCCCTTAGAGAGCGACTCATCTGTTGTTCCAGAGCAGATCGCACAGCCGGCCAGTCATTCATAATTCAAGTGTAACGCCTATTTCAGCCAAACCATCAGCGAGCCCGTAACTTGCAGCAAGTCGCGTTTGCCGATGATTTCAAGTACGTTAATATCTGCTCCGATCGAGCCGGATCGGGGGGCAAAGCCACGGGGAGACTATGAGTTTAAAGATCGGAGTACCCAAAGAAACGGCAAGCGGTGAAACGCGCGTTGCTGTCGTGCCCAAGGTGGCCGCCAAATTGGTCAAACTGGGCGTGGATTTACACATTCAAAAAGGCGCAGGCCAGGCTAGCCGGATACCGGATTCGGCTTTCGGCGATAACGCCACGATTGCCAGTCGACAGACCGACGTCTTCGATGCCGATGTCGTGCTCGCAGTCAATGTACCGGCGCCGACAAAGATCGCCAAGATGAAGCGCGGCGCTATCCTGATTTGCTTTGTGCAAGCACACCAAAACCCCGAAGCTGTTGAGGCGCTGCAAAAGGCCGGGGTGACTTGTTTCGCGATGGAACTCATCCCGCGCATCACCCGTGCACAATCGATGGACGCACTGTCCTCGCAGGCTGCCGCCGCGGGCTACAAATGCGCTTTGATTGCAGCTGATTCTCTCCCGCGATTCTTACCCATGTTAACGACCGCGGCCGGCACAATCCGGCCGGCCAAAGTACTGGTCATCGGCGCTGGGGTAGCCGGCCTGCAGGCCATAGCCACAGCAAACCGGCTGGGTGCCAAAGTGTTTGCCTACGACGTGCGCACCGACACCAAAGAACAGGTCGAGTCACTGGGCGCCGAGTTTCTTATTGCTGAAGGCGTAAAGGCCGAAGGCGAAGGCGGTTATGCCCGTGAACTGACTGACGAAGAGAAACAAAAGCAACAGGACATGCTGGCCGACAACATGACCGATGCTGACGCTGTCATCACCACGGCCGCGGTCCCCGGCAAACCCGCTCCCAAGATCATATCCGAAGCCATGGTCGACGGCATGAAACCAGGTTCAGTGTTGGTTGATCTCGGGGCATCGGGCGGTGGCAACTGCGAGTTGACCGAGCCCGACAAAACTGTAACTCGCAATAACGTGACGATTATAGGTCCGTCGAACGTACCGGCCATGCTGGCCGAACATGCCAGTGAAATGTACGCTCAAAATTTGTCGAATCTGCTGTCGCTGATGCTTCGGGAAAGCGAAGATCAGAGTACTTCTGCAAAAGGCATCAAGATTCATGAGCTGGCCATCGACTGGGACGACGCCGTCATCGACGGTGCGGTCCTAATGCGCGACGGCGAGGCGGCATCCGACGCCGCGCGCAACGCCTTGTCGAACAGCGACCCCAACAGCAGCTAGAGATTGCAGCGCGTCATTTGCGCGTGCCCCATCCTTTCCTTGATTCAGGAGTGAAATCGTGATTACCGGATTTGTCGCCCTTTATATTTTCATGCTTGCCGCTTTCACCGGCTACGAAATTATCGGCCGCGTGCCGACGATTCTCCACACGCCGCTTATGTCCGGCTCTAACTTCGTCCACGGTATTGTACTGGTCGGCTCAATGGTCGCACTCGGTAACGCCAATGGCTTCTGGCAAATACTGATCGGATTTGTCGGCGTATTGTTGGCCGCCGGCAACGTCACTGGAGGGTTCGTGGTGACCGATCGGATGCTGGGCATGTTCAAGTCTTCGGAAGACTAAGCCTTAGCACTGCATAAAACGTGTGACGCGCTAAGAGAAAGCGTCGAGACAATAAACCATTAGGAATTGGAAGCTATGGGTGCTTGGTACTACATCGTCAACATAAGTTATTTCTTTGCGGCCGTATTGTTCATCTATGGCCTTAAGCAAATGGGCTCGCCACGTACCGCACCCAGAGGGATCAAGTGGGCCGGCGGTGGCATGGCCGTGGCGGTGTTCTTCACGTTCTTTCAGCCGGCCATTCACGGTGCGTGGTTGAACTATCTGCTAATGGTCATCGCCATGGCGATCGGCGGTGGCGGTGCCTGGATTACCGGCAAGCGCGTCCAGATGACCGCGATGCCGCAGATGGTGGCGCTCTACAACGGGATGGGTGGTGGCGCTGCCGCTGCAATCGCGCTCGTTGAGCTTTATTCCCACGAAGCCTTTATTAAAGGCGAAGCGGTTTTGTTCATGGCCGTCATCGGCGCGCTCATTGGCGCAGTCTCGTTCTCCGGCTCACTGATCGCGTGGGCTAAACTCGAAGGCAAACTCGACAAACCATTCCGCGTTCCTTTCCAGCAGTTAATCAACATTGGCTTGGTGGCGATAATCGTGGCACTCGGCATCTGGATTCTCATGTCCAGCCTGAGCGCACCGATACTGGTAACGCTTTTCTTCGTTGTGGCGTTCGCATTCGGTATCGTCTTGACCACCCCGATCGGCGGCGCCGACATGCCGGTCGTGATTTCTATGTACAACGCCTTTACCGGACTGGCCGTGGCATTCGAAGGCTATGCCATCGGCAACCCGGCCATGATCATTGCTGGCATGGTAGTTGGTGCGGCGGGTTCGTTGCTGACGTGGCTCATGGCTAAGGCGATGAATCGGTCGGTGAGCAACGTCCTGTTTGCCGGTTTTGGCACCGATGACGGCAGCCAAGGCGAAGCAATTGAAGGCGAGATGAAATCGGTCGAGCCTTTTGATGCTGCCGCTTCGTTCGCTTTCGCCGATTCGATTATTATCGTGCCCGGTTACGGCATGGCGGTGGCGCAAGCCCAGCATAAACTCTGGGAGTTTTGCCAGATTCTCAAAAACGAACACCACGTCGACGTTAAATTCGCTATTCATCCCGTTGCTGGTCGTATGCCGGGGCACATGAACGTCCTGTTGGCCGAAGCCGGCGTGCCATACGACATGATTTACGATCTGGAGGAGATCAACCCCGAGTTTCCATCGGCCGATGCCGCGTTGGTCATTGGTGCGAATGACGTCGTCAACCCAGCCGCCAACACCGACGAGTCCAGCCCAATCTACGGCATGCCGATCCTCGACGTAGCCTCGGCTCAAGAAGTTTATGTCATCAAACGCGGACGCGGTACCGGTTTCTCTGGCGTGGTCAACCATCTATTCTTTGGCGACAACACGCGCATGATCTTCGGCGACGCCAAGCAAGTCTGTTCAGATCTGTCGGCGGGTTTAAACGAGATCTAAATGGCTTCTGGCTGGCCAAGTCGACGGCTGCCCGTCGACCGGGCCAGTCCCTCCAACAATCTGGGCCGTGCCGCTTTGGATCATGTGTTGCTTGATCCATACCGGTGGCATGTCGAATTCAGTTTTTCCACACCTTTGGTGGCTCTCCCGTCAACCTGTGATAAGTTGGCCCAACTAGCGAATAGTTACATAAGTTCCTGTTTAAAGATACATTTAAACGCCCTCTGGTATATTGTCCTTATCTCGGCAAAAAATCTACAACTCAGGGCTTGCATTTCATCCACTGACTTATCCACAAGACGACAGTGGTAGACGACACCCCATCGGAGCGACCAGATGTAGTTCGCGTCGCAGTGCCGATACCGCTCACCGCGCCGCTTGAATACCGCTTGAATGAATCCCGAACACGTGTCGCACCCGGAACGCGTGTTCGAGTGCCACTCGGGCGCCGTCGGCTGATCGGCATCGTGGTTGATGTGGGTGTCTGCAGTTCATTGCCCCGCAAAGAACTGCGCAGCATCGAGAAAGTCTTGGATACCCAGCCCCTGTTATCCCCAAGCATTGTGGCGCTCATTCACTGGTGCGCCCGCTACTATCACCATCCTATCGGTGAAATATTCGCGGTTGCGCTGCCGGCGAAATTTCGACGCGTGGACAGTGCCGATAACGCGAACCGCGGATTGGCCTGGCGTATAGCGGCTGGAGTCGATGCCCAAACCGCAAAGTTACTGACCAATGCGCCACGACAACTCACGCTATTCGAGTGGTTGGCCGGATTAAAGCATCCGGCTACCCGCGCTGAAATCAACCGCGTCTTCACTCGGCCAATGGCATCGCTTCGAGCACTCGAAAAAAAAGGGATCGTCGAACGCACGGCCGCCAACGATGGCGTGGAGACCGGACATGCCACTGCGCACGCGCCAACTCTGACCCACGATCAACGCCATGCGCTCAATACTCTGGGAATGCAGACAACCGGGTTTCATGCAAGCCTGATCGAAGGCGTGACCGGCAGCGGCAAGACCGAGTTGTATTTCGCGCGCATGGCAGCCGAACTGACCGCCGGACGGCAAATTCTCTACCTCGTGCCGGAAATCGGTCTGACCCGCCAGATGATTGAGCGCATTCTGGCTCGCTTTGACGCCAAGCTGGCTATACTACACTCGCGCCGAACCGAAGCTGGCCGCGCTGCCGCATGGCAGGCTGCAATCGACGGCCGCGCTGATATCGTGCTCGGCACACGCTCGGCAGTATTCACGCCCATGCCACGGCTCGGCTTGATCGTGGTGGACGAATCACACGACGAGTCCTACAAACAACAGGAAGGTTTCCGCTACCACGCTCGTGACGTGGCCTTGAAGCGTGCCCATGATTCGGACGTCCCCATCTATCTGGGCAGCGCAACACCTGGGTTGAGCACATGGCACCACGCGCGCACCGGCCGCTATCAACATATCGCCTTGCGAACACGGGCCGGAGCCAACCCGCAGCCGAGCATTGAACGCATCGACATCCGCTCGCGACCCTTGGACGGCGGCCTTTCACCGCCGGTGCTGTCGCACCTACAGCGCCACCTGACCGACGGAGGCCAGATCTTGGTTTTCATCAATCGCCGTGGCTATGCGCCGGCGCTCGGCTGCCATGCCTGTGGCTGGACCGCACCCTGTGAACACTGCGACGCGGCGATGACGCTATATAAACGCGGAAGTTCGCTGGTCTGTCATCACTGCGGTGCCCAGGCCGTGCCACCGAAACAATGTCCATCCTGCAACGCTCGCAAGCTCACGGCATTCGGGGCTGGCACACAGCGCGTAGCCGACACACTGGCCAAGCATTTCCCGGACTATCAGCTCGCCCGTTTTGATCGGGATGCCGTAGCCGCTGCCGGCGAGCTGGACGCCCGGTTGAACGCCGTCGCGCGCGGAGACACACGCATACTGGTCGGCACCCAAATGCTGGCCAAGGGCCACGACTTCGCCAACCTCACTGGAGTGGCTATTGTCGGAGCCGATGGCGGGCTGTTCTCGGCCGACTATCGCGCAACCGAGCAACTGGCGCAATTAATCACACAGGTTTCAGGACGCGCCGGACGCGGCGCTTCACCGGGACAAGTCTGGATTCAAACACGCCATCCCGACCATCCGTTTTTCAAGATGCTGTTCAACGGCGGGTATCCGGCTTTTGCCGAGGCAGAACTGGCCAACCGTCGCGCGGCCGGACTCCCGCCCTTCGGCTGGCTGGCATTGATACGAGCCGATAGCCGCGGTTACACCGAGGGAGAAACGCTACTGGCCCAGGCCGCAGCACAACTTGCCGCTACGGCCGTGGTGGAATGCTGGGGACCAGCGCCGGCACCGATGCAACGTCGCGCCGGGCGGGTGAGGTCACAGTTATTGCTTCGATCCAGTGAGCGCCGCACGCTCCACAAGTGTTTGGACAAACTACGCCATTGGCTCGTCTCAAACACCAACACTCATCGGGTCCGCTGGTCGCTGGATATCGATCCGGTTAGCCTATTCTAGCTCAACCGTCAGCGGTTCATTATGGCGCAAGCCCAGTGGCACGTTAAACTTGGGCTCCCCATGAGCACCTGACTGACGGATTTGAAAGACACCATCCGGCGCCTGCTGGCGGCCGCCATCGCCCGCGCATTTCCCGAACAAGACGCCAATACGCTGGCGTTCATCGAACGCACTCGCGATCCATCCCACGGTGAATTCGCCAGCAACGCGGCAATGCGCTTGGCATCACATTTAGGCCGCAAGCCGCACGCCATCGCGTCGGCGATCCACGCCGAACTCGCCGACGATCCTGCCATCGAGCGCGTTGAAATCGCGGGTCCCGGTTTTTTGAATTTTTTCATTACATCCACGGCTTTTCGGGCAACGGTAGATGCCGTGCTCAATGCCGGGCCCGCCTATGGCCAATCCCAAATCGGTGCCGGCCAATCGGTTCTGGTGGAATTTGTCTCGGCCAACCCAACCGGCCCGCTGCACGTCGGCCACGGACGTGGTGCGGCATTCGGCGATTGCGTGGCACGCCTTTTGAGGGCCACTGGCCACGACGTTTCACGCGAGTACTACGTCAACGACGCTGGCCGCCAGATAGCTATCCTTGCGGCTTCAGTCTATCTACGCTATTTACAGCATGCCGGCGAGGCCTTAACACTGCCGAATTCTGCTTATCAAGGCGATTATGTGAACGCGGCCGGTGGCAAACTCTACAGCGAACGCGGCCGCGACCTTGTGATTCCTTATACCGATTTGACGGCCGAGACCACGGCTAGCGACGCAGACGACCCTGACAGGCACATCGATGGTTTGATCAAGGCGATCGAAAGCCGGTTGGGAACCGAAACATTCGAAACCGTCAAACAAGATATTCTCGACTCGCAACTGGCGACTATCGAACGAGATCTTGATCGTTTCGGCGTCACGTTCGACCGTTGGTTCCGCGAATCGAGCGTGGTCGAAGATGGTGCGGTGGCGCGCGCGATCGAGCGCTTAGACGAACACGGCGTGCTTTATGAAGCTAACGGCGCGCGATGGTTTGCTGCCAGCCGTTACGGTGACGACAAAGACCGGGTAATTGAGCGCAGCGACGGCCGTCTGACCTATTTCGCCGCTGACATCGCCTATCACATGAACAAGCTCGAGCGTGGTTTTGACCGGTTAGTCGATATCCTAGGCGCCGACCACCACGGCTATGTCGCCCGCGTTCGGGCTGCCGTAGCAGCGCTTTCCGGCGATCCGGGGCGCCTCGACGTCTGGTTGGTACAGTTCGCCAACCTATACCGAGGTAGCGAGCGCCTGCCTATGTCAACCCGCGCTGGACAATATGTCACCTTGTCACAGCTATGCGACGAAGTCGGCGTAGATGCTGCCCGCCTGTTCTATGTACTGCGTTCCAACGAACAGCATCTGGATTTCGACCTGACGCTGGCTACAACCCATAGTAACGACAACCCGGTGTATTACCTCCAATATGCCCATGCGCGCATCTGCCGCGTGGCCGAACAGGCCAATGCACGCGGCATTGGCTTTGACCGACAAACGGCTGATCTGAACACACTGCAAAGCGACGCGGAACATCGCTTAATCCGGATTCTGGATCGCTTTACGGAAACGGTAGCCACTGCTGCTGCAGACGCCGCACCCCACTCGGTAGTGCATTATTTGCGCGAAGTCGCAGATGCATTTCACAGTTACTACAATGCGCTGGCATTCCTCGTTGAGGATGCGCCCACATGCCACGCGCGGCTTGCGCTGGTGTACGCCACGCGACAAGTACTAGCCAACGGTCTGGCCCTGATTGGCGTCAACGCTCCGGAGCGTATGTAATGGCCGGTTCGGGACGACGCACGACACGCTCTAAGCGCAACACCCCGCGTGCATCAAGCCAATCTCAGACCAAGCGCCGCAACCAGCCGCGTAAACCACGACCTAACAAGAAGCGTTTAGTTAGTCGGCAACATCGAATCCTGCCGACCCTAGTCTGGTCCGTCTGTAGTCTGGCCCTAGCCACGGCGGCAGCGGCAGTCGCTTATATCGTCATCCAGCCTACAAGTACCGAAGCCGCCAGTGTGGCGCGTCCGAACGGCACACGCGGCATATCGCCAGCGCAAAACCCGGCCGATCAACAATCTAATACGCAGGCCCAAGCCGGGCCGGATACAAAAGCCGGCACCCCCAAACCCCGTTTTAAGTTTTACCAGATGCTGCCGAACTATCAAGCCATGATTGATCAATCGGGTAACGCATCGAATCCCTCAAAGACTTCTGAGCCGAAACACAAGTCGACACCAAGCAGCCAGAACAACACCGCCCCATCATCTGGAAGCCGGCAACCCCACAATGTCGAGGTCAGCGGCAACGGCCCATGGCGGATTCAAGCCGGTGCCTTTTCAACACGTGACGCAGCGCAGAGACGCTTGGCCCAGCTCACGCTGGTGGGGGCCGACAACGCGCGTATTTCGAAACAACAACTGCACTCTGGCAAAACGATCTATCGCGTCCGGACCCAGTCCATCAAGTCGAAAAAGCACCTACACAAACTTCGCTCAAAACTCAAAGCCAAGCACATCAGTGTGATGGTACAAAATCTAGGGTCTTGAGGTGCAGTTTATAAACGTCAATCTGTTCGAGGCAATCGCATTGTCAAAGCGAGCGGTGTCATGGCGGCAGCCCACCCGATCATTGGCAACATGGCCGCCCACGGGATACCGACCCACTGGGCAAATCCGCCGCTGATTAGTGGGACAATAAATGAAAGACCATAGCCGATGGTGAATATGCCGGCCGACATGCGCGCCGTCTCCCCCGGCGGGGCGAGATAAGGTGCGGCCATCACTACAAGCATCAACTGTGCCGCAGTAGCCATTCCCAGAATAAATGCGGCCCCCAGGCCGATAGAACCACCAACCAACACCAGAATCAGCGCGCCAACCAAAGATGCGAAGAGGTTGGTCACAAGCGGCCAGCGTTTTAACACCAACCGCTGTGCGACACACAACATAACCAGCGAAACCACCACCTGACTAAGGTTGAACCAGAACAGTGCATAGGCCAATCCCGCACCTGTGCCGGATGAATGCACAATATCGGGCATGTAAGCATTGGTGCCTATAAACAAAACCGACGAGGCACTCAACAAAAACCCAAGTCGCCACATCTTTCGGTTACCCCAATCAGGCACGAGCGCAACCCGTGGCAGTACCGATTGATGTGTCACGGCATCGACCGGCGCGCGAATCAAAATGATAGCCGCTGCAATGGGCAATGCCGGAGCCGAAGCAAACAGCAGGGCCAGCCGCCAGTCGCCGCTGGTGAGCGGCAACAGAGTAAAACGCGTCAGACCGGCACTCAGAAATTCTCCGGTATACATGCCATTCATGAATACGCTGACCGCTAACGCCAGGCGTGTCGGGGTCAAAACATGGGCCAGAGAAGAAAGCGCGGGCTGCATAATCGCAATGCCGAGACCGGTCAGAACCGTTGCTCCAAAAAGCAAAGCAACGGGCGGCGCCAGACCTCGCGCAGGTGACGCCAGTGCAATCAAAACCAGACCCAGCGCTACGCCGCTGCGCGATCCCAGTCGACCGACTACTGCCGAACCTACAATAGCGCCAATCGACAACATGAGCATTGGGACCGTAGTCAACGCGCCCGCCGCTGCTTGCCCAAGCCCCAATTCACTGCTTATTGCGGGCTCCAGCGGCGGCATGATCAACACCGGCGACCGAAGATAGATCCCGGCAAGCCATAAAACAGCCAGCGTAAGTACGCTACGCGTATTCCAGTATTGGGTTTCGCTCAGCATCATGAGCGTCCTTCTAGTTTATGGCCAATACTGCCCGACCCGCCCTAAGTCGTCATTTGGATCAGGACCCGTTCAGTCCAGTGGTTTTAATTTGGCGACGCCGGCAATCAACCACTTGGTACCGGCGTCGTCGAACTTGATCTGAATCCGGGCACGGGCGCCCTCGCCCTCGAATCTGAGCACCGTGCCTTGTCCAAATTTCTGGTGGCCAACCCGCTGCCCGAGTGATAGTTGGTAGCCGGCCTCATCATTAGCATCCAGTGCTGCCTCGCGTGCTGCCGCGCCCGGGCGATAGACCGGCTGACGAACACTCGACTGTGGCCGCACCTCACGTAGATAGTCGGCAGGGATCTCGCGCAGAAAACGCGAGGGCGCGCACAGATTTTCCTGGCCATGGAGGCGGCGCATCTCGGCGTGGGACAGATGCAAACGCTGACGTGCGCGGGTCATACCGACGTAACACAGCCGACGTTCTTCCTCGAGACCGTCCGGACTATCAGCGGAGCGCTGATGGGGGAATAGCCCTTCTTCCAAGCCCACTATGAAGACCAGCAAAAACTCAAGGCCCTTGGCCGAATGCAGCGTCATCAGCTGTACCGAGTCGTCCCAAGCGCCAGCTTGGTTTTCACCGGCTTCCAGCGAAGCGTAAGCGAGAAACTGCTGGGCTGGACTCATGGTGTCGTCGTCATCGGGCGTAAAACCGCGCGCAGCACTCACCAGTTCGTCAAGATTCTCCTTGCGGGCTTCGGCTTTTTCATCCCCGCCCTTGGCGTGATGTGCTTTCAAACCGACGCGCTCTATGACGTGCTCTATGGCTTCATGCAGCCCTTGGTCTGCTGTCTGTTCGGCCAGTGTGTCGATCGTGGCCAAAAACGCAGCCACCGATTTCGCGGCACGCCCGCCCAGCCCGTTTTCGGCTAGGTCGCCTGCGGCCTGCCACAAATTGAGCGCGCCAGCACGGGCGTGGCTGCGAACCCGATCCAGTGTCGTCGCACCGATACCGCGCGTCGGAGTATTCACCACGCGCTCGAACGCTGCATCGTCGGCTCGCGATTGAATAAGCCGCATATAGGCCAGTGCATCCTTAACCTCGGCGCGCTCGAAAAACTTCTGGCCGCCGTAGATTCGGTAGGGCAGTTCAGCCGCAATCAGGCGCTCCTCCAACACACGGGACTGGGCGTTGGATCGATAGAGAATGGCACAATCCTCGCGCGTGCCCCCGTCGGCGATCCATTCCTGGATGCGCGTAACCACAAAACTTGCTTCATCGGTTTCGTTAAACGCGGCGTAAACGTCGATCGGCTCGCCTTCGACGTCGTTGGTCCAGAGCTCCTTGCCGAGACGGGAACTATTGTGTCGAATCAGGCCATTGGCCGCACTCAGAATCGTACCTGTCGAGCGGTAGTTCTGCTCCAGGCGTACGGTGTGTGTATTTTTGAAATCTGACTCAAACCGAAGGATGTTATCGACTCTGGCGCCGCGCCACGCATAGATCGACTGGTCATCGTCACCGACAATGAACACGCAACCCGTGTCACCGGCTAGAAGCCGAACCCAAGCATATTGCAGTGCGTTAGTATCTTGAAATTCATCGACTAACAAGTGTGCAAAACGACGGCGGTAGTGCGCTAGAAGCTCGGCGTTATCACGACAGGTTTCGTATGCGCGCAACAACAGTTCAGGAAAATCCACTAGGCCAGCCGCTTCACGCGCACTTTCGTACGCCGTGTAGACACGAATCATCTGGGCTCGCGCATAATCGCCCGAATCGGCCAAGTCGCGCGGACGTTCGGCTTCTTCCTTGCAACTGTTAATGAACCCCTGCATCTGACGCGGCGGCCATTGTTTGTCGTCCATCTCCAAACCGCGCAGCGTGCGTCGAATCAGTCGCTGCTGGTCGTCGGCGTCGATGATCTGGAAATTCTGAGGCAGACCCGCTTCCCGATAGTGCAAACGCAGCAAGCGGTGCGCAATGGCATGGAACGTGCCCACCCAGAGCGCTTCGACCGGCACCGCCAGCATTGACTCCAAACGGCCGCGCATCTCGCCAGCGGCCTTGTTGGTAAACGTTACCGCCAGGATGGACTGTGGCGCTATGCCTTCGACCTCCACCAGCCAGGCAATACGGTGGATGAGTACGCGTGTCTTTCCCGAGCCGGCGCCGGCGAGGACACGCATGTGGCCGGGCGGAGCGGCCACCGCTTCGCGCTGAGGCTCGTTGAGCGAATTCAATATGCTAGAAATTTCAGTCATGCCGAAATTGTACGCAAAGCCTAGGATTTCCAGTTTTCGGTCGCTAATATCCTTGATAATGCGTGCCATAAATGCAGTGGTGACGGCCTATGCCGTCGCGACGTGCGCAATTACACCCACCGGGCGTAATCAATTCAAGTTTTATTCGAGCCATAAGTNNTGACCCTAGGCGTCGAGCATTGTTGTCGGTAACTGCGTCAGAAGAAATCGATCGACCACAATGCGCCGACAACAACTTTGTTTCATGCGTGGTCAATGTAATCAGCAGGGTGAATCGGAACAATTGTGGCGCGTACCCGTCTTTAAGCCCGAGCAAATCAACTTATTTGTTTCTTCGACGGCAATGCCGGCGTCTGTTCGGCCCTCCTTATGGCCCCTAGGAACGAGGCCAACTTGCCGCAGTCCTGGGTCCCGAGATGAACCACGCCATCGGCGACCGAACCAGTGAACGGATTTCCGAATAAATACAAACTGTTATCAGTTTGTCGGTACTTTCAACTGTGCTCGGCAGCCCGACCAAAGGCCTGGGTCGGTTTTTTATCTATCCATTACTCGGCACCCACGCCCAAGTTGGCGTCATGCTGCCTTTTTCGAGAGCCCAGGGATCCGAAGCCGACCGTATCGGCCAGAATCTCTTGACCAAGCCCGTGGTCCCCGTCAAGCCATCAAGTTATGGCGCAACATGGCCGCCCAGCCAGACCGTAAACAGCCGCAATCGGGGTCCATTCACTCGTCTAACCAGAGCCATATCAAAAACCTGTAAAAACATATGTTACAAGCATTTATGCTCTACCGACGGGCACCTCGTTATCTGGACTGACGGCATCCCTAACACAGCGGTTCACGCCAACCGATAAATAGGACTCATGCGTTTTGTGAAACATATCGTTTCGTGTAAACTAAAAGGAATGTGGCTACAGCCGCATCCTAAGGTCTTGGTCTGTGTCATTCGCGAGTCCGGCCGGTTTTTGCAGACGAGTGACACGACTTAATGATTGGGACTTTTGAGATGAATATTTTTGTAGGCAACATTGCCTGGGGCGCCGGCGACGCCGATCTTAAGGCTGCATTTGAAGAATATGGCCAAGTGGATTCCGCCAAGATCATCATGGATCGCGAAAGCGGTCGCTCGCGTGGTTTTGGCTTTGTCGAAATGTCGGACGATGCGGCAGCCAATCAGGCCATAGAGGGCTTGAACGGCGCGCCCTTAATGGGTCGTGACTTGCGCGTTAACGAAGCTCGGCCTCGCGAAGATCGCCCGCGGCGCTAAGCGGTGTTATGGCGCGCTGGCTGCTTTTGCTGCCAGCGCGTTTTTTTGTGCGGTCTCATTCCAGAGATTTTTTACTCTCAAAGACACTGCTCGGGAACCCTAGCTGAGTTTGCGGAAGATGCACGTTGCGCATCACCACAAGCGAAAATGCTAGAGGATTGACCTTATCAATCGCCTCGAGTGGGGTTACTAATTTGGGGTTAATAAACCCCGCCGCCGCCAGCTGATGCACGTCGATACGACCAGCCACAGCGGAGTGGGGGTAATTGCTGGCGTACTGTAGATTCCGATAATACTGAGGATGGGCCAACAACGGCTTCAAAAGTGTCCTTGGCGCGTGGTTTGACAGTACACCGGTCAGGTCAATTGTTATGTGCTTGGCGTGTTTGGACGTCGCCAGCAAATGAAACAGTGCCGGCATCAATTGCTGGCCGTTCGGACCCGATGCTCCAGCCAAGGTGAGTTCCACACTCACCCCTGCCGCCAAAGCGGGCTTGATGGCCCCTGGACGAATCCACTGAGGCTTGCCCTTTCCATCACGCACTCTCCCTACGGGCAGCATAAGCTTGGCGTGTGCCTTGGCCAGCTTGTTATAAAACATTTTCGCGGCTGGACTTGCTAGATTGATATGTTGGCGCACGGGCAGCCAACGAATGTGTTTGACCCCTTGCTTGATCCAGTGTGTGAGTCGCTGGCCGACAGCCGTGGCACCCGGTACAAGAGACACGACAGGTGTTAAATGATTTGGCGCGCGGCTTGCCAGCCAAGTGACGTAACGGTTAGTAACCACCGGTACTGATGCAGAATTCTTGTTTGGACCACTGGAACCAGGCGGCGCCCTTGCAAGAATGCGTGCGCGATAATCTCCAGGCATGGCACGAATCTGACGCAAAAGTTGGGAGAAGTATTCGCCGTCGAAGTCCGGGCCCGGCGCGGCATGAGCCGCGCTTGCTGTCCGCCGATACTGCCACCATGCCCAAGGATTTTTGAAAATTCCCCCCGTCGGCGCGGTGTGACTGTGGTTGCTAAACCCCGGGCCTGATAACTGCCCATGACTCCGAATGTGGACTGCGGCGTCTATAATCGTTTTATCCTTGCCACTCGCCATGGCAACGTTCAACAAGTGTTGGGCACGATGATTCAAAACCCACGGCGCACTCTCGGGCGCATGGGTGACGCCACTGCCGTAGTGCCTAAGCGTGACATGCCAAAGACAGGCGAGTAAGGCCATAATCCCGATAGCCAATAGTCCCGACCCAAGCAACCAGCTGAAAACAATTCGCCTTATGCTCATGGCAACAACTCAGACGCCCAATCCAACCACGACCACTTTTTGTATGACGATCAGCCGGGCACAACGGTCCAAAAGTGAGGTGCTTAGGTCTGTCACCGGCACAATCAAGCCTTATGGGCCTGTAAGTACAGGCCATCTGGCCGCAAAAACCCAGCCCAGTCCCCCTGAAAGACTAAAGAGTCGACCGGGCCAGTCACTCAACGTTTTGTTTTTCAACTGGCTCACAGACTATGACAATACCTAAAAAAGACGCGTACCACTGGCTTTCATGCATGACCTACAACATGCAGGTTGGCGCTGGTACGGCCCGACCTCGGCACTATGTGAGTCGCGGTTGGCGGCAACTCTTGCCCAGCCGCGCGAGCCACACCAACCTCCGACACATCGCACGGTTACTGCGCGAGTTCGACATTGTAGGGTTGCAGGAAATCGACGCCGGCAGTTGGCGCACACGTCAGCATAACCAAGTCGAACACCTTGCCGCGCTGGCCGGCTTTGTATATTGGCATACACAAATCAACCGCGACTTTGGACGCTTTGCCCAACACGGCCTGGGGCTGCTCAGCCGCATCACACCCAACTTTATCGAGGAGCATACTCTGCCCGGCAACATTCCCGGACGCGGAGCGCTTTTGGCTTATTTTACCCAGGGCCAAACCACGCTCGCAGTCGCTGTCGCACATCTGTCGCTTGGTGCGCGTAGTCGGATGGCGCAGATCGAGGCACTGGCCGGTCTGGTTAGCGAAGTCGATCACGGCATCATTCTGGCCGACAGTAACTGCAGCGGTCAGGCACTAACGGCGAACCCGGCGCTGCGGAAAATAGGTTTGCGGAGCAACAGTCCTTCGCTGCCCAGCTATCCCAGCTGGCAGCCCCGCCGGGATCTTGATCACATCATTTGCACGTCCAAATTGAAAACACGCCCGGCTCGCGTGCCCGACGTGCGGCTTTCCGACCACAGGCCAGTTTGCCAGATGATTGCCTGCCCCGCGGGAGTCCTCAAAGCACCGACATCGCCAGTGTAGGAAACCTGCCCCAGCTTGCGTTCAAAGATAGGGGGATGCCAGCCAGAAACAGCCGTCGCGTAAACGAATCATGAGGCTGCGGGATTGATCATCGGCCAATGTATACGGCGTACTGATAGCAATATTCTGATCGATATAAGCGTTGATTGCCGAGACAGCGGCAACACCGTAGACCTCCACCGCAAATTCAAAATTTAGCCGCAGACTGCGTGGATCGATATTGGGTGAACCGACCAACGCGTAATCCGAATCCACCAGCAATAACTTGGTATGCGCAAACGGCGCCGGCCGCCGAAATACCTTCACGCCCCGTACAAGCAAAGCCCCCAGGCCATGGCGTGATGCCCAGTCCACATAAGCCAGATTGTTGGCCGAAGGCAATACTACACTAACGTCCACACCACGTAGCGCGGCCGCCTCCAAGGCGCCAGTCAGGGCCGCATCCGGCAAAAAATACGGGCTGGCGATGACCACGCGGTGCTGGGCATTGGCGATTGCGGATTGAATCAAACTACTCAGACGGCCCGGATCTCGTGTCGGCCCGTTTTCCACGGCCCGGCAGGCAGTCGGCCCTAGCGGTCCAAGCGCAGGATCGCTCGGGGTACTATATTCATTGGTAACAAAAGCCCAATCATCCAGAAAGACACGTTCGATCTGGCCGACCACCGGTCCGGACACCCCAAAATGAACATCGCTGATGCCGTGGCCATCATGGAAAAGGTGGGCTTTATCGATGTTCATGCCACCGGTAAAGGCACGTTTACCGTCAACAACCAGCATCTTGCGGTGATTTCGCAAATTGAGCCGAAAAGACGGCGGCCAAAGCCTTGGCGGCAAAAAAAACTGCACTGGAACATCCAGAGCTCGCAATAAACGCCCCGGTTTTGAAAACGGCCAGCCATATAACGCGCCGACGCCGTCGATCAACACACGAACATCAAGACCACGCTCCACAGCATCGGCCAGGGCATCTATAAAACGTCGCCCCAGTACATCACTCTTGAAGATATAAGTCGTCAGGTAAACAAACGACTCGGCCGACTCGATGGCCGCCAACATCGCCTCAAACGCGTCATCCCCAGTATCGAACAACGACAGATCGTTGCCTGCCCGGACCGGCCACGGACCAAGCCGGTCGCCGGCTGCCGCCAAGCCCAGACGGTCTAGCGATAACAGCCCGGTGTAATCCGTCACATCAGCCGAAGGCCCCGGCCGTTGCGTACCAAGCCCACGTACTGACTCGCGATCCAACTGGCGTGCCCGAACATGGACCCGATTGAGCCCCAGCAAGAAATAAAGCACCGATCCGAACGGCGGGAACAAAAGACAAACCCCGACCCAGCCGAGCGCGCTGTTGGGATTATCTCGAGTCAGCAACGCATGGCCGGCCGCCCACAAACTGACACCAGCAACCAGTCCGCCACCCAAGAAAAATTCAATGAATGCAAACCAACTGGCCATAGTTGATGTCTAGCCGATCCTGTCACCATGTCGGATGCTAACGGCCAGAACCATATTGCTGGAATGCAACCGTAAACGCACGGATAAGCTGATCTACTCTAATTTATTAAGGGGGCCGATGATTCTAATTGGATTTAACTTTAAACGCTTTTATATTTTGCTGAACTAAACGGACTCGATCGACCTCAGGCGCTCTCCGCCCAATCAGCGCCATGTTTTTTCAAGTGCACGCGCAACAGCGATATGGCCGCTGGCGTCATGCCAGGGATTCGTTCGGCCTGACCCAACGTGCTTGGCCGTACGTTGCCCAGTTTTTCGGCCAGTTCATTGGACAAGCCAGTAACGTAGCGATAATCGATATCAGTCGGCAAGACAATGGCTTCGGCGTTGCTGGCGCGTCGGATTTCAGCGTCCTGACGTTCAATGTAACCAGCATAACGGGCCTGAATCTCGACCTGCTCGGAAGCGGCCTCGAAAGCTTCGGGCGGCAGATTGTCTTGTGGCATGGTGCCGACAACTGCCAAGGCTGAGAGATCGGCGTGTGACACATTTGGGCGACGTAGCAGATCGGTTGCCAGCGTCGCTTCATTCAGTGGCTTACCGAGCCAGTCCGCGCCTTGATCGGCCCCCAAATCGCTTGGTTTGATTCGAATAGCCGCAAGCCTTTCTTGTTCGGCGGCCACGGCGTCGCGTTTGGCAGTGAACCGGGCCCATCGAGCCGCATCCACCAAACCGAGATCGCGGCCAATCGGCGTCAACCGGGCGTCGGCATTGTCTTCGCGCAGTCGAAGTCGATATTCAGCGCGTGAGGTGAACATCCGATAAGGCTCGATGGTCCCGCGCGTGACCAGGTCATCAACCAGTACACCGATGTAAGCTTCGTGTCGCAACGGCCACCAGGCGGCTTCGCCGGCGGCTGCCCGCGCGGCATTGATGCCGGCTAGCATTCCTTGCGCGGCGGCTTCCTCATAACCTGTGGTGCCGTTGATCTGACCAGCAAAATAAAGGCCGCCGATAGCCTGCGTCTCGAGTGTGTGGCTGAGTGCGCGCGGGTCGAAGTAATCGTATTCGATGCTGTAGCCCGGCCGCGTGATATGTGCGTTCTCGAAACCGGCAATCGAGCGAATAATGGCCTGCTGGCCTTCGAAGCCGATACCGGTGGAGATGCCGTTCGGGTAGACCTCGGCGGCGGTCAGTCCTTCGGGCTCCAGAAAAATCTGGTGACTCTTCTTGTCGGCAAAGCGCACGACCTTGTCTTCGATTGACGGACAGTACCGGGGGCCTTCACCGTCGACCGTACCATTAAAACTGGCCGATTCATCCAGTCGCTCACGCACGATATCGTGGGTCGTTTCGTTGGTATGGGTGATGTGGCAATCGACTTGGCGCGGATGATCGGCGCGGCTGCCGATAAACGAAAACACAGGCCTCGGCTCGTGGCCCGGCTGTATGGCCAGCTTCGAATAGTCGATTGACTTGGTGTCGATCCGTGGGGGCGTCCCGGTTTTCAAACGTCCTACGGGCAGATCGAGGGCTCGGAGACGTTTTGACAGGGCATTGGACGGCGCATCACCAGCCCGCCCGCCGCCGAATTGCTTGCGGCCGATGTGAATGCGACCACCCAGAAATGTGCCCACGGTGAGCACAACGCGCGGCGCATGGAAGACAAGGCCCATCGTGGTTTCAACACCGGCGACTTTCCCATTTTCGACAACAAGATCGGCGACGGATTGTTGAAACAGCGCGAGATTGGGTTGATTTTCAACGTGCTCGCGAACCGCTGCCTTGTACAGCCCGCGATCAGCCTGAGTCCGTGTGGCACGCACGGCCGGGCCTTTGCGACTATTCAGACGGCGGAACTGAATCCCGCCGCGATCGGCCGCGCGCCCCATGACGCCCCCTAGCGCGTCGATTTCCTTGACCAGATGGCCCTTGCCGATACCGCCGATGGCCGGATTACAGGACATCTGGCCAATGGTCTCGATGTTGTCGGTTAGCAGCAGGGCTCGTCGGCCCATTCGGGCCGCTGCTGTAGCGGCTTCGGTTCCGGCGTGCCCACCGCCGACTACGATAACGTCGAAATCGGTTTGAGTATTCACGATACGTTTTGGCCAATTCAAAGTATTATTCGAGACATTATAACGCCGAGTTTTACCTGCCCGGCCAAGTGAAATCGCGCTGTTCGGGTACACGTCTAAGCTCGTCGGTATAATCCGGCTACACTGCGAAACGCTAGCACCCAACATCTGTTTTCAATGAGCGAACACGACACCCAACTCACCGCAACCGGCAACAACTTTATACGCGACATCATTGCCGCACAAATCGCACACGGCGAGCACACGGGCGATGTCGTCACGCGCTTCCCCCCCGAGCCGAATGGTTTTCTGCACATCGGTCACGCGCAGTCCATTTGCGTCAATTTCGGGCTCGCGGATTATTTCGATGGCTTTTGCAGGCTACGGTTCGACGACACCAATCCTGAAAAAGAAGAACAACGCTACATCGACCAAATTCAGGAAGACGTGCATTGGCTGGGCTTCGAATGGGAAGGCTCGATTCGATTTAGCTCTGACTATTTTGAAACACTTTACGAATACGCACTACACCTCATTGAAAACGGCGATGCCTATGTTGATGAATTGTCGTCGGAACAAGCACGCGCCTACCGGGGGGACTGGAATACGCCTGGCACCAACAGCCCCTATCGCTCGCGCACGCCGGCGGAGAATCTCGAACGTTTCGAAATGATGCGCGCCGGCCAGTTTGGCGAGGGCCAAGCCGCCTTGCGGGCCAAGATCGACATGGCCGCTGGCAACATGAATCTGCGTGATCCCATCATCTATCGTGTGCGCCACGCCACGCATCACCAGACGGGCGATCGATGGTGCATTTACCCTTCCTACGATTTTGCGCACGGCCAGTCCGATGCCATCGAGGGTGTGACGCATTCAATCTGCACTCTTGAATTTGCCGATCATCGACCCCTCTATGACTGGTTCATTGACCATCTGCCGGTGCCAGCGCGCCCGGTTCAGTACGAGTTCGGCCGCTTGAACATTTCATTCACGGTCACCAGCAAGCGCCGGCTCAGACGTTTGATCGACGAAGGTTTTGTTAACGGTTGGGACGACCCACGAATGCCGACACTGTCCGGTATCCGCCGACGCGGTTATACCCCCGCGGCGATCCGGGACTTCTGTGAGGCCGTCGGAGTGACCCGGACCGACGGCATGGTTGACGTCGCCCAACTCGAGCATGCGGTGCGTGACGACTTGAACAAGAACGCACCGCGGGCAATGTGTGTTATGGATCCACTCAAGATTGTATTGACAAACTTTGCCGCCGGTGAAGTCGAGACGATCACTGCTCGCGGACATCCCGATCGGGACGATCTGCCCCCACGCCAACTGCCGTTGACACGCGAAATCGTCATCGAACACGCGGATTTTCGCGAATCCGCCAACAAGAAATACAAACGCCTCGTGCTAGGCAAAAAAGTCCGCTTGCGCAACGCCTACGTCATCCAGGCCGACGACGTGGTTAAAAATGACGCGGGCGAGATCATCGAAGTACATTGCCGGTATGACCCGGACACTCTAGGCGAACTGCCGGCCGACGGCGTCAAACCCAAAGGCGTCATCCACTGGGTGTCCGCCAGCCACAGCGCTCGCGCGACGGTGCGCGAATACGATCGGCTCTTTGCCACCGACAAACCGGGGCGCGATACCGAGGACTTTGTCGAAGACCTCAACCCGAATGCGCTGACGATACATCACAACTGCCACATCGAACCCGGACTGGCTCCGGCGGTACCTGAAACACGCGTACAGTTCGAGCGTATTGGCTATTTCGTGGCAGACCGCTACGACCACACCCCTGAAGCGCCTGTATTCAACCAGACCGTCGCTCTGCGCGACAGTTGGGCGGGAAAGACAGCCTGAGCCACCATGGCTGCATCAGTTTGGTCCGAGGCACGCGATTTGTTGGAAACCGGCCTGGTGTCCTTGGACCTCAGGGTTTCGGCCACCGCTCGCAGCCAGCTCATCCACTATTTGGAAATACTGACAACCTGGAACACCACCTACAACCTCACCGCCATACGCGAACCGAACGCGATGGTGGTACGTCATCTGTTGGACTGTTTAGCCCTTTTGCCGATGCTGGATGGTCGCCGACTGGCCGACGTGGGGAGTGGCGCTGGCCTACCCGGTCTGGTTGTAGCCATCGCGCGACCCAGAATCGAAGCCATTCTGATTGAGTCCAATCGCAAGAAAGCTGCGTTTTTGCGGCATGCCAACCGTGAGCTACGCCTGACCAACGTCCGCATCATTCAGGAGCGTGTCGAACAATGGGTGCCGGATAACGGCTTCGACATTGTGACTGCCCGTGCCTTTGCCAAGATCACTGATTGCATCAGGACCAGCGAACATTTACTGATGAGCAACGGCAGATTCGTGCTAATGAAAGGCGTTGATCCGGTCGAAGAGCTGGCTGATTTACCGCCGCCTTGGCGCACTGTGGAAAACCGCCGCGTCGATATCCCGGGCCTAAACGCTAAACGCCATATCGTACAGCTCGACCGCAGTGTAATTTAAATATGCAAAAGCCCAGAAGACTTGGATAGGCGCATAGCCTCAATAGCCGCAAACCAGCGCTTTTGCATTAGACATCACGGCGTCTTATTCAGCGATAAGCCGATTAATTCTACGGTATCGCCAATCGAAGTCGCAAAAAACCTGCCGAGGCTGGCTGTATTTGCTCCAGCCGTCTGCCGATAGCATTGATCTGGTCTGGCTAACCTCCGGTACATAGTCCCCCCGGATTCTAGGCACCGTCTCAGCATGGCGCGCCACTGACATTCATGCATTATCGACACGGAACCAATCACAGTGGCTTGCACGGGTTGCTTCCTTGTCGAAAAACGGTCGCTCCGAACGATCAGAGCCGTCCCAACATTTTGTCAACCGAGTAGCGGCCGGCACCAGTGGCATAAATTGCGAGCAGTCCCCCGATGATACTGATGTTCTTGTAGAAGTTAATTTCGGCTTCGAAATGGGCGGATCCGCTCATCGTCCAATAATGGTGAGCTATAAACGCAGTGGCCAAGGTGTAGACCGCAAGCAGCAACGCCAAGGGCCGCGTCGCCAGTCCGATAGCTATTGTGATGCCGACAAAAAACTCCATGGCCACGGCGATACCCGCAGCCACCGCCGGAAGCGGCAAGCCTTGGCCTGCCATATACCCAACCGCACTCGGGAAACCACTGAATTTTTGCCATCCAAACAAGACGAACAGCAACACGATCAGACAGCGCGCGACCAGTAATACGACATCGCGATTCGCTAGGTTTTTGAATGAGGTCATTGGAAGCCTAGGGTTATGTGTGACGGATTAACGCCCCACATGCAAAGTGCCTTTCTAGGATCGGTTTAGAGGGTGCTGGTTCAGGCCGGATATAGGGATTGCTGCCGAGATCACTCTAAAAACAGTAATCTCAGCCGCAATAATTGAATCGGAATTGTATCAAACGCAAGCATCGCCGCAGTTGCTCAGGCACACTGCGTATCGGGTCGCACACGGAACCCGGTTCAGACGGTGTGTGATGAGCTTGTCGCTCAATCGGTGATCGCTTATTGCCATTAAGACGAGCACCCGACTACGCCGAGCCGTGCTATTGATACGCCACTCGCCCTACCCCGGGTTTCTTGAGCATAGTTTGAGCTTTGACACCGCGGTACGGAGTCACTGATGTGCCTTGATGATATCGGCATCGTTGCGAATCCGTCGGACATAAATAACGGGTGAACCACCTTGCGCAAAACCATATTTGAGCTTCTTGTAATAGCGTTTCTGGGCCAGCAACGGCAGTACAGATTGGACATTGGACCAAACATGCGGATTTTTGCCCAATCGCTTCGCCAGGCGCTGGGCGTCGCGCACGTGGGAATACCCGAGATTATAAGCGGCGAGCGCTAGATCAGCGCGATCGGAAGCGTCGATGTCGGAATCGAACCTAGCTTCCAATTTCGCCAGGTATTTGGCACCACCCTGGATGCTTTGCCACGGATTGAGGCGGTTATGCACGCCCAGGGATTTCGCCGTGGAACGCGTCAGCATCATGATGCCGCGGACGCCGGTCGGACTCTTGGCATTGGGGTTCCACTGCGATTCCTGATACCCCTGCGCGGCCAGTAACAGCGGCGGCACATCGTGTTGTTTGGCTGCCTTCTCGAAATACTGTTTATATTTCGGCAATCGGCTGTTGATTCGCTGCACCAGGGCGTTGGTATTGAGATAATTGAACTTGGGAAAAAAAGCGTAGTACTTTTTGTGGAGTGCGGCCAGACGCCCACTCCCCTTGAATTTTTGCAACCAAGTCGCTATCGCGCTCTTAAGACCTAGGGCATCGTGCGGCATCGCCCAGGCCAAGTGTTCGGGTGGGCTCAGATTGAACATGGGCACGAGCGACGGGTAGTAGCGCTGATTAACGGCCACAATGTTGGAATCAGCGACCGTGCAGTCGAGTTTTTGTTTCCAGACTTTGCGCAATAGCGCTTCAGTGCCCACTTTATCGTTGGTCTTCCAAGTCAGCTTTGGGTCGTTTTTTTTGAGTTTTTCGAGTTGTTCAACATAGCTGCTGTCACCGATCACGGTTAACCCAACGCCGTTTAAAGCCTTGACGTCCTCCGGCTGCTGGCCTTCACGGCTACACACGACCCGCTGACGAATGGTTTGATAGGACGCGCCAAACGCGAATCGCAGACGCCGAGATTGGGTTTCGGTCAGGCCGGCCGCAGCCAAATCCCCCTGTCCGTTGGCCAGTGCCGCCAATACATCGTGGATCGAATTCTCGACGATGAACTTGGGTTTGACGCCGATCGATTGGGCAAACGCTCGCACTAAGCCTACCTCGAACCCTTGGGCTTGCTGGCGCTTGCCTATGTAATAGCTGGTCGGAGCATTACGTGTCACGACACGGAGTACCCCGGATTTCTTGATCGTCCGGATATCCCGCTTCTTGTGTACCGGCTGGGAGCCCGATTCAGCGCTGGCCTTCGAGTGCGAGCCGTTACCCGAGTGATTGCCATTGCCACAGCCGGCTAATGCCCACATGCCAACAAGCAGCACAGGCAGCAACCGGATCGACTGCACGAAAGCTTTATAATTCAAGCAATAGGTAACATGGCATTCATAGGATCGACTATACAATAACCCATGCTCACTGAGCTTTATGGTTTTCAACACGCCCACTAGCCATTCAAGCAGGTCAAGCGTTTTTAATCGGCTAATAGTTCAAGAAACTGCTTTGAATCTTGGGCCATCAAACGTGCGATGACAGATATATTCCAGCATCGCAGTGGTGTCATGGCTATTCGACCGCCAGCGGAAGGCCTGAGCCCTTTGGCCATTTTATGAATAAGATGAATCGGTCGTTGGCGACACGGAGCGACGGCTCGGCCCGTTCAACGGCAATTTCCGAGGCCGGTGGTGGAACGCAAACTACACACTGCGAGTGCCCAAGGGCATGTACCGGGTTTGTACCGAAAACACAATGTTCGAGTAATAGACGACCCATTGCAGTCGTTCAACAAAACTCGTTAAGTCGATGCGCTATTTGTTCTGCCTGGGAACAATGATCGGCTATCGACGATTGCGCCACTGCTTGACCATCTGCAGCCGTGCGGCGGCTTCGGTTAATTCGGCTTGGGCTCGTTGTATGTCCGAATCTTGGTCGGCATTGCTCACTGCGGCTTCGGCACGTTCCTTGGCTTTTTCGGCCTCGGCTTCGTCAATTTCCTCTATCCGCTCGGCGGTGTCGGCCAGAACAGTAACCAACTTGGGCTGCACCTCCAACAAACCACCGGAGACGAAAATCTGTTGTTCCTCGGCATTCTCATGGCGCAAACGTACTGGCCCCGGGCGAATCTTGGTTAACAATGGCGCGTGACGCGGCATGATAGCCATATCGCCTTCAACCGCTTCGACGAACAAGACACTCGCCTCACCGGCAAAAATCTGGCCTTCGGCGGAAACGATATCAACCTGAATACTACTCATATGCCGGGCTCCATGGCCTGCAGCAGAATTTAGGCCGCTGCTTCCTTTTCCATGCCCTTATATTTTTCCACCGCTTCATCAATGGTGCCGCACATATAAAAGGCTTGTTCCGGCATGTGGTCATATTCGCCGTCAACGATGCCGCGAAAACCACGTACGGTTTCCTCTAACGACACATATTTTCCGGGCGAGCCTGTGAACACTTCGGCAACATAAAACGGCTGTGAAAGGAAACGCTCGATCTTGCGGGCACGATTGACTGAAAGCTTGTCTTCCTCGGATAGTTCATCCATGCCGAGAATCGCGATGATATCCTTGAGTTCGCGATAGCGCTGCAAGGTTTTTTGCACGTCGCGCGCGCATTGATAATGCTCGTTACCAACTACGTTGGGATCCAGTTGACGAGAAGTCGAATCCAATGGATCGACCGCGGGATAGATTCCGCGTTCGGCGATCGATCGTGCCAGTACCACAGTGGCGTCTAGGTGTGCGAATACGGTGGCAGGTGCGGGATCAGTGAGGTCGTCCGCCGGCACATAAACCGCTTGAACAGACGTAATGGATCCAGTCGTCGTAGAGGTAATCCGCTCCTGCAGCAACCCCATTTCCTCAGCTAGCGTCGGCTGATAGCCAACCGCTGACGGCATTCGACCCAGAAGCGCCGAAACTTCTGTGCCGGCCAGTGTATAACGGTAAATGTTGTCGATGAACAACAACACATCACGGCCTTCGTCACGAAAGAACTCGGCCATGGTCAAGCCGGTAAGCGCAACCCGGAGCCGGTTGCCGGGCGGCTCGTTCATCTGGCCGTAAACCAGAGAAACTTTATCGATAACTTGCGACTCCTGCATCTCGTGATAGAAATCGTTACCTTCGCGGGTGCGCTCGCCGACCCCGGCAAACACTGAATAACCCGAATGCTCAGCTGCGATATTGCGAATCAACTCCATCATGTTGACGGTCTTGCCGACACCGGCACCACCGAACAGGCCGACTTTGCCGCCTTTGGCGAACGGACAGAGCAGGTCGATGACCTTAATGCCAGTTTCCAGCAATTCTTGGCTACCGGCCTGCTCCTCGAATGTGGGCGCTTCACGATGGATTGGCGCGGTATGTTCAGTTTTGATTTCTCCCAGTTTGTCTATCGGTCGGCCCAAGACATCGGCGATACGACCTAGCGTGGCCTCGCCAACCGGCACTGAGATCGACTCGCCCGTGTTATGGACTGCTTCGCCGCGTGCCATGCCTTCAGTCACGCCCATGGCAATACAGCGCACCACGCCATCGCCCAACTGTTGCTCGACTTCCAGCGTCAAGTCCCGCTCGGTTACAACCAGCGCGTCGTGAATGCTTGGCAGTGATTCACGGTCGAATTGGACGTCGACTACCGGACCGATGATTTGTACGACTTTTCCGCTACTCATGGATCGTCATTCCTGTTTCCTGGGCCACTGTCGGGGCAATACTCGGTTTTATTAAGAAACGGCGGCCGCACCGGCCACGATTTCCGAAAGTTCTTGGGTGATCTGCGCTTGGCGCTGCTTGTTGTATTCCAGTTGCAGATCGTCGATGATTTCACCAGCGTTGTCGGATGCAGCTTTCATCGCGACCATGCGCGCGGCCATCTCGCAAGCCACATTTTCTACGGCGCCTTGATAGATCTGCGCCTCGACATAACGCACCAGAAAGTCCTCCAGCAAGCTTTCGGGATCGGGTTCGTAGATATAGTCCCAATCGTCCGGAACATCTTCTTCGCTACCGCTAACCGCAGGCAACACCTGCATTATGCTTGGCGTCTGAGTCATGGTATTGACGAATTCGTTACTGGCCAGATAGACGCGGTCGATAGCCTCTTCACGATAGTCATCCAATGCCACTTTAACTGTGCCAACGAGATCGTTGAGTTGGGGTCGGTCACCAAGGTCGGTGACATTGGCTTTTAACTCCCTGAACCGGCGAAAAAAGTTGACACTCTTGTGACCAAAGCAGAGCAAATCGACACCGACGTCCTGCTCCTCCCATGCCCGCATTTCCGAAAGCACACGGCGGAACAGGTTGATGTTGAGACCACCGCACAGCCCCCGGTCGGTAGCAATCACGAGAATCGCCACCCGTCGAACCTGGCGCTCCATCAAGAACGAATGATTATTGCTGCCCAGATTGGCGTGGGTCATGTGCTGAATTGTTCGCCGAATTTTTTCGGAATAGGGACGTGCAACCTCCAGCCGATCCTGAGCACGCCGCATCTTTGATGCGGCCACCATTTCCATGGCGCGCGTAATCTTTTGCGTGTTTTGAACGCTTTTGATTTTGGCCTTGGTTTCTTTGGCACCTGCCATTATTCAATCCCGTCAGGCTGCGTACTTGGCACACCGCTTATTGTCGTTGGGCAAATCTGGCTTATTTGCATACGGCGCTTACCAAGTGTGATTCTGCTTGAAATGCGACAAGGCTTCGTCAAGAGAGGATTGAATCTCGTCACTGTAGTCGCCTTCTTCATTAATTTTGTCCAACAAGGCCTGTTGGTTACGCTGCATGTAATCGTGTAACGAGGCTTCGAACTGAGTAATGTCTTCGGCGTTCACGTCCTCTAGATAGCCTTTCTCGGCCGCAAAAAGAGATGTTGCGGTCAATGCGACTGACAAAGGGGCATATTGTTTTTGAATCATCAGTTGCATGACGCGCTCACCATGTTCCAACTGCTTACGTGTGGCAGCATCCAGGTCTGACGCGAATTGGGAAAACGCGGCGAGTTCCCGGTATTGAGCCAGCGCAAGACGCACACCGCCCCCAAGTTTTTTGATGATCTTGGTCTGTGCCGAACCACCCACACGAGACACCGACAAGCCCGCGTTGACAGCGGGCCGTGTTCCGGCGTTAAACAGGTCGGATTCCAGATAAATCTGACCGTCGGTAATCGAGATCACGTTGGTCGGCACGAACGCCGAGACATCACCAGCCTGTGTTTCGATGATTGGCAGTGCCGTTAGCGAACCGGTCTGACCCTTGACCTCACCATTAGTCCGCTCCTCGACTTCATCGGCGTTGATGCGTGAAGCACGCTCGAGCAGGCGTGAGTGGAGATAGAACACGTCCCCCGGATAGGCTTCACGACCAGGTGGTCGACGAAGCAACAACGAGACTTGCCGGTAGGCAACTGCCTGCTTGGAGAGGTCATCGTAGATGATCAGAGCATCTTCACCCCGATCACGGAAATACTCGCCCATCGTACATCCGGCATACGGCGCGATGTATTGCAGCGCGGGCGGCAACGACGCACTAGCTGCCACGATAATGGTGTTCTCGAGGCAACCATGCTCTTCGAGTTTTCGGGTGACCGTAGCGATCGAAGAGTTCTTTTGCCCAATCGCAACGTAAATACATTTAACGCCGCTATGCTTTTGATTAATGATGGTATCAATAGCGATTGCTGTTTTACCGGTTTGACGGTCACCAATGATCAACTCGCGCTGGCCACGCCCAATCGGCACCATAGCGTCGATCGATTTAATGCCGGTCTGCAAAGGTTGATCGACGCCTTGACGTGCGATCACGCCAGGAGCGACTTTTTCGATCGGTTCATGGCCACTAGCCTTGATCTCGCCACGCCCGTCGATTGGACTACCAAGCGGATCGACAACGCGACCCAGCAAATCCTGGCCAACAGGAACCTCCAGCACTCGACCGGTTGTTTTGACTTCGGCACCTTCGGCGATATGGGTGTATTCCCCCATGAGAACAGCACCCACGGTGTCGCGTTCCAAATTGAGCGCAAGACCGTATGTTTCGCCTGGGAATTCGAGCATTTCACCCTGAATGGCGTTCCCCAAACCGTGGATACGGGCAATGCCGTCCGCCAGGCTGACGACTGTGCCGATATTACGTGATTCGGTTTCTGTATCGAAATGTTCGATCCGCTCTCGAATCAGCCCCGAGATTTCGTCCGGGTTGAGCTTCATTGATCGGTCCCTCTCATTTTGTCTTTGTCGGTCGCACCGGGCGCCCGCACCCGCATTTCATCAAGCACGGCTACTGTGCGCCATTTTTTGGTGCAGACGTTCCAACTGACCAGAGACAGTGTGATCAAACACCAGATCACCCGCCTTGATGACGGCGCCACCCAGCACGTTCTCGTCTTCGGTGACATGCAGGCGGATTGTCTTGTTCAGTCTGTTTTGCAACGCGGTCTTCAATCGAGTTGTCTGCTCGTCGTTCAGGCCTATTGCCGTAGTGACATCGACATCGAGCGTATTTTGCTCGGCGGCGCAAAGCGCGTCGTAAGCCGATGCAATCTCCGGCGCCACTCCCAGCCGCGATTTTTCAGCCAAAAGCCGAACCAAATTGGATGCTTCGGGCCCTAGGTCGTCGGTAGCCACACCGATAATTGTCTCGGCGCGGGTCTTGGCATTCACCAACGGATCGTTGATCAGTTCGGCCCCGTCGGCATTCTGCACAACTGAAGCGATGGCGTTAATGGCATCCGACCATTCCGACAACGCATCTTCGCCCTTGGCCAGCGAGAAGATTGCCTCGGCATAGGGACGTGCAATCGTTGCTGCCTCGGCCACTGTTATTCAATCTCCGCGACAAGGTCATTGATGATGTCGTTATGTGCCTTAGCGTCAACTTCACGTTTGAGTATGCGTTCGGCTCCCGACACTGCAATCTCGCCAACCTCTCGCCGGAGTTGTTCCTTGGCCGCCAGTACTGCTTGATCAACTTCCTCATGGGCGGCGGCAAGAATGCGAGCGTTCTCGTCGCGCGCCTCGCTTCGGGCGTGGTCGATTATATCGTCGGCATGATGCTGCGCGTTGCTGAGCAACTGNNCCTTCATTGATTGTTTGGCGACGTTGCTCGAGTAGACCGGTCAACGGTCCCCAGAGGTAGGCCTTGACAAACCAGACCAGCGCCAGAAAGACGATAATCTGAACAAACAGTGTGCCGGTAATTGCGACCATATCAGGCTCCGTTGTGCGTCAGCGTTCGGCTCAACCGCCGCCGGCAGCAGCCGCCGCCATAGTCTGAAATGTGCTTACGAACGGATTGGCGAACAGGAACCACATCGCGATACCAAACAGAATGAACGGAAAGGATTCCATTAATCCAGCGAAGATGAACATATTAACCATGATCTGAGGCCGCATTTCAGGCTGGCGTGAGATACCCTCGAGTGCTTTCGAGGTGATCAGGCCCCAGCCGATTGCCGAGCCGAGCCCGGCTGCAGCAAACATGAGGCCCACGCCGATCGCGGTCGCCGCGACAATTTCGGCAATAAGACTTGGGTTCACGTTGTCTACTCCTTTAACAAGTGTTTGGACAGTTGTAACAGCTCACCCCCGGCGCTGTCCTTCGCCACCGGTTGCGTTCGTTGCAGCGGTGTTATAGCCACCGTTTGCATCATCACCTTATTCACTCAACCGCAACGCTTAACTCGCAAATTGTAGCGGTGAGGTTAGCCATCTCCCGGTATTGCCACGCTCAATGATTCGGCTGTTGTGCCATACCAAGATAGACCACGGTCAATACGGCGAAGATAAACGCTTGCAGTACCGCGATCAATAAATCGAACAGCGACCAAACCATACCCCCGATCAAATGCAGGGGCATCCAGATCGCGGCGTCAGGACTGACCGGTTGAAGTGAGGCATAACTCAGCAGCGCCAAAAGCGCAAAAATAAGCTCGCCGGCGAACATGTTGCCAAACAATCGCAGCGCCAGGCTGACCGGCTTCGACACATCCTCGATGAGCACTGTGATGACATTGAAAGGCAGCGCAAACTTGCCGTACGGATGCACCATAAAATGCTTCAGATAACCACCGATACCGTTGGCGCGCACTTGATACGTCACCATCATCACGAATACTACAGTCGCCATGGCAAACGGTGTATCAAGCGCAGCCGTCGGCACTTGCCGAAAAAACACCTGCTTGAATCCCAGAAGGTGGCCGATTCCTTCCGCAATCGTGGGCGGGAGGTCGATGGGCACCAGATCCATCAGGTTCATCAATAAAGCCCAGACGAATATCGTCAGGGCCATGGCACCCACGTAGTGATTGAAACGCGGGAATACTTCGCTTATTTGCTCAGATGTGTACTCGATTGCGGTCTCGAATGCGAGCTGCAGCCTACCAGGATTTTCCATGCTGAGTCGGCTGTTCAAATATCGCACCACCAGTGCGATGACGATCGCGCACGCGAAAGCAACCAGCAACAGATCAATGGTGAATGCGCCAAGATCGAAAAGCCCTTGGGGCTGATTATGCGGGCCACAGCCCACACACCAATCGGTCAAATGGTGCGTAATATATTCGCCGGGTGATGACACGGTATCAGCTGCTCCTGCGACTTTGAGCCGCTGTAGTCATGACATAGCGCCGCAGTGGTCCAGCCCCGGCGTAGTAAGCCAACTGAGTACTAGCGAATCCCACCAACATACCGACCGGTGTTAGCCCAAACACCGCAATGCCGACACCAAAGCCCGCAATTGCGACCAGCATACGTTCAACGGCTCCTATGTAGAGCGCACGCAGATCGGCTTTTGGTTGGGCCGCCTGACTCATTCGCCATGCCAGCAGAACGGAAGTCAACATGCCGATCAACTCCCCGTAGGCGGCCGATCCGGCTGCGAAACCACTTTGCTCCACTCCGAAGACAATAACGCACGTCAATCCGGCCATTGCCTGAATCAAGAGTACGCGCAAAAGAACTGTTTGCATCGGCGTCGCCCCTCTCCCTGTTCTATGCACCGCCACGCACAATAATAGTTTAGGCTACCGACATTCCACTAGGTTGATCAATAGGTTCTGTGTAATTTGGAGCTAAATGCTGCCCAAATCGCAAGCCCGCACTACCACGAGTGGGTCATTAGCGCGATTTTTCAGACAATCGCGCAGCCAACGCCGACAACTGGTCGCGATCCGCGAAACGTATAGTCAGGTGGCCGCCGCCGCGTCGATTCGCCTTCAAACGGACCGGCATCGCCAGACTCTCGGCAAGCTCAGCCGCCAGCGTTTGTTCCTCGCTGGTGGCGTCTTCTAAGCCATGTAATTCGCTGGCCTGCCCCGACTGACTTGACTGCCCCGATACCGGCCAATCCCGCACCAGGGCTTCGGTTTGGCGAACCGTCAATCCGCGCGCGACCACTTCCGACGCGGCTTCGGTCTGATCCTCGACGCCGAGCCCCAGCAACGCGCGTGCATGTCCCATATTCATGTGCCCGGCGCGCAGATGGTCGCGCACGGGCTCGGCCAAGTCAGCCAGACGCAATAGATTGGACACCGAGGCGCGCGACCGTCCTACAGACTGGGCGCATTGTGCATGGGTCATGCCGAATTCGTTGATCAGTCGAGCCAACCCATCCGACTCCTCCACCGCATCTAGATTCTCGCGCTGGATGTTTTCGATCAACGCCACCGCAGCCGCGGTTTCGTCGTCAATCGTACGTACCACCGCCGGAACCTGCGCCAGTCCTGCCCGACGCGCCGCGCGCCAGCGCCGTTCACCGGCCACAATCTCGTAGCCGTCATCAGCTGCACGAACCACTAGCGGCTGGACAATGCCTTGGGATTTGATCGACTGCGTAAGCGACTCCAAGGCGTCTTCATCAATCGAACGACGCGGCTGATGCGCGCCACTCTTTAATTCGTCGATCGGCAGATCGAAGATCTGATCATGCGCCCCGGCACTTACGTCCTCGCTCAGAAGGGCTTCGAGACCCCGGCCCAATCCGCGTTTAGTGCGCGTGCTCATCAACGCCCCCGGGCGCCGCGCCGCCTACGCCCAAAGACTGCCGATGCCGCGCGCCGGGCACCGCGCGTCGGGCCAAACACGGCGTCATCGTCATCGCGCCCGAGTATTTCGCGGGCTAGTGCCCTGTAGGCTTTGGCACCACTCGAAGCGCTATCGTATTCCAGCACCGATACTCCGTGACTAGGGGCTTCGGCTAATCGCACATTACGAGGAATCACGGCTTGGTACAGACTGTCATCGAAATAATCAGCCAATTGGTCAGACACATCATGAGTCAAACGACTGCGTGGATCATATAACGTACGCAATACACCCTCGATATGAAGTTTTGGGTTGAGATTACGGCGTACGTGCTCAATGGTTTCCAGTAAGGCTGAAAGTCCTTCCAGCGCGTAATATTCACACTGCATTGGAACAATAATACCGCGCGCGGCCACTAGCGCGTTGATCGTGAGCATCGACAGCGCCGGCGGGCAATCAATGATGACGTAATCGAAACTGCTGGCAATGCTTGACAGTGCATTCGCGAGCGCGCGCCGGCCATCCGGCAAGTCCCTAAGCCCCACTTCGGCGGCAGTCATATCGCCATTGGCCCCCAGAACATAAAGTCGACCGTCCAACGCCAGCTCCAGCGCTTCGGCCACAGATTTTTCTCCCAGCAGAAAATCACACACCGTGGCGCCTAGTGTGCGCTTGTCTAGTCCGACGCCCATGGTGGCATTACCTTGGGCATCCATATCCACCAGCAAAACCCGTTTGTCCAGTGCGGCAAATGCTGCGGCCAGATTGACGCTTGTGGTGGTCTTGCCGACGCCACCCTTTTGATTGGCAACGGCGATAATCTCACTCATCTGATGGAGTCTAACCCAAGGCGAGTGATTCGACTGGCAGGTACTGGTGGAGCCGGCCGGGCTCGAACCGGCGACCTTCGCGTTGCGAACGCGACGCTCTCCCTAACTGAGCTACGGCCCCATCGAAACTGTTAGGCTACCAGTATGCGCCATTCGGGCCAAGATCATACGGCGGATAGTCCAGTGCAATCCGGTGTTAAAACTAATCTTGTCATCATGGCACGGGCGCCGGTTACCGGCCGTTGCAAGACCCGCCTCGCGCGAACCATGGGCGCACAACGCGCAGCCGCCATGCATCAAGCCATGGTCGAGACCGTGGTCGCCAGTGCGCGGGCCGCGAGCCAAGGCCACATTATCCTTGCGTGTACGCCGAGCATACGACATGCTTTTTTTGCCCGACTCGCGCGACGCTACGGTCTCCAGCGCGTCAGCCAACCACAGGGTGAACTCGGCACACGTATGCTTGCGTCACTGCGCGCCACTGGACCGTCACCAGCGGCGCACATCCTGCTTGGAACCGATCAGCCAAACCATGTCGCCAATTTGCTCGGCCAGGGCATTGAAGCGTTGCAACAGGGGAAAAACAGTGCTTGGCTGGCACCTACGCTAGACGGTGGGTTCTGGGCGCTTGGCGTTCAAAACATCGACGCGAGGCTGTTTCACGTCAGCCGATGGAGCTGTAACCGGGTGAAGTACGCCGTTCGTCGCAACTTACACCGTTCCGGTCAGGTCATCACAAACGCGATTGCCATGCATGACATCGATACCAGTCGGGATTGGCACCAACTTCCAAGACTGACCCGCCAAATCTTGGCGCGCCGAGCCACCATGCCGGGCTATCGCCAAGGCAATCCCCGGGGCACCTCGTGTTGGTCGCACGAACCGCATTAAGACCTGCCTAGCAAGCGTGTGACACTATTGTGTCTTAATCAAGATGCTGCGACCAACGCTGATGTTTCCGCCATTTATTTGTAGCTGGGCCTAACCAGCGACGCTAATACTAAAACGCCGTCGCTATTTTTATGGAATAAATTTGCGGTCCGGGAAAATGCCAACGGGTCTTTGATTGATCCAACATGCATTATTTGCCGCCCTTCGTTCTACAGCGCGCTATGCGCATATTCCGCGCTGGGCTGCCTTGCGATAGGTCATGATTCACGCTGGGCTGGCGCAGGTTCCAATTGCACGTGCTTGCCAAAAACATTGAAATCACGTGGCCATAACCGCATCAAAACAATTCACATTTTTATTGAGCCTAAGCTTATGGATTATCGCGTACTCGGCAACAGTGGCCTGAAAGTTTCGGAACTCACCCTCGGCACCATGACGTTTGGCGGCACTGGTTTCATGGACAAACTCGGCAACACCGACGTCGACGAAGCCCGGCACTTGCTCGACATGTCCATCGACAAGGGGGTCAACATCTTCGACACGGCCAACATGTATTCCGCCGGTCTATCGGAAGAAATACTCGGCAAGGCTCTGGGCGACAAACGCCACGACGTGCTGCTGGCCACCAAGGTGCGCTTTCCGATGGGCGACGGCCCCAATGAACGTGGCTTGTCACGTCTGCACATCCGCGATCAGGTCGAAGCCAGCCTTAAGCGTCTTGGCACCGACCACATCGATCTTTACCAGATGCACATGTGGGACGGCACCACGCCGCTTGAAGAGTCGCTTGAGACCATGGACACACTGATCAAGCAGGGCAAGATTCGTTATTATGGCATTTCAAACTTCTCGGGCTGGCACCTGATGAAAGTGATGCGGGTCTGCGAGCGCGAAGGCTTTGTCAAACCTGTCAGCCAGCAGATCCACTACACCGCGCAAGCCCGCGAAGCCGAATACGAACTGATGCCAGCGGCATTTGATCAAGGCCTAGGTACCATGATCTGGAGTCCGCTCGCGGGCGGCTTGCTATCCGGTAAATATCGCCGCGACCAAGATCAGCCGGAAGGCACCCGCTTCGCCGAAGGCTGGTCCGAACCTCCTATCCGCGACGAAAAGGCGCTTTTCGACCTGATCGAAACCCTTGTCGAAATCGGCGACGGCCACGGCGTATCCGCGGCCCAAGTTGCCATTGCCTGGATCAATACCCGACCGGGTGTCACCACTTCGGTCATTGGCGCGCGCAAGGCCCACCAATTGGAAGACAACTTGGCCGCGGCCGATTTAACGCTTACCGACGACGAAATCACGACCATTGAAAAAGTCAGCCGTCCCCCGCTGATCTATCCCTACTGGCATCAGAAAATGGCGGCCCGCGAGCGCTTCGGCCCTGCCGATCAAGTGCTGCACGCCAACCACGCGGACGACTAGACAATGAGCTGACCACCCGCGCATGCTTAGGCTACGCGGGTGGTCAGAAAGCTGGTTCTAATTTTCCAAGATCAGGAACTATTTCCCGTATGCCAAAGAAGGCTAGTTTCTAGCGCCTTTAAATACGACCTGATCTTGCCTTGCGGGCGACTTCTGCATGGGGTGTTGATGAGAGCGCCCGATTGACTTGAGTTGACCCGGACCGTTGATAGCCGTTGAATCGACTCATCGGTTTTTGAGCTCCTTCCAAACAGTTTCGTCCGGATTCAGGTCCAGTGAATACGGCAAAGTATTTGCAATTCGACCTCTTAAGGCGGGCTGCGACGAAGTCGGGGACCCTTTTGGCGTTGTGACGGGAGGCATCGACGATCCGGAAAATTCTGCGCTCGAGCCGGCCAGTATTCGCTTGAGAAACTGGATGAAGCGGCCGGCATTCATGCGGCCACCCGGTACCATGAAGCGAATATCCCCCTCTCGCGAGACTGCTGAGATCAGATTGATACCGATGCGGGCGCCCGTGGAGTTGACCGCCGGGGTTTGGCCTTGCGGAGCCCGATCGTGCCCGGACGGTGGCCTGCGCAGACGCCGGCCTCCTCGGCGAAACCGGTTCCTCCACCTTCGGCCGCCACCTGCGCGGCCAGTTCAGGATAGGCTTGTACCTTGAATTGGCGCACTCTGGCCTCGTCTTGTTGCCAGGCAAGCCCGAGGTTGACTGCGGTTACAGGCCCAATTGCTGCTACAGGCAAAGCATGCCTGATGGCCACCTGATCCTGGATCAAGTCCCTTCGACTTTTGATCGATCAAAGCGCGACTGAGCAACTTGAATTGATCGGCCTATAGGCGCTTGACCGCCCTCTAAACCCACTGCAACGCGCCTCGGTCCAGCTTGCGTGGACGCACGCTGCGCGCGGTTTTACACCTTCGGGTTGGTCCAAGCACCCCCCGTGATGCAGTGCAAGCCAGACATACAGGGGCGTGCGAAGAATCCCGAAAACACGGACGATGGCCTTGTAAGGTTCTTCCGCATGAAAATATGCAACCGCGCGATCGCAGGTCCGTCGGTTCTGGTGCGCTCAATTTGCATGCATCAGTTCTCGATATACACAAGATGTTTGGTATGTAGGGATTAACGTCAAAAGCATCTTGTAAAAAATTCGTCAATCAACAAACGAGTTGGATTCTTGTATAGCGTTTGTGCATGGGTGGAGCCGCGGTTTTCGATAGCTGTCACGTTACATGGACCTAAGCTCGGCGCGATGGTTTAACCGGCGGTCGACGACTCCGCTAACCTGACCCAGCACCATGCCGCACTTCCAGCGGCGGCCAAAGTACTCTTTTATTAACAGCGAAACCAACAACTATAGAACCGGTTGCGTCCTGACTGACGCGCAGCGCAGAACATTAGACCCACCAGCACGAAACCCAAATGCCCAAAACGCGCTATTTCGGGCCGTTCTCAAGCCATAATATACCCATTCCGGCCACCTGAGCCGCTAGCTCGTGCCATCATCGTGTTATGCATGATCTGCACAGTCATTCAGCGCGTTCGGATGGTTATCTGTTGCCTGCTGACCTGGTCGCGCAAGCCGCCGAACAAGGCGTGATAACGCTAGCACTGACCGATCACGACACCATCGACGGCTTAGTCGAGGCTTCTGAGTCAGCTCAGCATGCAGGAATCGAGTTAGTCGCCGGCGTCGAGATTTCCGTGACCTGGGGCAATTGCACGTTGCATATCGTGGGTCTGGCATTCGATCGAATGAACGACACCCTCGTTCAGGGACTGGCTGATTTACAAGCGATTCGGGCAAAGCGAGCCGAGTCCATCGGCGCCAAACTGGCAAAACTCGGCGTCGAAAACGCGCACGAACGTGCCCAAGCACTGGCTGGCGACGGCCAAATTGGTCGCGTGCATTTCGCCCGTGTCCTGATCGAAGCCGGGGTCTGCCGCGACATGCAACACGCGTTCAAACACTATTTGAAACCCGGGCGAAACGGATTTGTGCGTGTCAACTGGGCTGGTCTCGAGCAGGCGATTGACTGGATACACGCTGCCGGTGGATTGGCAGTTCTAGCTCATCCGCTGGGTTATCACTTTTCCGCCAATTGGCGGCGTAAGATGGTGGCCGCCTTCGTGGAAGCCGGTGGCGATGCCATGGAAATCTGCACCGGCACTACCACGACCGACGACATCAGCCGCATGGGCCGCGTAGCCGCCGCATACGGCCTCTACGGCTCGCTCGGTTCGGACTTCCACAGCCCCGAGCAACACTGGCTCGCGCTGGGACGCGTGGCGCCGCTGCCCAGCTATTTGACACCGATCTGGCAGGCGCCGTCGTTCAGTCCGATGACACCGGGCTGTCCGCATTCCCGTCAATGATCTCAGGCAACCCCCCATGGTTTGAATCAATGCGCCGATGAGCTGTGCGCTTTGTTCTTTATGCCACGCCAGACGATGGGGTACGGTTGACTTGTATTCGGCACGGCGCGAAATGCATCGGAATATGAGGGTTCAAATACCCGGGGACGCGAAGAGATACGGTTTGTAAGCGGTTGCGTATTAAACACCATCTATAGCGGCTAAACCACGCATCCTCCCTTGATTCAGCTTGGCCAGCTACACTTTGTCGATCTTGGCTTCACCGATGGTTTCGCCCAAATAGGAAACTTGAGCCCAGATATCGAGCTGGTTTTTTAGCTGCCCGGAATCTTGATCTGACTACGCGGATCTATCAATTTGCTGGGGTGGGCCAAACAGCTCAAAAGCGTTCGGCCCGAAAGGGCATCGGATCGATAAACGGCTCAATACCCTCAATCATCTCGCGAATCATGCGGCCAGTTACTGGCCCCAGGGTAAACCCCTGATGCCCGTGACCAAAAGCAAACCAGAGTTTTCGATGTGCAGGCGCCGGTCCGATCACCGGCTTCATATCGGGCAGGCAGGGGCGAGCGCCAAGCCACGGCATAGCGTCGCCTCGCTCGCCCATTGCGACAAGCGAGCGTGCCAAATCCTCCGCGGCGTCGAGTTGTCCATAATCTGGTGGTGCACCGCGAGCACTCAACTCGGCGCCTGTCGTCAGTCGGATGCCGGCACGCTTGGGTGTCAAAAGATAGCCGTTTTCGAAGTCCATGATGCCGTGGCCGAGCGTCGGGCCACTCTTGGGGTAGGCGTAATGCATGTGATACCCCCGCATGACGAAGAACGGCAGGGCGTAATCGAGATGTTCTAGCCACTGTTTCGACCAAGGACCGGTGGCTAAAACCAGACTCTCGGCTTCGATCGTCCGGCTTTCGGCGTGTAGCTGCCATACCGATGCATTGTGACTGATGTGGGTGACCTCGGCTGTTTCGAGGCTGCCGCCAGCAGCCATAAAATCATCTGCATAAGCTTGCACCAGGGCCCCGGGATCGACGACCGACCACGCGTTGGTCCAGTGGATGGCCCCCGCCAGTCTTTTAGCGATTGCCGGTTCGGTGGCTGCCAGTGCCCGACTATCAAGTGTTTCGAACGTCACGCCGAAACGCTGACGATGTTCTTCGGCCTTGGCGGATTCACTCTCCAAGTTATGCGGCTCGCGAAATAATTGAAGCCATCCATCCCGACGCAACAAGGATTCGGCGCCTGCGGCGCTGATCATAGCGTCGTGCTCGGCGGTGCAATGGGCGATCAGGGACGCATACTCGGGCACGATCCTTGCAAACTCTCGCGGACTGGAGTGGTGCCAATACTGGATGAGTGCGCCGGCATTCTGGAACATGGCCGAGGCTCGGTAGCGGATATCGACACTACGGTTGGGCAACACGCGCCAGATTTTGCCGATATCGCGCGGGAAAGGGTGCGGTTCAACCGCCTCGCGTTGAATCAATCCGGCGTTTCCGTAGGAGGTTTCTCGCCCGGGGGCCTTGCGATCGATCAAGACCACGTTGTGACCGGCTTTTTGAAGATGATTGGCTACACACACGCCAATCATCCCGGCGCCGAGCACGGCAATATCCTGTGGCCCAGACATGTTTCGCTTCACTCTCGGATTGTTATCAGATGCCATCTCAGACGCAGATGGCATATTGCCACACTGAGCGCCTAACCATGGCCATTCGTGCGCGTGGAATTACGCGAGGGTTTCTGGCCCGAGTGGTACATCCGTGCCCTTCGCGCAAAATGAGATAAAACATAAACTACATTGTCCGGGATTTCGACTGTGACAGCGAATACCAGCCACCAATAACATTTTATATCTAGAAACTATTTTATTTAGGCAACCAAGTTTTAGGATGAGTGGCGATCGCACGTACTGGTTTCTTGAATCGTCACTTTTTTATTTAGCCAAAACCGTCCATTAAAGGATAAACCCGCTTTTATGGGCTTGCGTTTTGGCGGGCCAAGCGTTGAAGGTTACGGTCAGTCTTACTTCCGGATTATTCGCGATGTTGATTCAAGCACCGCGCATCAATTCGAGCCCAGTTCGGCTGAAGCCGAACTGGGCTCGTGATTTTTTGTTCACTCGTCGAACCAAGATTCTCATGAACTCCTCGCCCCCAGCCAAAAAAACCCGCGTGAGCGGGCTATTTTTGGCTGGGGGAGAGGGATTCGAACCCCCACTGACGGAGTCAGAGTCCGTAGTCCTACCGTTAGACGATCCCCCAGTAACACGGGGGCGCTAAACGTTTCCAGCTTAGCGCTTGGAGTACTGCGGTGACTTGCGTGCCTTACGCAGACCGACTTTCTTGCGTTCGGGCTTGCGGGCGTCGCGCGTAAGGTAACCAACGGCTCGCAGCGGGCCACGCATAGCTTCATCATAGCGGGTCAATGCGCGCGACAGGCCATGGCGAATCGCGCCAGCTTGGCCGTTCGGGCCACCGCCTTCGACGGTGATCTTGATATCGAAACGCGACATGGAATCCGTGGTATCAAGCGGCTGACGCACGATCATGCGCGATGTCGGTCGGCCGAAATATTGCTCCAGTGTCTTGCCATTGACACTAATATCGCCCGAGCCAGGCTTGAGAAATACGCGCGCTGTTGCGGATTTGCGGCGTCCGGTGCCGTAGAACTGTTCTGTAGCCATGACTAGATCTTTTCTCTGCCTGCTAAATATCGAGGGCTTGCGGCTGCTGCGCGATATGCGGATGGTCGGCGCCAGCATAGACGCGCAGCTTGCGCGCCATCCGACGTCCGAGCGGGCCTCTGGGCAGCATGCGGGCCACCGCATCTTCGATGACGCGTTCCGGATGCCGCTCGAGTCGATCGGCTAAGTTGATCGACTTCATGTTGCCTGGATAACCCGTATGGGTGTAGTAAATCTTTTGTTGTGGTTTTTTACCGGTGGTATGCACCTGCCGTGCATTGATGACAACGATGTGGTCTCCAACATCCATGTGCGGCGTATATTCAGGCTTGTGCTTGCCACGCAGCCGAAAGGCAATTTCGCTGGCCATGCGGCCGAGAGTTTTGCCTGCGGCATCGACCACGTACCAGTCGGCCGGAACTTCATTTTGCTTTGCTGAGTACGTTCTCATGACCCGTTCAACTTGCGTTTAGCAACTCGTAGAAAACGCCAGACTCTGCTGACGCTGTTAAGCGCAATATATTAACGAGTTCTGACCTTGGTTGCAATGCGCCCCCGCATCATGGCGCATTCTGCGCAGGCAGTTTCAAGGACAGTTGATGGCATGATGACCACTTTCGCTGCGTTGACTGCGGGGGGCGCGTTTGGGAATACCAAACCAAAACAAACCCACGCTGTACTCGGTCGCTAGATCCGCGCCGAGTAGCGGCAGATAGCCGGGGTCGCGGGTGACTGCACCACTGGTCCACTTACAGGCCAAACCCGCGCTATGCAAATACAAGGCAATATTTTGCGCGGCGCAGGCACAGGCAGCGTAATCTTCCTGGGCGGTAATGTCATCGGCCGCGCGCTGACAGTTGATAGCAAACCAGCCCGGAACCGCCTGCCAACGCTGGCGTTTTGATTCGGCAGCTTCATGGCCCTTAGTTTGGGCTACGATTCGGGCGTTCAGATCCACGATCGCTTCTTTGGTCTCGGGACCGATGATATAAAATCGCCAAGGTTCCGTCAGGTGATGGTTGGGCGCCCAGCGAGCGATCTCAAAGGCTTGTCTGAGGCGTGCATAATCTTGCGAATTGGGTTCGAACTGGTCAACGCTTCGCCGTCCGCGCAGGAATTCCGCGGCCTGATCCGGATTGATTGGGCTAGTCGACAAGCGCTGTCGGTCAGTCATTGTTCACCGTTGTGCCGCTTGAGTTCTTGTTGGCTGACGCGGCGCGTCCGCTGCTCGACTTAACAAGATTGTGGTTGTACTGGGCGATACGCAGGAAAATGTCCTCGACAAGTTGTTTTTGCATGCTGTGGTATAGATTATTACGCTCGCTATTGGACGCCAGTCGCTGAGTCTCGTTGAGCGTGTATTCGCGCGATATCGACAGAGTTTGACCCGCAATTTTTGTTGCGCCCCCAACACTGTAGGAAAACGTTACCGATGTCGTGACCGAATAAGTCGCTATACTGGCGATACGCGGCGTCACCGAAGTGACCTGGCGATTGTCACTCACGTTTTGTATAGCCAGTGTGGCCTGAGCATTGTCCCCTCCGAGTATCCCGCGTTCGCGCAATCGTTGGCGCACGGTTTGCACCAGTACCGGATCTCCGACGCTGTAATTACTGTTGTTGTAAGTTACTCGCATCGATTGAACCCCTTTGGGTAGAGGCGAGCGTCCGCGCAAATGAAAACCGCAGCCGCCGAGTGCAACGAGCAGCATCAGGGCGCCAAGGCCGACCAAGCCGCCGCCACCGGTGGCTTGTGGTATCGAGGGCATCAGTCGCCAACCACCAGATTGACCAACTTGCCGGGAACCACGATGATTTTTTTGATCTCGTGGCCCTCAACAAAACGTGCCACATTATCGGCATTTTGTGCAGCCTCGGCGACCGTATCGCGCGACGCATCGGCGGCCACCTCGATGGCCGCGCGCCTTTTGCCGTTGACCTGTACCACCAACTCGATAGTCTCACGAATCCGAGCCGATTCATCGACCGCGGGCCAGGCCTCGTCGAGCAACAACGTGTCGTGGCCGAGCTCAAGCCAGAGGCGGTCACAGATGTGCGGAGTGATCGGTGCCAAAAGCCGGACAATGGCCTCCAGTGCTTCCTGACGCACAGCGTGCAGTGCCTGGGAACACGCCAAATCGATGCGGCCGAGTTCATTACTCAGCTCCATAATGGCAGCGATGGCGGTGTTGAACGTATAGCGCCGATTAAAATCGTCGCTAACCTTGGCAATAGTCTCATGAAGCTGACGGCGCAGCGCGATTGCACCATCGTCGCGCGACGTTGGGTCGCTCGACACCAAACCTTGTGAAATATGGTCCGCCACCAGTCGCCACAGTCGTTTAAGGAACCGATGCGCGCCTTCCACGCCGGTGTCCGACCATTCCAGCGACTGTTCCGGAGGTGCGGCGAACATGGTGAATAGGCGTACGGTATCGGCGCCATAACGCTCGATNNTCGGACAAGACCATGCCCTGAGTCAGCAGGCGCTCAAAAGGCTCGTCGGCTTTTGAAAGCCCTTGATCACGTAATAATTTCTGAAAAAAACGGGCGTACAGCAAATGCATGACGGCGTGTTCGACGCCTCCGACGTATTGATCGACCGGAAGCCAGTTATCGGCCCGTGCATCCACGATCGCGTCGGCGTTCGGGCAAGTAAAACGCGCGAAATACCAAGACGACTCCATGAAGGTGTCGAAGGTATCGGTCTCACGCCGGGCGTTGCGCCCACAGTTCGGGCAGCTACACTCGACGAACGAACTCAACTCGGGTAGCGGCGACCCCGAGGCCGTCGGCATCACGTCTTCCGGCAGCTTAACGGGCAGGTCCTCGTCCGGAACCGGTACCGCACCGCAGTCCTCACAATAAATAATCGGTATCGGGGCCCCCCAATAGCGCTGTCGCGATATACCCCAATCACGCAGCCGATACTGTGTCTTGCGCCGGGCACGCCCATCGGCCTCCAGACGATCAGCAATCGCGTCAAAAGCGGCCTCGAACGCCAAGCCGTCGAATTCACCGGAGTGAATCAGGCAGCCGTGACGGGTATACGCCTCGTCGGCAATATCCGGGGCATCGCCGTTGTGGTCGGCGATCACTGCACGCATCGGTAAATCATAGGCACGTGCAAATTCGTAGTCGCGCTGATCGTGCGCCGGCACGCTCATGACAGCGCCTGTGCCATAGCCCATCAACACGAAGTTGGCCACGAAGATCGGCAACGCATCGCCAGTCAGGGGATGTCGCGCACACGCGGCCAATTGATAGCCCAGCTTCTCGCCGGGCGCATCACCGGCAGCAGCGGCTTCGGCACCCCGACAGTTTTCGCAGAATTCAGCTAAGTCCGGGTTGGTTACGGCCTCTTGGAGCACAAGTGGATGATCGGCCGCGAGGGCCATATACGTGACACCAAATAGCGTATCCGGCCGCGTCGTGAACACCCTCAGCGGCGTATTCAAATCATCCACGTCGAAATCGATCTCGAGACCGATCGAGCGGCCGATCCAGTTGGCCTGCATGGCCTTGACCGCGTCCGGCCAGCCGGGCAGATCATCGAGCCCATCCAGCAACTCATCGGCATAGTCCGTGATACGCAAAAACCACTGGTCGATGGCCCGTTGTTCAACCACTGCTCCGGAGCGCCAGCCACGCCCATCGACGACTTGCTCATTGGCAAGCACTGTCTGGTCAACCGGGTCCCAATTGACCGTCGCTTTGGCGCGATAGACTAAGCCACGCGCGTACAGGCGCGTGAAAAACCATTGTTCCCAACGGTAGTAATCCGCGTCGCAGGTGGCGAATTCGCGCGACCAGTCGTAGGCAAACCCCAATTGCTGCAACTGACGCCGCATGGCGGCGATGTTGTCACGGGTCCACTGAGCGGGAGGTACACCGTTGTCGATCGCCGCGTTTTCGGCCGGCAGGCCAAAAGCGTCCCACCCCATCGGTTGAAGCACTTGTTTGCCACACATTCGCTGGTACCGCGTTATCACGTCGCCAATCGTGTAATTGCGCACGTGCCCCATATGTAGCTTGCCGCTGGGATAGGGGAACATCGACAGACAATAGAAGCGCTGTCCGGGCGTCTCGTCATCAACAACAAACGCGCTTGTCGCTGCCCACCGGGCCTGCACGTCGGCTTCTAAATCCTGAATACGGGTATCGCGCTCCATGGGCGTTGGCTTATTGAACCTTAGGGTTGGGTTTCGTCGATGCAATTGTAGCGTAGGCGCGCTCCAAGCAGCCTCAACGATGGCGCCGCCTAATAATACAAGCGCCGATAAGCCCCACAAATGTAATCAGCCCACTGGCCCACCAAAACGGCGCATTGCCCAACGCCACGAACGGCGTCATGCCTTCGCGAGGCTGGACCTTAGGACTATTTAGAGTGGCCACTTTAAACTGTGGCGTGGTTTGGCGGGCGTGGCCAGCATAACCAATGATCGCGCTGATGCCCGTATTCGCCGCCCGCAGCATAGGGCGACCGGCTTCGAGTGCGCGCATACGGGCAATCTGTAGATGCTGTGCCGGGCCGATGGTGCCGGCAAACCAGGCGTCGTTGGTGACATTGACCAAGATCGAAGCAGCCGGCAAGGCCTTGGCGATTTCACGCGGGAAGACATCTTCGAAACAGATCGACACCCCGATATCCACACCGTCGACGTGAATCGGCGCTTGTTTTTGTGGCCCGAAAGCTAAACCGCCATAACGGATCTTGAGCGCATCCATCCAGTGCTTGACAAAGTCCGGTACCGGGTAATATTCGCCGAACGGCACCAGATGCCGCTTGTAATAATGGCCGTGGCCCTTCCCCAAAGAGATCACGGCGTTGTAGTACGTCTGGTGGTGTGGCACCAGAGTGCCGGTGAGTATCGTTTGTTGTTTGCTTCGCGCCATGGCGCCGAGATGGTTCAGATAGGGGCGGATACGATCAGCCGGGACCGGCAAGGCCGTTTCTGGCCAGATCACGAGATCGGCATTGGTGTGGGCGGTTAGTTTTTCATAGCGCGATAGCTCGAGACTTAGCGAAGACGGTTGGGTCTTGATCGCTTCCCCGAAATCGCCCTGTACGATTGACGCCGACAGCGCCCGCCCTGCCGGCCGAGTCCAATGGCCGGGTGCCGGCACCGCCCAGAGCGCAACCGGAGTCAACGCGATCAAAAAAGCCGCGAGCACGCGGCTCGCCAGCGTGCCGGCGAAAAGCAGGCACAGCACGCCTGCTGCCACGACCAAAACCAGGCTTAGACCATAGACACCGATTACCGGCGCCAGTTTCGAGGCCGGCGAATCGATCAGTGAATAGCCCAGCGAGAGCCAGGGCATACCGGTACCAACTCGCCCACGCGCCAGTTCGCTCAAAAGCCAGAAGCCAGGCACTAGCACCAATGCCCAGATAGGCCGGGGCACGCGCCGCGTGGCACCGGCCAGGGCGCCGACCATGGCCGGATAGAGTGCGAGATAGGCCACGAGCAATGCGATCAATCCACCAGCCAAGGGCGCGGGTGCGTGACCAAAACTGTGGATCGCCACGTAGGGCCAGTAGAGTCCAGTACCGAAATAGCCCAGACCGAAGATAAAACCCCGGCCAGCGGCGCGCCCGATTGACGCATGCCACCAGAGGGCGACAAGCCCGATCAAGCTCAATAATGTCAGCGGCCAGTAACCGAACGGCGCAAAACCGAGTGTCAGCAGCCCGCCACAGATAACGGGCGCAATCAGATCAAGGCCCAGACGCCGAATCATGGCAAGCAGCAGCGGCCCCGAAAATCGCTGCATGGGTCGTCAGGCCCGCGTTAAGGCGGGCGCCAACCCCAGGTTTTGCCCCCTGAACGAGATACGCCAGCGCCTCAAAGCCCCCGAAACCGCATTATCAGACCAGGCGCCGGGATGGTCCGAGCAAGACATCTTGCACCTTGTCACGGTGCGTTCGCAGTGCATGCTTGAGGTGTCGTGCTTAATCAGAGTCTTCCGGTTGGATCGTCATTTCCAGTATATGAATCCGCCGGGAGTCGGCACGCAGCACGGTGAACTGGAAACGGCCGATGGCGGCTATTTCCCCGCGTTGGGGCACGTGACCGAACTCGTGGACTACCAACCCGCCGATGGTGTCAAATTCATCGTCCGCGAATTCGGTATCAAAGTAGTGGTTGAAGGCTTCGACCGGCGTCAGGCTGCGGATCTGGAAATGGTTGTCGTCTAGCTTGAGAATCTGGGCGCCTTCGCTGCGGTCGAATTCGTCATCGATCTCACCGACGATCTCTTCGAGTGCGTCCTCAATGGTTACAAGACCGGCCACGCCACCGTATTCGTCGACCACCACGGCCATGTGATTACGTGAGGCCCGCAATTCCTTCAGCAACACATTCACGCGTTTGGCTTCGGGCACATAAACCGCCGAGCGAAGCACGCGATGGATGTCAAAACCGTTTTCCTGATCGGCGTCGACCGCAAGTGTCAACAAATCCTTGGCCAGCAGAATACCCACAACTTCGTCGCGCGAATCGCCGACCACAGGAAATCGCGAATGGCCCGACTCAAGTGCAGTCGAGAGGACATCATCGACACTGTCGTCCACGCTGATCACAGTCATCTGCGAGCGGGGAACCATAATGTCGCGCACCTGCAACTCGCTGACGTTCAGCACCCCACGCATCATCCAGTGGGCGTCGACATCGAACAGGTCGTTTTCACGGGCCTCGCCGAGAACGGCCATCAATTCGTCGCGATCGCGCGGCGGCCCTGCCAGGCTATGGCCGATCTGGCGTAGCCAACTACCACTGCGTGACTGATCGCTGTCTTCGTCGCTCATGGAATGTCGTTCATTGAATTGTTGCCGTAGGCCAGTTCAAAGGGCCTGTCGGTCTGAATTCTCGCTGCCAACGTCCATTGACAGCGCATAAGGGTCGGCAATATTGAAACCGGCCAGAACACGCCGCTCCATTGTCTCCATGATGTCCGCGTCTTCGTCACCAATGTGATCGTAGCCCAGAAGATGCAGGGTACCGTGTACCACTAGATGCAATAGATGGTCCTCGGATTGCTTGTGCTGAGCGCTGGCTTCGTCGCCAACCAGGGGCAGACAGACCACCAGATCCCCCAACACCCACAGGCCTGGAACTTGAGCATCGGCGGGAAACGCCAGCACATTAGTCGCATAATTCTTGCCCCGATAGGCATTATTCAGATGCGCCGATTCGTCGCGATCCACCAGACAAAGATTGACCTCTACCTCACCGTAGTCGGCTTCGGTTCTATCTGCCACATAGCCAGCCGCCGCCAGCACACTGGCGACGGCACATTCAAGCCGCGCATGCTCGATTTCGGCACTGGTGTCATTCTCGTGGGCAATGATCAGGGTGACTGTCATAGCCCAGACTTGTCATTTCGCGACGGGGGCGCCCTGGATGCGTCATCCCTTGACGCATTATCGCGTTCGTAGGCCCGGACTATCTTTTGAACCAGCGGGTGCCGCACTACGTCTCGCGCTTCGAATTCGGTCACGCTAATCCCCTCGATTCCGCGCAGCAGCCCGACCGCGTGCGACAAACCCGAACGCTGAGTGGCCGGCAGATCGACCTGCGTGGTATCACCGGTAACCACGGCTGTCGAGCCCACGCCAATGCGGGTCAGAAACATTTTCATCTGTTCGACAGTGGTGTTCTGGGCCTCGTCGAGAATAATATAGGCTTCGTTGAGTGTACGGCCGCGCATGTAGGCCAGCGGCGCAATTTCGATGACGTTTTGCTCGATCAGCCGTCCGACGCGCTCGACCCCCAGCATCTCATAGAGTGCGTCATACAACGGGCGCAGGTAGGGATCGACCTTCTGAGTCAGGTCGCCCGGCAGAAATCCCAGCCGCTCGCCAGCCTCAACCGCCGGTCGCACTAAAAGCAGCCGCTGGACGTGATGCGATTCCAGCGCATCGACAGCTGCTGCCACGGCCAGAAAAGTCTTGCCGGTACCGGCCGGGCCGATACCAAAGGCCAGATCGTTGTCGATTAGACGTTTAAGGTAGGCACGCTGGTTGTGACCACGCCCTCGTACCAGGCCTTTGCGGGTTTTGATGACCACGTCGGCCGAAGCATCGCTATCGGCATCGACCGGGCTATGCTCGGCAACTTCCAAATCGCGTTCATTGCCCGCGCTTCGGGCCACGACGTGGGCTTTCTCGGGCGAAATCTCAGCGTTTTCCGACTGTGCATAGAGCTCGCTCACACTCGCCAAAGCCGCCTGGGCCTCCTCAGGCGCGCCCTCAAACTCGAAATGGTGGGCGCGATTATGGATACGTACATCCAGAGCGTTCTCGATAACGCGCAGATTCTCGTCCTGGGGCCCACACAGACGTGCCAGCCGGGCACTGTTGGGGGGCTCCAGATCGAGTGTTGGTCGTGTCGTGGAAGACAAAGGTTGCCGGCCCTAGTCGACCGAGGCCTCCATCCGGTATTCAATACCGGCCTCAACTGGTTCCCGGGTCACCAGCCGGCCGCGCAGCGAATTATCCAGTGCTTCGGTGATTTCTACATCGACGAAGCTACCAATGTATCGCGGATGACCGTCGAAATTCACCCACCGGTTGCAATCGGCGCGCCCGGCAAGTTGCCCGTCACCGCGCTTGGACTCACGTTCAACGAGTACACGCTGGGTGGTACCAATCATGCTTTGCATAAACGCGCGGTTAAACTCTGCGATGCGGTCTTGCAGCCGCGCCAGCCGCTGTTTTTTCACGGCGCGCGGTTCGTTGTCTTCCAGATCGGCGGCCGGGGTACCAGGCCGTTGGCTGTAGACGAAAGAAAACGCGCTATCGAAACCGATGGCGTTCACCAAATCCATGGTGGCTTCGAATTCATCTTCGCCCTCGCCCGGATGGCCCACGATAATGTCGGTCGACAAGCTGATGTCGGGCCGAACCTCTCGCAATCGAGCGATGCGCTCGCAAAAATGCGCCACCGTGTAGCCCCGATTCATAGCATTAAGCACGGTATCGGATCCGGATTGAACCGGCAAATGCAGGGCGTTGGCCAGTTTGTGAACACGGCCAAACACCTCGATCAGCGCATCGGAGAATTCAAGCGGATGGCTGGTAGTGAAACGGATGCGCTCGATGGCGTCGATTTCGGCAATGTGTTCAATCAGCAGGGCCAGATCACACACGCTGCCGTCCACCATCGGGCCCCGGTACCCGTTGACGTTCTGGCCGAGCAGCGTAACCTCCTTAACGCCCTGCTCGGCCAGTTCAACGACCTCGAGGATCACGTCGTCGAATGGCCGGGATATTTCCTCGCCGCGCGTGTACGGCACCACGCAGAAACTGCAGTATTTCGAACAACCTTCCATGATGGACACGAATGCCGTCGCCCCGTCAGCCGAGGCCGGGGGCATCTGGTCAAACTTGTCGATTTCAGGGAATGCCACATCGACCGTACCAGCACCGTTGTCAGCGACGTTGTCAAGCATCTGCGGCAGCCGATGTAAGGTCTGGGGACCAAAAACCATATCCACCCATGGCACCCGCTCTCGGATGGCGTGGCCTTCCTGCGAGGCCACACAGCCCCCCACACCGATCACGAGATCCGGGTTGGCTTCTTTCAATGGACGCCATCGACCAAGCTGTGAAAAGACTTTTTCAGCGGCTTTTTCGCGCACCGAACAAGTATTCAATAGAAGAATATCCGCATCTTCCGGACGCACGGCACGCGTCGCGCCGCGCTTGCTGGCAAGCACTTCGACCATCTTGGCCGAGTCGTACTCGTTCATTTGACAGCCCCAGGTTTGCACGAAAACGGCCGGGCCGGTCACAGGCTCAGACATGGGCGCAGTTGATGTAGATTGGCAAAATAAGGAATCCTAGTCTAACCGATTGCGCGCTGTCGCTCATGGTTGAAATTCAGCAGGCCGCGCGCCAACTAGATTGTTAGAGGCTAAAACGGGCCGCCGGCACATTCTCTTCGACACAGATCTAAGGATTAGATATGCAATACCGCAACCTCGGCCGAACCGGCCTCAAAGTATCCGAGCTTTGTCTTGGCACCATGACTTTCGGCAGCAATTTCAGAAATATCGCCGAAGTTGACCAACGCGATGCCGATCAACTGGTTGAGCGGGCGCTGGAAGCGGGCGTCAACTTCTTCGATACCGCCGACATGTACTCCATGGGCGAGTCAGAAAGCATTCTGGGACAAGCCTTCAAGAACCTTGGCGTTGACCGTGACAAGGTCGTAATCGCGACCAAGTTGCGTGCCCCGATGAGCACTGAGGCTGCCAAAGGCACCGGCGACGTTAACAACGTGGGACTCTCTCGCAAACACATCATGGCGTCCATCGACGCCAGCCTGAAACGCTTGGGCACCGATCACATCGATTTATATCAAGTTCACGGCTGGGACAAATCCACACCGCTGGAAGAGACACTCAAGGCCTTCGACGATTTGGTGCGTAGCGGCAAGGTGCTTTATCCAGGCTGCTCCAACTGGCCGGCCCGCCATCTGGCCCGCGCGCTAACAATCTGTGAATACCGCGACTGGGCTCAGTTCGTCTCACTACAAGCTTATTACGCACTCGCCGGACGCGATCTGGAGTACGAACTGCTCCCCCTGGCGCGTGAACAAGGCCTTGGCGTGATGCCGTGGTCGCCTCTGGCCGGCGGCATGCTTAGCGGCAAGTTCCGGCGCGATCAGGCCGGACCGGAAGGCGCACGACGCACCGATTTCAACTTTCCGCCTGTCGACGAACGGGTGTACGACGCCGTTGACGCACTGGAAGCCGTGGCCGGCGAAATTGGCGCCAGTATCCCGCAGGTCGCACTCGCCTGGACATTACGGCAACGGGGCGTGGCCTCGACCATTATCGGCGCCAACAAGCTGTCGCAGCTTGAAGACAACCTTGGCGCGGTCGACGTCACACTAAGCGATGACCAACTCGAGCGGTTAAACGATGTCACCAAGCCGGCGCCACAGTATCCGCACTGGATGGTGGCCCGCCAGAACAGCGCGCACTAAGGTTTGGGTGCATCCATACGCAATTAACGCTTAATAAGGAGTCGACATGAACATTTTGATGGTTCTGACATCGCATTCCGATCTGGGGGATACCGGGGAAAAGACCGGTTTATGGCTTGAAGAGCTCGCGGCACCTTATTATGTGTTCAAGGACGCCGGCGCGTCTGTAACGCTAGCCTCGCCGGCCGGTGGGCAACCGCCGATCGACCCCAACAGCGATACCGAAGACATGGCCAGCGACGATACGCGCCGATTTAAGGCCGACACCGAAGCGCAAACGGCGCTGGCTAACACCCTTAAACTGTCAGACATCGACGGCTCACAATTCGACGCGGTATTCTACCCGGGCGGACATGGCCCACTCTGGGACCTCGCCGAGGACAGCCACTCAATCAGCCTCATTGAATCCATGGTCGCAGCTGGCAAACCGACCGCACTGGTCTGCCACGCACCGGGCGTTTTGAAACATGCCCGGGACACCAACGGCCAGCCATTGGTTGCTGGGAAACGGGTTGCTGGCTTCAGCGACACTGAGGAAGCGACTGTGGGGCTGGCCGATGTCGTGCCGTTTTCGCTGGAACAAATGCTGGTTGAAAAAGGCGCCGACTACTCGCGGGGGCCCGATTGGCAAGCGCATGTCGTGCGCCACGGCAACCTCGTGACCGGCCAAAACCCGGCTTCATCGGCCGAGGCGGCGCGCGCGGCACTACAATTGGTTGCCTAAGCGCCTGGACTGGCACGCTTTGTGTAGGGCATGCAACGGCTAGAGCTGGTTTGGGGCGCCGACTCAGACCGCCAGCCAAGCATCAATGTCAACCACTTTCGATAACGCCAAATCCATTGCCGGACCGGGCCAGATTGGTCTGCGCGGCTGGCTGCGTATTGTCCGATCGGTCCATCTAGAATCGGTCCAACATGACATGACCACGACGGCCGCGGCTATCTCGTTTCTGGTCATTTTCGGCGTGCTATCGAGCATATCCGCGTTTGTTGCGTTCTACGGCCTGTTTACGTCAACCAAAGCGATTACCTCAAGCTGGCAGTCCCTGTCTGGATTTGTTCCGGCGGATACGCTATTGACCCTAATAGGACAGATGAACGGCGTGGCCAGTCAGCCACACGCCACCCTGCTCTCGGCCGGAATATTCAGCCTGGGAATGGCTATCTGGTGTGCACAACAAGGCATGTCGACTTTGATGAGAGCCTTGAACCGCGCCTATTATCTGACACCCAAACATACGCCTCTGATGCATCTGATCAAGTCGCTGTGGATCGCGGTAGAAGTGGTGCTCGGCCTGTTGTTTACTGCGTTCCTCGCGATTGGCGTGCCCAAAATTGCATCGAATTTTTCGAAGGCGAGCTGGTGGCCGGAAATCACGCGGGACGGCGGGCTGATTATCGGTGGCCTTGTGTTGTTTGCGGGCCTGATAGCACTCTATCGCTGGGTTCCCGACCGTAAGCCGCCGCGCTGGCGGTGGATTCGTCCCGGTGCGGTACTCGTGGTCGGGTTTTGGACCGTGGCCTCCAGCCTGTTTTCAATCTTTCTGGGTTACTGGAACTCGTATACCGCCATGTATGGATCGCTCAGCGCGATGTTGATCTTTCTCACGCTGACCTACGTCGCGACTATTTCGGTATTACTCGGCGCCGAACTGAATGCGCAAGTCGAGCGTTACATCCCGCCCGAATAGCATCTCGTCAGGCGCAACGCGCTAAACTCGTCGGGGCTTTCCAAAACGCTGTTCTCCACTATGGCCATCGCCTGCGCCGACTGTGGCACCGAGCAAGACATCCCGTTTATGCCAGTTAGCACGGTTGCAGAGTGTGTGCGCTGCGGCCGCGTGCTCGACAGTGCCGATTCCGGTATTACGGCCGCACTGGCCTGGATTACGGCTCTGCTGTTTTTGTTGATCGCCGCCAACGCCGTGCCCGTCGGCGAGGTCATGCTGGCGGGCCAAACCCACATAGGCTATATCGCTTCGGGTGTCGTGGAACTCGGGAGCGAGGACTGGCCTGTTTTGTCGCTGATGTTTGCACTGTTCGTGATCGTGTTCCCCATCGTCCGTACTGGCACGCTCGTAATGGTGCTGGTTGCAATCTGGCTGCGCCGCCGGCCTCACTGGCTGGGCCGACTATATCGCTTGAGCCAGAATCTGAAGCTCTGGTCGATGCCAGATGTCATGGTCTTAGCCGGATTGGTTATCTTCGCGCGCACCCAAGTGCAACTCAATTCTCAAGTGCTCGTCGGCGGCTGGTGTCTGGTTGCTGCTGCGTTTTTGAACATGCTGGTGCCGTGGCTGCTGTCGCCCCATCACGTTTGGCGCAAGATCATGCCCGACCGCAACCCGCCCCAAAACGAGGCGGCCATGAGTTGCGACGCCTGCGATCTAATCGTGCCGCTATCCATGGAGAACACGCCGTGCCCACGCTGTCGCCGCGTTCTGTGGCTACGCAAACCCAACGCCCTCAATCGAGCCACAGCGCTGGTTCTGGCCAGCTACGTGTTGTTCTTTCCAGCTTACTACTATCCCATGAGCTATTCGATACAGCCCAACGGGGTGCAGCCGCATACCATTATCAGCGGCGTTGAGCGACTTTTCTCAGCCGGTTTTTGGCCAGCCGGCATCATCATTTTCTCAGCAAGTATCCTAATCCCAATACTCAAACTGATCGGGTTAAGCTGGCTTCTGATCAGCGTCAAACTTCCAACGCAACGTGGGCTCGCGTTAAGAACCCGGTTTCACCGCTTGATCCATGGCATCGGGCGCTGGTCGAACACCGATCCATTCATCGTAGCCCTAATGGGACCAATGATATCGTTTCCCAGTCTGGCCAATGTTCACGTCGGCCGGGCCGCATTACCATTTGCACTCATTGTGACGCTGACTATGCTGGCCTCGCGCTTTTTCGATGCCCGTTTGATGTGGGATGCCGCGTATGAACATCTTTGATGACTGACCCAGCTAATAACGACACCAACAACCCGTCAAGCGTACCTGAAACCGGTGCGGCCAGTGCCCGGATCCGGCGCACACCGTGGCGCGGCTGGCTAATGGCGGTGCCGCTCGCCGCCATGATACTCGTAGGTTACCTAGTGATTCGAACCTGGATTTTTTCCGGCCCGACAATCACCGTCACTTTCCCACGCAGCGCCGGTATCAGCGCCCAAGGCACAGTGGTCAAATACAAGGGACTGAAAGTCGGCAAAGTTAAAAGCGTCAAGCTGGTTGATCACCTGCACAAGGTACGCGCCACCCTCAATATGGATGACAAAGTCGCCGATGCATTGAATAGCGGGACACAGTTCTGGATTGTCTCGCCAAGCATTTTCAGTGGTGATATACAATCCTTGCTTAATGGCCCGCACATCGCCATGCGCCCCGGAAAAGGAAGCCCAAAAAATCACTTTAAGGGCAAACTACACCCGCCGAATACACCGGCCGGACAATCAGGCCGCATTGTCACTCTCACGGCACAAAACAAGGGATCTCTCGGCCGCGGCTCCCTTGTGATTTACCACGGGATTCAAGCCGGCCATGTTCTGACCACAAAATACAATACCGATCACGATCGCATTGATATCCGGGCATGGGTTAAACAACCGTTTGCCGCCAAGCTCTCACACCAAAGCCGCTTCTGGCGCGCCGGGGGCTTCGGCATCCAGACCGGTCAAGCAGGGATATCGATCAAGACGCCGGGCATCAAGGAACTACTCTCGGGGGGCATTGCATTCGCCAATGTAGGCAAGCCGAAGCCGAACAAATCCAAGACGTCCGGCCAGAAACTCATCGGGACTTCGAAATATACGCTGTTTACCAGCAAAAGTGCGGCGCAATCGGCCTTAGCCGGCCCACATCACATGTTCTCACTGAGGCCGCCGAATGGCCTGGACGGTATTCAAACCGGCGCCNNCAGACCGGGCTTGAGGTAAAGATCTATGCCCAGGCGCTGGGACTTTCCGGCCAGCCCGGGCAAAGCCAAAAGACAGCTGTAAAATCGCCGCTTGTCAATGCACTCGACCATCTGATCAAACAGGGGCTACGCGCCAAACTAGCGTCGAGCATTCCCGTTGTGGGCAGTACACACATCGAACTGGTCATGACCCATCGTCACAATGCCAAAGGCCTGGAAAACAGCCACAACCCACCCGGAATACCAACGATTGCCGGAGGTGGCATCGGCGGCGTCGTAGACAAACTCAATAATGTTGCTGACAAGATCGATGCCATGCCGCTGGAGCAGATCGGCCAGAACCTCAAACATGCCACGGCGCAAGCCAATAAACTCGCCAGCTCGCCACAAATCCGCAATATCATATCGAATCTGAATCACAGCCTGGCTAATGTGGAAGACATCTCAGCTGGCGCCAACGGTCAAATCAAGCCGACGTTGAAAAGCCTACGCCAAGCGGCGGCGGCCGCCCATCAAGCCATGCATAAAATCAAGCAATTAACTGCCGGCGATGCCGACAATAAAGCCGATTTGCAGCGACTCGTGGGCGAGGTCACGCGGGCAGCTCGTTCGATTCGCGTGTTGACCAACTATCTGCAACAGCATCCCGAAGCGATCATTCGCGGCCGAGATCACTGATGTCCAACCCATGCCGATTGTGTATAGCCGCGTTGTTTTCCAGTGTTCTGGTCATGCTGGCCGGTTGCCCATCCAGCCCCCCGGCCCAGTTCATCGCCCTGAACTCAACGAACCAACCGGGCGCGAGAATCAATATTGGGCAGCCACCGCTCCGGCTCGGCCGCATACAACTCGACAGCGCGCTGGACCGGCCTTACCTGGTGCGCCAGACCGGGCCCAACACCCGAAACATCAGCCAGACGGTGCGCTGGATATCCCCCCTCGACCAGCAAATACATCAAACGCTGGGCAACGATCTTGCCGACCAGATTGGCCCAAATCAATTCATAAGTAGCGATACGGACAACGTCAAAGCGCGCGTTCTAACCCTTTCGATCGAACGTTTTTCGGCCAACTCCCACAACGTCGTTCACTTGGTGGCCGACTGGCACATCATGCCACCGGATTCTACAAATCATACTTCAACGGGTTCCAATCATAACGATGTCATGATCAAAGCAAAATCCGGTGCCCCGGCAGATATCGCTGCCGCCATGAGCCGTGCCGTGGGTCAACTCGCCAAGCGAATTGCCACCGATTTAAAGCGAAATCACCCTAGCTGAACCGGAATGTACTCTACGCTGTTAGTGCCTACAGCGCGCTTGCGGCTGCAAGACGCAAACCNNGAGGACTTTGCTGTGGCTGGGATTGACCGCCAGCCGGCGGGGCACTCCGCTGATGTTGCTGCCCCCCGTCGGCCATAGGTGCACTACCGCCACCACGCGAATCGAGCATCTGCATCTCGTTGGCTACGATTTCAGTCGTAAAGCGGTCTTGGCCGTCTTGGCCCTGCCATTTACGGGTCTGGAGACGGCCTTCGACATAGACCTTGCTGCCCTTGCGCAGATACTCACCCGCGACTTCTGCGAGGCGTGCAAAGAACACGATCCGGTGCCATTCCGTGCGCTCTTGAGTCTCGCCGGAAGACTTGTCGCGCCAGCTTTCCGACGTCGCTACACGGATATTGGTCACCGCTGTACCGCCGGCTGTGTAGCGCGTTTCCGGATCGGCGCCTAAATTGCCGACAATGATTGCCTTGTTAACGCCTCGACTGGCCATGATGACTACTCCCGTTGTCAGACCGGCCTACGCGGCCGCGTATTGATTGAGATGATCGGCGCTGGTGATTTTTGCGTCAAACTTGATATAGGCTACGCGGTCAGCTGGCACCACACTGGCTTCGAATACGCCTGTCTCGGCCTCGATGCGCTTTGCCAGTTCATCGGCCGCCGATTCATCCAGCGGCCCGACGGCCAGCAACAAGGTCCGAGCAAATCGCGGTTGTGGCATAGTCGCTGCGATCACCAACCAGATGGCGGCAATTACGCTGCCAACTCCAAACACCCCGGAAACACCACCTATGCCATAAGCAAAACCGCCGAGTACACCGCCCAAAAAAATGCCAAAGAATTGAGCACTGGAGTACACCCCCATCGCGGTGCCCTTGCCGTCGGCCGGTGCGGCTTTGGAAATCAGCGACGGCAGACTGGCTTCCATGATGTTGAAACCCGTGAAAAACACAGCTAGCACAATCACCAATTCAATCCCGCTGGCGTGATCAATCACCAGGGTCAGTTGAGAGAGCAAAAGCAAGGCGACAGCACCGATGAATACCGGCTTCATGAGCCGCTTAGCCTCGGCCAGAATAATCGCCGGCACCATGAATACGAACGACACCGCCAGCACGGGCAGATAGACCATCCACTCCTGCTGTTCTCCGATGCCGAGCGTATCGCGCAGCAATGCCGGCAATGCAATAAAGCTGGCCGCCAACATGGCGTGTAGAGCAAAAATACCGAAATCGAAACGCCGAAGTTCACCGTCGCCAAGCACGATCTTGAACATTTCCGGTACGGCCTGTGTATCGCGGTGCGAACGGGCAGCCGATGGCTGGGGTGTCACTTTATAGAGCACCGGGATACCGGCGAGCGCCAGAAACGCGGTAACGGCAAAAATCCCGGGTACGCCGATCCAGCCGTTAAGCAGCGGCCCAGCCACCAGCGCTACCATGAAAGCCACCCCAATGCTCATGCCGATGACCGCCATCGATTTGTTGCGATTCTCTTCCAAGGTGAGGTCAGCGTTCAACGCGAGGATGACGGAGCTAACCGCTCCCCCGCCCTGTATGAACCGGCCAACCACCACACCCCAGATCGAACCGGATAGCGCAGCTACGATGCTGCCCACGGCAAAGATCAACAGCCCAATCGCGATCATGCGCTTGCGGCCGACGCGGTCGGAAGCCAAACCGAAGGGTATCTGCAAAAGCGCCTGCGCCAACCCGTAAGCGCCCAGCGCCAGACCAATAGTGATGGGTGTCGCCCCGGTCAAATGATGCTGGGCAAAGATCGTGAACACCGGGTAGATCATGAACAGACCCAGCATTCGCAAAGAAAAGATACTGGCCAGCGAATAGGCAGCTCGAGATTCGGTGAAATTCATGCTAAGCGTGCTTCGATCGGTGCCACCGATGATTATGGCGTGGCTTTAAGGAAAAACAAGATTATCATGCGGCGCACGCCATTCAGATTTTTAAGCTCACCATCTAATGGCCATACGTTTACGTATACTGGATAGTTTACCGATGCGGGCTATTTACTGTTATGAACAGCATCCGAATACGCGGCGCGCGCACCCACAACCTGGCCAACATCAATGTCGACCTGCCGCGTGACAAGCTGATCGTGATGACCGGCCTATCGGGCTCCGGCAAGTCATCGCTGGCTTTCGACACGATTTATGCCGAAGGCCAGCGGCGCTATGTCGAATCGCTTTCGGCCTATGCGCGGCAGTTTCTTTCGATGATGGAAAAGCCCGACTTGGATTCGATTGAGGGATTATCTCCTGCAATCTCCATCGAACAGAAGTCGACCTCGCACAATCCGCGCTCGACGGTTGGAACCGTAACTGAGATCCACGATTACCTGCGGCTTTTGTTTGCCCGCGTCGGCACGCCGCACTGTCCGACCCACGACCAGCCACTGACGGCCCAGAGCGTATCTGAGATGGTCGACAAGACGCTGGCCGGCGACCCTGAAGCAGCGATGATGCTACTAGCGCCCCTGGTTCGCGGCCGCAAGGGCGAACATCGCGAAATATTCGAGCAGATGCGCGGCCAAGGCTTCGTAAGGATGCGCGTCGACGGCCACGTCGTGGAAATGGACGAGCTGCCGGATCTCGACCCCAAGAAAAAGCACGACATCGAAGTGGTGGTCGATCGCTTCAAAGTCCGCCCTGGAATCGAACAGCGGCTGGCCGAAAGTTTCGAGACTGCGCTCAGGCTATCGGAGGGTACGGCCTGGACGCTACCTTGGCGCGGTGATGGCGAAGCCCAGGTGTTTTCATCGCAGTTCGCCTGTCCACAGTGTGGTTTTGCCATTGAGGAGATGGAACCCCGCTTTTTTTCATTCAACTCGCCGCACGGTGCATGCCCGGACTGCGACGGGTTGGGCTCGCAGTCGGTCTTCGACGAAGATCGCGTGGTCATCGACCCGAACCTGTCGCTGGCCGCAGGCGCAGTGCGCGGCTGGGACCGGCGCAACCCGTATTTCTTTGGCCTGATCGAATCGCTGGCCGAGGCGTATGGCTTCGAGGTCGACCAGCCGTGGAACGAACTTCCGAAAAAAGCTCGCGACACCATACTCCACGGCTCGAACGGTCAGAAGATCGAGTTCCGGTATATCAACGCCCGTGGTCGCACCAAGATACGCAGACATGCTTTTGAAGGCGTGTTGAACAATATGCAGCGCCGCTATGCCGAGACCGAATCGTTCGCGGTGCGCGAGGAACTTGCCAAATATCTATCGAGCAAGCCATGTCCAAGCTGCGGCGGCGCACGACTTAACGCCGCCGCCCGACACGTGCGCGTGGCGAACACCACCATAGGTACAATCAATGCCGAAAGCATCGTCGGCGCGCATGAACTGATCGAGTCGCTGGATATCCCTGGCCATCGCGCCGAGATTGCCGCACCGATCCTCAACGAGATCAACCAGCGGCTGCGATTTTTACTCGATGTCGGCCTCAACTACCTGACGCTCTCCCGCAGTGCGGAAACGCTGTCTGGCGGCGAGGCGCAGCGTATTCGACTGGCCAGCCAGATCGGCGCCGGACTGGTGGGCGTGATGTATGTGCTCGACGAACCATCGATCGGCCTGCACCAGCGCGATAATCGTAGGTTACTCAATACCTTGGAGCGCCTGCGCGATCTCGGCAACACCGTGATCGTGGTCGAACACGACGAGGATGCCATCCGCGAAGCCGAGCACATCATCGACATGGGGCCAGGCGCCGGCGATAACGGCGGGCAAATCGTCGCTGAAGGCACGGCCGAACAGATCGAGGCCAACGAAGCCTCGCTGACCGGCGCCTATCTGTCTGGGCGCGAATTGATTCATATTCCGGAGACACGCAAGCCGTTCGAAGCCAAGCGCCAGATCACTCTTACCGGCGCCAGCGGCAACAACCTCAAGAACGTGACAGCCAGCCTGTCGATGGGACTATTGACCTGCGTTACCGGCGTTTCGGGTTCCGGCAAATCCACGCTCATCAATGAAACATTGTTTCCGGCCGCCGCGCGCCAAATCAATCGCAGCGTGGCACGCGCTGCACCGGTGCGCGAAATTGACGGCCTCGAACATCTAGACAAAGTCATTGACATTAATCAGGCCCCCATCGGCCGCACGCCGCGTTCCAATCCGGCCACTTATACCGGCCTGTTCGGAACTATCCGCGAATTGTTCTCGAATACGCCCGAAGCTCGTGCGCGCGGGTACAAGCCCGGCCGATTTTCGTTCAATGTCAAGGGCGGGCGCTGCGAAACGTGTCAAGGCGACGGCGTGATCAAGGTTGAAATGCACTTTCTGCCGGACATTTATGTCACCTGCGACACCTGCCGGGGTGCGCGCTACAACCGTGAGACGCTGGAAGTCCATTACAAGGGCAAGACCATCGCCGAGGTACTGGACATGCGCGTGGAAGCCGCGCGAGATTTCTTCTCGCCGGTGCCGAGTCTGAAGCGCAAGCTCGACACGCTCATTGACGTGGGCCTGTCCTACGTCAAACTCGGCCAGAATGCGACCACCCTGTCTGGTGGCGAAGCACAGCGCATCAAACTCGCCCGAGAACTATCCAAGCGAAATACCGGCAATACACTGTACCTTCTCGACGAGCCGACCACCGGCCTGCACTTCCACGACATCAAGCAATTACTCGGTGTATTGCTGCGCCTTAGAGACGCCGGCAACGCAGTTATCGTGATCGAACATGACCTTGACGTAATTAAGACCGCTGACTGGGTGATCGACCTTGGCCCCGAGGGTGGCGCCGGTGGTGGCCAGGTCATCGCCACCGGTACCCCGGAAGCCATCGCCGAAATCGAAGCGTCGCACACCGGCCGGTTCCTGGCGCCCCTACTGGCGCAACAAATGCCGGTGCAGGACACAGGCAGTTAAGGCACATCTGATTAGGTCCCTAAGGATTACGCTGGTGTCTCAATAAGACTCGGTACAAAGCGCGTGGTGCTGTACTCAGACCCAGTTGATTGCAAAGCCTTGATTCGATCGAGCTCAAATGTGAAAAGGCGGTGAGGAACGATGATCTCCAAGATATTGGGTCTTGGGCTTTTCTTGCCGGTGCGACCGCCAAACCAGATCACAGGTTACGTTGAACGCTATTTCACGACATGGAACCGGAGTGGGTTAATAAATCCATGAAGTTATTGACCGGATAAGCCTCGACGCGATTGGCATCAGTCAAAAGGGCGTGAATCCGCGCGGCGGTGTCTGAGTTGATGGCGCACTTGAGGTTTCTCGCGAACTTGGCTTTCAGCACGGGAATACCCTCATCGCGCCGGCGCCGGTGGCCAATAGGATAATCCACGCTGATCTTGTCACTTGGCATAGCATCGTCGAAAAACACTTGGACTGCATTGCCAATAGCGCGTTTGTCGGCTTCGAGATATTCACGAGTAAACCGTTCGTTTTCGATCACGTCCATTTTGTCGCGCAGGGCATCAATTCGCGGATCTGCGGCGATAGCATCTTCGTAATCGTCAGCGGTCAGGCGGCCGAATATAAGAGCGATGGCCACCATGTATTGAATACAGTGATCGCGGTCTGCCGGATTGGTCAACGGGCCGCGTTTGTCGATAATGCGCTTGGCGGACTCTTGGGTTTCGATCACCACCCGCTCGACGTGATCCAGGCGATCGGCCACGCTTGCATGGAGCGTGATTGCCGCCTCGACCGCAGTCTGGGCGTGAAATTCGGCGGGAAAACTCAGCTTAAACAGCACGTTTTTCATAACGTAACTGCCGAACTTGCGCGCAAGCGTGATTTCGCGCCCCTCGAAAAGGACCTCCTGAAATCCCCAAACGGGCGCGGTCAAAGCGCTGGCCACGCCCATCTGGCCGCGGCAGGTCTGTAGCGCCAACCAAACACCGCGGGCCGTAGCATCACCGGCGGCCCAAGACTTGCGCGGTCCAGTATTGGGCGCGTGGCGGTACGTCCGTAGCGTGCCGCCGTCGACAAAAGCGTGGCTCACTGCCCGACAGACCGCGTCGCGATCCCCGCCGAGCATGGGGGTGACGACCGCCGTGGTGGCGATACGCACCAGCAACACATGATCGAGACCCACCCGGTTGAAACTGTTGTCGAGCGCCAAGACGCCCTGGATTTCATGAGCCTTGATCATGGCCGTGAGCACGTCGCCAAGGGATAGGGGATCTCGTCCGTGGGCAGCGTTTTGACGTGACACATAGTCGGCCACGGCCAGGATACCGCCAATGTTATCCGACGGATGGCCCCACTCAGCCGCCAACCACGTATCGTTGTAGTCCAGCCATCGAACCATGGCCCCTATGTTGAAAGCCGCCGTCACTGGATCGAGTTCATAGGCCGTGCCGGGCACGCGGGCGCCACCGGTTAATGTTGCGCCTTCAACCACCGGCCCCAGAACTTGCTTGCAAGCCGAATAGTCGAGTGCCAACAGCCCACAACCGAGTGTGTCCATCAAACAATAGCGCGCGGTTTCACGGGCTTCACGGGAGTCGATGGCAGCGTCAACAACGTAGTCCGCTATAGCCTGAATGATTAGGTCAAAATCCATATCGGCCATATGGCCCGACAATCAAGTCAACAGAGGCAGAAAATACAACATGATCGTACACAGCGTGGCCACGGACCAGACACTGCTGCGAAGCGAAGCGTGGTCTCTGATGTAGCACCAGCCATACCCTAAGCGCAGCACGATGAACAATACCGCCAGAATATCGATTGCCAGCACGCTGGCTCCGGCCATACTCGCGATGATGACACCGGCTGCGAACGGCGGAAACGCCTCAAAGCCATTTTGCTGGGCATAGTAGGCGCGTCGCTGGGCTCCTTCGGTTTTTTCCAGCCAGCCACGCGGATCATGGTTGGCCCGTGCGCCAAGTTTTCGTTCGCCGGTGAACTTGGCGTAGCCCACAAAACCGATGGGCATGAAGCCCGCGATCAACACGCACCAATAGGCGATCAACATGACATGTTCCTTATGAGTTCTTTGTGCCTGCCGACATCACAACATTGAACAAGGCTGTCACTGTCCCCGCCGATCAATCGGTACAAACGTTTGCCGATCCGGACCGACATATTCGGCGCTTGGGCGGATCAGGCGATTGTCGGCGCGCTGTTCGATAATGTGGGCGGCCCAGCCGGTCAGCCGTGACATCACGAAAATCGGGGTGAACAAAGCTGTGGGTATCCCCAGAAACCGATATGTACTGGCATGATAGAAATCGGCATTGGGGAAGAGTTTTTTCTCGCGCCACATCACCTCGGCGATGCGCGTGGAAACGTTGTAAACAGCTAGACGCCCTGCGTCATCACCCGCCAAGAGCCGTGCCCACCCCTGAATGATGGTGCTGCGCGGATCGGATTCACGATAGACTCGATGTCCGAAGCCCATGATCTTTTGTTTAGTCGCCAACATATCAAGCACCCCGGCTTCGGCTTGTTGGGGATCGTTGAATCGATCAATTAAGGCCATGGCCTGTTCATTGGCACCGCCATGCAGGGGGCCGCTGAGGGCACCGATCGCTCCCGTGATGGCTGCGTAAAAATCGGCCTGGGTCGCAGTGATGACGCGGGCAGTGAAAGTGGACGCGTTGAACTCGTGCTCTGCGTAGAGAATCAGGGAAGTCGCCAATGCCTGCTCGGCCCGTGACTCCGGCGCCGCACCATGCATAAGTCGAAGAAATTGGCCGGCCACCGTGCGCTCGCTGGTCTCCACATCAATACGCCGGCCGTTGACGTGATAGTTAAACCAATAGAGTAGCATCGACGGCAGTACGCCCACTAAACGTTCGGCCACTCCACCAAGGCCGGCCGCGTCTTGCGGTTCCGGCTCCAGCGTCCCCAGCATTGACACCCCGGTGCGCAACACATCCATCGGCGACGCATCAGCGGGAATAGTTTCCAAAACATTGACGAGTTGAGGCGGCAAGTAACGGCTCTCGATCAGCCGTGCCTGGAATACACTCAATTCGTTCCTCGTCGGTAGCCGGCCGTGGATCAACAGATACGCCACTTCCTCAAAGGAGGCACCGGTGGCCAGATCATCTATGGCGTAACCGCGATATGTGAGGCCCGCGTGTTCATCACCGACGGTCGATATCGCAGTCTGACCGGCAATGACGCCGGCCAGACCGGCCCGGTTTTGACTCATTACATGGCTCCGTTTCTAGGTAAGATCACCCATGGCTACGACCGTACGCCCGAGATGTTCACCCGCCAAGAGTGTCCGGCAAACGGCCGGAACCGTATCGAGCGTGACCGTGTCATCAATGATTCGCTCCAGATGCCCGGTGCTCAGGCCAGCGGCCAGCGTCTGCCATAGCTCGTGACGTGTCACGTTCGGACATTGAACCGAGTCGATGCCGAGTAAAGCAATGCCGCGTAACAAAAACGGGGCTACCGTGGTATGCAGCTCAAAACCACCGGCCAACCCCACCGCTGCGACGTTCCCAGCTAGCTTGGTATGCGCCAGCAAGTCAGCCAGCAAGTCGCCGCCCACGGCATCGATCGCGCCGGCGATCGAACCGCTGGCCAGCGGTTTGCCATGAGTCTCGAGTGCATCGGGCGAGATGACTTCGGCCGCGCCCAGTGAACGCAGCCAATCGCCATAAGTTGTCCCACGACGAGATACTGCGACTACTTCATAGCCCGCCAAGGCCAACAGGTCAATAGCGATCAGACCCACACCCCCGGTCGCCCCGGTCACCGCTACGGGGCCCATCTCGGGCGTCTGGCCATTGTTTTGCAAACGACTAAGCGCGAGTGCGGCCGTCAGACCTGCGGTACCGAGCGCAGCTGCCTGCCAGAGCGACAAGCTGGACGGGCAGACAATCAGAACCTGGGCCGGGACTTGCAGAATCTCGGCAAGTCCCCCATCACGCGTTTCACCGAGATGCCAGCCGGTGGCAATCACGCGGTCACCAGGGGCAAACGCCGGATCGTTGCTCCGATCGACGACGCCTACCGCATCGATTCCCACGGTTCGCGGCGGCGAGCGCACAATGTTACCGCGTCCGGTGACAGCCAGCGCATCTTTGTAATTAATGGCCGAATAATGCACCACTACCCGAACATAGCCCTCGGGCAACGTGTCTGGCTGGATATCGCACAGCGAAGCGCCGTGGCGGGGATCGTTGTCAGTAACGCGCAGTGCCTTCATTGGTCTCGAACACTCGGAGTTTCAATCATTTTTACCATAGCACCCGTATTTCATTATGCAGCGTGTTGAGCGCATTGGACCGAGCATATAAGGTTACACTGGCCTAATTGTGGAACAAGATGCCTAGCGTGAACGACAACATCTACAAATCAATCGAATTAACTGGTTCATCCGAAACCAGCCAAGAAGACGCAGTACGTAAAGCGGTGGCCGAAGCCGGCAAGTCGCTCACGAACCTGCGCTGGTTCGAGGTCACCGATGTTCGTGGTCATATTGTCGATAACAAGATTGCCCATTGGCAGGTCAGTATCAAAGTCGGATTCACGATCGAATGAGCGACCAACCCAGCGCCTGGCGCGGCGACCTCGACCGCGATGATCTGATCGAGGCCAATGCACCGGCCAATCCTTTGACTCTCTTCGCCGACTGGTTTGAAACCGCCCGCGAGTCGGGCATGAAAGAACCTTCGGCTATGACATTGGCCACGGCCGACGCCAACGGTGAGCCCAGTGCCCGCATCGTACTGCTCAAGGGCTTCGACGAAGGTGGTTTTCGTTTCTACACCAATTATGACAGCGCCAAGGGTGTGGTACTGGCCGAGAATCCGAAAGCGGTGCTTGTATTCTGGTGGGAGACTTGTGAACGTCAGGTCCGGATCGCCGGATCAACCCAAAAACTCGACCCCGCGGCGTCCAGCGAGTATTTCAGTCGCCGGCCGCGCGGCAGCCAGATCAGCGCGCTAGCCTCGCCCCAGAGCCACATCGTAGCCGACCGCGCCGAGCTCGAATCGTACGTTGCGGAAGCCGAAGCACGGCTGGGACAGGCCGACCCCGACCGACCCGACAACTGGGGCGGCTATACACTGGTTCCGAGCAGCATAGAATTCTGGCAGGCCCGCAAAAACCGACTGCACGATCGGCTACGCTATCGCCTAGTAGCGAACGTCTGGCATTTGGAACGACTCGCCCCATAACCAATCGACCCTACCCTTCACCCAACGCTATCCATTGCCAGGGAATCACATGCGCATTCTCATCCGTCTAAGCTTTTTGCCACTCTTGCTACCGGCTGTTGCCGCGAGCGCATCAAGCTATAAATTACCAGGTAACGGTCAGGATGTCGTAGGACAGACCAAGCACATCAAGTNNTTGCCCGACGCGCCCCACCAAGGGATTGTCATCAACCGCTCGGAGATGCGGGTTTACTACTATCCGCCCAAAGGCAGTAAGCACGCCGGCGAGGTATTCACCTTTCCAATCGGTGTGGGCCGCAAAGGCTGGCAGACCCCCCAAGGCAAGACCCACGTTGTACGTAAGATCAGGCATCCATCTTGGACGGTGCCCGCATCGATTCGCAAGGAACATGCCAAGCGGAATAATCCATTGCCCAAGGTCGTGCCAGCCGGGCCCAACAATCCGCTCGGCCAATACGCACTGCGACTGGCCATCCCGGGCTATTTGATGCACGGCACCAACAAGCCCCGCGGTATTGGCATGCAGGTTTCGCACGGCTGTATCCGGCTTTACCCGAAAGACATCAAGCAGCTATTCAACATGGTTTCAGTCCACACCCCGGTGGACATCGTCGATCAGCCTTACAAGGCCGGCTGGAACGGACATCAGATCGTGCTGTCCGCCCACCCGCCGATCAACCGCAAGCAGTCAAAGAAACGCCCATATAAACAATGGCCCAAGGTTATCGTTCAAGAGTCAGTCAAACATCCGAAAGCCAAGATCGACTGGAAACGCGCCCGAGCTATTGTCAAGCAAGCGAATGGCATCCCCCAGCCGATCTCCGGACTGGGCGACCAACACAACAACAATCAGAAAAAAGCCCCGAAGCAGACGAATGGTGGCCCAAGCACCGCCGACACCCAATTTCCCAAAAAACCTCGGCTCAGTCATGAAAAACAGTTGGCTCATAACCAATCATCAGCCAAACCAGCCGCTAACCGGCCAAAATTTCTGAGCAATTAACCAGTCAATTTACTAATCCCAACAAAGAAAAGCCCCGCTGAGGCGGGGCTTTTTATTTATCGCAGATCTCTAGTGATTCTGCGATTCAAAAACAGCGTGAGGTGCTGTTACTTTTCTTGCGATTGCTTGAACATCCGCTTCATGCGCTTCGAATTGGCCTTAGACGTATTCATTGCCTTCTGAGCAGTATTCTGAGCGTTGTTAGCTCGCTTGAGAGCTGTTTGCGCCGTCTGCTGAGCCGAGTTGGCGGTTTGTTGCGCCGACTGGGCCTTGTTCATCGCTTTCTGGGCCATCGAATGATGCATACTGCCAGACTGGGCTGCGCACCCCGACATAGCCACAGCGGCACCTACCACGAATCCCGATTTCAAAATTGTCTTGTTCATTTGCAAACTCCTTCCTTAAATAGCAGCCGGTAGTTTTTCCGACTTTTAGCGGAGATTGAATGATAGACAGATCATCGCGACAAATACAACCGGTTGGGGATAGCCGTTAGTCGAATCAATCAAGACAAGCACGCCGCCCTTGCGGATGAAATACGTACTCAATGTGTTTGCTCACAAAATGTTGTGTGGGTCTGCCCTGCCTCGTTAATGGGCACTTCTTTTTTATGTTTGGAACGTTGACATTTCGCTTGCTTCCGCTTGATTTGCGCCCGCTGACGCTGTTTTGCCCGCTCGTAGGTGGTGCGCGCATTCTGAAGTTGCTCGACGTCGCTGCCTAGGCCGTTTGAGGCCCTGTTGGCATCTCCAGACCGGGGCGCTGGTGTCGATTGCATGGCGTCCAAGGGTGAATTAATTTGATTTGGCCCCATACGATGCTGTTGCGCGGTCACCGCACAACCGACCAGCCCCAGAACAGCGAAACCAAGGCCGATACAGCATATGAGTCGCACAATCCTGGTTCGCATGATGAGTCCCTAAACGTGATAACGATTCTGGCGCAACGCGCCATAGCCCTGTAAAACATGTCTTGCAAAGGTCACTAGTGCCAGCCGATCGGCTGGTATCCCCGGTCTCGCAGACAACGGTTGACGTAGCGACGATAAATTGGGGACGGTTGGTGTTGTTTAAGAAGCGCATGCGTGAGTCCGGTGACCACACCGCCGGCGGCACCTGCGGCCGCACCGTGACCGGCATTGCCATAAATGGCGCCAGCCACCGCCCCGCCAGCCGCGCCTACCGCGCCGTTCTCAGCCGATTGACGTGCCACCCGATTGCTGTCGCTGTAACTCAGTCCGTGCTCTCGGGCTTGACTCTCACATTTACGAACGGCTGCTTGGGTGCCGCCGGACTGGTTACCGTAAAACACCGGCTTTTGATCTGCGCAGCCCACAATTAATCCGCAGCACAGCGCTATTGCCAGAGCAGCAAGACTATGCCGGCACAAACGCTGCCCGGTTACCATTGTGCTATTGACCATTACCCGACTCCGATCTATGGCACGCAACGCATACGGCATGTTGATGAGGGCTGAGTATCGTGGATAAACACGATTTTAACTACTTTCTGCCACCCCAACAGATCGCCACCCATCCGCCGACCCAGCGGCGGGACGCCCGGCTCATGGTTCTCGACCGGCAAAACGGCACCGTAAGCGATCATAAGTTTGTGGATATTGTGGACTGGCTCGACAGCGGGGATTTGCTTGTGTTCAACGATACACGGGTGATCCCGGCACGCCTGTACGGCCACAAGCCAAGCGGCGGACGGATCGAGGTTCTCATAGAACGCATCGAGACGCCACACCGCGCCACGGCCAAGGTTCGAGCCAACCGACCCCCGCCACTCGGTGCCCGGATTACAGTGGCGACAACAGACCTTGAAGTCCTGTCACGCGACGGCGACTTGTTTACGCTGGGAACGGATGCCGATCATCCCATCACCGATTTGATTCAAACCGCGGGTCATACGCCATTGCCGCCGTATATAGACCGTCCAGACACGGTGGCTGATCGGGCGCGCTATCAAAGTGTCTGGGCACGGCACGACGGTGCTGTAGCCGCACCCACTGCCAGCCTGCATTTCGATAACGACCTTCTAGAAGATATATCAGCCCGTGGCATCCAGACAGCCCGCATTACCCTTCACGTTGGCGCGGGTACGTACCAATCACTTCGGGAAGGCGACGTAAACCGTCAACGGCTGCATCGCGAACGCCTGGTTGTGGACAGTCAAACTTGTGACGCTGTGATCAAGGCACGGGCTCGATCAAACCGAGTCATCGCCGTCGGCACGACTGTTGTTCGGAGCCTTGAGACCGCCGCACGCGCCGCACCGTCGGGCAGGGACATCGCCCCGTATCGCGGCGAAACAGCGTTGTTTCTCAAACCCGGCGACAGATTTCACGTCACCGACGCCATGCTGACCAACTTTCACGAGCCGGAGTCCAGTCTGCTGATGCTGGTCGCTGCTTTTGCAGGCCGTGAATCGGTTTTGAAAGCTTATGCACACGGCGTCGCGCATGGCTATCGGTTTTTGAGCTATGGCGATGCGATGTGGATTGCATAGTGCTTTTTTAACGAGTTGATGCATGATTCGACCTTTTCGCCGAAGCACTCGATGACGCTTTTCGATCTTTTGCCCTGGCTGCTGGGAATTGCCATTGGAGCGCTGGTTTGGTGGCACACACTGGGGGCTCGCACTATAGCTCGCCGTGCTGCTCGCCAAACGTGTCGTGACCACGGGGTTTATTTCATTGATGAGCTAGCGTTTCGACGTCTCAGCTTGGGCCGGGGGCGCCACGGTCGCGGCTGGCGAGTCCGTCGCCACTATGATTTCGAGTTCTATTCGCGTGGCGATCGGCGCTATAGTGGCTGCGTGGACATGGTGGGACTTCGGGTCGAACGCGTTCAGCTCGGGCCGCATCCTGAACCCGGCGACTCATCATGATGTGTCACCCGGTTGCATGGATCGATCGCCCGCACGTCCGATTGTCTCAATAGCGGCCAAGTTGCGGGCAATCACTGACCGTTGCAAGCCCCCGAAGCAACAGCCAATCGTGGCACCAATACAGACCAATCGGCGGATAATGGCAGGCCTCGAAAGCGCCGGACTAGGCTTGTTCGTCCAACCAACCCAACGAATGGCGCATACCCTCGTGCTGGAGTTCATGGAACATTGGACCGTCGTCGGTATGGATACCCGTGCGTTGCGATAACAGCACTGTCTCTCCCGTAGCATTGGCTGCATCGAGGACCGTTACCAGAATACGCCGAACATGCCCGTTGCCGGTCTTGGCCATATCGCCCTGATGTTTCAAGCCGCCGAATGAGTGTTCGCTGGGAACCAAGCCCGGGC
>DHHU01000040.1 GCA_002403445.1 Salinisphaeraceae bacterium UBA4764 | reverse complement strand
CATAAGAGCGAGCAAACGTGCTTTTCTATACATCGGATTGATCCAGTTCGTCTAGATCCGTTGAGTATAGGGGCCATCGGAACATTCAGACAAACAAGAAGCATGCGCCGTACTAACTGGATCGGTGTGGCAACGAAGCAGGCGTATCCGTTGAGATTTCTATAAAGCGCTTAGCAGACAGGCCAAAGATCAACTTTCCAAGAACACTTTGTCGCTGCATTTAAAGCGCGATGTCATTTAACCGCTGAACTTTAGATCCGAGTGCGACTCAGACTGGGGGATGGTCCAGCAAAGCGCGGCTTTTGTCGACGGCATCGAGTAGACAACCGGATGTTCAACGTCAGCCGAAGTGCTGCTTGATCAGCTCCTTATACGCCGCTCTGGACTCTAGCTCGTAGTNNGGACCGAAACCGGTCCGCTGAACACCAAACGTCAATTGTCCTGGAGTTGGGTCTGAGTCAGGGTTGGATAGCCGGGAGTTGTTCAGGGAACTCACGTTCAGCATGCCAGTCCGGGCCTGGACGGCCCTCCACCATGGCCCAATACATCCTGGGCAAAAGGACTGTCTTGAGCCACCAGTAACTGCGCCGCGGGACACGCGGGTCGAGCGGGAAATTAGGGGCAACCGTGCCGCCATAGACGAACTCGGCCATCAAAACCTTGCCGTAGGATGTCGTCAGCGGGCAGGAGGCATAGCCGTCATAAGTGTGTGACGGCGTGTTGCCGTCCATCACCGCAAGCAGGTTGGCCACGACAACGGGCGATTGTATACGCACTGCCGCTGCCGTCTTGCTGTTGGGTGTCGACGTGCAATCGCCCAGACCAAAGACGTTGTCATAGTGGTCATGACGCAGCGTGCTCGGATCCACCGCGATCCATCCGGCCTCGTTGGCCAGCGGGCTGTTCTTGATGAAATCCGGGGCAGATTGTGGCGGCACGACATGGAGCAGCTCGAAATCGAGCGTGGTGAGGGTTTTGTCCTCGCCGACTTCGAAGGTGGCCTGTTTGTTCTGGCCGTCGACAGCCACCAGATTGTGTTTGTAATCCGGTGCCGCTCCATAATGTGCCATCACTTGTTCGAGTGCCTTCGAGTAGAACGGCACACCGAACATGGCGCCAGCGGCCGTGCAGAAGTGAATATCGGCACTGATGCTGTTGCGCCGGAAATGATCAGCGGCCAGGTAGAGAATCTTCTGGGGCGCGCCTGCACACTTGAAGGGAGCAGCCGGCTGGGTGAACAGGGCCCGCCCGCCCCGGAAATTGCGAATGCAGTCCCACGTATAGGGTGCGTAATCGAAGCTGTAATTACTGCTAACGCCGTTCTCACCGAGTGTTGCCTCCAGACCTACGATCTTGTCCCAGTCGAGCTGGATGCCGGCGGCTACGACCAGGTATTGATAGCCCACGGAACACCCGTCTTTCAGAGTGACTTGATTCTGCGCCGGATCCAGTTTGGCCACACTTTGCTTGATCCAATGGGCCTGCGGCGGCAGGCAATCCGCTTCGGCGCGCTGGGTCGCCTTGATGTCATAGGCCCCTCCGCCGACCAATGTCCATGCTGGTTGATAGTAGTGGGATTCGCTGGGTTCGATGATTGCAATATCGAGCTCCGGCTGCTGCTTGAGCAGGGCGCTGGCAACGGATAGGCCACCGGCGCCGCCCCCCACAATTACGATCTGATGGCTTCTTTGGGATGTAGCGTTCGTGGACATTTATGAATTCCTAATCTTAAGCACCCCCAATGTCTGCAGTGGTGCCCAATGCTTGGACCGCTGTGCAGCGTATACAAGGTGCAATCAATTAGCTTGATTACGTTATTTGAGCCAGTGGTGGTAAGTTAAAACGTTGGTGATTTGATGCTGGGTTTAACTTGGTCATTCGAATGCTCAAAGATAGATCCGCTCGTACTTGAGAGTGGATCCAAGCAGCGTCATCGATCCCATCCAGAAGTAACCAGCCTGTCGAAACCCGGATTCGCGAANNCCAAGCCAGAATAGTGAAATGGACTCCATCACTTGGAAGCTCGCAGCGATTTTAAAGTTACAAACTGCGGATGTTAGCCGTCTGCGGATACGGCAGTTTTTGATTGCACATCTGATTCGGTGTAGGTCGATCCATCGCCTGGTCCTTTCTAATGGCGTTTAAAAAAGCAGTTTGCCCCTTATTGGGGTGTCCAGGATTTAGGGTCTATCTCGGTGTGTTTGAAACGTTTGAAAACGCGCCAAGCATCGATCGGACGCGCACTATTGGCTAGAGTCAACCAGTACTGACGTTCGCGTTTTGATTGATTGTTCCACCGCTCGACATCTGCATTGTTCGTCTTTGTTGCCTCTCTTGTTTCCATAGCACCTCCACAATGGTCCAGTTTTGAAGGCCGTGGTTTCTTTTTGGGCCGTTAGTTGAAAATGACGCCTGAAGCCTACCCCAAATGGCATTGGCCAGATTGATATAAATCATCTTCCGAATGCTCCCAAGGGCTAAGGGTGAAACTGTTGTTGCCGGCCCCTGTCTGACCGCCACAGATGCCAACTTAATAACCCCAAGCAGGGCCGACCCCGGTCAGCGGCATAAACAGGCTAGGCAAACCATCTAAGCAAGCGGATCACCGGACGGTATCGCGGGCCAGATATCGGCCCCGTGTGCCGACCCCGGGTCGGCTAACGCCAACGCGATTGTGATTGCCGCTAACAATCCGCCATCATTCGNNTTTCCAGCCGCTTCCACTCGCGCTGGGGCTGCTGGCAGCGGGCTTTTCCTCACCGGCCGAAAATGACCTCGAAAGCCGGGTCGACTTCAACGAGTAGTTGGTCGAGCGGCCCGCAGCGTGGTTACGGTGGTGGACGGCGAATTTCGGGTCAAACACCGGATTGGCCATGCCCATCGGTGGCTGCGGGCCTGCGAGAATCCGGACTAGCCGGCCACGATCCGCTCGATCGCACAGGGCGTCTCGATCCGGGGCGTAGTGTCCGGTTGTTTCAGTGGACCCCGGGCAGATACGCTCTGAATCACGTCCCGCCGAGCGGCGGAATCAAGCCGTGTCAGGAGGTTTGGAATCCGGAGCCCTGCTGCTCGAGCGATCAGAATTTGGACCCCTCGAACCGGCCATATCGAAGCGATAGCGCGGGTAGAATCAGCAGATTCAGGATCGTCGAGGTGAACACGCCGCCGAGGATGACCAACGCCATCGGGCCTTCGATCGCGTTACCCGGGGCATTCACCGCCAGCGCGAGCGGGAGCAGACCAAAGGCAGTGACCAGTGCCGTCATCAGAATGGGGGCCAAACGTTCCTGCGCGCCGCGTATGGCCGTTTCGATTCCCCAAGGCAACCCTTCAACGTAAACCAGATGCTCGTAGTGCGCGATCATCATGATGGAATTGCGCAACGTGATCCCGAACACCGTGACAAATCCCACGGTAGCGCCCATCGACAACGTGCTCCCCAGAAACAGCGCGACACTGGCCACGCCACCGACCAACGCGAACGGCAGATTGAATAAGATCAGCGCTAGATTCCGGGGCCTTGCCAGTGCCAGTGACAGCATGAGGATCACAAATACGCCAGCGATCAGCGCACTGAGCAACAGCTGCTGCGTGGAGCGGGACTGTGCCTGGGCCGTGCCCGAATATTGCACATACATATCCGAGGGCAGTTGCAACTGCTGACTGATCCGCTTCCGAGCTTGAGCCATGAACGCCGACGTGCTGCGCCCCGCCACTTGAGCGGTCACCGTCGCCACGCGACGCCCGCCCTCGTGAAGGATCGTGTGCAGTCCACTGTCTTCGTGAATGCGTCCGAGTGATCGCAGCGGCACGTCGACTCCGTTGGGACTCCGGAGCATAAGCTTGCCAACGTCCGAAATGCTATTGCGGTCCTTCGGCGGGAGGATAACGGATACGTTGAAGATCCGATCCCCGTCATAAACCTGACCGACAGTGTCGCCGTGATAGGCCGTGCGCAACGCATTCAGCACGCTTAGCGGATGGAACCCCCATCGAGAAAGCGCGGAGGAGCTCAAATTCACCCCCAGCTGCGGGCTGTTCGGCTGGGCCTCGAGCCGCACCCCCTGGGCACCGGGAATATGACGCAGAATCCCGGCAATCTTGTGGGCCTGGTGGTTGAGCTTATCGAGCGACTGGCTGCCGAATACGTGAATCACCACGGGCGCCGTCTGGCCCGATATGGTTTCTTCCATGCGTTCTGCCAGAACNNCGTTGGACTGGGCTCCGCTCAGAGATTTGAGATCCACGTCGAACTCACTGGAGTTGGTGCCGTGGGTTTCATCGGAGAAACGGGTCCGTCCGGCCGTCTGCGCAACAGACCGTACATAGGGGAGCTGGGAAAGCGCGTGCGATACGGTTCGCCCCAGGTCGAACGATTGCTTCAACGAGGTACCGGCTGTGAGCACCATGTGCACGATATAGTGGCCCTCTTTCATATTCGGAATGAAACGGGCACCGAAAAAAGGGAGTGACGACAGCCCGGCTCCCGTAATCAGCACCACAACCACGATCGCGATGCGGTAGTGTCGCTCCACGGCACCTAGCAGCGTGCCGTAGCGCGGCTTGAGCCATGCCATAACCGGGGGCTCATTATCTTCAAGCTGGCGCTGACCCAGCAGCCAGTAGCAAAGGACTGGCGTCAGCGTGAGTGCAACCCCGAGTGAAGCCAGTGTGGCCAGAATGTAGGCATCCGCCAGCGGGCCGAACAGGTGGCCTGCCACGCCGGGCATCGTGAGCACCGGAATGAACACCATGGCGATGGCGAGCGTCGCGTAGACCACGGCGCTGCGCACTTCCAGTGTCGCATCACGGATTACCGACAGCACGGGCCTCGGCCTGGTCAGCCGCTGGTTTTCACGCAGCCGCCGATAGATGTTTTCCACGGTGATCACGGCGTCATCGACGAGCAGGCCGACCGATATCCCCAGACCTCCGAGCGTCATGGTGTTGAGTGTGAAACCCAACTGGTCCAGCACGAGCGTGCCAGTCAACAGGGACAGCGGAATCGCCAGAAGCGAGATCAGCGCCGTGCGCCAGTTGAATAGAAAAAGGAAAAGCACGGCCGCCACCAGAATCATGCCGATTCCAAGAGCGTTGCTCAGATTGCCCACGGCCCGGTTGATGAAATTGGCCGGACGGAAAAGTGCCGGTTCGAGTTGAATATGATCAGCTTTAAGGGTCGGAGCCAGCGTATGGAGAGTGTGCTCGAGACGCTGGGTGACCTGGAGCGTATTGGCACCGTATTGCCCTGTCACGTTCAGGACCACGCCGCGGTGCCCATTGACCAACGCACCGCCGACTGCCGGAGCCGGGGCCGCCTTGACATGAGCGATGTCGCCTAGCGTGATCGGCATGCCATGGCGGGTTGTGACTGTGACGCCTGCCAGTGCCTTGGGCGTAAGCGACTGGCCGCGGGTCCGGAGCTGGACCCGCTGATTCCCCGTATCGATGAAACCGGCGCCGCGGACTCCCGTGGCTTTGTGCGCGGCATTGACGACGTCGTTGATCGACAGCCCGTATTGCACGAGCTTGTCGGGCTCGATCTGGATCTGCAGCTGNNGCCCGGCGAACCGTCCACCGTGCCACGGTATCCACGTGCATGAGCGAGCGCTTTTGCGACGTCAGCCCCACCATGAGCAACCTGCCCGTCGAGGAAGTCAGCGGTGAGAGTGCCGGTTTGGCGCTGCCCGGCAACTGGCCGGTGACACTCGCCAGGCGCTGGGACACTTCCTGACGATCACGATACACATTCGTGCCCCGTTTAAAGGCGACGGTGATTGACGACACACCCGGTACCGAATGCGACCGCAGCGACTGGATGCCGGAAACGCCGTTGACGGCGCGCTCGATTGGCGTGGTGATCAGCTGTTCGACCTGTTTGGGTGCCAACCCCGGCGCCTCGGTCCGAATCACGACGTTGGGCGGCGCGAACGACGGGAACACGTCGTACTGCGCAGCACTCAGGCGATAACCGCCATACAGCGCCAGCAAGACCGCGAGTGTCAGCACGATCCAGCGATGCCGCAGTGCGGTATTGACAACGCGCTCAACCACGCGATTAGTCCTCGTCGCCTTCTGACCCGTGGGATCCGTTGGCCAAGGTCTGTATTGAATACAGGATCTGCGCCCCGTGAATGACGATGGGCGTCCCGGGGCCCAGTCCGGTTGGCTGAAACCATCCACCGGCCGCCGGTGTATCGGTGCGGACGGGCCGGCGCTGGAACCGTTGCGGCCCGATCTTCACATAGACCCAAGCCGCGCCATGGGACCAGACGATCGCCGAATCCGGCACGATGACGCCGTGGCGAGACGAACCGAATGCCAGGCGCGCGGTCACCTGAAGCCCGTAACCGAGACGCTTCAAATCGGACGATGTCTTGAAGTAGTACGTTGAGCCCTGTAGCCCGGCCGGAGTGGTTGGTGCAGGCGAGACCAGGGTTACTGGCACGGTCGCCCCGCCGGGCAATACAACGCGCCCCTTCTGAGGCGCGGCTGCAGGGGCTTCGCCGGCCGGCAACGTCAACCGCAGTAGACGCCGCCGACCGGCGCTCACAGCCTTCAGCGCCGAACTGTTGTGTTGCATCCAACCGGTGATCTGATTTCCCCACTGCGCGACCAAATCGCCTTGGACCCGGGTGCGCCGGGCCTGGGCCTGTCTCACGGCGGCCTTGTCGCTTTGCCAGGTAGCCCGGGCCTGTTGTACCTGCTTTTTGGCAACGTTGTGCTGCTGACGGTACAAGTGCTCGAGGCGCTGATACTCGGCATGGGCGGTAGCCAGATGGGCCTTGGCCTGGGCAAGGTGGGCGCTGGCGCTGGCCAGCCGATGATAGCCTTTCAATAGAGGACCGGGCGCAATAACCTGGCCATAAGCCTGCCGAGTCGGATGATACTGTGCTGACGTGAGAGTTTTTGTTTTGAGACCGATCGCCTTCTGGGTATCGGATCCAAGCTGAACGTAGGTCTGCCCATTTTGCGTAAAGACGCGTTGTGGCGCTGTGATCGATGGCCCCTCGTCACTGTCGGCGTGACAGACGGTCAGCAAGCTGGACAGGAGCGCGGCCAGACACCCCACAAGCGTGAATACAACCCATCGTTTCATGACGACGCCTACCGTGCGTTGCGGGGCGCTGCGCCGCCAAGCGAAGGCGGCGTGCCCACATTCTGAATGGCGTGCAGCACCGAAGCCGCGGGGTGCAGCGGGTGTTCCAGCGCCCGCTCAAGCGACCCCAGTGCCTGCATGGCCTGTGCTCGCGCCTTGACCACGGCCAAACGGTTGCTCAAGGCCACAAGGCGGGTCCGCAGCAGGTTGACGCGCCCGATCTCACCGGCTTGATGGGAGGCACGGGCCGATGCCAGACGCGTCTTACTGGCCTGGAGGAGCTGTTGAGCCACCGCCAGCTTATGCCGGCTCGCTCGATACCCCGTCAGCGTAGTGCTCACCTGATTCGCAATCTTGGCCTGCAGGCTACGAAACCGATCGGCCGCTTGTTTGCGCCGGGCTCGCGCTTGCGCGATGTGGCCCTGATTCTGGTTGAATACCGGAAGATTGAGAGAGAGGCCGATCGACCATCGATGCGCGCCCTGGTCCCATTGATAGCCCGGACCGAGCTGAAGATTGGGGTATTGTCGTGCGATCGCGAGCTTCAGTGCCTGTTCACTGGCCGCATAGCGCATCAGCGCGGCCCGGATATCGGGCCGCTGCGTCAGGGCCCAAGTCGTAAAGTGGGATTTCGGCAATGACTTGATCTGCGGCAGATCACGCAAGGTCGCCAACCGGATATGGATGCCCGAAAGGGCGACTACCGGCACGCCCATGGCGCCCGCCACAGCGTCTCGGGCCTGTTGCTGGGCTTTTTGGGCATCGGCTCGATTCAGTTTGGCGTGGGTCAATTTCACCCGGGCCTGAACCAGCTGATACCGGGCCACCTGACCAGCCTGAAAACGCTGCCGGAGGGCATTACGCAACGCATGAGCCTTTGGCACTTTTTTGGCCAGAAGCTTGCTCCGATGGCGCGCTGTATAAAGCTTGATCAGTGGCTTGCGCAACGACGCGCGTATCTGCCAAGCGGTCTGGACCAGGTCGAAGCGGGCCGCCTCGGCATGGGCCCGCGCCTTGTTTTTTCGGTCGGCGAGTTTGCCTGCCGTTAGTATGGGGAGCTCAACGGATGCCCCCAGCGTCCAAGGGGACAAACCCGACACGGCATTGCTTGTGAACTGCGCCAATGGATCGAGCCGCAGTACCGGATTCGGATAAGCCCCCGCACTCACCGCTTTGGCACGGGCCAGCGCCCATTTAGCCCGAGCCGTATCCAGATCGGGCCGATAATAGAGGGCGGCGAGAGTGAGCTTTTGGAACCCCCAGGCTTTGGGCGGCCACGGACTGATGCGATGCCCGATCTGCGCCTTCATGAACTTCCGCAGCCCGGGATTTGTCAGTGTTCGCTTTTTGAATGTCGAGGCGCTACGCGTTGCTGACAGCGGCTTGGCGTGATAGTGAGCGCATCCGGTCAACAGCGCTAACCCCAACAACAGGGCCCAAGGCTCAGGCTTGCTCGATAGCCTTAGCATCATAGGACGTTGGATACTCTCATCCCGGGCTCACGGTTGCGTTCAGTGTATGGGCAGCTGCGCTGGTTTTGGCCCCCAATCGGTACCGCAAGCATTGCTTCAAGATCAGCGGCAACCCGAATCGAGCGCACCACGACTCGTCCTAAAACGAATATATGATTCGAAAACTAGCATAAACGCTTAAGATCGCCATCAACAGAGTCTTGACGGGCGTTATCTGCTCTATTGGCGAATGCAGTCCGGTTCAGTCGTGTGCCGATCCCAATACCCCATTCATCTCAAAACCCTGATTGGATTGAAGCCATTGGGACTATTTAATAACAAATTTTGATTTTGGAGGCGGCACGCCTCGACAAGACCTCTTGCTCGTGGGCTAGGACCCGGAGCCTGTTCAGCAACAATCCGCGGTTGCCGGCACGGCTTCCGAAGACTGTGTCCAAATGCCGGGGGGCCGAACGCATAGACCGGGGCATTGATACAAACCCTATCGAGACTTGCGTGGATGGCGCTCTGGACTAGGTCGATTGATTTGTTTTTGTATCGGGCTTCTTGCTTTTTTTGCCAGGGTTATGTTGAATTCAGACCGAAACGTAGCTGGCGGCCATGTCGTTGGTCACTTGCAAATCCTTGTGCATATGCCGTGTGATGGGCCCGGCAATGCCTTTTTCCACGCGCGAGCCAACGAAGGGAATCGACACCTCGATATTAAATTCGAGTAACAGCTGAGATCCTTGTGGGATATCAGACAGGCGTAGCGCCAGATCGGCCGAGGCTGGAGCATTCGCGACATCGATATGCACATGGCCGTTTTGAGTCGAACGCGTCCAGATTTCGCGCTGACGCAGCCCCAGCCGGTCACCGATACGCTTTCGCAATAAGTCCGGTATTTTCGAGCCACTGGTATCCAGCTGATGATGGACCAGGATCTCGAAACGATCACCGTCGTCGTGGCTTGCCTCGATCCACGGTTTCCCGCCCAATCGATCGTATTTGCGACTGTAATAGTCGGGATCGGTAAAAACACGCATCATCCGCGTGGCCGGATGGTCGAAATAGTAGAATTCTTTAAAGTTCATAGGCTTGATTGCTATTCACTTAACATAAGAGCCGCAAATACACGCTACCCAACGTAGCTCGCCAGTCGATCAAGTTGTTGCCGCTGTAACCGATAATGCCTGCAGATTAAATGTGTCCTGGTTTCCACACAGCTTAGACCTTCCCTCTTGCAAAAAAAGCGGGTGAAAGCCCCAACAGGTCTGAGGACACTCATGAGCGCCAAAATGCGGCGTTTAGATTGGAGCAAGCCGGTATTGAAGTGATCACTCGTCTGTCTTGTCGTCGGCTTTGTCCTCTATCTCGCCCAGCGCAGTGTAGAGATAGTCGGCCAAAAGATCTCGGCTGGCCAGTTCGGCGCCTAGTACCGCCAATAGCACGAATACGCCGCCCAGTCGGCGATGCAGAAATACGATTTCGCGCGGCGGGATGCGGAACCAGCGGGATATAGCGGCNNTCGAACACTTCTTGGGGTGAGTCACGGCGGATGAGCTGAATACCGATTGCGCCGTTGATCAAGCGCTCGGGATCACGTTCGAGGGCCCCGGCGACCGTATCGTAATAGTTGCCGAGAAATCGCGGTGCGAATTCGCGTGTGGCGCCAAAATCAATCAAAACCAATCGGTCAGCCTCGCCGTCATCGTCAACGCGGATTTTGTAGTTACCGAAGTGGGGATCTGTTTGTACCATGCCCCATTCAAAGAATTCCAGAAAGAACAGTTCCAGGGCCGCGGCCCCAATCCGATCACGGCGATCCTGCCCCAGGTTTTGAACGGCCTCGCTCTGAACATGCTCGGCCGGCTCATAGCTTGTGACCAGCAATGTTTCGCAACAATATTCCGGATATACGGCCGGCACCACGAACCGCTCGTCGGCGCTGAGGCGACTGGCGAACTCGGCGGTCAACGCGCGCTCGCGATCGTAATCGACTTCGCGATAGATCATCTCGCGCACTTCTTCCATGATCGACCGCAACTCGATGCCACGGGGCACGAGACGGGCAACACGGATGATATTGGTCAGCGTGCGAATATCGCTGTCGATGGCATCGGCAAGGCCGGGATACTGGATCTTGATGCAAAGCTGGGCCCCGTCAGCCTGGCGCGTCGCCCGGTGAACCTGTCCGAGTGACGCGGCAGCCAGAGGTTCGGGATCAATTGACAGCTCGGCGTAGCGCTCACGGCCGAGGCGCTGGCGTACCAGGGGCTCAAGTTCCGACCATGCGACTGGCGCACTGTCATCTTGCAGACTTTTGAGCACTTCAACGGCTTCGGGCGGCATGAAATACTGGCCGTAGACCGACAGCATCTGGCCCACTTTCATGACACTGCCTTTCAGGCGCCCGATTTCGTTGGCCAGATACTCCGCCTGCTTGACATAGAATTCGCGATTGCGCTGCGTGCGTTCGTCGCGCGAGCGAAACAGGTTGCCGGCGGTATGCCGGGCAAACTGGGCCCCTGCGACCATGCCCATTCGGGCAATCGCGGCATTGCGGTCGAATGAACCGGTTTTCAGCCGAAGGGGTTTATGGCGCTTGTGACGATCTTTTTCCGGCATGACGGCAAGTTTAGCAGGCACATGGTTGATACCGCCCTACCGGCCGATGGAATTCCGTCAGATTAGGCCCTGTTTGTCACGACATCGAGGATTGCGCGCCCGTAACGACTGGCTTTGTGATCGCCGATACCGGGCACCTCGATCAACTCGCCGATGTTCGTTGGTCGCCGATGCGCGATATGCGCCAGGGTTGCATCACTGCAAACGACATACGCCGGTACATCGTCCTTGTCAGCCAACGCGCGGCGTCGCGCACGCAGCGCTTCCCAGAGCGGTTCGTCCTCGATCTCGATGGGGGGGTTGTCAGCTCGCCGCCGCGGTGACTTCTGCCGCTCGCGGTCAAGCACGATCTTCACCCGATGCTCACCGCGCAGCAACGCTCGGGAATCACCGGCCAGCCGCAGCCCTCCACCGCGCTCTGGATCGGAGATCAGATAGCCGTGCGCTGTCAGATAGCGGGCTACGGCGCGCCACCGTCTCGTACTCAAATGACTTCCGACACCAAACGTGGAAGCTTGCTTGATCTGCGCGTGACGTGGATCGTCTCGCGCGGTGCCGCGCAGATGATCAATAATCACGCCGAAGCCGAAGCGTTGACCGGTTCGATAGACGGCCGAGAGGAGCATTCTGGCCTCGCGAGTGGCGTCGACCGAATCCGGCGGGAACAGACAGGTATCGCAATTGCCGCAGGCGTACTCAAGCGTCTCGCCGAAATAGGCCAACAGCGCAACCCGACGACACGTTGCCTGTTCACAGTAAGCCAGCATCGCGTCCAATTTGTGACGCTCGACCTGTTTGCGGGCCTCACTGGCATCACCCTGCTCGATCATGCGCCGGCGCTGCACGACGTCGTTCAGTCCAAAAACCATCCAGGCATCCGCCGAGCGGCCATCGCGGCCGGCACGCCCGGTTTCCTGGTAATAGGCCTCGATACTCGCCGGCAGGTCGAGATGGGCGACAAAGCGCACATCGGGTTTGTCGATCCCCATGCCGAACGCAATCGTGGCGCATATGACCACACCCGCCTCGCGCAGGAATCGCTGTTGATTGGCATGCCGAGTCTCGGGCGCCAGACCCGCGTGATAGGCCAGTGCGTCAACGCCCTGTCCGGCAAGCCACTCAGCGGTGTCCTCGGATTTCTTGCGCGACAGACAATAGACAATACCGGCCTGAGCGGGATGTTCATCACGAATGAATGCCAGTAACTGCGAACGCGCGTTGCCGCGCTCGTTGACGCGGTAGGTAATGTTCGGCCGATCGAAACTGTGCAGATATATCGGCGCGTTAGCCAAGCGCAGACGCTCGACAATCTCCTCGCGAGTAGCCGGATCGGCGGTGGCCGTCAACGCCACGCGCGGTACGCTCGGAAATCGGTCGGCCAGTTCGGCCAGCCGACGATATTCGGGGCGAAAATCGTGCCCCCACTGTGATACGCAATGGGCTTCGTCGATAGCGAATAGAGCAATCGATGACTCAGCGATCAGCGTCAGCACGCGCTCGTTCATGAGTCGCTCGGGCGCGATATAGACCAGGTCGATGCGGCCGGCGCGCACCGCCGACTCGATTTGCATGCGCTTGTCGTGATCCAGTCCCGAATGCAAAGCCTCAGCTCGCACCCCCAGCGCCTTCAGCGCGCCCACCTGGTCGTTCATGAGGGCTATCAACGGTGAAACGACCACCGCCACACCGCGCCGCGTCAGCGCCGGAATCTGATAACACAGCGATTTGCCGCCTCCAGTCGGCATCAGCACAAAAGCGTCGCTGCCGCCGTGAATCGTATCGATGATTTCGGCTTGGCGGCCGCGGAATTCAGAAAAACCGAATACGCGGTGCAGTATATCGGCGGGTTGGGTGCCTCCGCCGTTGTGCATCAAATCGTCACGTGTCGTCTGCTGTGGCAGCAACGAAGGGCACTCACGATGCTGGAAAGCCTGCGCCTACAGTGTTTTGCTCGGACGCCTGGAATTGAGGCGGTCGGCGAGCAGTGTTTCCAGGCGCGCCTGGGTTTTGCCGCCGTCCTTGGCCAGAAATTGAACGCCCACACCTTCGGGATGCTGTGAGCCGCGCGGCGAGATCCAGCAGATCTTGGCTGCCACCGGCAGGCGCTGATCTTCGAACAGGAGATGCAAAAACAAAAAAACCTCGTCGCCCAGCTCATAGTCATGGTCACCCAATTCGCTTTGGGGCACTAACAGGCCGCCGTTTCTGATAAACGGCATGTAGGCTTCGTACAACGCGTTCTGATCAGCGACATCCAACCGGATAATGCCGGATTTATCAGTTATATTCGATTGGGCCATTGCGAGTTCGTGGTTTGGCGGGCCATGACTTCGAGCTTCAACAGTACCGACTCCATCACCAGTTGCCAATCCGCGTTGCTATAACGGAACCTCGCGGCTTCGGTGACCCGGGCGGCCAGTGCCTGCCATTGGATCAGATCACCGACTGCAATCGATGCGGCCAGCCGTTCCGGCAAACTGGCATCATCGGTCACCCCGAGCCGATGCATGAGTATGGCGTTTACGCGCCGATAGAGCCAGTCAAGCCAGATTGCCGGTGGCGCCTCCTGTGCCCGCTCGGCCACGCCCGAGACACTGGCCCGGCCGGCGAGAAGGCGAGCCAGGTCGGCATCCCAGCGATCGACCCACCGCGAGTATTCATCCTGCATGCGTTCCGCAGTGGAAAGCGGCGTGCGTAGACTATCGTCATCCAGGGCCGCCGCATCGGCGCCCTGCGACCCCAGCCAGGCGCGCCCTGTTTCCGGTGTGGGGGGCGGCAGACGCCAGATCGTGAACCGGCTGGCAATCGTCGGCAGAATAGCCGAAGGGCGCTCGGTTACAGCTAAAATGACACTACTCGAAGGCGGCTCTTCAAGAATCTTGAGCGCACTGTTGGCAGCACTCCGATTGAGCCGATCCAGCGGCTCGATCCAGCCGATCCGACCATTCGGATAATGGGGGGTCAGGCGCATGGTTTCGGCAAAAGCACGGACTTGATCGACTTTGATGTCGCCCCCCGCCTCGGCCGGAGTCAACCGAGCCAAATCGGGATGCGTGCCGGCTAGAAACAGCCGACAACTTTGACACTGACCACAGGCATAGCCTGCCGTGTCCGGAGTACGGCAAATCAACGCGCCCGCTACACTCGCGGCGAGTCGTCCGACACCGGCGCCGGGTGTGGCCGTAAACAGTACCGCCTGACCGAGTCGGCCAGCAGCAATCGTTTCGGCCGCAGTGGTTCTAAGTGACTGTTGCCACGGCGGCAGTACATCGGGATCCGGTTGAATCTCACTCATGGGTCCACTCGGCCAATATGCTCTGCACGGTACCGGTGACGGCATCCGGGTCGAGCGTGGCATCGACCACCCGATAACGATCCGGCGCAGCCGCGATGCGGTCATGATAGGCCTGTCGCACGCGTTCATGAAATGCCAGCCGCTGCCGATCGAAGCGGTTGCCTTCGGCACGCGCTTCCACGCGGTCGAGTCCGACCTGGGCAGGCAAGTCGAAAAACAGCACCAGATCGGGTTGTTGATCGGCCACCACGGCACGATCAAACGCATCGACCGTTGCCATCCCGAGCCCACGGCCAGCCCCCTGATAGGCGTAGCTGGCATCGTTGAAACGATCACAGATGACCCACGTGCCGCGCCACAGCGCGGGCTGGATCAACTCAGCCAGATGGGCGCCTCGGGCAGCGTATATCAAACCCAATTCGCTAACGGGGGGCATGGGCGCGTCGTAGTCGGTCATCAATACACGGCGTATATCCTCACCGATCGGTGTGCCGCCGGGTTCTCGAGTGGTTACGACCTCGATACCGCGCGCGACCAGCCAACGGCGAATTGCGGCAAGCTGAGTGGTCTTGCCCGCGCCCTCGCCGCCTTCCAACACGATGAAACGCCCCGGGGTATTCATGGCGGTGTCGTATAAAGAGGTCATTTTTGATACTTCCGGATTGCCGCGCGCTGGCCCGACAGCGTCTTGGAAAACGCGTGCCGACCGTTGCCCTTGGCGACAAAATACATCGACTTGCCGGGTTTAGGATGAAGCGCGGCGCGGATCGCCGCCCGAGAGGGCGTGGCTATGGGGGTCGGTGGCAAACCGGTTCGCATGTAGGTGTTGTACGGCGTCTTGTGGTGCAAGTCAGCATGCGTCAGTTTTTTGCCGAAAGACGACAGGCCGTAAATGACCGTGGGATCACTCTGCAAACGCATGTGGCGTCGCAGACGCCGGCTGAACACACCGGAAATGCGCCTTCGCTCGGCGCTCGATCCGGTTTCTTTTTCGATGATCGAGGCAAGGATCAGAGCCTGATACGGCGTTTTGACCGCCGCGTTCTTGGCGCGTTTTTTCCAGGCGCTTTGCAAAAATTTGTGCATTGCCTGGTAGGCGCGTTCGAGAAATGCCTGATCTGTGGTGCCGATTGGAAAGCGGTAGGTCTCTGGCAAAAAACGCCCCTCGGGGTGTTCCCCGGGATGACCAATAGCCGCCATGACGCCGCCCCCACTCTTGCCGGCCAGCGTATGCCTAAGATCCGGATCGTTTTCAATCTTGGCAAACAACTGTTTGAAACGTCGCCCCGGCACAATGGTGAGTTTCGCACTGGCAGTATCACCGTTTTCGAAAACCTTCTGCATGGCCAGCGGGCTCATGGCAGGTTTCAGTCGATAGGGGCCGCTTTTCAGGTGACTGCAATTGCCGGTGAATCGACCGTAGGCGCGCCAGTACCAAGCCCCGCGCCAGTTCGCAAAAACGTGATGCGCTGCCAGTCGGTGCGCCACGCCGGCACAGTTGGTCCCGTGGGGTATGGTCAACACCATGGACTTGGTCAAATGCGCCGGCTGGGTCAGTTGCCGATAGGCGTCCACGGACAGCGCTAGGACCAAAACTATCGCAAGCAGCAGCAACGACCCGATCAGGCGTTTCATCAACTGCCCCAACACGACTCGGCGGCGCGTCATTGTTGCGAGCGGGCCAACAACGCGCCCGCGCGCTCGGCCATTACTCGGCTTTGCGTATATCGAACACCGCCAATGCGCTCGACGGCAGTCACGCCGCTAACGCTATTGCTGGCGATCGCGCCCACGTAAGCGTCGAGTCCGGCAGGCTCGATGGATACCTCGGTCACGGGGGTGCCATCGGCTTGTAGCGCGTCCATCAGCCGAGCACGCGTGGCACCTGCAATACCGGCTCGGTCCAGACGCGGGGTCACCCATCGCCCGTCTGCCTGCAGGAAGAACAAATTGCGCATGGTTGTTGATACGACCCGACCGCTGGTATCGCACATGGTGGCATCGTCAGCGCCGTCACGCCGGCATTCGGCGCGCGCTAGGACTTGTTCCAAACGCGCCAAGTGCTTGATCCCTGCAAGCGCCGGCTGCTCGGCCAGCGCAACCGATGACCACGCCAATGCCAGTGTGTCGGGGATGTTTTCCGGCATCGGCGAGGCGGTCACAATCCGTCGACTGCCGGCATCAACCGGCGGTGCGTAGCCGCGCCCGGCCCCGGTACGCGTCACTGTAACTCGGGCGACGCCGCTGGCCGAGCCCGGGAACAGTGCGCTGATATCTGCTCTTAGAGCGCACGCGTCAGGTACCGGGATTGATAGCGCCGCGCAGTCCGCAGCCAGTTTTTGATACTGCGCGGCCCAGGCTACGGGGGCACCGTCATCCACGACGAGTGTTCGGAATACGCCGTCGGCATAGGCTAGCCCCCGATCGTCGGCTGGCACGTGGTCGGTGGCCACGCCATCGATGCGCGTGCCGGTCGGCGGGCTGTCGCCCGAGGGCGGGTGGCGGCGGCTAGCCATCGACCCATTCACCGCGAGGACTAAACGCGTTCAGAACACCGCGGGCCTTGGCGCGGGTCTCGGCCAATTCGGCCTCAGGGTCAGAATCGGCGACGATGCCGGCTCCAGTCCGCAGAGTCAGCGTCTGGGCCTGTTGGCTGATCGACCGGATAATAATGTTCGAATCCACCCGACCGCAGCGGCTGATATAGCCGAAACTGCCGGTATACGGTCCGCGCGCCTGGCCTTCCAGTTCGGCAATAATCTCCATGCAGCGAACCTTGGGACACCCAGTGATCGTGCCGCCAGGAAAAACGGCCCGCAACGCGTCGCCGAAACCGACCGAGGGCAAGAGTTTTCCGGAAACATTGGACACGATGTGATGTACGCGCGCGTAAGATTCCGCAATCATCAACTCGTCGACCGTGACAGAACCAGGGCAACAGACGCGCCCGAGATCGTTGCGTTCGAGGTCAATCAGCATGATGTGCTCGGCCCGCTCCTTGGCGTTCGCCAGCAAATCACTTATGACATCAGCCGAGTCGGCACCGGGATGCCGAGGCCGGGTGCCCGCAATCGGCCGTGTCTGAATGACGCTGTCTTCGATCGTAGCCAGACGCTCCGGCGAGGTCGATAACAAGGCGCTGCCCTGCCATTGCAGCAGCCCCGAAAATGGCGCCGGATTGGCAGTCCGCAGTGCCGCATACAGCTCGGCTGGTGCGAGCGGGTGGCGCAATGTGCCGTGCCACGCCCGAGACAGATTGGCCTGGAATATATCGCCGGCGCGAATATAGCTCCGGGCGCACTTGACCGCTTCACGGTAGTCGTCCGGCGACTGCTCGCGCCAATCGACAACGAGTTTCGACGGTGGGTGAAGCATGCCGGCAGCCGCCAGATCGGCAGCCATGGTCTCGAGCCGCCCGGATGATGGCGTTTCCGATACCAGGTGCATATCGCCTGTCTGCCGATCGCGAATGATCGCAGCCGGACAGCGTACCGCCAGCGCTGCGGGCAACCCATCGGCATGGGCTTTGGGCAGCGACAAACTCGGCTCGACGGCTTCAGCCATCTCGTAACCAAGGTAGAAGAACCAGCCACCGACGAACGGCAGGCCCGGCATCTGCTGGGCCTCGCCGCAGCCCGCACCCAATTGGTCAAAAAAACGCGCGCCTCCGTGAGCTGGGTCGCTAACAGTGACGTGTCGGCCCGGAAATGCCAGCAACAGATCATAGCGGCTCTGGGCAGCTGCGCCAGCACTGGATTCAAACAGGAATGGATAACGATCGGGCCGGGCACCGGCCAGTGCGGCGAGATCCACGCCGCAGGCCGTGACACGGCGCACGGCCAAATCACTGCGCCGGGTCATTCGCGGATGATTGCGGCTCGCCGCGTCGTCGGGACCAGTCAATCGAGGCGGCGGAACACCAGACTGCCATTGGTGCCGCCGAAGCCGAACGAGTTCGTTAGCGCATAGTCTATGGGCATGGCGCGGGCTTCGCCCGGAACGTAGTCCAAATGACAGCCTTCGTCCGGATGATCAAGGTTGATTGTCGGCGGTGCCAGTTGATCGCGCATGGCCAATAAGGTGAAGATCGCTTCAGCAGATCCGGCCGCCCCGAGCATGTGCCCGGTCATCGACTTGGTGGAGCTGACGGCAGTTCGATAGGCCGCATCGCCGAGTACTGATTCTATGGCAGCGCTTTCAACGACATCACCCGCGGACGTTGACGTACCGTGGGCGTTGACGTAGTTGATGCGGTCCGGTTCGATTTCGGCGTCGCGGATGGCGTTGCGCATACACTCGCGTGCGCCATGACCGCTGGGCACGGTAATGTGATGTGCATCGCCACTCATGCCAAACCCGACCAACTCACCGTAGATCGGCGCACCGCGCTCGCGCGCGCTGTCCAGATCTTCCATCATCACCACACCGGCGCCGTCCGACAACACAAAACCATCGCGCTCGGCGTCCCAGGGCCGGCTGGCAGCTTCGGGATCGTCATTACGCTGTGACAGTGCCTTGGCGGCACAAAACCCGGACAGTCCGATTGGGTTCACGGCCATTTCACAACCGCCGGCCACCATAGCGTCGGCGTCACCCGCTGCAATCATGCGGGCAGCCAGGCCCATGTTGTGGACCCCTGTGGTGCAGGCCGACACGGCCGCGATATTGGGTCCATTCAGGCGCAGTTGAATAGAGATCTGGCCGGCCGCCATATTGGCGATGCTGCTGGGAATAAAAAACGGCGAAACCTTCTTAGGATTGGAATCGGCTTCGTGAAACGCCACGCAAGTCTTGTGAATGGTGCTGATCCCCCCGATTCCCGAACCGACCGCTACACCTACGCGATCGTTTTGTTCTGCGGCCAACGGATAGCCACTGTCTTCAACCGCCTGAACCGCGGCCGCCACACCGTAATGCACAAACGGATCGAAGCGTTTGATGGACTTGGCCGGCATGTATAAAGATGGATCGAAACCACGTATCGGTCCGCCGAACCGGGTCGAGAATTTGTCAACGTCGAAGGTGTCGATCGTGGTAATACCACTACGACCCGCAATCAAAGACTGCCAGCTCGATTCCACGTCGAGCCCAACCGGTGTGACCAAACCCAAACCAGTAATGGCTACACGCTTTTGTCTCAATTATCGCCCCTGCAGTTAAGGCCCATACAGTAACCCGGGCCCTTGTAACGTCCCTGCGAATCCGTCGGTCCCGGCAGCGCACAAGAATGCCGGCCTTCGACGGTCGGGGAGAGACTATTCTGACGCGTTGACCTTGATGTAGTCGACGGCGTCCTGAACCTTGACAATTTTCTCGGCTTCCTCGTCGGGGATATCGATCTCGAATTCTTCCTCGAGTGCCATCACCAGTTCGACCGTATCCAGAGAATCAGCGCCCAGATCATCGACAAACGATGCCTCTGAAGTCACTTGGTCGTCACTGACCGACAACTGTTCGGCGATGATTTTTTGGACTCGTTCTTCCACGCTACTCATTTTTCTCTCCTTTCAACTCGCAGGGTATATTGCCTACTTGGAACGGCACTAGGCCCGTTAGTTTTAACCAAACAGCGGATTATTCTAGATAAGTTTTCCGACGACCGCCAAGCACTATCGCAATGGACCGGACTAAAAGTGGCATTATCAACCGCCCATATGCAGGCCACCATTGATCGACAGCGTCTCGCCCGTGATATAACCGGCCGCCGGCGAAACCAGAAAAGCCACCGCGTCGGCGACCTCTTCGGCTGCGCCCAGACGCCCGAGCGGAATTTGTTCGAGCATCCGATCGCGGGCCCCGTCATCCAGTGCTCGCGTCATGTCGGTGTCAATGAAACCCGGCGCTACCGCATTGACCGTGACCTGACGCGACCCCAGTTCGCGCGCCAGTGAACGCGTCAGTCCCAACACGCCAGCCTTGGCTGCGCTGTAGTTGATCTGGCCCGGGTTCCCGGACTGTCCAACCACGGAGGATATGTTCACAATTCGGCCCTGTCCGGATTTCATCAGCCCGCGGAGGGCCGATTTTGAAACCCGGTAGACACCGCTTAGGTTGGCCTCGATCACTGCCGCCCAATCCGCTTCCGGCATCCGGAGTGCCAACCCGTCGCGCGTTACGGCGGCATTATTGACCACAATCGAAGGAAGGCCCACGGCGGCTTTGATCTCTTTGAACAGATTGTCAACACTGGTTGGATTGGTCACGTCCAATACCTGTCCGACACCCGGCATGGGCGCGCCGGCCAAATTTTGACCGATGTTTTGCGCGCCCGATTCAGTGGTCGCCGTGCCTACAACACACGCCCCGTTGGCGGCCAAGCGTTGGCTGATGGCCGCGCCAATACCACGCGTTGCACCGGTTACCAGAGCAACGCGTCCTTCGAGACTCAAATCGGTTTTGTGCAAAGCCGAATTCCTCTTGATGTTCAAGCGGCTTCACTGACGGCTTGCAAGAATGTTCCTGGCTCGCCCAGCGAGACTGTCGTCAGCGATTTATCGATGCGTTTATTCAAGCCTGCCAGTACGCGGCCCGGGCCGCATTCAAGGAACACGTCAACACCGGCGTCGCGCATCTGCTCGACGCAGCGCACCCAGTGAACCGGCTGCCATAACTGGTCGCAAAGTGCCTGTTTGATGGCCTCAGTATCGGCGCGTGGTTGGGCGTCCACGTTGTGCAACAGCCACATGCTCGGCGGTTGCATATCAGCCGCCCCCAGGGCCGATTCGAGCGCGCCGGTCGCCGGCCGCATCAAGGCACAGTGGGAAGGCACACTGACGGCGATTGGGCGGACCATGCGCGCGCCCAATTGGCGTGCCTGCTCGGACGCATTGGTCACTGCGTCGGCCTGGCCGGCAATCACTACCTGAAGCGGCGCGTTGTAGTTGGCCGGTGAAACCACGGCATCCGTTGCTTGTGCGGCCCGATCACAGGCTTTTTGAACAGTGGCATCGTCGAGGCCGATGATCGCAGCCATAGCAATATCAACACCGGCCACCGCATCGGTCATGGCCGTTGCGCGCTTCGACGTAACGCGCAATGCGTCGGCAAATGACAGTGTTCCGGCCGCAACCAGGGCCGCATATTCGCCGAGGCTATGTCCGGCCACATAAGCTGGAGCCGGTCCGCCGGCCGCCCGCCATGCCTGATAGACCGCGACATCGGCCGCCAGCATCAAAGGCTGGGTATAGGCGGTTTGATCCAGTTTGTCCGCCGGGCCGTGGGTGATGACATCGGCAACGTCATATCCCAGAACCTCACTGGCTTGTGTAAGTGTGTCATGGATGACCGGATGATCGGCCGCCAAACCGTCGAGCATGCCGACCGACTGCGCTCCTTGACCCGGAAATAGCATCGCGGCCTGCAAAATCTAGCCGTCCTCTTCATTGCTGATGCCGTTGATTGCACACCGAGGATACGCAAGCCAGACTGCTTTCGCCATACAACCTTGGGAGATGATGTACCGGCTGGATTTTGCTTTGCGCCCTAAAAGCGGGGTGCCCGACGTTGTTAGGTGTCCGCCAGTGACTCATAATTGGCTTCAAAATACCGGTAGTTGATCCTGAAGGACCGGCGCCGTAGCGCGCCCGGTGATCGACTTGCCAGTGCTGTGGACTTCCAACCATGTCGACTGCCCACTCTGCCCGCGAAAAAATCATCGTCGGTTTGTCCGGCGGCGTAGATTCAGCCGTGACAGCGCTGTCACTGGTGGAATCCGGCGCCGATGTCGAGGCCCTGTTCATGTTCAACTGGGATGATGATGAAGCCGGCCGATGCCAGGCATCGGCCGATTTCGACGACGCCGCCGCCGTCTGCCGACAGTTGAATATCCCGCTCCATCGCGCGGATTTTGCCGCGAGTTACAAGCAGCGGGTATTCAATTACTTCCTTGATCGCCTTCGCGAGGGCCGCACGCCGAACCCTGACGTGCTCTGCAACCGTGAAATCAAGTTTGGCGCGTTTTTCAACTATGCCCTGCGCCTCGGCGCCGACCGTGTCGCGACCGGCCACTATGCCCGTATCGAGCACATTGACGGGGAACCGGCCCTGTGCCGTGGGCGTGATCCGAGCAAGGATCAATCGTATTTTCTGGCCGCCATGCCGCGTGCAGCACTCGCGCGCGCAACTTTTCCACTCGGCGACATGATGAAAAACGACGTTCGCGACTGCGCCCGCCGCGCCGGATTCAACGTTCACGACAAACCGGACAGTACCGGCGTATGTTTTATCGGCGAACGAAACTTTGAAAAGTTTCTCGGCCACTATCTCGACACCAACCCCGGCCCGATTCGCGCGAGCGGCGGACCGCGGAATGGCGGCGTGATCGGCGCGCATCGTGGCCTGCATTTATATACCATCGGTCAGCGGCGTGGCCTCGGCCTGGGCGGTGTGTCGGGCGCCGATGACGGGCCATGGTTTGTCGCCGATAAAACCCGCGACGATAATACGCTCTGGGCCACTCAAGACCCACAGCACCCGCGCCTCACGGCCACGCGCCTGACAGCGATTGATGCCACCTGGTTGATCGATAGGCCCGATGCGCCGTTTCGCTGCGCTGCCCAGGTTCGATATCGCCAGCCGGCAGTCCCTTGTACAGTGCTGCCTCACGGCGACGCGTTGGAGATCCGATTTGACGAGCCGCCCGGCGCGATTGCCGAAGGCCAGTATGCCGTGCTCTATGAGGCCAACCACTGTCTGGGCGCCGCCGAGATTCAACACGTATCCGTCGGCTGCAACCCAAACGCCAGTGCCGCATGAGTGAGAGCGATACCGATCCCCTGGTTGATCAGGTACTGGCTCTAGCCGGCGTGTCGCAGTTTGCGCTCTACACCCACGAGCTGGCGGTGGACGGGCATGATTACGCCGCCCGTCACTGCATTGCGCGGCAGGTCATATTCTCGACCGACCCTGAAAGCGCCGCCGACGTATTCGGCGAACTGGGCAATCTCAAAGATGGGCTAGCCTATGTTCGCCGCCAGTGGATCGGCAACAAAACCGACAGTGAGCCCCAAAACGATGACAAACGCATCGCCCGCTACATCGGACAGGTGCTGAAGGTCGCAACCCGACTGCGCCGAGACGACGCCGCTCTTCACAACCTCTCGGTGGCCATCGAGCGCGCCAAGGTCGCGCCCCCGGACAACGCCACGGCCATCTTGAACACGGCCTATCAGAACAATGTCAGCGATATTCGGCCCCGCATTGTATTGCAAGGCAACCGTGACTACCTCGCTGACCCTGACGTACTGCCCTATGTCCGGTTGCAGTTGCTGGCCGCAGTACGCTGTGGTGTGCTTTGGCGACAGACCGGCGGCCAGTTCCTGAGTTTATTCTTGCGACGGCGCGCCCTGATCGCCGCGCTCGACCGGATTGCCGCCGGCGGCGGCGCCTGATTTCCCGCTTACGCGGGCGGTGGACCGTAGGTGTTCTCTGTGACCTCGCCCGGCCACAGAAAAAACCCCATGAGAATGAGCGGCCCGATCAACGGGAATATACCGAGAATCAGAAACCAGGCACTACACCCCACATCGTGTAGCCGGCGACAACTTATCGCCCAGTTGGGCACAACGTGCAACAGCACGACCAGCGGCCCCAGGATCTCCAATCGGATTACGGGCAAATTGGGGGCGCCCAACGGCAACGTGATCGTCAACCCGAGCGCGCCGCCCAAGATGGCGGATCCTACCACCACCCCCAGGTAGACCAGGGTAAAGCCCCAGAATTGCCGGCGATCCGCCCGTCCGGTGACGTCGCTGTAGCGTTTCAT
>DHHU01000028.1 GCA_002403445.1 Salinisphaeraceae bacterium UBA4764 | reverse complement strand
CTCCCCCATGCCGCAGCGGTTGGCCACAATGGCTGAAGCTCGCTGGGCATCATGAAAATTTTTTCAAGGTATGTGAATCTACTTAGGTAAAGTTAACGTAGAGTGTATCGGGGAGGCTTATGAAGATTTCTGGCAATCTAGATAGCCCTTCCTTTACAGCCACAATACTAAGGAGTATTTCATGACAAGCTTGTCCATTTGGGAGTTTCATCTAATAGGGCTCTCGTTTTCGTTTTGTGCCTCGATAATGGCTGCTGCTACAGCCTTTTTCTGGATCAACACAAGTCAAGTAACAATTGCATATCGTGCGACCGTCACCATCACGGGGATCGTGACTTTCATCGCTGCCTATAACTACTTCCGTTTATTCCAGAGTTGGGATGCGGCATTTACTTTGGCTAACGGATCTGTCAAAGAAACCAGCGCAGCTTTCCAAGGCATATTCCGTTATGCCGATTGGTTTGCCACGGTACCGCTATTGGTGATCGAGCTCATTCTTGTGATGAGGCTGCCGGCCAAGGAAACGTTCTCCCGGGGCTCACGTCTTGCCATTGCTGCTCTCTTAATGATCGGATTGGGCTATCCGGGTACAGTAAGCTCGGTGACCTGGCATGAGTGGCTCTTTGGCGCACTCTCGATGGGGCCATTCCTTTGGATTGTCTGGGAGCTCTACATCGGGCTGGGCGATGCCATTTCGAAACAGCCGCCAGAGGCACGCGGTTTGGTATCAATCGCGCGTAATACGACCGTACTGGTCTGGTTTTTCTATCCGGTGGTCTATTTCTTCCATATCGGATACACCGGGGGCATCGCGGTTACAATTTACAATCTTGGCTATACCGTTGCAGACATACTGGCCAAAGTCGGATTTGGCATAATCATTTACATGATTGCTGTACGAAAATCCGAGGCAGAAAGGCGGTCTAGCGGCGCTTAGTTTTTAGTGAACGGATGAATGAATCGACAGGTCCCGCGGCTGGTCCGCGGGACCTGTTCTATCCTGATCGCTTGCTTGGATTTGACATGTCCCAAACAACCGAGGCATCCAGCTCTCTAGTGAGCACTACCGAAGTCGATGCCCTGATTGACTCGATATTCGGGCCACTACCAGCTGATGTTGCGGCCGCTGGACGCGAGCATCTAGCAGCCGGTGGCGGTCGCCTGCGGGCGCAGGTTGCCTTGGCTGCAGGCGAAGCACTTGGTTTGAATCAAGATGCACGGTCGTCTATTGCGGCGGCTTGCGAACTTGTACACAACGCGGCACTTGTACACGACGACCTTCAGGATCGAGACTCGCTCCGTCGTGGGCGACCTGCGATCTGGCATTCTCACGGGGAAGATGTTGCACTTATGTTAGGTGACTTCTTCCTGTCCGCAGCGCATGCGGCCATGGCAACGAGTAGATCTCGAGTCGCGTCGGATCAGCTGCATGCCGCCGTTGCTGAAACTATTACCGGGCAGGTCGCCGACCGCGCTGCCTGTTATACCCCGTTAAACAATCTGGAACGCTACGAACAAATTGCCAAGCAGAAGTCCGGTGCGCTCATTGCCCTTGCACTGACTGCACCGCTTGCTGCGGCTGGATTCGATCATGCCATAGCCGACGCTTACGATGCGGGTCGCCGTTACGCCGTTGGATACCAAATGCGCGACGATATTGCAGATATTGATGATGATGCGGCACGCCCAGGCCGTGCCGAACGCCTCAATGCCGTTTTCGTGATCGCCCGGGCCCGTTGCTTGACGGAATCGGACGCCGTCATCGCCTGCCGTGCCCGAGCGGTGGAACACTGTGAAGCTGCTCAAGCCAAAGCGGCTGCTCTACCCGCTGGCGCCGGCGATGCCCTAGCAGAAGTTTCACAACGCCTAGCGTGCCCATTGAGGCAATCTGCTGATGCCGCGTAACACGGCATCTGGCCATGACTTTCCGGCGTCGACTGCCATTAACACTGCCAATCAAGCAATTGTGGTGGGCGGCGGATTCGGCGGTATTGCCGCGGCTCTGCGATTGCGTGCCCGCGGTTACGCAGTTCGGCTTATTGATCGCTGCACACGCTTGGGCGGGCGTGCACAGGTCTACGAGCGCGACGGATTCCGCTATGACGCGGGTCCCACCGTATTGACAGCGCCCCATCTTTTCGAGGAGCTATTTGCACTTTTTGACAAACAGCTCACCGACTACGTCAAGCTCGTTGCACCGGATCCCTGGTACGCTTTTCGGTTCCCCGATGGCACAACATTGAAATACGGGCCGACGGAAGCGGCGACTGAAGCTGAGATTGCCCGCCTCAGTCCGGACGACGTTGACGGTTATCGCCGATTGGGCGAAGCAAGCCGCGCAATCTATGAAGTTGCATTCACAAAGCTGGCGCACAAGCCGTTTCATAATCCGCTATTCATGTTGCAACAGGTGCCAGCTCTTCTGCGCCTGCGCAGTTACGACAGTGTCTGGAAAATGGTATCGCGGTATCTCAAGGATGACCGGCTTCGTCGGGCTTTTTCCATTCAGCCTCTTCTTCTGGGAGGCAACCCATTCGATACCACGTCGATCTATTCGATGATCAATCACCTTGAGCGAGAATTCGGTGTTTGGTTCGCCATGGGCGGCACTGGCGCTTTGGTTGATGCATTGCACCACCTGATGCAGGAGGTTGGCATCGTTGTTGAAACGGATACGACAGTCGAACGTATCAGCGTAACGAACGGTCGTGCGACGGGTGTTGTCCGTGCCGACGGAACTACCGAGACTGCAGACGTGGTTGTCGCCAACACCGATCCCATTCGCCTGTATAGGGACTTGCTGCCCACCGGTTCTGCCGGGCTTATAGCCCGTTTGCGTAATCGATCTGCCCGCTTGTCCATGGGGCTCTATGTGCTCTACTTTGGAGCGCGCCGGCAATGGCCGGAAGTGGCTCATCATACGGTCTGGTTCGGGAATCGCCACCGCGAGCTATTGGCCGATATATTCCATCGCGGTGTGCTAGCCGAGGATTTTTCGCTCTACCTTCATCGCCCGACTGCGACTGACGCGAGTTTCGCGCCTGAAGGCTGCGACAGTTTCTACGTTTTGTGTCCGGTACCCAATCTGCGCGCCGGGGTCGACTGGTCGGTGGCAGGCCCGCGCCTGCGTGACCGTATCGTCGCCGCGCTCGACGCCACATTGCTTCCCGGTCTGCGGGATACGATCTGTGCAGAATTCGCCAAGACGCCCGAGGATTTTGAAACCGATTATCTATCGGAAGCGGGTGCCGGATTCTCGATTTCGCCGTACTTTACGCAATCCGCCTGGTTTCGCTATCACAATCGCGGGGAAGGAGTCCGAGGGCTCTATCTCGTAGGCGCAGGCACGCATCCGGGGGCCGGTGTCCCCGGCGTCATCAGCTCGGCCAAAGTGATAGAGTCTATGGTGCCCGATCCGGCGCCAGTGACATGACCGAGGCCGAACGCTTATTCGCCGAGCATGCGCGAAGTTTCGCGCCCGCGACTCGATTGTTACCGAGGTCCGAGCGAGGTCGAATTGCCCGTCTTTATGCCGTTTGTCGGACGCTGGACGACCTTGCCGATCGTGACGGTAGCCAAGCTGCCGTGCGTCGCCTCGCCCGCATCGAGACCGAACTTCGGGGCGGGGCAGCTATGGCGGATCCGCTGGTAGTTGAAGCCAACAAGCTATTTGCCGGGCGTCTGGAGAGCTTAGCCACCTTGGCTGAACTTACTGCCGGCGTGCTGAGGGATACCAACACGGTACAACTTCAGGACGAGGCCGATCTGATTGATTATGCTTGGCACGTTGCTGGTACCGTGGGGCTATTGTTCTGCGATCTCTACGGCATTCGCGGCCCCGAAGCTCGGTCGAGAGCCGCCTCTCTCGGTATCGCCATGCAGCTCACCAATATCGTGCGCGATGTGGGCGAGGATGCACGTGCTGGGCGTCGCTATCTGCCCGGTACTTGGTTGCGGGCATCGGCCGCCGAATTGGCGGCCTCCTCGACCGTGGACAGGGCTCAGGTAAGGTCAGCCGTCTATCGAGCTCTCGAAATGGCCGAACGATATTATTCCCACGGTCTTTCGGGCCTGCCAGAACTGCCGCTACGCGTCCGGGTGACAGTTGCGGTCGCGGCCGCTCTGTACCGCGCTATCGGCAGACAGCTTCGAGGGTGTGGGGATATCGCGATTGATCGCCGAGTTCATCTGCCGCTATTCACCAAGGTTTTGGTTGTATTCCGCGCTTTACCGGCACTGGTCCGACCGTTCGGGGCTGCGGTGGCGGAGTAGCCCATGCCTCAGCCCGAGCTAGACATCCTGATTTTGGGCGGAGGGTGCGCCGGTCTCAGCCTTGCGACTCGTCTATCGGGAGCCTGGCCCAGAGTTGGAGTTGTCGAGCCGAGATCGAACTATGTCGAGGATCGGACATGGTGTCATTGGTACACCGATCCCCATCCGTTTGATACCTGTATCCGCAAACGCTGGAATCAGTGGCAGGTAAGCCACAATGACAATATGGTCACGCGCGGCTCGATGGCTTTGCCCTATGTCGCTATTTCGTCGGCGGAGTTCTACAAAACCGCTCTGCGGCATTGCGAGGACGGCAACAACATTCGTCTGTGGCTAGACACCACGGCCACGGCTACCGCTGGTCAGGCCGGTAGTTGGACGGTGGACACAACGCGCGGTCGTCTGACGGCGCGCATCCTCATTGACGCGCGTCCACCCCGGACCCCGCCCCATTACGGCCAATTCTTTCGCGGCGTTGAAATCCGGACGGACCGTGCATGTTTCGATCCTTCGAGTGTTGGGCTCATGGAGTTTCGTCCGCCACACGCCGACGGCATAGATTTCGTCTATGTATTGCCTTTTGCCACGGATCACGCGCTTGTCGAAGTGACCCGGTTCGGTCCTGAAAAGCCCTCAAGTAACTTGCTGGACACCTGGCTCGACGCAGAATGTCAAGCGCATGTCGATGGTGCAATCAAGACCGTATTGCGCCAAGAGACAGGCGCGTTGCCGATGGAGGCCGGATACGGGGTCGCCAAAGGGCCGGCGCACGGCTATGCCCGTATCGGACTGGGAGGCGGTGCGGCGCGACCGAGTACGGGCTATGCCTTCCAGCGCATCCAGCGGATGTCCGACCGTCTGGCCGGACAGATTATCGGCACTAATGACACGCCTTGGCTCGATACGCGGCTGGACGGCGCTGTGACGCGTGTGATTGATCGTCTTTTCCTGCGCGTCATCCGCTCAGCCCCGGAATACGGCCCCGAGCTCTTCTTCGCCCTTTTCACCAACGCACGGTCCGAACGGCTGGAGCGATTTCTGTCGGGTTCCGTGACGACCGGTGACCGAATGTCTGTGATCACGTCGCTACCGCCAGTTCTGTTTTTGCGCGCGGCGCTAGGCTTGTCATGAGGGTGCAGCGGCACACTATCGTTTTCACGGCACTGGTGGTCGGGGTGATCCTAGTGCTCGAACTGGCGTCTCCCGGGCCATCGGCGCAACTCCGGATGCTGGCGCCGCTCGTGGCTGTCCTTGGCTTGCCGCACGGTGCGCTAGATTTCGAGATCGCGCGGGCACTCTTTCCACTTCCAACAGGCAAAGCCGCCGCGCGATTCGTAGCTGTCTACCTAGGTGCCACGGCCGCGATGCTGGGGTTCTGGCTCATCGCGCCAGGCCTTGCGCTCGCGGCTTTCCTCGCCTATTCAGCGCTTCACTTCTCCGATGACTGGACCGTTTCGGCCAATGGCTGGGCCGCTATCCCCGGCGGTTTGCTTGCGGTCGCACTTCCGGTTGCCGCGCACCTGCATCACGTTACAGAGTTGTTTGCTTTTCTGGCCCCGGCGAACTCGGCAAGTATGGTGGCCCGCGGTACGGCCGTCGTGGGCTGGATCGCCATCCCCCTCGCCCTAGTGGCTGCACGTCGGCAGAGTAACAACGCCCGGGCTGAATGGGCTGCACTCGCCGTATCGGCGATCGTGCTCCCCCCGTTGTTGCATTTCGCGGTTTACTTTTGCGGTTTGCATTCTCCACGCCATTTCCGCAACGCCACGAGATCAATTGGCTTTTCTACTGCAACAGGCATACGGGCTGCGCTTTTGCCGACTGTTGCGACTCTGCTCGCGTGCCTGGCGGCCGCACTTTTAATCGTCAAACAAAACGTTAATGTCGATGCCACTCTCATGCGCACGGTGTTTGTGGGACTGGCCTGCCTGACTGTACCGCACATGCTGCTGGTCGACCGTCTGACACGACAACGCTCTACCGGATGAACGGTAGAGTTGTGCCTCGCTCTTCGGATAATGGGCAGCCAAAGTTGGGTAAGTACGGATGTAACGCGCCGATGACAGCCCCAAACATGAAATTGGTATTGAGCAACCACTGTATGAATCCTCGCGGATCATGTTTGAGTCCCAAAAGTACTGTTACCAGGCGCAATGCGCCGTATCGGGGTCCGTACTAATTTGGCAAAGCGAGAAAAGCCGAGGCTTTGCGCGCGCCTGAACTGCACGAGCGCTTGCTACCGCACCATGAGCAAGCATAAATCACTCTTGCTTGCCAGCCGCGCCCGGAGCACGCCAGCGTGACCGCGATGATGCCTAAGGAGGTTTCTTAATGACCAAGCCTAGTTCAGCGCGCGCGCTGTACCCAGAAGCACGAACCGAGTGGACTTCCTCGGAGGCAAAGGCAAATTCGGCTGCTGTAGGTTATTGGCCGTGAATACCCAGCTGATTAGCTCTTGTTGAATCAAAGCTTTGTATAGCCTGGCAATTGTTTCCCGGGATCGAATGTATAAAATTAACGTGCCGTATAGGGTTTGCTTTTTGAGTCCAGGTTTTAGTTGGTGCCCATGTCGCACGTAGGGTCGCGACGCCGAGCTACATGGACTTTCGATGGCCTGTACCCCAAGCTGCCATCGGGGGATGTGAATACTGATTTTTGTAGATTTTTTGGGTGAAACGCTGTCGTGTCGCTATGAATCAGCAAGCGCCCTAGTTAAGCTAAAAGCAAATACGGGCTGGTATTCTATCCCTTGAGGATCAAAGTCTATGAATGACCCGAACTCGGCTGCCGTCCGGGATATGCGTTGACAATGCCGCTGGTTTATTTGTTGTCCTAATTAATGTCTGTAAACAAGCAACGCACCTTGATCTTTAAGATACTTGTCGCCATCGGTGTGGCCGCGTTTCTGGTTTTGGCTGATCCGCGTCCACTCTACTTTTCAGTTGGCGTCTGTGTGACGGCTTTCGGGGTGGTGATTCGGTTTTGGACTTACGGCTATCTCCAGAAAAACCGGGTCCTGGTGATGACCGGACCCTATGCCCACACACGCAACCCGGCTTATTTCGGATCGTTCGTGGCTATGATCGGTCTATTTATCTCTGCGGGTAATCCGGCCAGCCCGCGCGGCATTGCGAGTTGGCTGATAGGCATTATCGGGGTTGTCGTATTCCTTGGTTGGTACCTGCCAGCTAAGTATGCGCGCGAATATCCGCGCTTGCGCGCCGCGTTTCCCGAGCAATTTACCGAGCACGCGGCTACAACACCGGATTTTTTCCCGCGTCTGGCACCAGCACGCCGCGATCAAGAACAGCAGTTTTCGTGGCGTATGCTGGTTGACAGCCGGGAACTCAAACGGCCGATCATCGTGGCAGTCGCGCTTGCCCTGATGTGGCTGGTATGACGGCCACCGATGGCCAATTACTGAAATAATTCCAACACCTCACGTCGTACACTTGTCATGCCGCCAGATAATAACCCACTGATGCTGAATGAGAATACTGCAAATGATGCATTGATCAGGCGGTTGCGCGCCCGATGGCGGATCGTGGTCCGGAAAGTATTTTTGTATGCGCTTGCGATTGCAATGCTGGCACTGGCAAAGCCGTTGTGGCCGACGTTTGTCGCAGGCTGTGTGCTGATTGCCGCTGGTCTGATGGTGCGGATTTGGGCCTTTGGCCATCTTCAAAAGAATCAGGCGCTGATCACGAGCGGGCCGTACGCTCACACGCGTAATCCAGCGTATCTCGGATCGGCGCTGGCTGGTATCGGTTTTTTCCTCGCGGCGGGCAATTTCGGTACCGCGGTGGGAATCGCGATCTGGATTGCCGGTGTCGTTGGCCTAGGCCTATTCTTTTTCCAATATCTACCCCGTAAATACCGGATCGAGTACACCCGACTGGAATCCGAGTTTGGCGATCAGGCCCGTCTTTACGCCGATTCAGTACCCGATTTCTGGCCGCGTTTGACCCCATGGAACGGACGCAGCCGTCAGTCTTTTAGTTGGTCACGCGTTAGCGCTAACCACGAATGGGGATGGGCACCCCTTTGTGCGTTGGCGCTAGCCTTGATGTGGTTTTGACATGTGCGGTGGTAAGTGCATTGCCCGATCGCTCGTTGCCAGCCAAGTTGGGCTTGTGTCAGCGGTACTGAAATGACCCATGTTGTACTCATCGCCGGACCGGTCCGGTGGGACGATCGGAAAGGCCACCACGACTATTTAGCCGGGTGCCGACTGTTGGCCGATTGTCTGTGCTGGGTGCCAGGTGTCGCTGCGACTGTTGTTGCCAACGGTTGGCCGGAGGACGACGCCGCCATATTGGATACTGCCGACGCTGTGGTGTTTTACGACGGCGGCAACGGCAAACAACAATATCTCAAGAACGAAAAACGTGTTGACACGCTGCATAGGCTAGCGGATCGCGGGGTGGGGTTATGTTTTTTTCACCAAGCCGCCGTGTTTCCGGCGCGTTGGCGCAGACTTGGCGAGCAATGGTTGGGCGCTGCTTATATGCCGGCTTTTTCAGCGCGCGGACATTGGCGCTGTCGGCAAAGCCGTTTGCCCGCACATGATGTGTTCAGGGGGGTTACACCATGGGCGTTGCGTGACGGATGGCTGAACGGTTTTCAGTTTACCGATCGTGACGAACGGATCACGCCGCTGGTTCATGCCTCGCGAAAGTCAGTCGATGGAAACGATGCTTCGCATCGCGTGAGTTGGTTTTATGATCGGCAGGACGGGGGAGTATCGTTTGTTTTTACAGGGTTAGACAGCCATCGCGCCTGGCATCAAGCCGGGCTGCGGCGCCTGATTGCCAACAGTGTGCTTTGGACCGCCGGCTTGGTTCCACCGGGCGACCAAGACTTCTGCACACTAGATCGAAAAGCCATCGACGGCTACCGCAGCCAGCGAGCACCGCTGACGGCTTTTCTGTTGAACAAAATCGGCAAGCTACTCAGGCGTCGCAGAAAGTCGTGGTAGGGCTTAAACCAAAGCTTGATCGGTGAGGCGCTCGAGGATCTTCAACGACGATCGCTCGGGATGATTCATGACCTCGGATGGGACAAAAAATGTCTGATCCAGTGAATGCTGGCCCGATACCGCGCCATGCAGAACCAGATCGGTAATCGCGATCCAGGCCGAACCGGGTGGGAATTCCACCACTCGCTGCGGGCATTCGGCTTGATACGTCTTGTCTGACTTGGCCTGGCCCCGGATATCTTCCATGACGTGGTCGTAAACCGTGCGTTGACCCTTGATAATATTCAGTTGGCCTAGGGCTTTTTCCATCGGACCGACGGGCTTGATTCGAGCGTTCGGCACGAACCGTTCGGCGAAAGCCTCGAAGGTTTCCCCCACGCGCCAGACGCGGTTTTGTTGGTTCGGGTTCACGTTGTAAAAGACCCGCAACATGCCACAGCCGCCAGTTGGCCGACCATAGCTTGCGTCGACGTGCAGGCCCTGGGTGGTGGCTCGTTCGCAGGGGCGATAGGTTGTTCGGTCGCGTTTGATGCGCCCACGATAAGTTGGGAAGAGGGTATTCACGGCCTCCGTGGCCCAGTTGGCATACCGCGACATGATGTTTTCCAGTTCGGTTCGCTCCGGTGGTTTCATGCGGGCATGCAGAATCTTGCCGCGCGACGGCTCGAATACCACGGTCGGACGACCGTTTTGACTCTCGCGTTCCTTGCGGGTAGGCAGCGTCACGCTGGCGTCGGAGATCAATTTCGATTCACGTTCCGACAAGCCAAATCCGGCGTCCTTGAGAAAAATGATGCCGCCGGATTCCAGCGTTTCGGCCGCGTGGGCGGCATTGGTGTCCGCAAGGTTTTCCAGCTCCAGTATTTGGGCCACTTGGCCTGTGATTGCCGTCATAGGTCACCTTCAAATGAGTCACGCCTAAGCGTAGTTTGGGCAGGATAGATAATACGCGAGTGAGCGTCCGATCTGACCGTTGCCGACCGGCTCGCGATACACCCGCTGAATGATGTCCAGATCCGGGCCTTTATTGCCTTCCACCAGCGCCGGTCTGTCGGCGAGGATGGCGATATCCCAGCCCACCAGAATCTGGTCGTCAAAGGCATCGTGCGCCTGTCGTGCCAGTGCCAGTGTCTCCTCCCAGAGTGGCAGACGAAAGCCGACGATGGCCGCGCCGCTAACCGGATGGTGGGTATGCCATGCGCTGCCCGCAGACCAGCCGATATCGGTCGCTTCACCCAGAACACCATTGTCTAGTTCGATCGCGGCCGCTAGACCTCCCTTGTGAAAGTTGTCTACCGGGGAGCCCTTGGTGCTGGCCATACGCAGTAGCGCATGCGTGCAAACGACCGCCCCGGATTCAGTCCGGCACGTCATCACACGCACAGTGCTGAGCGCGCCAGCGTTGAGTTCACTGAGCGCGGGATGGTTGGTTACCAGAGGTCGCACGATGAAGTCGCTCTCGCGTGACAAAGCACGCAGATTGTCAAGCAACTGGGTTGCTGTTAATTGCTTGGCATCGGCCGACTGAAAAAACCCGGCGCCGGCGTAGTACCAGCACGATGCATCGCGTCCACCAGCCCCCTTGCGTGGTTTGAAGAATAGATCGTGGTTCGGGAGTGTGTCCCCGCCATTTTCCATCGTGACGTAGCCTTTTTCGGCTACTGCTACTACTGGTACTACGGCCAACCCATGCCGGGCGCAGTGGCGGGAAAACAGGGCTTTGTCGCTGAGGGCGTCAAGTGTTGTCTGTTGGCTCCAACGTCGCCGCAGCTCGTGATAGACCGCGCGTTTGAGTTCGAAAAAATAAAGATACTCAGAAGCGCGCATGCGGTGTGTCGGGAAATAGAACTCGAACATGTAATACCAGGGCGGCGGCACGGCGAATCGCAGGCCGGCATCGATCTGGCCCAGAAATTGCCGCCATGCTCGAATGCCGGTCTGGCGATACACACGTTGACCACAGCGCCAAGTATAGACGCCTGCAGTGATTAGCAGCGCCGGCAATAAGAAAAACAGGCCCGCCACGATCCGCGTCCGGTCAATAAAATCGGACGTCTGCCAGTAAATCCGGCAAAAGGCGCGATGAATGTCGTGGGCCGGTCCGCGTCGTGGATCCAGACGTAGCCAGATGAATGTAGCGCCGTTGAGTGCGCGCAGCACATCGACACCTTTGAAGTGGTGTTTTTTCAGTGGCATGTCCGATACTCGAGTCGATGGCCACGTCGAACGCCACCGCGGTATGCAAATTTGTAAATTAAGTGTGCTGAAGGCAATGCCGCAATGCCGTAGGTTACCGGTAATTTCCCATCCAGTTATTGCCCACAAGCAATGTTTGAAATGGGGACAAACGGTGAGGAAGCAAACGCTAATGGATAAAACAATGTTTTAAGGCGTCAGGCTCATGTTTGTTTTTCCAAGCGTCGAGGCCATTTTATTTTAATCCGATGACTGCGACACAGCACGTTATAAAGCACCGGCATCACGACCAGAACCAGGGGGATTTCAGCCAAAAGACCTGAAATGATGGCAACCGCCAGCGGCCTTTGCACGCCGGTTCCGTTGCCGATGCCAATGGCCAGCGGGACCAGCGACAGGACAAAAGCCAACGCACTCATTGTGATCGGTCGCAGGCGGTTTCTCCCAGCACGAACCAAATCGGTTGCGAACGAATTTCCCGTGCTAATCAACTGGAATTCGGAAAAATAGAAAATTGCGATTTCAGTAACGATGCCGATAACCATCGTCATACCCATCATGGCCGTGATATTGCGCTCAATGCCGGTGAACCATAATCCGACAAATACTGCACAGGTTGCCAAAATAGGCTGCGTAATAATAACAATCGCGATCCGGAACCGCTGATAAAGAATCAATAACAGCAAAAACACCAGTCCCGCGGCGGCCACAAAAACTTCAATCAAACCGCGGAAGGCTTTTTGTTGTTGTTTGTACAGTCCGCCGAGCTTGTAATAGTTGCTTTTCGGGATCATGCCCGGTTGATTCAAAACTTTTTTGACATCGGCGATTGTTTTGCCAAGCGACCGGCCACTAATCCGTGCCGTGACGGCGACGTCGCTTTTCAGGTCGTATCGGGTGAGCTCTGGTTGACCAGAGATCGTTTTTACACTGGCGATCTTGCTCAGCCGTACTCGGTTGCCACCGGGAGTGTGCAACTTCAAATTTCGAAGCTGAGAAATGCGGGTGTGTAGTTTTTGTGGTCCACGAACTCGCACGCCGATGTAACGCACTCCTTTGCGAACTCGCGTGGCAACAACTCCGCCGGTATAGGCTTTGAGTTGTTGCGTCACGGCCTGCGGAGATAAGCCCTCGGTTGCGGCCTTGACCCGATTGACATGGATTCGAATTGAGTCGCCAGCAATTACAACACCGTTATGAACACCAACAACGCCGGGGATTTTCTGAATATGACCCGCGACTTTGCGGGCCAACGTGCGAAGCTGTTTTGGTTTGTCGCCAAACAGTCGTATATCGATTGGTTGCGGTACCGCGGTTAAATCGCCGATTTCATCAGCTATTGGCTGGGCCAAGTCGATATCCAGCCCGGGTACGCGGTTGTTCACGCGCTTGCGAATATGCGCCATGACTTTGGAGGTTGATGGAGCCGATGGTTTCAGGCGCACGAAAAAATCGCCGGCGTTCGTCGTCGTAATGGCGCCACCCAATTGCAATCCGGTTCGGCGCGACCAGTTTTGGATATCCGAATCTTGCTTCAGGATACCGGCAACTTGCCGCAGCAGCCGATTGGTTTCCTGAAGCGACGTGCCCGGTGGCGAACGGTAGTCGAGAATGAACGCACCTTCATCCATTTTCGGCAGAAAACCGGAACCGACGTGGTTGAGTGCGAAATAGGCAACGATCAAGAACGGCGCCAACCCCACCAAAAGCCAGGCTGGTTGCCGCAGTAAACGCACCATCAACCTTGTGTAGCCTCGCAGTGTTCGACGACCAATGCGGCTCGGTTTGGCTGGTTCAGAGCCGCCGTTGCCGAGTACAAAGTCGGCCAGTAGCGGCACGATGGTCCAAGCCATGAAAAACGAAATAATAAGGCTGACCGCCATGGTCAGCGAAAGCGCTTTGAAAAATGCCCCGGTGACACCGCTCAGAAATGCCAGAGGGAAGAAGATTATGATCGTGGACGTCGAGGAACCGATTTGCGGATGGGTGAACTCCCGTACCGAAGCGAGTATCCGTGTTAAATGCTGTTCCCCGGTTTCCTGTATCCGGCGAACGATCTGTTCGACCATGACAATAATATCGTCGATGATCAGACCCACTGCCGCCGCCATACCGCCAAGCGTCATGATATTCAGGGACATGCCAAACACGTAGAGCAACAGCATGGTTGCTACCAATACTGCGGGCACGCCGATGATCGCAACTAGGGTGATACGCACGCTGCGCAGAAAAATGAGTAGCACCACTGCCGCAAGCACCACACCAATGACAATCGCCTCGATGACGCTGGCGCGCGACCGCTTGACCAGGTTGCTCAAATTGCGCCATTGCGCTATGTGAACGTCGGCCGGCATTTTGGGGCCAAATGAATGCAGGCGTTTTTTTAGGTCCCTGGAGAGTTTGACAACGCTCGCGCCGGGTTTTTGATAAACATTCAGGAGTACCGCTTTGTGGCCGTTTGCGGTTGTTGTTTTATATTTGGGCTGGGTCGCCAGACGGACCTTGGCAACATCGCTCAGCGTCACCTGACCATTCTTGCCGGTTTTCAGCACGGTCTGGCGGATCGATTTGGCGCTGGTTAGCCGAGTCGAGGAGAGCGTTAGATAGAGTTTGTCATGATCTTCAACGCGCCCTACAGATTGTAAGACGTTTGAACTCGACAGGGCATTAATAATCTGTTGGGTTGTGAGATTGAGTGCATGTAGCCGGGCCGGGTTGATGCTGACTCGATACTCGGCCTGTTTGCCACCCTGTACGGTGACCTTGGCGACGCCTTTAACGCTGGAAAGATAGGGTACGAGCTTATAGCGCGCGAGATCGTATAGCGATACTTGGCTTTTCTTATCGGATGTCAGGCTGTAGGCGATGACCCCAGTGTAGTCGGCCGGATACATCCGCTTGGCCTTGATGCGGGTGTTCGGCGGCAGATCCGGCTTGAGCTGGTTGACCGCGGATTCCACCAGTAACAAGGCGTGAACCATATTATGGCCCCAGTCGAAATTGATCGACACATCGGTGCTACCACGACTTGTATTCGAGCGTACGGAACGCACACCCGGCACGGCACGCACGGCACGTTCGACCTTGCGCGTAACTTGCATCATCATTTGCTGGGCCGGCTGCGACCCTGCATTGACTTGTACCCGGACTCTGGGGAACTGCACCTGCGGAAAAAGCGCTGAGGGCAGTCGGTTATAGGCGAATGCGCCGCCGATGAGCAACAGCACCAGCAGAAACAGTATCGCGCGGCGGTGCTTTAGGACAGAATCTGAAAATCTCAATGACTTGCGCCTCGAACTGTCGCGCCGTTACTCAGTTCATAGCTACCTGCCACAGCGACCTGGTCACCGACCTTCAATGCACCTTGAACGGCGGTAAGACCATGCTTGCTGACGCCGGTTTGTACATTTATCCGTTTGGCGTGGCCGTTTTGAATCACGAAAACGTGGGGCCCTTTTTTATCGCGACGGACAGCCCCTCGGGGTACCACCAGAGACTTGCCGGCCGACAGCGTGATAATCCCGCGCACACGCATACCCGGCAGAAACGTGTTGGCGTTGGGGCCGTCCAGAGGTACCACCACATTGATCAGCCGCGTGTTGGGATCGACCACGGCATTGACCTGTTTTACATTCGTTTTGACGCTGGCACCACTGGTAAACAGTGGTCTTATCTTGACGGGTGTACCTTGTTTGACGTGCCGAATTGCAGCTGGCTGGACGCCCAGTGAAACCTGTAGCTTATCGCGCCGTGATAGTTGGAACAGCGTTGTCCCAACGCTAACCTTCTGGCCCGGCGAAATTGGCAGTTTGCTAACGATGCCGCTAAAAGGCGCTTTGATGACGTTGGTTGTCTGACCTGTACCGAGCTTTTTCTGGGTGGCGAATTTGGCTTGGGCAGTCGCCAGCTTTTGGCGTGCAGATTCGACGTTGGCATGGGTCGCCAGATGCTGCTTGAGCAACTTTTTCTGACGTGCAACGGCCTGTTGCGCGTAATGAAGCTTGGCTTGGGCCTGGCGATAGTTGGCTCGTGCCGACGGTGCGGTTCGTAAGGTGACGATCGGGGCGCCCTTGGCTACCGATTGACCAAGGGTGACGTCGAGTGTCTTGACGAATGCCGGATATACGGCGGCTCGCGTAGTCGCCGATTTGGGATTGGGTTTCACGCGACCGAAAGCGGTCACGGTCTGGGCCATGGTCTGGCGTTTAACTGGAGCCGTCGATACCTTGACGCTCGGCGCTGCCAGTGCAAACGACGGATAACAGATCACAATAGTGGCCAACGCGATAGCGGCCAGCACGGTTCGGTCTCTCATTTTTTGATCCCCTGGCCTTGTTGGGCCGCGGGC
>DHHU01000026.1 GCA_002403445.1 Salinisphaeraceae bacterium UBA4764 | reverse complement strand
GGCCCCAAACAGCGTTTAGTGGCCTGACCCGCGACCGGCTTACGCAGGCGCCGACTGCCTCGCTGTCTTAGGCTTTCAGATCGGCCGCTTCATATTTTAATGTTGCGCCCGAGCCGCCCCATGAAGATGTTGTCCATCCAGCGCCCGCGCCCTCCCTGCTGATTGTGGGCGCGTGGTCTCCGAGCACGCCGGCCAACGGCGAGACCCTTGAACTGTCGGCCCGGATCCGTATTGCCAATCTCGGGCGGCCCGTAGGGTGCGGTCGCATACTGTAGCGCTTCGAGGCGCCGTATCGGAATGGGATCCATCTCGGAAATTGCTTGGCGTCGATAATAGACGGTCGAACAATCGACGCCGAGTAACGCGCATTGGCGCGTGACTGCAAGAACATGAGCGCGATCGATCATGGCCTGTCACGCTTCGTGTCAAAGAGCGCGAGCCTGCGCTCCAAAAAACGTTTTCAATCGATAACTCCCCTACCTTGCGTGCAACGCATCGAACTGGGGTTGGGTATCCGAAGTCGATAAATCCTTGTCGGGCGTCTCGGCTGCACTCTCGGTCAGCTGGTGTTTCCAGCTTTTAATTGCAGTCAAGAGGCCCGGGCGACAATGTGACCTGGCGATTGATCGCGCCCGTCAGGCCTTTCTGCGGCACAAGTATTTTCGAACCTCGCTCATCCACGGGCGCCCCAACCAGGTTAAGAAGGCGACACGTTCGGTTGGGTCCGTGGCAAATAGGGTCGGTTTTCTATGCGCCTTGACCTTGTCCGGCCATCGTGGTCCAGCCTTCTTAGCGCTTTGTCCCAATTCTGGAAGGCCAGCTCTGGCTATGATTATGAGTCATAAATCGCCAGTTCACTTTTTCGCCTTTCAGCGTCCGGATCAACGATAGCTTCTACCGCTTCAATTTGAGCAATATATTCAGGCGGCAACCCATTCTCACGCGCTCCAACAAGAACATGCTGCTTATACCAACGATAAGGCTTAAACCTAGGCGTCGTTTGCGTAGCGTAATACATAAAAGCGGTCAATATACCTTGATCCGTTGTGACTTCGACCTTTTTGATCTCGTAACCTGATCCGAGGCCCTCTATCCGATCAAGGATCGGCTTTTCATCATCAGCAATGTCATAAACGACTCCGATGACCTTGTCTTCAGGATCGCTGGTTTGTTCAGCATCACACTTCGCAGAACCATCCTGACTCTCTTTGTGAAAACGGAGTCTATGTTCTGTCAAGCTTCCGACCGCAACCCATCGAGCGGATGGCAAACGCGTTTGTAACCGCACAATCGACATATTGGAACCGAACGCGAAGTAGAGCACGATTTCTCCTAAATTTAAAACAGTCTCTTTAGGTCGGTCGGGTGTCGATGTCTAAAAGACTTGACGCACTTGTATTTTAATTAATGGAGATGCCCAATCCCGATACGACGTCAGCTAACTCAATTTCCATGCATTGTGCAACTTATAAAACAATACCAGCTTTTATGTTGATTAAATCGAGGATTTTAAGAAAATCATGCGGTAAAAAAGGAATCATCGAAGTCAACTTCCTCACGCCATTGATCTAGATTGTGAGGTGCATCAGACTAGCGTACAAGCTGTTGGACAACGGTTTGATCAGGGATCGATTGTATCCAAGCGTGTTTAAAACACCAACCTTGGCCCTTTCGCAATTGGGGTGCCGATGGCCACTGACGCTACGACGCTGTTCTGGATTTCTGACCATAGTGATTCAAAGTTTCAACTCCACTAATCCAATCTGACTTCTTTGAATAGGGGCGACCGCGGGTTCATTAATTGGCCGTTGTCTCGTTCGGGGCCAGACCTCTCGAGCCGTGGGTGTAGCGACTCGTCCGGCGCCGTNNCGCCTAGCTTCTGCCAACCCGACTTGGGTTGAATGTACGCACGGGCAATAGCGACGCAGTGGATGCCGCCGTCCCTGCTGAGTAGGGGCTGGCTGTTACGACCCTGATGCAGCAATACAGGCGGTGATTGTTTTTAGGATGTTTCATATTGCGCCTGCGGTCGGCCAGTTCGTGCTCAAGCTGTTTGGGTTTTTCGCGGGAAGGCAACGGCGCGCGCTACGGCCAGCACTTCCCAGAACGTCAACGGCAAGAAAGCCTACTTGCGAGACCTATCTATCGGCCGGAGTGACGGGCCCATGATGGGGTTGGACAATGTCCGCAAGTGGCTCGGCCACCTAAACAGAAAGCGGCACATGACGTCGGCGATACGGTTGGCACCCAAGCGGTATCGGTTGGATACGGGCGCCTAGAAGATATCGCCCGGATTCAGAAAAGACATTGCCCCACGGTCATGTTTCGCGAAGATAAGTCTGAACCACAGCAAGTCTTATCAAGCAGGTGATACGCTCCAGCAGCTATACATTGCGCATACGATTTGCTGATCTCGCAACACGGCACCCAAGCATTCCATGAGCCTCGGTAGCCAAGCCGATTGTGGCCGCAAGTAAGGCCACGCCGAATTTCTATCGATGGCGGGTTTTGCCGAACAAACCGCACAATGGGGCACACTCACCCCCTGTGGCTCCATCGGCAATACCGTGGTTTCCACCCCGCCACTGAGCTCGGCGGTACAATACTTTAAAGCTACTCGGTATTCCGGGTCCGTTGCCGATTCCGCGCTGAGGTTATGGGTCAGTTCAGGAAGCACATCATCTGATTGAGGCAGGGCGATGCGGCGTTCGTCGACACCCCAATCCACAAGCAATCGCCGGCCAGCCACCTGAGCCGGCTGCGATCCAACCTCAATCCACACAAGGCGGCGCCATCGACGAATATTCAAGGCAACCTCAGGGCGGGTTTAGGCCAACACACCCCGTAATCCTCCGTAATGGATGCACACCGCAAGGCCGTAAGGGAGACGTATACCATCAACTAGTAATTTGGCACTGGGCTAATTGACGGGACCCCGGTTTTTTCCTCGGTCAGGAGATTGATGATTTCACTGACAAGCCGTACGTTCCGAAACCATTCGGCCGGGATTGTCCCACCACCGGCGATCGTATGGGCTGGCGTTTTGATATTAGACTAATCCGCTGATCGTTTCGCCGTGGTTAAACCAAAATCTTGGCAACTAACGCCCGCCTCATGGCAACGCAAAGACGGGAACCTGCTTTATGGTGTCATCGCCAGAATGATTTTTTATAGCTTCCAAGAGTGTATTAGAGGCCATGCTCGTCAAGTTCCGGTCTGGGAGGCAGGGGTCTTGACTAACATCACAATCGGTCGAATTGAGACGTTTCGCCGTCGCAATCACGTATCTCTAATAGACAGCCGTATAAACTCGGACCGGTGATCACCAATATGGAGTGGCTTTTACTCAAGCGCTTCTCGCGCTTTACGGCCATCGCGGCCGTTGCCTTCTGCATCGACTTTTCCACATTGTATGTCTTCTCGAGCATGCTCGGTCTGACGCTGCTGGAGGCCCGACTCGTGTCGATGTCGATGGCCAGTACCGCCGCCTGGTATGGCAATCGTGTTACTACCTTTGCCGACCGAGCGTGGCGACGCAAAGGCCCCCAATGGTTTCGGTACCTGTCGGTTATCGGCATCAGCAGTATCTTCAACTACGGCATCTATGCAATAGTCGTGTCGTTATCGTCCTGGATGGCGAAACATCCGCCGGCCGCCATCGCACCAGGTGCGTTGTGCGCCATGCTCATCAACTTCGCCTGCGTCAACCTTTGGGTCTTCCCCGACGACCGGTCTGACTGAAACCGAACGGCGCAAAGCAACGGGGGCCTCGCGGAGATCAGCGGTATTCGACCTTTTTTTGATGTATAGCGGTTCCTGTGTACACCGGCATACACAGATGGAACCAGACCGTACGGGTCAGTGATCGTGTCGACAGATGTGTCCATATAAGGTCGCAACGGGCAGATGTTGAATTAGTCAAGAAGACACCAAAGCGTATCCAGCGGCTATCAATCGCTCAGCCAGGACCGCAATATGAGCTGGGCCGACTTCGCAGCAGCCCCCAACGACGCTCGCGCCCTGCTCTATCCACCGGAATGCGTACTCGGCATAAGCACTGGGGTCGAGATCCGTGCGGGCCTCGAGTGTATCCACCGTCCCGCCCGGCTTTAGGGCATCAACGGATGTGAATCCGTTGGCGTAGCCGCCGAACGGCACACCGAGACCGGCAAGCGCCCCCATCGCCGCAGTGACCGCCTCGGGCGACGAACAGTTCACCAGCACCCGATCAGCGCCAGCAGCCACCGCGTCTCGGGCCGCATCGACCAGTGACTCGCCGGAACGCAGAAGGGTCCCATCGGCGTCGTCCACCGTGTAAGCCGTCCAGACCGGCAAGTTGCTTTCGGCCGCTGCGCTAGTGGCCGCACACGCCTCGCGGGCCAGAGACATGGTCTCGCAGATGAAAAGATCCACCCCGTCGGCCTGGGCTGCCACCATTCGGCGATAGTCGCGCAGACAGGTGGCATCATCCGGAGCGAGATCGGGGCGATAGCTCGCCATCAGCGGCGCCAGACAGCCGGCAAGCCGCACGTCCCGGCCGCTGTCTTCACGAGCCTTGGCTGCAGCGTTCAGCGCGGCGCTATGAAGGGCGTCGAACAGCTTGATATCGGCGTCGCGCGTCAGACGCTGGGGTGTCGTACTGTACGTGTTGACGATAATAACCCGTGCGCCCGCATCAATGAAATCGCGGTGAGCGGCCGTCACCAGATGCGGCTCGTCCAACATAACTTGAGATGACCACAGCGGCGAGGCCGGACGGCTGCTGCGCCGCTGCAGCTCTTGGCCGGTGCCGCCGTCCAGTAATACCACCTGCCGTTGCTTTTGCGTCATCAAATCGCCGATCTATTGTTTACAAAGTAATCATGCCAGATCATTCGTTGTCGATTACGCGGACCCCGCCGTAGTCCATACCAATGTTCGGGCGAGGGGCGAAGCAAGGTTGAGTCATGCCTCGCACTGATCCCTGACCCAATAGATTCGCATTGTGGAGCGTTGAGTGAAGCGGATCTTTTTTCGGCAGTTCATTAACACGGCTTAGTCACCGTCGCGTCTCCGATAAGCTCGATGCAGTGCCAACCATCCTTGCCGACTGCCTAGTTAGGCCCTGGAGGCAAATGCCTGATCGCGGCGTATAGCAGCGTATTCGAAACTCGATAGCCCCGATATACCGCTCATTTCGGCAGCGCCAGGCGCTGTGAAGGTAAATGACACGGGTAAGCTTCTGTTAGCCTTCAACATCGCTAAGGCNNGACATGTTGTCCGGCGTCGTGGTCGCCCTGGCGCTTATACCTGAAGCGCTTGCTTTTTCCATTATTGCCGGTGTCGATCCCAAGGTCGGGCTCTATGCATCGTTTTGTATCTGCACAGTCAATGCCTTTGTGGGCGGCCGTCCGGCCATGATTTCAGCAGCGACCGGCTCCATGGCGCTGGTCATGGTTACGCTGGTGGCCCAATACGGTGTGGAGTATCTCTTCGCCACCACGGTTTTGACGGGCATTTTCCAGTTCATCGCCGGCTCGCTGCGCCTAGCGAACTACATGCGATTCGTGTCCCGCTCAGTGGTCACAGGATTCGTGAACGCGCTCGCTATTCTCATTTTCTGGGCGCAAATTCCCGAGCTGACGAATGTCTCATGGATCGTGTACGCCATGGTGGCAGGTTCGCTGGCGATCATCTATCTGTTTCCCTACATACCGGTGATCGGTCGTATCGTGCCATCACCGCTAATTGCGATCCTCGTCATGACCGGCCTCTACATGTCGGGCCATTACGATATTCATACAGTCGGCGATATGGGTCAGCTACCGGGCAGCCTGCCGAGCCTAATCTGGCCTGACGTACCGCTGAATTGGCACACTCTCACCATCATCGCCCCCTACGCACTGACCCTGACGGTGGTGGGTCTAATGGAATCGATGATGACAGCAACCATCGTCGACGATCTCACCGACAGCGGCAGCAACAAGAATCAGGAATGCCGTGGCCAAGGCATCTCTAATATCTGCACCGGTTTTCTCGGCGGCATGGCCGGCTGCGGCATGATCGGCCAAACCGTGATCAACGTGAAATCAGGCGGTCGCACCCGGCTGTCTACTTTAAGCGCCGGCATCGTGTTGTTGATCATGGTGGTTTTTCTGTCCGACTGGGTCGGAAAGATTCCAATGGCAGCCCTTGCTGCAGTGATGATCATGGTCTCGATCGGGACCTTCTCGTGGGAGTCGATACGCGACATGCCCAAACATCCGTTATCGACCAACCTGGTGATGGTGACCGTGGTCGCTGTGGTCGTAGCCACCAGTAATCTGGCGATCGGCGTATTTGTAGGCGTCCTCTTGTCAGCCTTGTTCTTCGCCAACAAGGTAGGCCGGCTTTTACATATCACCAGTCATCTGACCGAGGACGGCGACCGCCGGGTCTACGAGATTACCGGTCAGGTATTTTTCGCCTCAGCGAGCACTTTCCGCCATTCCTTTGATTTCGATGAAGTGTTGCCGGCCGTGACCATCGACGTGCATCGTGCGCATTTCTGGGATATCTCGGCCGTAGAGGCGCTCGATCGGGTCGTACTTCGCATGCGTCGTGAGGGCATCGCAGTAGAGATCGTGGGCTTGAACGAAGCAAGCAAGACTTTGGTCGACCAAGTCGCGGTACACGACAAACCCGATGCCGAGAAACTGCTCGGTCAGCACTGATCCGAACAAGGGGAGACCATGAATAACATAAGAACGATTACGGCCTGCGTCGATGGCTCGTCCTACGCGGCAGCTGCCTGTGATGCCGCCATCTGGGCTGCAGGCAAGCGCGATGTACCGCTGGCCTTCGTCAACGTGATCAGTCGCCGAAAGCATGCGGCGGCCACCGATTACTCCGGCCAGATCGGACTCGGCACGCGCGAGCACCTGCTAACCGAACTGGCCGAGCTCGATTCGCAGCGCGCCCGCCTGGCACGTGAGCGGGGCCGTGATTTTTTGGAATCCGCGCGTCGGCGGGCAACCGAGGCCGGCCGGCCTGACCCCATAATCCGCCAGCGCAACGGCGAACTCGTCGACGCTTTGCACAGCATGGACGATGAGATCCGCCTGTTAGCCATCGGTAAACACGGCGAATCAGCCGGACAAGACGATCATCTGGGATCCAATCTAGAACGCGTCATCCGGGGCATATCCTGCCCGATCTTGGTTACCAATCAGAGTTTTGCTGCGCCCCACCGTGTACTCATCGCCTTTGATGGCAGCCAGACCGGCCAGCGTGTCATCGAGCGTGCAGTTGCTACACCGCTGCTGAGTCAAGTCGAGACACATCTGGTGTATGTCGGACAGCCCAACGACAAAAGACGCCGCCAGTTCGATGACGCAACCAATAAACTGCGGGCCGCTGGCGCAGAGCTGACTACCGCCATCATCGACGGCGATGTCGAGCCCGCGTTGCACGACTACCAGCGCCAACACGAGCTCGATCTGATGGTGATGGGCGCCTATGGCCACACGCGTTTTCGTGAATTACTGCTCGGCAGTACGACGACTGACATGATTCGACGAGCCGACGTGCCGTTGTTGATCGTTCGGTAATGATCGGCAAAAGCGCAAGTGGGCTGACCGGCGGGACTGGCCTAACTTCCTCGTTTACAAAGCCCCGCGCCTTATCGGAACAACGGCAAACGAGGCACGCTCGTAACCCGTCTCGGTCACGACTCGTGTCGCAGGGCGGGCGACATACTCGCTGTAAGCTCAGGTGCTTTAAACGGCGTTTTTTGACTGCCCCACCCCGAAAACGCAACCCGCTGACAATCGGCACGCTGCGGTACAGCTTCTCAGACTATGAGCAGTCTATTGAGGCGCGATCCATTTCGACTACGCGATAGACGAACATGAACCATCCGGAAATCGACCCAGAGACAATGACGCAGATCCTGCAAGCCCTGCGTCAACAAAACCGCGACGAAAGCCAACGCTCAAAGAGCCAGCGGGCCACGGTCGAACTCGACCAGAGCACCACCGGCCGTTTGTCGCGTATTGATGCGCTGCAGGCTCAGGCCATGGCAGAAGCCTCCGAGCGGCGCCGTGGTCATCAGTCGCAGGCTATCGAGCATGCCCTGAAACGACTCGAAAGAGGCGAGTTCGGCGAATGTATCGAATGCGGCGAATGGATCGCCAAAGCACGGCTCGAGCTGGATCCGACGGTGCTGAAATGCATCGAATGCGCCGAATAGCAAACGCGCGCGCCCAAACCTGTCAAAACGATCCGAGTGACGCGCTTTCAACTGTATCCGTGGCAGACGTGCCGACAAGCAGCCGACAGGCGTCGCTAAGATAATCATTCAGACTCGGTAACCACGGAAGGCGCTGCGGGTTATCGGGCGTAAAGAAAAACCCGGCCAATATCGGCACGACGATCGCATAGATGCCGAATACAAGCCCCTGCCAGCAGCACTCAGCCCGGCTGACAACGCTCCGGCAACGGCCACTAGAGCATTGGCCCGCACCAACCCGCAATTCGGCTGTTGAGCCAAGTGTCGGAAGCACAGAACACAGCGAATACGGCGAAAGCGGCGCCGATCCTACCGGGGTTCCAATTCATGGCGTAGGCGCTCGTGCTTTGCTGGAACCGAAAACCGGTGGTCATGAATAATGGGGTGTGAGCACACTAGATGCCCCGGCTCAAAAACCTCGATCGGTAAGCGGAGTGAGGCGCTGAAGCAGCGGCGGTGGCTGCGAGCTGCAGGATCCGGCTAATCGGTTGGCCGGCAACCGCCGAACGATATGCCTTTTTGCAGTATCAATAGTACCGGCGTCACGACCCCAAGGAACACGGCAGCAGAGGTGATCCAGAGATCGCGCCAGCAAAGCGTGGCGAGCAGCGCAAACACGGCCGCAGGCAGGATCGCCTCGCCTTGGATTCCACCCATCGTGGCCCAGGCGACGCTCATACCGCGTCGCTTGCCGCCGTTGCGTGCCGCTTCGACAACCGCCAACTGAGTGAGCAGGCCCTGGCCGTCCAGACGCAGCCAAAAAACGCGGCCCGCCGCATCGCCCCGGTTTTGGGATACGGCCCCGAAGAGACAGCCGGCGTTGAGCAGGACCAGAATGGCCGAGACCGCGCGCCGTAGGGAATCCGATGCATGGCGCTGCCGACCCAGAACAACAGATTGCCACTGGCCAGAGTGGCGACCTCAAAGAATAGACTCAAGGTAGTACCGCCAATGTTAGCGGCGCTACTGAACACTGTGCTGAACAGGCCCACAAAAAACGTTTGGCCGAAGCTCGAAATCAAGGTGACAACGAAGCCGAAGGCAAGGATACGCAACGTATCGACAGCGGCGGGTCTCGGTCCAGGGTAGTCGCGGTATTCATTGTTTCGTTCAGAGCCATTTAAGGCGCGGTCTGGCGTCACCGACAAGCCATCAAACTTCCTATCGGGTGATATTGGGGTCGCACCGACTGCGCAGCGCGTTCCGGTCTTGACCTGAAAATCGAGTCCGCCTACAACTCCGGTCGAACAACCGCCGGCAAAATCATTCGAGCCGATGCTGCGTTCAATTCGCGGGGCTTTTGAGCTGACGGGGTTGTCGCAACGCGCCGGAAACCGCCCTGCCGGGTCAGACGGCGTGGGTGGCGAAGGCTTGTGCGTAGATTTTGCGCGCAAAGTCTTCGAACAGCACGAAACGCACGTGCGTCACTGCATCGACATCGGCGACGGCCCGGGACACGGCGGCCGCAGCTACGTTCGCAGCCTCGTCCAGCGGGTAGCCGAAGGCGCCCGTGGAGATCGCTGGGAAGGCGATCGAGGTAATGCCATGCGTCTCGGCCAGACGAATCGCCTGGCGATGGCAGGCCGCCAGATAGTCGGCGGCGGGTTCGTCGACCCCGTAAACCGGGCCAAGCACGTGAATGACGTGCTTGTTGGGCAGATCGTGCCCGCCGCTGATGACGGCTTCGCCGGGGCCAATCGGCGCCATCGAGGCACACTCCCGGGCCAATCCGGGGCCGGCAGCCCGATGCAGAGCGCCGGCCACGCCGCCGCCGGTTTGCAATTCGGCGTTAGCGGCATTGACCACAGCCTGTACGTCGGATTGGGCTGCAATATCACCGACGATGCATTCGATGTCAGTGTTGTGCACGTGATACGTCGTCATGCTTGAACCCGATTGACTGGCTTTAGTGAAGTTTGTGCGTCATTGCGCGGCACTTTCAAGCAGCCCAGGTAGAGCCCCGCTCATGGATTCTTTGGAGCTGCAGCAAGCAATATGAGATCAGCGTCGATCATGTAATCGACTCGAAGCGAACGCATTTAGTCATATAAAAGTTCACCCTCAACCGAGTTCGGGGTTGAGTTCTCGAAATCCGTTATCCGGAAGTTTCCGGCGCGCGCTGGTGGCACGGTGGCACAGTGCGGTGGTTGCTCAGTAACCACTAATTTTTCACGCATGGAGTGGATTACACTTCTGCATGTGCCTTCTTTGATCCGACGCACGCTAGACCGCAAGAGGCGGCCAACCTTGTATCGGCTACGGACTCAGTACACCTCGTCAATCCCGAAATCGGGTTTGATCAGTTTCTCGTGCTTTGTCGGCTCCGCTAGCTCTGGCCGTGTTGTTGCGATCTCCGGCATCTAAGTAACCGGAATCTGATCAAGCAGGTGGCGGATCAGGTTCTATCCATCGAGGCACTGACTGACGAAATTGACGAGGAACCACGGCGTATTGGTCGCATGGGGGACGCTCCAGCCTCACGTTACGCAGATGGCCGATCTCGGCATATTGTGTCCGGGCGACAATATCCACGGGTGAGAGCTTCCGGCATTTCAGCGAGTCGGCAATGCGCTCGTCCAGGCGTTTCTCCTGCTCCGCCTGGTCAATTCAAGCCAGTACTTGTGGGGCAAGCTGCTTTGATCCGTGAGCATGCGCTCGAACATGGGGCAATCACCGAGGAACTGCGCATACTTCGCATCGGTGCCCGATTCCATGACCGGCTCGATCGTTGCGGTTGTGACAGCTTCCATCAAGCGAAAGGGCGTCCCATCCGCGCAGGTATTACTCGTCGCGCAGGCCACACCACGAGGTCGTCTCTCGGAGGTTGGGATGCGGCAGCGCCACGCCCCACTAGCCCCGCGTGTCCAGCTTGTTCGTAAGGGTCTTGATGGAACCGCCCTTGCCTACCGCATCCCGTCGTTCGAGAAGGAACAGCAGGCCCTTGCCGGGAGGTCTGCAGCCAATGGCGCGCGTTAAACAGCTCTTTTGAAGCCGCTCTTACCGCGGTTCACTTTCGATCTGCCCCCTATTTCGAATGTGCCGGACCAGTTGTTTGATCAACAGTCCAGTCGCTTCTGACTGGGAATCCAGGGATCGAAGATCCTGTATGAGTGCGCCGTTTGGCGTTAATGCGATGGCAATTGGAGATAAATAGACCATGGCTGCACTACCAGAGCCCAACCAGCCATCCTATAAAAATCATAATAATTAGATAGTTATATAATTTTTTAAAAAAACCGGTTGGCGAAATGGTCGGGGTAGGAAGTTTTGAACCTGCGACCTTCTGCGCCCCTTATATACTGCAAAAGATCAATCTCTATTTTCTGTCAACAACTTACATAAGATTCACACGGTTTTCATTGAAAACCAATGAGATCCAAACCGATAATG
>DHHU01000071.1 GCA_002403445.1 Salinisphaeraceae bacterium UBA4764 | reverse complement strand
TTCAACCCCAAGAAGAGCAAGGATTACTGGCTCAATCAGTCAGGCTCGCCGAAAGCGAAAGTTAAAAATGAGAAACCTCAGGGCAAAACACTGCCCTACGAGAAATTGCTGGACTCGTTCAAAAACCCGTCATCCCTGACGGGCTAGAATCTGGCTGATTCGACCTAAATAATAAAAATGCCAATAACTGGCCCGGCGCTTGATGCGCCGGGCTTTTTTTTGTTTAATCGAATATGGTCCAAGGTATTGGTACGCATCTACCGTTGCCTGAATCGTCCCTGACTTGTGCAGGAGATTGAACTGTGTCGCAACAACAAACCGATAATGCTGGGGTCGAGATTAGTGTCGGCTATTTCTTTGCCACACCGGTGGCCGCCGTCATGCTGCCGAACGCCGAGGCCATTAACGCGGACCTACGGGCCCGCGTGCTCGCTCAGCGAAAACGCGAGCCCGGTAAGAACGCCTCCAACCGAGGTGGCTGGCATTCGGCCGAACCTACCGAGAATTGGGCAGCCGAAAGTGCTCAGGCAATCGTTTCAGCTGGCGAGGAAGTTGCCAATCAAATGACTATGGATCGCCAGGGAACGTATTTCCGTCCCCGATGGGAATCGCGTGCCTGGGCCAACATCAACGGCCCCGGTGACGCCAATGATTTCCACTATCATCCGGGCTCCTTTTGGTCAGGCACTTATTACGTGGACGACGGCGGCTGTGCCGCTGATGCGAGCCTTGGAGGGGAGTTCGAGATCATGGACCCGCGCGGCACCGGCGTCGCCATGCATGACCCCTCCCTGGTCATGGCTGATGGTGCTCAGAATAGCGGTGGCACTACCATGACGTTCACACCGCGCTCTGGCTTGTTATTGCTTTTCCCGGCTTGGCTCCAGCATCAGGTGCGCCCCTATTATGGCGACCGTGAACGTATTTCGTTCGCTTTCAACCTCAGCCGCGCGGTCTGACACGCGATCCGTATCGCGCCCTAACTGCTGTGGATATCGTCTTTCGCTGTGACCCCAACCTGGTCGATTATATTCCGGAACCGATCCCGGCGCGTGCAGCCCTGCCTGATTGGTTGCGCGCCATGCCGGCCAATGCGCATTCCGCGTTACACAACCAGACGATGCGCACCATCAAGCAATGTCCACCGTTTCTGGATGCCATGCAGTACGGTTTCATCATGCCCCTCCCATGCGATATCGAAGTGTGCAATGGGCAATTTTCCTGGGATTGGTCGATTCCAACGCCGGCCGCGACTAAACACCCGCGGGCACCGCTCAGTTTTCATGCACCGGCCCAAGTCCAAGGGAGCCCGTTTTCCAGAGACTCACAGGTCGTGGTCAAATTCAACAGTTTCTGGACAATCGAACTTCCTGAAGGCTGGTCGCTTCTGGCCATGCCGCCCATCAATCGAGATGATTTACCGTTCCGGCCGATAACAGGGTTGGTGGATGCGGACCAATATCACGATGTGGGTATATTGTTTCCCGCCGTTTGGCTCGATCCGACATTCGAGGGGCGTCTCGAACGCGGCACGCCCGTAGTCCAATGTGTCCCCGTGCCTCGTCAGACCCTCAATCTGCACTGTGAAACCATGGATCAGAAGCAATGCGGGGCCTACGATGCGGTTGGAGAATCGCTGCTTACCGAGACCGGCGTTTATCGGAAAAAGTTTCGGGCCCGCCGATCGGGCGGTGAATCACTGTAGATGTCGTAGACGGCACGGCCCCAAAGCCGTTGAGCCTCCATAGGCCTGATTGGGCCCTTGGCCAGTTGGTTAACCCTGTTCGGCAATGTCCTTCAACTCGGCTGCGAGTACGTCGAAATTCAGCCATAGCCGGCCGCTAGCTTCTGATGTCAGAGCGTGCGCAATACGGCCGAGCGATTCCGGTTTGACCATGTACGCTTGGGCATAGGCGCGCAGCGCCGCGTCGATATGGTGCATGGCCTGCAGACATGTCCCGCGATTGATCGCGGCTTCGAACATGTTCGGTTCGATTGCCAGTGCCCGGGCATAGTACTCGGCGCCGGATCGGTTATCGCCAAGATCTTGGCACACCAAACCCAGCCGGAACCAGGCGCTGGCCACTGCCGGCTGTAGTCGGGTTGCCCGCAACAGCAACTCGCGAGCGTTGTTGAGCCGGCCGGCCGCATAGGCGATACGCCCCCGTGAATGAGCAATGGCGCCGGCATTGGTTGGATGGTTCGCCCACGGAGTGAGTACTTTTTCGGCCTCTTGCAGGCGGTTTAGGTCGAGCAAGCACTCGGCTTTCCAGAGGAGTGCCGACGCGTGGTCCGGTCTTGCGGCCAACGCCGTATCCAGCGCTACAACAGCCGCATCGTGCCGCCCCAGCCGCCGCAGTGCCTGCCCGATGATGACCCAGCCCGGCGCATAGTTCGTGTGCTGGGACACCTGATGCAGCAGGTCATTGGCTTCGGGATCCCCGGCTTCGAGTTTATTCGCGCATTCCTGGAATAATCGATCGCGCGAATCGCTGTACGGATGTGATGGGTTGGGTGGTGCCATTGATCGAAAGTGTATCAATGCCCTCGGAAGCGACTGCGGATCAGGCTGGCTAGCGTTGTGATCACGAGGATGACTACGATCACAACCAGGGATACTGATGTCGAAATATCAGGTGCGACAGTGACCGGGTGCCCGCCGTTAATGACTCCGATTTGATTGTTGTGCAATGCTTCGAGTATGAGTTTGCCACCGATAAACAGCAAGATGGCTGCTAATCCATAGTTCAGGTAAATCAGGCGGTCCAGCAGATTGCCGATCAAGAAATAGAGTTGAACCAGACCCAGCAATGCAAAGGCATTGGCGGTGAATACGATGTACGCGTGCTCGGTCAGCCCGTAAATAGCCGGGATCGAGTCGAGTGCGAAAAGTACGTCGGTGGCGCCAACAGCGGTAATGACCAACACCATGGGTGTGGCAACCGAGCGGCCGTCAATATGTGATACGAATGCGGCGCCGCGAAAAGAGTCGGTCATCGGCACCAGGCTTTTGACCAGCCGCACTAGAGGATTTTGCATGACGTCCGCTTCTTGGTTGTGACCGCTCGGGATCAACAATTTGAATGCCGTGTAAAGCAGGAATCCACCGAAAACATAGAACGTCCACGACAAGTGCTCAATTGCCTGATAGCCCAGGGCAATGAACCCCCCACGCAACAGAAGTGCAATCACAATGCCGAATGATAAAACTCTCTGGCGTGCATCATCCGGTACGTGAAACGTCGAGAGGATCAACACGAAGACAAACAGGTTGTCGATCGACAGACTTTTCTCGGTGACGTATCCGGCAATGAACGCCACAGCCAGGCCGTGACCATAAATGCCCCAGAGAATGGCGTCGAACGTCAGTGCGAGCACTACATAGATCAAAGACCAGAGCGTAGCTTCGAGGAACCCCGGTGTATGGGGTCCTCGGACGTGCAGCCAGAAGTCGGCGCAGATCAGCGCGGCGAATCCCGTGATGGTCGCGAGCCATAGGCCGCTCGATAGGGGCATCGATTATCGTATCCCGTTCTGTGGTGCCATCGACCAGCCTAGCTTGGTTTAGGCTCGCGACAAGCCCGAACTAACCTTATACTCGGATGCTGGATTTCAGCACGGTGCCATGTTGTCAGCTATTGAGTCGATTTGTGTCTATTGCGGTTCGCGTCACGGCGACTCCCCCGCCTACGCTGACGCGGCCAGAGCGCTAGGCAAAGCCGTGGCCGAATCGGGTTGGAGACTAGTCTATGGCGGCGCGCGCATCGGCCTGATGGGCGAGCTTGCCGATGCCGCGCTTGCCGCAGGTGGCGAGGTGTTGGGAGTTATTCCCCGATCGCTGATCGGGTCGGAAGTCGGGCATGGGGGATTGACCGAGCTGCAGGTCGTTGACGACATGCACGCCCGGAAACTGGCCATGAGCGATGCCGCCGACGCCTTTGTCGCTCTGCCGGGTGGACTTGGTACGCTGGAAGAACTATTCGAGATGATGACCTGGCAACAAATCGGCTGGCACGCCAAGCCGATCGCGATACTCGATGTGGAGGAGTATTACGCGCCGCTGGTTGGCCTGTTGCGACAGGCGGTTGCCGCAGGTTTTTTGGGTGATCATCAGCTGCAGCGATTGATAGTGGAATCCCAAGCTGATGCCCTAGCCACCCGCTTGAAGGCCATGCCTGACGGGTTCTAACCTGCATCCGAATAGGTCGATGGGGCGGTATTTATAATGCGCCTATTTATCCAAACGGTACCTGTTGTTGCCCTCCGCATTCTCGTCGAAAAACCAGATTCTTGAGCCGGTTTACGGACGACTGCGTCAGCGCATCGTCGACGTCATCGCAACCCGGCAGGATTTCGGGATCGACTACGATGTGCCGCTAGGCGATCCCGGGCTGTTCGGTCCCGGTTCGGTGACGTGGATCATACACCGCGATTTTCCAGGCATGATGGCCGGCGGCGTGGCTTCGCTTATGCTGCAGGCGCTGCATCCGCGCGCTCTGGCCGGTGTCTGGGACCATTCTCGTCTGCGCGATGATGGCCTGAACCGTCTGCGGCGGACGACGACTTTCGTGGCCGCCACGACTTACGCTGCCCNNGCGCACGACCCGGAGCTTCTGACATGGGTTCACTGTACCGAAATGGTCTGCTTTATAGCCGGATTCGAGCGTTATAACGGAACGCATGTGGCGCCCTGGCAGGTAGATCGTTATTTCGATGAGACACGCCGTATCGCCGAGCGACTCGGTGCGGTCAATGTGCCGGCATCGCAGGCCGAGATGAACGAATACTTCGCCGCGGTTCAGCCGGAACTCAAGTTCGATCATCGGGCGCAGGAGGCCATCCGATGGCTGGAGACGATACAACTGCCGTTGGCAGCCGCCGGCTTGTCGCGGCGGCTTTTTCTAGGCGCCGGTGCCGCCCTGCTACCGGATTGGGCATTGGAGTTGATGGGCCGCCGGGCGATGGATCGTGTGACTGACCGCGCAGCAGCTGTGGCGCTGCGGCGTGCCGCTCCCATGCTGCGTGGCGCGATGGGCAATGGCGTTGCCCTGCGCGCGGCGCGTCGCTGTGGTGCGACCGAAGCCGCACTTGATCTGGCCAACGTGCCCGGCGACGGGCCGCCGCCGGACCCGGCTCATCAATTCGCCTCGACGAGTGGCTTGGAGTACAGCTAACATCTAACGTGCAACGCAGGCCTCCACGTGTTGTCACACAGATGCCATTAACCTGGAGAACAAGCCATGGCTGACAGCCCAACCGACCTTGGCGTATTGGACGCCGGTGAACTCAAAACGCTATATCAAGCCGGCGATGCTTCGCCGCTGGAAGCCACGCGTGCGGCACTTGATCGTATCGATCGGTTCAACGACGCCGTCAACGCCTATGTCTACGTCGACCGTGACGGTGCCGAGGCGCAGGCCACCGCATCTGCACGGCGCTGGGGTCAGGGCGCGCCACTTAGTCCGATCGACGGCGTTCCGGTCTCACTCAAGGATTTGACCCAAGTCGCCGGCATGCCGTGTCGCGAGGGCTCGCTGACGACCAGTGCAAAGCCCTGCACCGAGGATTCGCCCCCCACCCGTTTCCTGCGCGAAGCCGGCGCCGTCATCCTGGGCAAGACCAATACACCCGAATTCGGCTGGAAGGCCGTGACCGATAACCGCGTGTTCGGTGCGACATGTAACCCCTGGGACACACGCTTGACGCCCGGCGGATCATCCGGCGGCGCTGCAGCGGCTGCGGCACTGAACATGGGCGTGTTGCATCAGGGCGGTGACTCGGGTGGCTCGATCCGTTTGCCCTCCGCGTTTACCGGCGTGTTCGGTATTAAGCCGACTTTTGGCTGGACGCCGCAGTGGCCGCCTTCCAAGGCCGCCAATCTGTCCTCGATCGGGCCCATCACGCGTACTCCGGACGATGCGGTGCGCATGTTGAATGTTATCGGCCGTTACGATTTCCACGATCCATACTGTGTGCGGGGCCAGCCCGAGGATTGGGGCGAAGGCTTTAATAGTGATTTGAGTGATCTACGGATTGCCTATTCCGCGGATCTTGGCTATGCCCAAGTGAATGACGAGGTCGCCACTCGCGTGCGTGAAGCCGCCGACAAGCTGGCAGCGTTGGGCGCTGAGATCGTGGAGATTAACCCCGGTTTCGAATCGCCGCTGTGGATTTTCGAGCGCATCTGGTTTACCGCGTCGCAGGCGCTTCGCAACAGCATGACGCGTGACCAGCAGAAACTACTCGATCCAGGGTTGATGGACAATGCTCGCACCGCTGAGGACTGGTCCGCGCTGGAGCTTTTCGAAGCGATCACAGCGGGGACTCGGCTCACGCAGTCACTGGAGCACTTCAATCGCGAATACGATTTGATTATGACACCGAGTGTTGCCGTGGAGCCGTTCGATATCAACTATCAAGTGCCGCCGGATCGGAACATGAAGGACTGGGAAGAATGGGCACCGTTTTCCTACCCATTCAATCTGAGTGAGCAACCGGCGGCATCTATTCCCTGCGGCTTTACTGAGAAAGGACTGCCCGTCGGGTTTCAGTTGGCCGGTGGTAAGTTCGACGATGCGCGCATATTGCGCGTAGCCAAGGCCTACATGGACGAACACCCGGCGCGTTATCCCACCGTGCCGAATCCCACACAGCGCGAATAGGTTTAAGCATCGAGCAGCGCGCGGGCCGCCGCTACGCCCGAACGCCAAGCCCCCTCGATACGCCCCCCGGCCAGCCAGTCGCCGGCCAGAGCCAAACCGTTGTCCGGCAGGCCGGCATAGGGCGGTTCAGCCGGCTCCGGCGCGCTGGGTGATGGGCGTGCATAGCGCCAGCGATGGCCGTGCACAAACTCGATTCGTGAGCGTTCAAAGCCAGTAATGGCCGTAAACTCCTCGAGCAGCTCGGCGGCGAGGTCGCTGGGTTCGGCGTCGATATATTGGGTGCTATAGTCAACTCCGGCATGCAGCGTCCAGTAATGTGTTGGCCCGGTCGCCTGCGCATATTTACTGGCATTGTCAGCGATCCAAGCCAGTTTGGCGCCATGGACGAAGGCAGCATCGAAGTGGGGATGGGCCGGTGCGCTGACGACGACAGTCTGGCACCCGGCCATGTGCCTATCGGCGCTGGCGAGTGCATCGATGGCGCGGGCCGTTTGGCCCAGCATCGCCTCAGCTTGAACCGGCGGCGTGGTGATCAACACCCGGGCGGCCTCGACGGTTGTGCCATCGGTTGTTTGGGCCCTCCAGCTGTTCGCCTCGGACCACACGCGTTCGACGCGAGTCGCGGGAAGCATTTCCGCAGGTAACTCGAACAGCCGTTCAGCCAGCCAGGTCTTTAACCCGTTGGGCCCAATGAAGCGTTCGCGCGCGTCGGGCGAGTCGTGCAGTGTAAATTGTTCGAAACCGGTTTCAAGACGGGCTGTGGCGACCACGACGCGGGGCTGCCAGCGTGTAAGTGTGCCGCGCCCAACGTCTTCTTCCACCAAGGCTCGAAACTCGGTGTCACGTGCTGTGAAATATTGGGCGCCGGTATCGAACCAGTGTGCGGACGTTCGACTGGGCCGCTGGGTTGCAACCCGGCCGCCCGGGCGTCGGCCCTTGTCGACGATCAACGGCTTAGCGCCACCATCAATCAGTGTGCTGGCTGCACCCAGCGCAGCGGCACCGGCACCAATAATCAAAAAGGGGGTGTTTCGATAAGCGGCGGATGACTCAACCAAATCTTTATACTCTGGGCAACTTTTCACCCACCATACGCGTTCAGCGCGGTGTCGGTCGCAATGAATCAATAGATTGAAAGGCCCCTTCGGGGGCCATGGGCGACATACGGCCCGCACGCGTGCTGGCCTTTTGATGGTCAGATGCATCTCACGGCCGGATGTACGCCGGTCCAGCCGCCCCGGCTCGGGAATCCAAAACAACCGAACCGCGTCGCGCCAGACCTTTTATCAACGATCCCGTGGCAGCCAACAGCCCGCGACGGAGCAAAGAAATTCGATCACGGAGCGAAGTTCGAGGCCCAAATCGGGTTGCTATCTAACCGTTCAAACATTGATCGACGGAAACCCGGTCACGAGGGTGAAGGCCTGAATCCGACCGGGATCCTGCAGCAGGGACGGCCAAGCCCGCTATGACTGTCGACAATGGCCTTGGAAGCTTCAAAGGTTCGATAGCCCAGAACGCTTTGGCCTAAGTGCTGCCAGACGTTCTTGGCCGGATTCAGCTCGGGCGTTGCCGGGATAATGCCGACACTCGACAAATCTTCGGGTTTTTGTGGTGGGCCATTGTTGTCAGGCGGCCTGATTCATGAGCCCGATGGTGTGGATGCCTGACGGGACGGTCGCGCTCATTTCGGCGCGGTGCTCTGGCATGGCCTGGGTGTTGACGACGAACCGCACCTGCACTGCCCCGGTATCGCGCACACGGCACAATTCAAGGACATGCTCTCGACCGACGCGGTCGGAGTTCGAGTACACCCGGGTCCGACCGCGTACCGAGTGTACCTAGCGTTGTAAGTCGATCACTCAAGTTCCGGTCATCGATCGTTTGGACATGGCGGCACCGGGCCGTACGGTGAGTCGCCTGACGGCGGGTAGGGGTTAAAACCGCATCAGGGTTTCGACTTCCACGTGAAGATCGGGGCGGCAGAGCCGGCCGTGCAGTAATGTTACCGGCACGCCCGGAAGCAAGGCGCGGAGTTCGCTGGCCACCACGCCCGCATTGGAGGCCGCCGCAACGTAACCACGCACGCCAGCCAAACCCTTGAGGCCCTGGGCTGATGTGTCCGCGGAAGCGGTATCCATCACGGCAGCAACGTTGGCGATCGACTCTCTGGTTTGTTGACGCACGTCGCCCACGTGGCGTGTTTCATGTCCGACAATACTTGCGGTGCCGGAAAGCAGTAGGTATCGCGTACCACCGAGCTGCGTAATTGCGGCGCGCGCGAACGCCGGTGAGCGAATGCCGTGCTCGCGAGGATACCGATAAGCGCTGACCTGGCGGGGGTTTTCTACCGGCGTAATCGGCTGAGTCCCGAATAGTGCCTGGATGCGCAGCCCCGGACGCGCACTCTCGATGCCTGTGGCCGGGGGGAGCGTAGCCTCGACTTCGTCGACCGCGCGGGCCCTTCCGCGACACAGGCTGCGGTAGCGCTGGGCTTCACCGTCGCCTTCAAGCAATTGATAAAGCCAGTGCCAGACGCGTTGTAGATGCGGCAGCTCAAGCTGGCCACGTAGCGCGAAAAGCTGGCGGTAAGAAGCCAGCGCAGCAGCTTCCAGATCGGCCGGGTTGGCAAGCCCTGTTTCGGGCACGTCTATGGCAACAAATGCCAGGTCCCGCGTACGGCGAATCTGCCAGCCTTTGAGTTCGAACGTTTCGCTCGGGGTGCTCGTGCGCCAACACTCGGATTCCCAGTCGCCAGCAAGCCATGGCAGTGGCACGTCGAACGGGTTATTACTGGCCGGATCAAAGTTGATTGTATTCAGCAGGTGCCCGTCACTGGGGTCTATGTCGGGGTGCCAGGTACACCCTGTCGGCTTCCGGTCCAGATACATTGTTATGGGGTTCGCTGTGCCATTTCCCGCTATGTACGGTTATGTTATCCGGCTACAGCCTTGCTCGCGAACCCATGTGCAGCTCGCGCGGTTTCGTCGATCGTTGCGGGTAAGGCGGGCTGCGTCAAAATAGATTAAGCAAACTGGCGAGGCCCCGGATCTCTACGAAGATCATAATGCCTAATGGCTCGTCTGACACAGTTCGGCTGTAGTACCGTATGCAAAAGTTATTAGTTGGATCGCGCGAATCCGTCAAACCGGTGGCGTGCATCCGCGGAGAGTTCTGGATTGATCGATAATCTGCATATCGTGGTGCTGGCCGCTGGACGNNCTCCGTCACGTTGTGGCAACGGCTCAAACGCTGGGGGCGGCCGAAATACACGTGGTCTGCGGATTCGGCGCGGATCAGATTCGCACGGCGCTGGGCTATCTACAGGTCAATTGGATCGAGCAGCCGCGTCAGCTGGGTACCGGTGATGCGGTGGCCGCCGCCATGACGGCTGTGCCAGACGACGCGCGCGTGCTGGTGCTCTACGGTGACGTGCCGTTGGTGCGTCCACAAACATTATCCCGTCTGGTGTCGGCATCCGCGCCGGATAGTCTCGGGCTGTTGAGCGTCGATCTGGAAGAACCCGCGGGCTACGGTCGTATTGTGCGAGACGCGTACGGCCAGGTTGCCACTATTATTGAGGACAAGGATCTGTCCGTTGAACAGCGTGGGATTCGCGAGGTCAACACCGGGGTCATAACCGCCCCTGCTCAACCGCTTCGGCGTTGGCTGGCCGGTCTGTCGGATGACAATGCCCAAGGCGAATACCTGCTGACCGATTGCATCGCCATGGCCGTGGCCGACGGTACGCCGGTTGTCGCCGATCACGCGGCGAGTGTGGCTGAAACTCAGGGCATCAACGATCGGCGCGATCTAGCGCGTGCCGAGCGTACGTATCAACAACGAAAAACCGAGCAATTGTTGCAATCCGGCGTCACGCTGCGTGACCCCGACCGAGTTCAGGTCCGCGGCGATGTAACAGTGGGCCGCGATGTGTTGATCGATGTCGATGTGGTTTTGGAAGGCGATATCACGCTGGGTGACGGTGTGCACATTGAGCCGGGCTGTATCATTCGCCACGCCGTTCTGGGTGCTGGGAGTCGTGTTATGGCTCATTCCGTGCTGGAAAACGCGCGGCTGGCCGCTGACTGTCAGGTGGGGCCGTTCGCCCGGGTTCGCCCCGGCACTGAACTGGGCCATCGGGCCACGATCGGCAATTTTGTTGAAACCAAGAACGCGACGATAGGAGCCTCCAGCAAAATTAACCACCTGAGTTACGTGGGCGACGCCCGCATCGGCAAGGGGGTCAACGTGGGCGCAGGCGTGATCACCTGCAACTATGACGGCGCCAACAAACATGTCACCACCATCGGTGACGATGCGTTCATCGGCTCGGACACTCAGCTCGTGGCGCCAGTTGAAGTCGGCGCGGGCGCGACTATCGGCGCCGGTACCACCCTGACCAAGACCGCGCCGCCCAATAAACTCTCCCTGAGCCGTGCTGAACTCGTGGTCGTCGATAACTGGCACCGGCCGAGCAAGACATAACGAGATCACCACTATGTGCGGAATCGTGGGCGCCACCGCCAAGCGCGACGTTGAACCCATCCTCCTGGAAGGTCTGCGGCGCCTGGAGTACCGAGGCTATGACTCGGCCGGAATCAGCCTTGTGCACGACGGAAAACTTCGCAGTATGCGCGCGGTCGGCAAAGTCGAGGCGCTGGCCGAGCGACTGACAGCTGGCGAGTGGCCCGGTGCACTCGGCATTGCTCATACGCGTTGGGCGACCCACGGCGGTGTCTCCGAGACCAATGCTCATCCACATGTCTCGAATGGTCGCGTGGCGGTGGTTCATAACGGCATTATCGAAAACTACGCCGAGCTTGCTCGCGACGTGGAAGCATCCGGATATACGCTGACATCGGAAACCGACACCGAGGTTTTTGCCCATCTGATCGACCGTGAGCTGGAAACACACGGGGATCTCACAGCCGCGGTTCGTCGGGTTGTGGCTAATCTGCGCGGGGCATACGCGTTGGCGGTGGTTTCGAGCGTCGCGCCGGAAACTCTGGTCGTTGCCAGGCAGGGATCCCCGCTGGTGGTGGGCGTCGGTATCGGGGAAAATTTTGCGGCTTCCGACATCGAGGCACTGCTGCCGGTCACGCGTCGTTTCATCTATCTTGAGGAAGGCGATATCGCCGAGTTGACCGCCGACACACGAACGATAACCGATATCGACGGAGTGCCGGTTGCGCGTGAGGTCAAGGAGTCGGCGTTGGCGATCGAGGCAACCGAAAAAAACGGTTATCGCCATTTCATGCGCAAGGAGATATTCGAGCAACCCGACGCGATCGCCGCGACGCTTGCGGACCGTGCCAGCCGCGACGGGTTCGTCGCCGATAGTTTCGGTCCCGAGGGACGGACTTTTCTGGACACTGTCCGCTCGGTTCAGATTGTCGCCTGCGGTACCAGCTACCACGCCGGACTGGTGGCGGGACATGCCATCGAGTCGCATGCGCGCATGCCGGTTCGCGTTGACCTGGCAAGCGAATTTCGTTATCGACCCTCGATTGTGGCGCCCGGCACGTTACTGGTCACGTTGTCGCAATCGGGTGAAACAGCCGATACCCTGGCTGCGCTTCGTTACGCCAAGTCGTTGCCGGCGGAGTCGGGTTATTGCGCGACACTCGCGATCTGCAACAAACCCGAAACGTCGTTGACTCGCGAATCCGATTTCGTGATGTTGACCCACGCCGGGCCGGAGATTGGTGTGGCCTCGACCAAGGCATTCACAACGCAATGTGTCTGCCTGTTGACGCTGGCCGGCTTGTTGGCCGGACCCGGTGCGATTGCCAACGCCTTGGTCGACGACCTGCGGGGATTGCAGTCCGCGGTTCGGGGTGTTCTGGCGAGCGAGGATAACGTGGCGGAATTGGCCGGACGGTTTGCCGAACACGCGCATGCCCTGTTTCTGGGGCGAGGTTCGATGGTGCCTATTGCAATGGAAGGCGCTCTGAAATTAAAGGAAATCTCCTATATCCACGCCGAGGCCTACGCGGCTGGTGAACTCAAACATGGGCCATTGGCACTGGTCGACGAAGATATGCCGGTTGTCGCCGTAGCCCCCAACAATGAACTTTTGGCCAAGTTGCAATCCAATCTGGCGGAAGTGCGAGCCCGTCACGGGCGGTTGTATGTGTTCGCCGATGCCGAGACCGGGATCGAGAGCGATGACACCACCACCGTGATTGAACTGCCGCACGTTGCGGCCTCGATCGCCCCCATTGTCTACAC
>DHHU01000073.1 GCA_002403445.1 Salinisphaeraceae bacterium UBA4764 | reverse complement strand
ACGCAATGGCGGGTTGGGCTCGACCCTTGGGCCTGCCGGCGAAAACGTGCGTACGTGTGTTTGGCCGTTGGCATGCGCCGTGGGCGCCAAGTGGGCCGCGTGCCACGTCATTTGAGCGGGGGAGCTGCAATTGGCCCGACGAGTGGAGAGGTGTCGTGCCGGCGCTGGTGGTATGGGACCAGGCACAGCCGGACACGACAGGCAAAACGAGCAAGGCCAGCCAGGCAGCGCTATGGATCTGCAGCAGGTGCCTCAAAGCCTTGGAATTTTAGTGGTGTCTTGCTGGTCTGTTGCCCACTTTCTCGGCAGCTCCTCAAAATTATGAGCCAACCCTCCAAATCCAAAAGTCGATTTTAATAAAGCATTAAAATTTATCAGCAATTTTCTAGTCTTTATATTGGCCTAGGGGCCACAAGAGACATTGAACATATCGTCGTGACCGGAGTAAGATCGCGAGCCAACAGCGTGTGGGGGTCATGTCGATCTTGGACATGCATGTTGCATGCCGGCTGGTCTCGTTTAAATGCCTTAAATTTCAAAAATCCGGAATTAAGTACGTACTGCGCCTATTACGCCACTTTCAGGCGCTTGCGATCCCGCCCGAATTGTTGTTGCTGCAATCGATACGCGTGGCTTGCTGCGGTACCAGCAGGCGGCAAGAGTCTGGCGCAGCCGTCTTATACTCGCGAGGCACGAGGAAATACGTTTTGATATCGCTAGCACAACCTGATCCTTGCCGGGGTAGTCAATCGTCTCATGTGATATCGACATGAGTGATATTGGCAGCCAGGGTATTGCCTGCCGGACCGAGGCACTGCCGGGGCGCAAAGAGAGCATGTTGCGGCGAGGCCTCCTTTTGGGCGCCCTCGCAATCATTCTGATTCTTCTGCTGTTTATGATGGGCCGCTTGGCCGATCCAAGCCACCGGCTTAGTCTCTGGGCGTCTTGGAACCAACCGCTGGTTATCTTCGGAATCTGCTGGGCTTCCCTGGAGCTCGGACTGCTCGCTTATAAAACCGTGCTTTGGTACGGGTATCGTGCCAATCCACCGGCTACGAGTCAGAGTGCTCCACCGCTGACGGTCATAATCCCTGCCTATAACGAAGGCGCCATGATCAAAAACTCGCTGGTGTCCGTCATTAACGCCAACTATCCGCGAGACCGCTTGCAGATCATCGTCATCGACGACGGGAGCACAGACGATACCTGGCGCTACATCAGTGCTGTCCGCGAGCAGTACAGAGATGCGATCACCGTATTGCGCTTTGAAGAAAACCGGGGCAAAAAAGCCGCATTGAGGGAGGCATTCAAAAAGGCTTCAGGCGAGATCGCGGTGAGTGTCGATTCGGACAGCATTATTGAAGCCGACACACTGCTGGCAATCGTCAGTCCATTCGCTGATCCTAAAGTTGGCGCTGTCTCTGGAAAAGTATTGGTTCATAATCTGGATGCCGGCCTGATACCGCGCATGCTGCATGTTGCCTATATTTTGTCTTTTGACTTCGTACGTACTGCTCAATCGCGATATCGCAACGTTTATTGCTGCCCGGGTGCCCTTTCCGCCTACCGAATATCCGCAATTCACTCGGTTCTCGAATCTTGGTTTGAACAGCGTTTTCTGGGTGCCTCTTGCATCCATGGTGAAGACCGTGCATTGAGCAATTACATCCTGGGATTGGGATTGGATATCGTTTACCAGAGCAACGCGGTTGTGCACACACTCGTTCCCGTCAGATACTCGGGCCTGTGCAGGATGTTTCTTCGCTGGTACCGCGGTTTTGTACGAGAGGAAATCCGTTTTATCGGATACATTATCTGGAAACGCCCAATTAAACCGCGTATCGCTGCGCTAGTCGATAAGACTATCACTGATGTTCACTACTGCTTACGCTATTTTGTGACGGCTATAGCGGTGTGGACTGCGCTTTTCAATCCGGGAATCATTCCATTGTTCATGATCGGTTTAACACTCATGTCCATCTTGCCGGTGCTTTACTACCTCCGCAGTGATCCGTCTTGGCGCTGCTTATACGCTAGTATCTATGCGTACTGTGCCATGATCGCGCTGTGGTGGATCTTGCCCTATGCGGCGTGTACATTGCGCAGTCGGTCTTGGATGACCCGGTGACACAGTATCGATCACTGCATGAAGCTGCGGTCTGGTAAACGTCAGGTCACCGAGCGATGTGAGTGACCTTGTCGCCTTAGATCAAGGCGCTGACAAAGGCATCGAAGGCCTGTTCGCATCGGCGCGAGTTTCGCCTATCCAATCCGAGTATTGCTTAGATTCCTGCTGGACCGCTTTGGCCTTGGCGGGGTTTCCTACTGCCAGTTCGAAACATTTTTCGTTTTGTGACCCCGTTTTAAGCATGCTTGAATCGTTGGCGGCTCGCTGACGGAAAGCCCAGGGGCATTTACGTGCCGGAAGTGGAGCTCGGCGTCGCCGAAGGCCAGCTGCGGAGCGGTGCTCCGCCCCTGCCGATTCCGAAGATGCACGTGGAGTAAATACCAGCTCATAATCGAGTTCTTATTTATTCAGAACATGATCTGGCTAAGGCGATTCTAGCCTGTTTTTAGCGTCTATGAGATCTTGAAAACTGAACAGAGAATCATATTAAGATCTATGAAAAATGATGTCGCTTAACTAGGAGGTGATGCTTATGTTCGAGGAATTCTGGGACATGGGATTGCCTGCCTTTACAGGCCTCGACCAACTGCGCCAAGACCTTAATACCTTGATGGGGTTGCCGGATGGTCAAAATTTTTTCCGCTCTGCAGCAGCGAGCGGCTTTCCCCTGGTGAATGTCGGTGAAACCGATCAGGAGGTTCACGTCTATGCCTTAGCCCCGGGTCTGGAGGCCAAGGATCTGGATATCAGCCTGCAGGGCAACAGGCTGAACATTCATGGCACGCGCCAGACGGAAGCTAACAACGACAAGGCCAATCGAGAACGCAACTGGTATCGCCAAGAGCGGTTCACTGGCGAGTTTTCCAAAATGGTGTCTCTGCCCGAAAGCATTGATTCGGAAAACGTGGAAGCCAAGGCAGAAAACGGTGTCATTCACATTAAGCTGCCCAAGAGTGCCGAAACCCAGCCTCGCAAGATTACGGTCAAGGCCGAATAATTTGATTGGGAGGTGATGAACATGAGTGCGACCAAACAGGACATGGATGTACGCAACCAAACCGCACCGACCGAGCGCAGCGCCAACGCCGCGCCGTTTCTAACGCCTGTAGTAGATCTGTATGAAGACGGCGATGGCATCACACTGACCGCGGACATGCCGGGTGTGTCCTCGGATGATCTGGACATTGAGCTGCAGAATCAGGAGCTGGTCATTGAAGGGCCGATCGGGATCGATATGCCGGACAACTTAACGGCCTGGTCCGCGGATATCCGTGGCAGCCGCTATCGTCGGACCTTCACGGTAGGTCAGGACCTTGATGCCGACAATATCGAAGCGACCATGAATCTCGGGGTATTGACGGTCAGGCTGCCCAAGAAGGCTGCGTCTAGAACAAGACGAATCGAAGTCAAATAAGCCGTACTTTGTTGCATAGCCGTTACTGGATTGACCGGGTCAGGTTCGCCCACCCGGTTTTTTCTTGCGGTTTTCAATGAGTTCGGGGTTCTGCGAGCCAACCTTTTCTCGAAAAAAAAGGTTCATGAGGACGTGCATAAAAATCGCATCGTGGGTGCTGATCATTGGGACGGCCTTGATTTATTCGAATCGGAAACTGCCACTTAGACCGACGATATTTGATTAAAAAACGTTATAGATAGGTGGCTAACCTCTTGCCGGTTCTCGGCTAGGGCGTCATACGTCTAACGATCAAGCTGTGACAAATAATCGTTTTTTTGATTACGCATTGGCTTTTTGCTAATGCAGGCCGCCCCTTGTTGGGTGGTTAAGAATGTCTGTCCTTGGCCGTTTCGTCCTGAATTCCAGCCATACTCAAATGCTGATCAAGGGTTTCGAGTTAAAAGGAGTATTAGCGCTGATGCTTGACTGGCGTAGATTGTGCTCGCCGGTCTAACCGAGATCGGAGGGAGCTATTCGATGTATCTGGGGCTGCCTGACAGCCAAAGCGCCTTTTTTTCGGCATCGCTGGTTTGCGGTTTTGGCAGGCTATGGCGTCTTTAACCCTCTTCAGCAGGCGGCTTACGGGTTTGTATTGGCCGCCTATGGGATATTTTTAGGATTTTGGATCTATGTGGAATTGATCTGCACAAGTGATGATGGAGACTCCAGTACTTGAGTGATTGGGTACTGGGTTTTAGATCTATCCCTATTTGACCCTTCAATTTCAGAAGCGAGCGGTTTGAAAGGTGTTAGATGTCTAGCGCCATATGTCGTTTTTTCGCGATGTATTCTCGGAATCAATCCGGGTAGCGGGTGATAAACCACGAGTCTTAGAAAAAACTGGGGACGTCTCCAATCTCATAAAATTTAAACAGCAAAGGCTTAACGTCAAGTTTTGAGGTTTCATCTCTATGTTCTATAAAACAACGATAAACAGCATGATGGAAAATAGACACAAGCCAAAACAGACCACCATATAGGCGAAAAATCGCGTCAGAGAGGGTTGGGGGTTGGCCGGAATCCGATAATCGCGTGAATAGACGCGGGCATAGGCATGAAATCGGAGACTGCTGGCAACCGCGATCAGCGTGCCGGCTCCGACCAGCGCCATCGCTACGATCCTAGATAGCACGTCGGCTTCAACCGGCGCACTAGGGGCGTTGTTGGGCAAATGGTGCAAAAAAAGACCGAAACGGTCGATGCCCATACCGAGCACCATCAAAGCAAGGGCACTGCGAACCCATGACGAGAGTGTTTGCTCGGCATTCTGGTAACAGCGTTCAGCCGATTGGCGCGTACGCTGTAACGAAAGGCCCAGCAGTCGGCGCTGCTGTCGGATACTTTCCGACTCCGTTGTATCCGGGGGCGGGCTACTCATGAACGACTTTTATAGACAGAGCAACGTGCCTTCAACGGAATGTGTTAACGCCATGATCGGCTGATTATTGGCCAATGGGCTGGTANNAAGGCAATGATAACGGACACCCAATTTAGCCACACGGATGGTAGGAGGTGTTCACGATGTCGAAATCAATACGCAGTGGTGTCAGCCACGCATTCAACTAGTGTACTAAGACTTTAAGGCAATCGACGGATTGCATCGGTTCCGAGGCCGCCCGAGGGCTCGGGATCAACCGGTCAATGCTCGATCGCTGGCGCCATCGGGCAAGAGTGATGCCACTGACGCCGGGAACGTGGCCTTGGCCTGTTGTAGCCGGTAAGGCTGTCGCACTGCCAGAAATCCATGCGGGCATTGTTGAAGCACGGCGCGCAGTGACCTTGGCGCGACGCAGTGCGCTTCAAGCCCGTACACAAGCGGTGAATCAATGACGAAGCTTGCCTGTGAGCTCGCCCGAAGCAATACGCATGCGACGTCTTAAAACCCCACTGATAGGCTGTATCAACGCTTGCCCGGAGAGCGAATCGATTGGCGAGTCGGACCATCTGCAACCGTTATGCCACATCTTGCCTCTTTTAGCTCAGCGCAGGCGCGCATTGACTGACGAAGGGCGTGTGTTCGATTCCAAATTGACACAGCTCACGCAACAAAAGCCGCCCAACCTTGGTATGCATGTGCAGTGAGCCAAGAACACAGGCTTACGTTGCTCGGCGGATTAAGACAGGCCGCTCCAACAAAGAAATTCAACGCTGTTTGAAGCACTACTTGGTTCGCGAGTTTGATCCCTTGATTATTACTGATTTATGAACACTCAATGGAGCTGCTTGACTCAGGAGCGTCAACGCCGCGATGGAGCGTGTTTTCGGCACGCTGAAAAACGAATGGCTCGACAGCCAGCGCTACGCCAGCCATGAACAGGCCAAGCAAGATGCGATCCACTTCATCGAAATTGAGCCCAATAGCGAAGGTGGCCACTTGTCACTCGGCTACTCAATGCCGAGGGAAATCGAGTTGGCCGCTGTTGCTTAAATCGACGTCCATTTTGATTGGGCCAGAAAAAACAGACAGTTATAGGCCTGCCAGCGGTTAAAATTGACCGTATTATTGTGTGGATAGCGCGACAACGTGCAATAGCATCCCCGGCCAATGCCGCAACAACGCCACTTTCGGGCGCAACGACCACCCCCGGACCTGCGAAAAGCCAACTGCCTCATTCCATCGTAGGGAGATCTATAATGCCCATGCATCGACGAAAAGCCCGGTGGTGTTCCGAACCGGATCTTCTTGGAGAAAAATCTTCAGGTTGTAATGTCTCTTGTATAAGTCTGCGACCAAAACCTGCCGATTTGATGAAAGTTGTTCAGGTTGTTGAAGATGAACTAAAGAGGCCAGCAACCGATGCATATCTGTCAAATGGCTGGACGGAACAGATCGGCAAGGACGCAATCGGGAGATAGTCTATTTAAAAAGCGTTGAGATACCGCTAATTCGATCAAGGCTTTCTGGATTGGCCAGCGCCTCACGATTATCTACGGCACGGCCTGCCAGCATATTTGCAACTGCGATCTCGACCTTCTTACCGCTGCGGGTGTAAGGCACATCGTCGATGCTTACGATTTTTGCCGGCACGTGACGTGGGCTGGCCTGTTCGCGAATACGCTCTTTGATCCGGGCGATTAGGTCATCGGACAGTTTTTGTGCCTCGTTTAGGACCACCATCAGTACGACGCGCTCATCGTCTTTCCACGGTTGGCTAACCACCAGGCTGTCGGCAATTTCCGGTAGCGTCTCGACCTGCCGATAGATTTCCGCACTGCCGATACGTACACCGCCGGGGTTGAGTGTAGCGTCCGAGCGCCCGAGGATCATGGCGCCACCTCGGGCGTTGAATTCAATCGTGTCCCCGTGCGCCCAGACGTTGGGGAAGGTTTCGAAATAGGCGGCCCGATATCTATGCATGCCGGGGTCATTCCAGAACTTAACCGGCATGCACGGCGCCGGCTGACGGCAGACCAGCTCGCCACGTTGGTCCAAGACCTCATGGCCATGGTCATCATAGGCTGCGACGTCCATGCCCAGCAGTTTGCACTGAATTTCACCACGGATAACCGGCAGTAATGGGCAGCCGCCAACAAAACAGGACAGTATGTCAGTGCCGCCGGAAATTGAGGCCAATATCAGATCAGTCTTCACTGACGCATAGACATAGTCGAAATCTTCCGGCAACAGCGGGGATCCGGTGGAGAAAATAAATCGTAGGGATTCGAGATCGAACCACCGAGCCGGCGTCACGCCAGTGTTGCGACAGCCACCGATCCAGCGGGCACTGGTTCCGAAGTGAGTGACCGTCTCCGCTTCGGCGAGTGCCCAGAGCATGTTCAGGTCGGGATGGCTGGGCGAGCCGTCATACAAAACGAGCGTCGCTCCGGTAACCAGACCGGAGACAAGCCAGTTCCACATCATCCAGCCGGTGGTGGTGTAATAAAACAACACGTCACCGGGGCTCAGATCACAATGCAGCATCAACTCTTTGCTGTGTTGCAGCAACGTGCCGCCGGCCCCGTGGACGATGCACTTGGGTTGACCGGTCGTTCCTGATGAATACACGATATATATGGGTTGCTCAAAAGGCAGCTGTTTGAATTGGGGCCGGTGGCCGTGGCCGGTGGCCAGCGCCCGGTTCCAGGATGTCGAGCCGGGGTTGTCCAAGGCACCGGTCTCGGTACACTGAGGAACTCGGATGACGTGCTCTATGCTGGATATGCGCGCGCACAACTGGTCTGCAAGCTCGTGTATATCGAATGACTTGCCGTTGTATTTGTAACCATCGACGCTGATCAGAATCTTGGGCTCGATCTGGCCAAATCGATCCACGATTGCATTGGTGCCGAAATCCGGTGAGACCGATGACCAAATCGCACCGATCACCGTGGTTGCCAGCATGCCAATCAGTGCTTCTGGCGTGTTGCCGACAACCCCCGCTACGCGATCGTCGGTGCCGAGACCGCAGGACTGAAGAAAATATGCTAGGGCGCCCACGTTGGCGTAAAGCTCACCATAGCTCATTTCGTTTCGTGCTCCCCCCTCGGAGTGGGCAATAAGAGCAGTTCGGGTGGGGTCGCCTTCGAAAGCTTCGCGGAGCAGATTTTCGGCAAAGTTTAAACGCGCGCCGGGAAACCACTCGACGCCGGGCATGTCAGGCTGGCCGCGAACACGGTCGAAGTCTTGGCTAAAGCGGACGCGCGTGTAGTCCCAGATCGTGGCCCAGAAGCGGTCGATGTTTTCGATGGACCACTGGTAGAGCGTCGCATAATCAACGAAATGGCCGTAACCGTTCTTTTGCAACCAACGCATGAACACTCTCATCCGGCTGTGTTGCAAGTCGTAGGCGCTCGGCTGGCGCAGTATTATGGCCGTATCGGTGGTCATGTTGCTCATGCCGGTGCTTGCCTTTGGATGCGATCAGATCCGCCCCGATGTATCGCCGAGGCGCAGCTACGCTCTTTAGCAATCAACACCATATCCTGGAATGATCGACACACTATCGCTGCCTTGCATCCTTAAGCCGCCAGTCCCATAGACCCTGGGCGACGAGATTCGTGTCCATCGAATAATAGTCGCGCATAAGCGGTATATCGTCGCGACGCCCTCGGCGCCTGAGTTCTTGCTCATAAAGTTTCATGATGGCCTGCTGCAATGACTCGAGCGAGTCGGCCTGCATGCAGCACTCGACATATGCGTCCACAAACCGGTGGAGTTGGTAAGCAACCGATGCCGGCTTATCGACGTTGCCGTAATGGGTCGGGAGAATCCGTGCAGGTGTCAGTGCCAGGATACGGTCAATGGAAGCGTGCATAGCCTCCGGATCAAATTGGTTGGGCGGTGTTTCGGGCACGAATAAACGGCCCTCCGGCCCATCGAGTTCCGGGTAGCCAACACCGAATGCATCACCTGCGAATACCACTGAGGTCTGCCGGTCCCTGATGGCTTGATGATGCCTTGCATGGCCGGGCGTATGGACTACGTCCAACACACGCTGGCCGAGTTTTAATGTCGTCTGATCGGGCGTGGCCACCACGCGCTCGGAGGATACCGGCTCAAGTGCGCCATATTCACGGTCGAAAAAAGTGTCGCCGTAGACTGCGCGGACGCCTTTTTCCAACTTTCCTGGGTCAATCAAATGTCTAGTTGCCGAAGGATGCGCATACAGAGTGGCTTGGGGAATGGCCGCCATAAGCCGACCTCCGCCACCAGCATGATCAAGGTGGGCATGAGTCGCAATCAGACTTTCGATGGCATGGCGTGTCACGCCAAGAGTTTCTACGGCCTCAAGAAGCGGTTCGATCGTGGCATTGACGCCGCAGTCCACGATCGCAACCCGATCTTCGGCACGGATGATGTAGCAGGCCGTGTGGCGGGGGCGAATATAACCAGTATCGAAACGGTAAACCCCGTTGGCGACTTGTTGAAGGCGTTTGTCGGCCGGTGTCTCTTCCATGGTTTGACTGTTATGGCGCTGTTGTAATCAGTGGTCTTATCGCGAATACATCTTAAGGATGTGCTGGACGTTTATGTTGAGTCTTCGAACGGCCCGAATTCGTTGTTGGCAATGCGTTCAAGCAAGTCGAGCACCGGTGCACGCCCTTCGATCTGGCGTAATAGCCAATAGAGTCCGCTCAACGTGCGCATGACGAAAATGGTTTCAGGCACGGCGTTGAAGTAGCGCCAGTACGCGAGTGAAGTGCGTAATTCGGTGCGCAGGCGTTGTATCAGGTCGTCGTTGACGAAGGTGTAGACCGGTTTGTCTTCGAGTGCGTTGAGGACAATATCGGCAAACGATTGATAAAGATTGGCATAGATTTCGTTATCGGATTCCCAGCGTCCCGGCGGTACGCCACCGAGATCTTCCAGCGCTGCATGAACGCCTTCCCAGTCGCGATCAAGTCCGGCGGCCACGATGTCGCGCATGGCCCGACGCGTGTCGAGTTCCAGATATTTCACACAGCCCAGGTCATAGACAGCAACCTCACCCGTGTCGAGGATCCCAAAATTACCGGGATGCGGGTCGGCGTGCAGTGCGCCGTATGTAAACACTTGTCGACAAACTCCTTCGACCAATATCTCGGCAGTTTCCGGCGCGGCCTCAGTAAATGGGGCTGCGTCGATGCGGGTCATGGTGAGTACGCCGTCGGCGCAAAGTTCGGGGATGGGTTCCGGGAATACCTGGCCGGGTAGATTCATGGCCCGCAGATGGATTAAATTAATTCGCTCGCGGTCATAGTCGGTTTCCTCAACGAATCGTTCGCGCAGTTCGGCAAGCACGGCGTCGATGTCGCCAGCACGCGCCGGCAGGAATCGTGACCACTTCAACAGTCGCCCGAGATTGGCGATGTCGGCATCAACCGCGTCGGCGACGCCTGGGTAGCGAATCTTGATGACCACTTCCGCACCGGTATCGAGTGTTGCGGCGTGGACTTGCCCGATTGAGGCCGCCGCCAATGCTTCGGGCTCGATTGTTTGGATCCGAGCGTACTGGGCGTCGCCTAGGCTTTCGGCCAGAACCGGTTCGATATCTTCGAAATCCAGGGGTTCGGCGTCGCGCTGGAGTTTGGCCAGTTGCTCGGTAATCGCAGGGGGCAATACGTCGTGATATTGCGAGGCGATCTGACCAAGTTTCATGGCCGCGCCGCGCAGATTACCTAGAGTGTCGTACCAGTCTTCACCTGTTCGTTTCCAACTTAGGACTTGGTCACCGCCCGGCATTGTGCTTAATACCCCGCGACCGATCGTACGGACGCCGGCACCTAGCATTTTACGCCGGCGGCTTCGCCGGTCTTTGCGTGTTGAACTCATGGCAACCTATTCTGTTTCCAAAGGAGCGTCGCGTCGATTGCGCTAGCGTGTTTTGTAGTCCAAGCATTGAAGCTACTGTCGCGAAGTTGGTCCTAGACTCGCTGGATGAATAGTTTCTATCGGCTAGGCGTTGTCAACCATAGCGTGCCCGCAGCTTGGTGTTCGTTCGCCAAGGCGAGTCTGGAAACCAAGCTGGCATTTGCGAATGCCGGCATGCCTAATGTTATAAGTCACAAGCGCCTGTATCTGGACACGCCGGCATCAAGGCTTATGAGCCCAATATATAATATTACGCCGGTAGCATGGGTTCCGTTTCGGTCCGCCGGGCTATGATTTAATGACTCTGAACTCACTTCGCTGCTCACGATCAACCAATCGTTGGAATTGGTATGGTCAGGCTTGTGTCCACTGACCTTGCCTAGGTCTTTAAATGCATGGCACGCATCACTGAGAGTAAATTGATAGTGGCGAATCAGTCACCCCGGCGTATGCGCGAATCCTGCGAGCCATTGCACTCGGTCGATAGGCCAAGAGTCGTTCGTTGCCTATCACACACAGGTGTCGAGCAAAGACATCAACTCTGAACGGCTGCTTCTCTGGCAAAGGTTAAAGACCGCGTTTCGACAAGACGAGGATCAGATGCTGTGCAAGTTTGAACGTGCGGTTCGGGTCAGCGAGCGCCTTCAGTTTGGGCCGATCCAGCCAGCTGCGTTGCGAGTGGCACATCGACGCCTTCGACGAGGGCGCCGCAAGATCGATCGTCCACAGTGGGCCATGAGCGGTTTTCGTTAGTGATGGGCGGATAGTTGACTTGGTCCGAATAGATCCTACCGAATCCACCGGTACAATAGTTCCATGATGCGAGACCGGAATCCGCCTTGAATCGGCCACATTCAGTGAGTGACGAGTTAATGGCTTCGGTTGTCGATGACGTCGCCTACTGGCACCAACGCGCCTGCTACCTATGGGGGCTGAATGCTCGGGTGGTACCCGTGCCGGAGGTAGTGTTCGACATGGCTGGCCGTGCAGCGGGCCAGGCATTGTTTGCTTTACAAGAGCAGCACCGTCCCGACCGGCTTCGGTTCAACGCAGCGCTGCTGTCCTCGTATCCCGACTTCATGAGGACCGAAACCGTCCCGCATGAACTCGCTCACGTCGTGGTCTTTCGTCTTTACGGCCCGTCTGCTAAACCCCACGGTTTGCAATGGCGGGCACTCATGCATCTATTCGGTGTGACGGCACGCGCCTGTCATAATCTGCCCACCGAACCAGCGCGACGTCTGCGGCGCTTTGCCTATCGTTGTGGGTGTGATGAGCCGGTCTGGCTGACATCTATCCGGCATAATCGCGCAGTTCGTGGCGAACGCTACCGATGCAGGCACTGTGGTGAGATACTGTCGTATAGCCCAAATAAATAACGCGCGGCTTTCGGAATCTCGCCCAGCCCGATGGGACGTCGATAAATTAGCCGATTGCCGAATGACGGGATTCCCACGTGGTCTGCACTCGGATCATCAGCTGGTTTTGCGCTATTAACGCGTTGGGGATAAACGTCATATCTCCACTCTAAGCCCCAGTTCAATGACACGTTCCGGAGGCACGCGGTAGTACGAAGTCGGTTGGGTAGCGTTGCGGGACATGAAAGCAAACAATTTGTCGCGCCAAAGCATCATACCTGGTACTTCGTCGGACGGGATTATTGTCTCGCGACCAACGTAGTATGTGGCCTTGTCGGTATCGAAGTCGTAGCCGAACGTTTCACAAAGCCGCACAGCGACAGGGACATTAGGATTCTGCATGAAGCCGTAACGTGCAAAGACGCGATACACACCCTTGCCGAGATCGTCGATCCGGAGCCGGTCGGCCGCGGGAATACGCGGTGTATCCTCGGTGCGAACGGTGAGCAGTAGCACGTGCTCGTGAAGGACCTGATTGTGTTCTAGGTGATGTCGCAACATGGGTGGCGTTCCGACATCGCTGCTGGTAATAAAAATAGCCGTGCCTTTGACGCGAACGATGTCGTCGGTATCAAGGTCGTTGATGAACTGAGCGAGTGGCATCGGCTCTTGGGTATCTTCGTCTTGCGATAGGCGCTGGCCTAGAAGCTCTCGCCCACGCCGCCAGGTCGACATCAACAGGCACACCAGAACGGCGGTAGTGACCGGGAACCAACCGCCGCGAGGAATTTTGAGTAGATTGGCGCCGAAAAACGGCAGATCGACCCCCAAAAAGAGCGTGGTCAGCGGTAGCGCGATCCACAACGGCCATTGCCATCGTTCGCGCATAACGAAAAATGCGAGGCAAGTCGTGAGGGTCATGGCAAACGAGATGCCGACGCCGTAGGCCCAGGCCAGATTGGTGGATGTCTGAAATCCCAAAACCAGCCCTATGGTTGCTAGCATCAGCAGCCAGTTCAGTGTGGGAACATAAATTTGACCATACTCCGCGGACGAGGTTTGTAACAGCCGCATGGGAGGCAGCTGGCCAAGTTGAACGGCCTGGCGCGTGAGCGAGAACGCGCCTGATATCACGGCCTGTGAAGCGATTACGGTCGCCGCCGTGGCGAGAATAACCAGTGGATACACCGCCCAGCTCGGGGCTAGATGATAGAACGGCTGATGACTCGCATCGCCCTGCGTGTGCAACAGCATCGCGCCTTGCCCGAAATAGTTCAAAAGCAGGGCCGGCAAGACCAGCGTAAACCAGGCGATCTGAATGGGGCGGCGCCCGAAGTGCCCCATGTCGGCATACATGGCTTCACCGCCGGTGACAACAAGAAAGACCGCGCCCAGCACTACAAAGCCCACCCAACGGTTACGAAGAAAAAAATCAGCACCGTATGATGGATTGATCCCGGCGAGCACGCCCGGCTCTTGATAGATACCGTAGAAGCCGAGCGTGCCCAGCGTAACGAACCAGACAATCATCACCGGACCGAAAAACTTGCCCACGGTTTCCGTGCCTTGACTCTGAATAGAAAACAAAACGATCAGAATGGCGATCGTGATGGGGATGACGTAGGGTTTGAAAACCGTTGTGGCGACATTCAGCCCTTCGACGGCGCTGGTCACAGAAATCGCTGGCGTGAGCATGAAGCTCCCGTAGAGCATCGCGCTGCCGAACACCCCAAGTTTGAGCAGCAGCGGTGAGTAGCGTTTGGCGTCATGGCGCCACGGGTTGAGCAGGGCCGCCAGCGCTAGCATGCCGCCTTCGCCATTGTTGTTCGCACGCGTGACGAACATCATGTATTTGGTGGATACAATGAGGATCAGTGCCCAAAAAATCAGCGACAGTACGCCAATGACGTTGGCGTTGCTGGGGGGTAGATTACTGCTCCCGGTAAAGCACTCGCGCAGAGCATAAAGCGGACTGGTTCCGATATCGCCATAGGAGACACCAAGCGCACCTAGCGAAAGCGCAATGAGCCGCCCGGTGCCGAGTGAAGATTCTTCTTTTTCTCCGCTTTGGGCGTGTTCCTCAGGTGAATGTTCCTGAGCAACCTGCTCCTGCTCGTTCTTTTGCGAAGCGTTTTTGGTTTTTTCCAGTTCTTGATCAGCCGTGTAGTAGTTGCTCCCGCCACGGAATTTGTGTTCGTCTGATCTGTAGCGGGTCATGCACGGATATCCTTGGGGTAAACTACGATCCTGCGCAGGCCACGCAGGGCTTCATTGGCAAGAACAATGACGGTAACTGATCAGCATGTTGACTGACATTACGTGCCGAAACCCCATGTCCAAGCCGTTACCTTGTTGGCAAGCCGCAAGATAAAGCACATTGCGCGGCGGGCAGGGTGTTACAGCCGCTTGACTTGATTTGTCTGAGAAGTCAGAAGAGAGCTGTGCGAAGCCCGAAATAAAGGGGGCCAAGCAGGTTTTGACCGGCCGACGCTACCCGACGGCCGGTCAAACGCACCACTCTCAGCGAGAACTTTTCACCGGCAAGACAACACGTCCG
>DHHU01000055.1 GCA_002403445.1 Salinisphaeraceae bacterium UBA4764 | reverse complement strand
GGAGCGATAATCAAGGGGTCTGCGATGGATGTTGAATTAGACCCAACATCCCAATCTTATTTTACACCGACTGCCGATACCGGCGGCAGAAGAAAAGTAGAACGCAATTGATGGGTTTATAGTGCATGCCTTTATGAAAGCTGCCAACCCTGGGGGCACGAGGTACGATCCGTAGTATTACCGATCGACATCGAAATCCTGGCAGCATTGGTTCGGTAGCATTGGAGGCGAAGGCAACAACCTCTATGCGCCTGCTAACGAATCGGGATCAAAGCCCCTAACAACAGGCCCCGGCAGAGGATGCCGCTGGGCTGTGTACGGACTCGACGGCCCGAAGTGCCAAGATGTTCTCCCCTAATACAATAATCCCTTAATGGTCGTCCCGGTGGTCATCGTCACGCCATTGATGATGCCAATGATCATCTGCCCTCCAGTGGTGATGCCAATACCGGTCACGGTTTTCGTCATCACGATAGGCAGGATATCGGTGGTCTCGGTCATATCGGTGGTGCCAGTACCGATCGCTATCGTCATCCGGCGGCCAGATGACGCGCGTCTGTGGCCGCACATAAATGACTGGTGGCGGTGCGTAGAAGACGCTTGGAGGACCGATGGTGATGCCGAAAAAAACGTCGGCCCCATCATCACTATCGGCAAAGGCTGCCGGTGTGATCAACATGACGCCAAGAAGCAGCAGCGCTGCCGTAACCCCGATTGTCTTCAAGTCACATTACCTCATTAAGCGCAATAGCGTGTTGGTTGCTTAAATCTTAATATAGTGAACACGCCAAGAAATTGCCAGACTGAGCGATAGCTGACCGACATGGATCGGTTACTGGTGGTTTTGACCTCTAGGAAGGAAGTTAATAACATCCCAATGCCGCGCTTTGCCGGTCAAGGACGAGTACTTCGTCAAGTGGGGCATCATGCCATGCAGTCGCATGTCACTGCAGGCATCGAGGCCAGACGGATTGGGAATTGCTTGGCTGACCTAAGCCAAGGCCGCGTCGTACACCCGGTCGGATCGATTGTTGTAGCCAGGGGTGAAATCAGCGGCTTCATTCCGCCTCAAGTAGGGCCGAAAAAGCTCGGCCAGGGTGGCATCGCCTGATAGTCGGTGTTACAGGAGGCGGGCCGAGCATCGCTTATATATGCTGATACACGCGCCGCGTCGGCCTGCTGCACGAAGCCGCGGCCCTGCCGCCCCAGGTGAGCGGGCAGTTGACTCCATACGATGTGCCGGTCAATCTTGCCATGGCCCTGCGCGAACCACGTGGCGCCTTGCCCGGCCTCGCACCCGAATGGGCGCCGACTAATCTGTGAACCCGAGCCTTAGTAACTGCAGTTGCATGCGGCAATACCATCATTCTGAAGGCCTCCGTGCAGTGTCCGGCGACCCACCATCTGATCGGCGGTTTTTTGATAGAAGCCGGCTTAACGCCGGGCGAGATCAATGGCATTACGAACACATCCGTAGATGGCCCAGTGGAGGTGTCAACGCTTATCGAGCATCCGGCCCATGTGGTACTGAAGTTTCACCGGCTCGATCGACGTGGAACGCAAGATTGCCGGCATGGCCGTTGGTCAAATCAAACCATTACTCCTGGCACTAGGCGACAAGGTGCCGTTCGTCGTGCTGTACGATGACGATCTTGAAGCCGCCTTTGCAGCAGCCGCGTTTGGCGCGTTTTCCCATCAGGGCCAGGATGGCATGCCACCGAACGGCTGCTCGTTGGCCAGTCAGTGACCGAATCGTTCACCGGCAAATTGATATGCAAGGTTGCCACGCTGAAAAGCGACAGATCCCAGTACAGAGGACATGCCACGGGGCACGTTAATTGGCGAGCCGGCCCGGTTGAATCTCAAGGCGCGGGTCCCTACCCGATGCCCGGGGCGTGACTAAAATCTGTGGCAGGCCCGCTTGCAGTGTCATCAGGCAGCCCGCGGTCGACGACCACTTCGCCCCCTGGATGCGTCTTTATAACGAGGTGTCGTTCAGGTTGATCGCGGCCATGATCTAAGTATCGGATGAGGCCGAAGCGATCGGTGTCGTCAACGACCTTGGCTATGAACTTTTAGCCTTGGTATTTTTCAGATGACATAGCGCACGGTATTCGAGGGGGCGAAACGAATCCGTTGCGGGATAAATCTCACGTAATAGTCCATCTGTGCATCATAAGCCTCAGTTACTCTTCAGGATCATCAAGCAAAGCAATTAGGGGCAATTCTGCGGCTAGGCCGGCATCGCCGAATTGACTGAGTTGCGCTGAGCTACGCTACAGACCGGGGACGTCAGGGCCCGATTTGGAGCCCTCATACAGAGGGACTGGCCATACGGTTTAATCCGCCGTTGCGTTTTTTGCTCGGTAGATCCAAATGGCCCTTCATCGAGTTTCGCTTGATAAAACCAGACTTTAGAGTGTGCTCTTGAACGGAGGCCGTACCCGCGGTTACTTGTGGTTTGACAAAATAAATGTAGTAGGCGCCGCCACCGCCCAGAATGATCAAAAGCAGAATAGCGGCGATGATGATGAGGATCGTTCGCATCACTGTCTCGGTTAGCGCATGTTGAATCTGTCGCCTGCGGCGACGTCAATGATTATGCGTCTCTCATGCAAAGATGCCAACCGTCATGCTGTTAGACGCGGTGTGATGTCGTTGCATCTGTGGTTGAGCCGTTTGGCGATCAGGGCGGTGGATTCGTTGAATAACGACAGGGCGCAGGGCTGGTGCCGCTGAACACGCGTTCACCCCATCACAAGCCGACAAATGCCATCCAGCTCGTGGGCGACCATATTTTCCACTACCATTCCTCACCGATAGCTCCCAGCGTTGAAAGCGTGCAGCCGGGTTGTGACAGGCTGAATCGGGGCGCTTGCCTGTACCTGATCAACCGGTTGTCATAACCGCTCCAGAGGCTTGCCATGGCTATATCATCATTCGCTATGGATAGAAATAGAAGTCGTAGATTCTGTAATAAAAAACTGATCTCGGAGGGCGTGCAAGCTCGAACATCTAGGGCCCTCTTTATTAAAGGGAACAATGACCTTGCCGTCTATGGCTTTAATAACTCCAGTTTACGANNCGATACCCTTGGCTATGGTCTCGGTCGATTGGGTGGGCGGTACTTGGTATCTCGTCATGGAACGGGATTTGGTGCCATCCAGGATTGTTTGCCGTGGGTTAAAAGTTTTTGCCCGATCGGGCAGTTTGATCGTGGTTCTAGCCTGTTTTATCTGCGGGTTGCGCTAGCTCAACGGCACGCTAGTGTCCATTAGCAAAAAGCCGGCGCATTGATTTGTGTTCTATAGAGCCCACGCTGCTGCGCTTTCTGGGCTCTGTAAATCAGTTGCGATATTGGCTCTGGCCGGCTCTTTGGCCGTGGCACTTACAGGATTTAATGGTGGCGCCACCGAATTGCATCGCGAGCTGGATCAAAGCGCGCTCAATCCACTGAGCGTTTTGTCTGGCTTGGTCTGACTGAACTGTAGGGGCGGCGATGCAAGCCCAAAGTTGAGCGAGGCTAGGTGCGTAACCCTTTTTGCAGTCGGCCTTGTGTCGCTGGCCGCCGCTCAAATCGGGCCGGCCAAAAAGGCTTCGTGGACATTATTTCAGGCATGTATGTTGAATATCCGGCCAGGTTAATAAAATTTTACTGACATCAATAAATTGATTTGTGGTGTCGACCGCCTGCGATCAGCATTGATGGATGCCGTTCCGAAACGTCGTTCAGATTCAGTCTATAAACTATTGTGGGCGAGATTACGTCAGACAGTTTCTATAAGCTTTGCTATAACAGATCATTCGTGAACTCCCTTGTTTTTTGCGCTAAAAAATATAGAGACAGAATAGCCGAATGGTCAGTTATCTTTCTAGATAGATCCGATTACAGCAGCGATTATGATCTAATCTTGGTGCGAATCTCAGATGTTGTTACTCGACGATCAAGCTCGACAGCATGATCGAGCATGTATCGAGCCGTTTGAGCGGTTAATTCTGATTGCTGATGATCCAGAACCTGCCCCCCAAGCTTTAGTCTCAATGCATGGGCGGTTTCCATCATCTCATGCAGAGTAGCTGGGGCCGACTCTGTCCCGGGGGCAACCATGAACAAAGTCAATCCAGGCGTGACCAGCTTATTCTGATCCGTGGGATGGAGTGTTCCGGGATTTACCATGTTGGCCACGGCATACGTTGATATCAGATTGTCATCACGCTCCACAGCTCGGTGGTACAGATCGCCGAAACCGAAATACAATCCGAGGCTCGCCAGTGCTTGATGAATTGTAGGGCCGGAATAGCGCTTTTTGTGACCGGCAACAACATGAATGACAAAAAGCTCCTGTTTGTCTTGAAGACGTGGTTGCGGCTCAATTTTTTGACGCGAAACTCGGGCGCTGCCTGAGTCATCAAAGTCAGGCTCAGGTTGGCCTTTCATTTGTTCAACTCCCAATGCTGGTTTATCGGACTCCGGCAAGGTAGCCTGATGTTGTCTCGCTTGAGCAATTTCAGATTCCTGGGCGCCGGAATCTGGAACGTAACGGGACTCATTGCGGGGTGATGAAACTCTAGGTTCTGGTTCCACTTCCTCCGTTTCTGGCAAATCTTGTGGCTCACTCGGGTTTGATTCTTTCAATCTGATATCGAGCCGGATATTGTTGTCTGCTCCCTCGGATTGTGGCGACTTTGTCTCAATATCATCCCAAGGTTCGCAATCAGACTCGAGTTCTAGTGATTCCTCCTGTGTGTCGGAAATGTCTGTCCGGCTTCCGGAAGTATTGTTAACGAAGACCTCCGCACCTGAGGTCTGATCTTCAATCCGTGAGGATGAGGCGGTGAGCGGCGGATCTCCCAATGAGGTGTCGAAACTGCGTTTATGGGCTTGCCAATGTGCTTCGGCCACGTTGTCAGGAAAAGGGGCCAAAGGTCCAATGCCATTTGATATTCCATATGTCGTCGGATCAGGGGTTAGCGTACGAATCGAGACGATATAGGAATCCTTTCCGTGTTCACTGGGCTCGTAATCGTTATTCACTGACTTGTTGCTATCCGATCCGACACCGTCATCAAGGGTATCCGGCCCTCGCAGGCCGAGGGTTCGCCGGATATCCATCGTCAACGATTCGGGCAGCAACCAATACCCGGTCCCGGCCAAGACAATGAATGCCAGGAAGATCAGCCAATGAGAAAGTGCCATGGTTATACGAGTTAAGTAACGGCTCTGTTTTTATTGAAGATTAATAGATTTTAGCGAATGCCTCAAAAGCATTAATCAAGCCCCCGATCGCCCACTTGATCTGGATGTGGCCTGCTCGAAGCGAGACTCAGTCGAGGACGTGCGATTAATTGTGGCCGGGCGATCGGGCCTGAAAGCGCTTTTTATACTTGTGACCAATGTGGAGCGGTCACGGTACAGATGTGTCTGTACCAGCTGCGCTGGCGAATGAAGTTGCGGCTCAAGGAATAAAGTTGCACTCGTTTTGTAACGCCAACCCGCCTGTCGCCGAGGGCTGATCTGAGCTTCAGTGGCCGCAGCGACGGTCTATTGGTCCATGGCTCACCAGACTCAGCGCGCCCATGGCCGTGATAATTTCAGACAGCGTGGTGTCAAGACGGCAACAACGACCCTGGATTATTGGTTCTTGGCCGTCATCGCCCCGGCCCACTCGCAATCGCATCACGATCGATCGGCGTGACGGTTACAAACCGGTTGAAAGCGATCGTTGCGGCCTGGCTGCGAACTTTTAAACCCCGCTTGTGGCCACCCAAGAAGTTACGTGCCCGCATCTTGATCCAGCCATGTCTAGGGCAAACGGGCCGGTGGACGGCGCGGAACAGTATGCTCTATGAAAGCCGGATTGAAGAGAAACGCCTTGCAGGCGTTCATGGCGGAACAGCCGAGGATCGAACAACATTAGCCTATCAATTGTCGACTGTCGCCGACAGTGAAATCAAAGTTAGACAGTAGCTTACAGGGCAATATGCGCATGTCCTTGTGATCCGTCTCGGACGGTTCTGACTGCGGGTTCAGTTTGGACTGCTGGCGTCCCAATGGCTCTGGCTTGGG
>DHHU01000039.1:24951-25201 GCA_002403445.1 Salinisphaeraceae bacterium UBA4764 | reverse complement strand
AGGATTCGGTCCACGCGGTCATGGCCCGCGACCCCGAACCGGGCGATATCTACGTGCTCAACGATCCGTTTACCGGCGGCAACCACCTACCGGATTTGACCCTGGTTTCCCCCATTGCACTCGATGGCCAGATCGAAGCGTTTGGGGTGACGCGTGCCCACCACTCGGATGTGGGCGGCATGCGGCCCGGCTCCATGCCAGCGGATTCGCGCGAGATTTATCAAGAGGGCATCGTGATACCGCCAACGCG
>DHHU01000039.1:0-24929 GCA_002403445.1 Salinisphaeraceae bacterium UBA4764 | reverse complement strand
GCGCTGGGCCCACGCAACTGTTCGCGACCTTCCGGACGGCACCTATCACGCGGCCTCCGCGATCGAGGGCGACGGCGTCACAACCAACGATATCCCCATCAACGTCGCGGTTACCGTGGCAGATGACACGCTGCACGTCGACTTTACCGACACCGCTGANNTATGCCCCCGTAACGCTCCACGCGCCAGCCGGTTCGATGGTCAACGCCCAGCGCCCGTCGGCTGTGGTTGCTGGCAACGTCGAGACCAGCCAGCGGCTGACCGACACCGTGCTCAATGCACTCGCGCAGGCAACCGACGTCATTGCCGATGGCCAAGGGACGATGAATAACCTGATTATCGGCGGCAGTGACTGGAGTTATTACGAAACCATGGGCGGCGGTCAGGGGGCGAGCTGCCATGGGCCAGGCGCTTCGGGGCGTCACGTGGGCATGACCAATACGTTGAACACACCGATCGAAGCACTGGAGCTAGAGTATCCCATGCGCGTAACGCGTTATGAGTTGGCTTATGAAAGTGGTGGTACGGGACGCAACCCCGGCGGTGATGGTTTTTACCGCGGGCTTAAATTGCTTGCACCGGCTACGCTGTCCCTGATTACCGATCGTCGCCGAAATGCGCCCAAGGGGCTCGACGGCGGCAGCGATGGCCAGACCGGCGAGAATCGATTGAATGAAGAGATGCTTCCAGCCAAAGTCAGTCGTCGACTCGAGGCGGGCGATACCGTGATGATTCGTACGCCCGGCGGCGGGGGTTGGGGTCAAGCCAGATAAATCTATGCTGATGGCTGATGGGGTGCCAAGCATCAAGGTGCTGAGCGGCTCGCACATGGAATTACTCAACAAGCCCCACACCTTTGTCGCCTGGTTGATGAACTGACCTTTTTGGATCTTGGGCTTCGGCATCGCAGTCCACGTCATTGGCCAAGCCAGTTTGCAGCAACAGGTTGTGCAGGCGCTGGACAGAGTGTGCTCGCATACTACAGGTCAAGTTAGGTCCATCCGGATAGCGAGACACTCGCCAATTACATCGGGGCCGCGGTTTGTCGAAAAATGCTTGACCAAGGCCCCCAGTAAACACTGACCGATTGCAACGGACAATCCGGCTCGCTTTACATCGGCGAATGGGTTATAAATCATTCATGCGATGGCGACAGGCCCGATTTTTACTCATAACGACCGTGCTGCTCCTGGCAGGCTGTACCGCTGCACCAGAAAACCCACGGCCACAAGCGGCTGCGCCACCGCCGCTGCCGAAGCATAACGCAACCGTGTACCAAGTGCTCAAGCGCAAGTCACAGATTTTGATCCGCGTTCGCAGCGCAGGCTGGTTAGCCGGTATTTTGGGGCACGAGCATCTGGTGACGACCTCGGATATCAAAGGCAAGATCTACATTCATTCCAAGCTGATTCACAGCGGCTTTGATCTGCGTATTCCCCTGAAGAGCCTTAAGGTTGATCAACCCGCCGAACGCCGCCACACCGCGCCCCCATTTCATCAACCGCTCGGCCCGAGCGTACGTACCGGGACACGCCAACACATGCTTGGCCCACGCGAGCTTGATGCCAAAGCGGACCGGACCTTGACGCTGCGGTCAGTTGCCGTGACTGGCCCGGGCTCTCGGCCTAAAATAGTCGTACGCGTCGGTCTCCATGACGCTCACCATGAATACACTGTCCCGACAACCGTTGTGCGCAGCGGCCAACGTCTGGTTGCGATTGGCCGATTGGTGGTCCAGCAAACCGATTTCGGGATAACCCCCTTCAGCATATTGGCCGGCGGGTTGCGAGTCGCCGATCCGCTGGCGGTAAGCTTCCATATCGTGGCCGCACCGGTAGCTTCATGATAGCGAAAAACCGGATCTAAACGCCGGTGAAAGATTCAAGAATAGAAATACGGATATTTAAGAACTTTTAATAATAAACGCCTTTGATAGACGATTTCTATACAGATCGATATGGGTACGCAGGTTCGCCGTGCACTTGCCCACAGGGTGCAAGGGGACAATCAGACCTGTAGCCTGTCGGCGCTGTCCGGTATGCATGATACTTTGAGCCGGAGCGGGGCTTAGCATCTGAACACATGGGAAACGATACAACAAGTNNTAGAACAAGCGTTCGCTGAACTGGCCGTTGCAAGCCGGGATCCTGTACGCGACGGCGTGGTGCGAAGGCCTTGTGTGGAGCTTCAACAGATCATTCACCAGCCATAGGGCTTCAATCTCGCCGAACATTCATTCAGCCAACAACTCAAAGAGCCCGGCTTTACCGCGACAGCGCTCGGACGTAGCGTTCGCCTCAGGATCAAGAAGTAATTAACATTTTAAAAATCGGAAACTGCCTGAGCAAGTTGCCAGCACGATTGCGCACGACACGCCAGTCGAACTGTAGTACTAGAATGAATGCGGGTCGGCCAGAAAAAAGCACGATCTATGCATAGGTGCTTCGAGGCTCACGCCCACGCCCCTCGTCCGATCAACGCCATTAAGACGCTGATCTATTCGCCTCCCGTGCGCGGCTCGCGATAACGGTGCGGCGCTGGTACCGCCCGTGGTCAACACCCAGGCCATGCAATACCAATTCGTTGAGACCCGGGCCACGGTAGCTCTGGAAGGATCTCTGCTGGCCAAAATCGAACATATGGCATCCTTCATATAGCGTGACTGGGCTTGCTTCGATCAGTTTTTAGAACTATTTGTATAAGTAGCGCTTGACACAATTGACTCAATAAAAACCAAAAGGTTGAAGGCAAGCACAACGCTGTTTGACAACCTAAATCGCCTAGGTGCGACCTATGGCCGCCCCCGAGTTCGTCAGTGTGGACATTAGACGTAAAAGTCGAGTTCTTCTTGATGCTTCAACAAGTCACGCAGCTTGTGCGGGTCGTCGCCGAAGAAGAATACAAGCCCCCAGTGGGTGCCGAACGCCGTACGTTTGGTAACGGTGTCTTCTACCGGCGCTGTCAGTTCATGATAGTCGAAATACGGATGATTCTCGGTTTCGGCCGGAATTTCCAGACGGCTGACCACGCGCTGGCGCGGGTAGACGCCGAAACAGCCGGCGTAGCCTTTGGCGTCGGTGACTTCTTTGGGAAAGAATGCTTCAACTTCCTCGGCCGTGGTCTTGGGATCGAAGACCAGCATATTTGCTTGGTAGGCGTTGAATCCGTAGGCCCGCTCAATCAGCTCGAAAGCCTTGAAACCCGGTGGCCGATAAGCAACTTCACCAAAGTACATAGTGCCGTCACTGGTTACGAAATACTCGGGATGAATCTGACCAAACTGAATGTCGAACGTCTTGATCAGCAGCTCAATCTGCTGGGTAATCAGATTGCGCCAAGATTCCAACTCCGGCGTGGCCGGCACGAATACCGAATAGCCCAGGGTGACGTATTCCGAGATGTTTAAAAACTGAATCTTGCCGTTCCAGACCCAAGCCTCGACCGCGAATTCCCATCCGTCGAGGTGACTTTCCATCAGCAGCGGATATTCGGAATCCGGAATCTGTTCGATTTCATCCGCGGTACGTATCATCCGGTGACCAAGACAACCGGCCTTGTCGAAGGCCTTGAGATGTATCGGGTCATCGGTGTCGCCATCGAGCTTCAAAAGCGTTTGATTGACGCGTTTGAAAAAGCGATACACGTCATCACGCTCGTGGGCTTCCTCGAAAATACCAACGCGAATACCACCAAGCTGGGCACGACGTTTCATCAATGCCTTGTCGCGGAACAAAACGGCTTGACCGTGAAGGCGCGGATTGCCCATCAATACCGAGTTGATCGCGCCGGCCCATTCCACGGTTTCCTCGAACAGCGGCACAGCTGCATCAACACCTTCATCCCGCAGGCGCTCGGCAATTTCCATCGAACGGTCGTTCAAACGTTCGAAATCCCATGAGATAAACGGAATATCGTTCTGCTTGCAATAGTCCTCGGCCCAAGCCGGGGCGACAACCACGTAGCGCCGATCAAAGCGGTCGGCCGCCTCGACGGCCCCGAGGCTCCAGCCCAATAATGCGATATACCCCTTGTTCGGATCCTTGTCCGCCACTGACATCTCCTTTGGCGAAATAACACATCTACTGTAACGTAGTTGTGCGTTAAGCAACGGTCACGCCAGTGGTATCACCTCTGCTAAGCGCTCGCAATTGAGTTCAAACTTTTCGATTGCCAGCTCATCAGCCCGGGTCTTGCCGCGATTCACGGCCGCGACCGGCAGGCCGCGTCTAACGGCGTCACGAACAAAACGAAATCCCGACCACACCATCAGTGATGAGCCAACAACCAGCACTGCGTCGGCGCGTTCCAGCGCCGCCCAGGCGCGTTTAACTACCCGTGGAGGTACTGATCCGCCGAAGAAAACCACTTCCGGTTTCAGAATGCCGGCGCATATCGGGCAACCCGGCACCACAAACTGGTCGTAGTCGACCTCGCCCAATTCGATGTCGCCATCGGGTTTGAGTGTGTCCGCGTCACTGAGCCAGTCTCGGTTGGCGGCAATCAACTGCGACTGCACATAATTGCGGGACAAGCGATTGTCACAGGCCAGACAGACAACCCGATCAAGTCGACCGTGCAGATCTACTACAGTACGGGATCCGGCGGCCTGATGCAGTCCGTCGACGTTCTGCGTCACGATTTTAGTCACACGGCCAGCGTGCTCAAGCGCCGTCAGGGCCTGGTGGCCAGCATTCGGTTCGGCGCGGGCGACCGGCGGCCAACCAGCCATGCTGCGCGCCCAATAGCGCTTGCGTTTGGCAAGTTGGGTCACGAAAGCCTGATGTTGAATAGGGCTCGCGCCTTTCCAGCCGCCATCGCGGTCACGATAATCCGGTATACCCGACAGGGTACTCAATCCCGCCCCGGTAAGCACGAACAAACGTCGATGCACGTCGATGAAACGCCTCAGGCGCTCCATAGTCTTGTCAGCATCGCTAGGGCCGGCCGGGACGGCGACGGCACCTGATTCATCGCCAAGTCGGGTGCGGTCAGAAACCGAAGCAGCGGCCATCATTCGAACTCCGATTAATGGGAATTACGGTGAATACGGTAATTGAGACAGTCGTGATTCACTCGCCAGTATTATCAGCCATGTATGCGGTCAAATGTCTGAAACCGACACCGTGGCGTTCGGTAACCGGCCGGTGTGATTTGTTCATCTACCAGCTGCCATTTCGACCAGTCCACGGTCGGAAACCACGTATCGCCCTCGTATTCAGCTTCTATGCGGGTGATCAGAAGCCGGTTGGTCTGCGCCATTGTCAAGGAGTAAATCTCCGCGCCGCCCAGAATCATAAGTTCAGAACCTTCAACCCCTGGGTCGATGCGCGTCAAGGCTTGATCGACCGTGTGTACTATTTCGACATCGTCAAATCGTAGATCGTCTCGGCGGGTCATCACCAAGTTGCGTCGGCCTGGCAGCGCCTCCCCGATGGCCTCGCGCGTCTTGCGGCCCATCAAGATCGGTTTACCCAACGTCTGTCTCTTAAACCATCGCAAATCCGCCGGCAAGTGCCACGGTATACCACCGTTAGCGCCAATAACGTTGTTTTGATCCATCGCCGCGATAGCGGTCAGGCGAATCATCGAATGCGATGGATCGTCGGGCCCGGCCATCAAACAGCAACCGGCGCCCGTATGACGCCGTGCGGCGCATAGTTCAAAAGCTGGATATCGTCAAAGCGGAACGCAAACAAATCGTTAACGACCGGATTCAACCACAGCTGTGGCGCCGGCATGGGCTTGCGCGCCAATTGTCGATCCACTTGTTCAAGATGATTGGCATAAATATGCGCATCGCCCAGAGTGTGGATGAATTCGCCCACCTCTAGGCCGGTTTCACGCGCCATCAGGTGCGTGAGTAGCGCATACGAGGCGATGTTGAACGGCAGGCCAAGAAAGATGTCGGCACTGCGTTGATAGAGCTGGCACGACAGTCGGCCGTCAGCCACGAAGAACTGAAACAGGACATGACACGGCGGTAGGGCCATATCGTCGACCTGCGCTGGGTTCCAGGCCGTGACGATGTGGCGGCGCGAATCGGGATTGTTCCGGATGCTGTCGCGAACCCGAGTCAGTTGATCGATCGCCTGGCCATTCGGCGCTGGCCAACTGCGCCACTGATAGCCGTAGACCGGCCCGAGATCACCATCCTCGTCAGCCCATTCATTCCAGATTGTCACGCCGTTGTCTTGCAAATAACGGATGTTGGTGTCACCGGCGATAAACCACAAAAGCTCGTGCACGATCGAACGCAGATGGAGTTTCTTGGTGGTGATCGCAGGGAACCCCGTTCTCAGGTCAAACCGCATCTGCCGGCCAAATACCGCGTGCGTACCAGTTCCGGTGCGGTCGGCCTTGGGCGTGCCGTGATCCCGAGCATCGCGCATAACGTCGAGATACGGCTGCTCCAGAGCGGTCATGCAACCCCCGGGCGCCGTGTATAGCCCCAGGCGAGTAGTGACAGACCGACGGCAATCATGGGCAGTGAATAAACCTGTCCGAGTGTCATCCAGCCAAACGCAATAAAGCCAGCGAACGGATCCGGCTCGCGGAAGAATTCACAGAAGAACCGCACGCACCCATAGGCAACCAGAAACAGACCAGCGACCGCACCCCGCGGACGCGGTTTCAAAGAGAAAAACCACAGTAGTGTGAACAGGAAAATACCCTCGAGACAGGCTTCGTAAAGCTCTGAAGGATGGCGTGGATTCGGCCCTACTTTGGGATAGATCATAGCCCACGGTACATGCGTGATGCGGCCGTAGAGTTCGCCGTTGATGAAGTTGCCGATGCGCCCCAGAAACAGCCCGACGGGCACGATCGGCGCCACGAAATCCACAACATCGAACCAGTTGCGCCGTTTGCGTCTGGCAAACAACAGACTGGCCACAGCAACGCCAATCATGCCGCCATGAAACGACATGCCGCCGTCCCAGACAAACAGAATATGTAGCGGATGTGAGAAATAAAAACCGGGTTGATAAAGAAGCACATAGCCGATGCGACCGCCCAGCACAACACCGAGAACCACATAGAAAAGAAAGTCGCCAACGTCCTCGCGTGACCAGTCAATGTGCGGCAGTCGCGTACGCACATTGGCCAGTCCCCATCCCACCAGAAAACTAACCAGGTACATGATTCCGTACCAGTGCACGGAAAGCGGTCCGATCGACAGGGCGATCGGGCTGAAATCAGGGCGGACAAACATCGCGTGCTAGTTTAGCAGCCTGGGTCATGGGCTTCGTCCAACGACCACAATAACACCCCCGACTGGACAAACAGCCGGGGGTGCCGAATTCCAAACTGGCTTTGGACCGAGATCAAGCGACTTTGCGCTCGAACTCGCGCTCGAAACGGGCCATGAATTCATCGTAAGTGAGCACATGATTCTGGGTGCCATTGTGCTCGACCTTGATCGTGCCCATGAGCGTGGCCATGCGGCCTGTGGTTTCCCAGTCATAGCCGTTTTGCAGACCTACAATCAGCCCCGCTCGGAACGCGTCGCCGCAGCCGGTCGGATCATTGACCGACGCCGGCTTGCCGGCCGGCACTTCCATGCGTTTGCCGTCGGCGTGGATTGTCGCCCCATCGCCGCCCTTGGTCACAAGGAAAGCCTTGACCTTGCCGGCGATTTCCTCTTCCGAGAGACCGGTCTTTTCACTGATCATCTGGGCCTCGTATTCATTGACCGAGATATAAGCCGCCTGATCAATGGCCGTTTTCAGCTCGTCACCATCGAACATCGGCAGGCCTTGTCCCGGATCGAAGATGAAATCGATACCGGCATCGGCGAACTGCTTGGCGTGCTGAACCATGCCGTCCTTTCCGTCCGGCGCGATTACGCCAAGATCGATGGAACCATCCGTGGGGACTGTCTGCTCGTGGGCATGACCCATAGCCCCGGGATGGAACGCAGTAATCTGGTTACCGTCAGCATCGGTGGTGATATAAGCTTGCGCGCAATATGCGTCGTCAATTTCTTTGAGATACTTGCGGCTGATGCCGTTTTCATCCATCCATTCGCGGTAGGGGCGAAAATCCTTCCCGACCGTGCCCATCGCAAAGCCGTCCCCCCCAAGCAAGTTGAGCGAGTAGGCGATATTGCCAGCACAACCGCCAAATTGGCGGTTCAGGCTCGGTACCAGAAACGCCACGTTCAAACGGTGAACCTGATTGGGCAGGATTTCATCAGCAAAACGACCTTCGAAGCTCATCAGCGTATCGAAGGCAAAAGAACCACAGATCAAAGCAGACATAATTTTCCTTGGGTCAAATGAAACTCGGGGACGCACAAGATCGTGCGCCGGAAATTAGGCAGGTGTCAGGCGCTACGCGCGAGCTTCGATTGGTCGGCCAAGTCGAGCCGCTTAGCGGCCAGGACTTCGTCAAGCCGCTGAACCGGTAGATTGAATGGCGCATTCGTCAACATCGAGGCATCGGTCTTGGCTTCGTCGCGAATCGTCGCCATCGCGTCGACAAATGCATCCAAGGTGGCGCGTGACTCGGTTTCGGTCGGCTCGATCAGGAAACATTCCGGCACCAACATCGGGAAATAAACCGTCGGCGCATGGAAGCCATAATCCAGCAGACGCTTGGCGAAGTCACCGGCCGTCACGCCGAACTGCTGTTTTTCATTTTTCAAGGTCACGATAAATTCGTGGCTGGCCCGGCGACTGGGAAAGGCAACCTCAAAGCCCTTGTCCTGCAAGCGCTTCATCAAGTAATTCGAGTTCAGGGTGGCAAACTCGGCGACGCGCGTCATGCCGTCGCGCCCCAACATGCGCGCATAGACAAAAGCACGCAGCAGTACACCCGTATTGCCCATGAACGCCGACAGACGGCCAATAGTGTACGGCACGTCTTTTTCCGTCAGCCAGTGATACCAGTCATGTCCATTGTCATCAGTCTTATCGACGACTGGAATCGGCATGAAGTCGCGCAACCTCGGGCCGACGCCAATGGCGCCCGAGCCCGGTCCGCCGCCGCCATGGGGCGTAGAAAATGTCTTGTGGAGATTCATATGGATGACGTCGAAACCCATGTCACCCGGCCGCGCCTTGCCAAGAATGGCATTGAGGTTAGCGCCATCGTAATAAAGCAGGCCACCGGCGTCATGGACGATACCGGCGATCTTGAGAATATCTTGTTCGAACACGCCGACCGTCGAGGGGTTAGTGAGCATGATGCCAGCTGTTTTGGGCCCCACCGCTTCACGCAATACCTCGATGTCAACGTCGCCGTCGGCGTCGGTCGGCAACTCCACGACTTCACAGCCGCACATCACGGCCGTGGCAGGATTGGTACCGTGCGCGGCCTCCGGTACGAGGATCTGCGTACGCTCGCTATCACCGCGCGATTCGTGATAGGCCTTGATCATGGCCACGCCCGAGAATTCGCCCTGAGCACCGGCCATGGGTGCAAGCGAGACCGCAGCCATACCTGTCACGGTAGTAAGCATTGCCTGCAGTTCGTAAAGACAGGCCATGGCACCCTGGCTCTGAGAGGCTGGCGCCAACGGATGCCGCCCGAGAAAGCCGGGCAATGAAGCCAGCGCGTTACAGGCCCGCGGATTATATTTCATGGTGCATGACCCCAGCGGGTAGAAATGCGTGTCGATGGAGAAATTCATCTGCGAGAGACGCGTAAAGTGACGGACCGTATCGAGCTCGGAGACTTCGGGCAGGCCTAGGGCCGTGTCGCGTCTCAAAGTTTCCGGCAGATCGTCGATAGGGGGTGCGGTATCCGGAGCCTGGGCAAACGCCCGGCGGTCGGTTTGGCCAAGTTCGAAGATGGTTTGTTCAGACATAAACAGCTTCCCAGCGCGTTGTCAGGAACGCGCTATTTCTGGACGACGTGTTGAATTCAGGTAGCCTGCTTAAGCGCAGTCAGTGCGGCATCGTAATTCGGCTCGTCGCCGATTTCGGCCACCAGCTCACTGTAGACCACCCAGTTGTAGCTATCGGCCACGATGACCGCTCTCGCACAGAGTCCAGCCAGCGGACCGCTGTCCAACCGAACCCCGTAGTCGGCGGCGAACGAGGGGCTGCGAAACGTCGAGAGGTTCTCGCCGCCAACCACATTTTCGGCTTTGCAAAAGCGTGCGTGGGCAAACGGAAGATCCGCGGATATCTGGACTAGTGCCACATTATCGATCTCAGCCAGCCTGCGATTGAACTGCTGGACCGATAGCGAGCAAGTTGGCGTGTCGAGACTTGGAAAAATATTTAATAACTTGCGCTTACCCTCATAGCGCACAAGTCCGACATCCTTGAGATCGGTCGTGGTCAGCGTAAAGCCCGGCAGCGCTTCGTTTGCTTGCGGCAAGTGACCTCGCACGTGAACCGGGGTGCCCTTGAAGGTAACTTGTTGACTCATCGTTTTTCTCCGCGCTGCCAATCGTTCAAGCCACCGACGCGCGGTGCCGATAGTAGTCGGCCTGTGCCAGGACATCGGCCAGCGCGTCGGCATAAGCGTCGAGGTCGGCCTCGGTCTTGGTTTCGGTCGCGCAGACGATAATCACACGCTCAAGATCATCGTAGTAGGCATCGACCGCATAACCGCCGAAGATGCCGCGCTCGGCCAGTGCATCCAGTACGCTGCTACTGTCCGCGGGCAATCGCAGCGCACATTCGTGGAAATAAGGTGCATCAAAGACCTGCTCCACGCCCTCGAGCGCCGTGAGTTTAGCTACGAGTTTTCGCGTGTTGGCAGCCGAATGTGCGGCGACGTTGCGCAGACCGTTTGGCCCGAGCAGACTCATATGAATCGTCGCAGCCGTGACCAATAGCCCCTGATTGGTGCAGATATTCGAAGTGGCTTTGGAACGCCGGATGTGCTGTTCTCGCGGCTGTAGCGTCAGGACATAGCCGGGCTCGCCGTTGACGTCTTGGGTCTTGCCGACGACACGTCCGGGCATCTGGCGCGCGTGTTTCTTGCGGCAGCAAAGAATACCGAAGTACGGCCCACCGCCGGCCAGCGGAGCACCCAGCGGCTGACCTTCACCGACAGCAATATCGACACCGTTACTACGGCCCCAATGACCCGGCGGGGTCACCAACGCCAGTGCTACTGGATTGACGACGGCGATGGTAAACGCGTCGTTATTGTGAGCCCAGTCAGTCAACATATCGACGTCTTCCAGCACCCCAAAGAAATTCGGCTGCGGGATCACTAGCGCCGTTATGTCGTCATCAGCCCATTTATTCAGCGCGGCCTGGTCGATCCGACCGTCGGCACTGGTGCCAATGCTCTCGAAAACGATGCCCTGATTGGCACAGATATTCCGGGCTACCTGGCGATAAAAGGGATGCACCGAAGCCGGCATGAGAACCCGCGCCGCATTTGAGTTACGGTTGGCGCGGACCGCCATCAACACGGCTTCAGCCAGCGCTGATGCGCCGTCGTAAAGCGAGGCATTGGAGACATCCATGCCTGTTAGGCCGCACATCATCGTCTGATATTCGTAGGTCACCTGCAATGTGCCTTGACTGGCCTCGGGTTGATACGGGGTGTAGGCACTGTAGAACTCCCCCCGGGTGGTCAGCTCCCAGACTGCCGCCGGGATGTGGTGCTCATAGGCGCCGGCGCCGACAAAACACAGCCCGTTAGCATCTTTTGACGCGCGTTCGTGCATTTCACGCGTGATCGACTGCTCGTCGGCATGTTCCGGTATCGACGCCAGATCGACCTCCCGCAGCTTGGGATCAATCTCGTCGAATAGATCCTCGATTTGCTCGGCACCGATAGCGCCTAGCATCTCGCGGATATCAGTTTCGGTGTGCGGTATGAAAGACATAGTCACTCTTGGGTTCAAGCCAGTTGGTCGCGCCAGGGTATGGCGCGGGGTGGGCTTTAATCGTCGGCGTCCGCCACTTGCTTATACTCATCGGCGCCAAGCAGAGAGTCGGCGGCATCGGCCGATTCCAACTTGAGCTCGAAAAGCCAACCTTCGCCAAACGGATCTTCGTTAACTTGCTCCGGTGCGTCTTCGAGTGCATCGTTCACCCGGGCGACTTCACCAGCCACGGGGGAGTAAATATCCGATGCGGCTTTGACCGATTCCACCACCGCAATCTGGTCTCCAGCGTTGAAACTCGCACCGACTTCCGGCAGTTCGACGAACACTAGATCACCCAGCGACGATTGCGCGTGATCGGTGATGCCGATTTTAACCGTGCCATTCTCGGCCGGGGCGACCCACTCGTGCGTCTTGGTGTAGCGATAGTCTTCCGGGCGTTCACTCATGGTTGCTTGTCTCCATTATATTGCGCGTTTTATCAGCCGGACTTTGAATCTATATCGACCCTGATTTTGCCTTTGCGAACGAACGGTGTTTTGACCACCCGTGCGGATTGCCATTTGCCGCGGACCCCTATATCAACCCATCCAGCATCCCAGTTGGCCGGTATACGAGCGAACCCGATAGAACGGCCTAGTGTCGGGGCGTAGCTGCCACTGGTTATTCGACCGGGTACGTCGTCGGCATCGGGGTCGGTCACTTGGTCATCGGCCACGGCGCGAACTGCGGCTCCGGTTCGCAATACGCCGCGCCCTTCCAGCAACACACCGACAATCTTGGATTCGACACCTTGAGCACGTTCAAGCAACAGCGCCTCGCGGCCAACAAAATCTCGATCTTCCGGCTCGAAAGCCACCGTCCAGCCCAGTCCCGAAATCAATGGCGAATGGTCTTCATCCATATCCTGGCCGTAAAGATTGAGGCCACCTTCCAGGCGCAGGGTGTCACGCGCACCCAGGCCGACGGGGGTGGCGCCGCTATTTACGAGCTGACGCCAGAACTCGACTGCTGCATGGTCAGGCAATGCGATTTCGAATCCGTCCTCGCCGGTATAACCGGTGCGACCGACCGTCCAGTCGCCGTCAACAGCAACCTCGAACGGCTTTAGCTTCATTGCGCGTTCGCCAAACTCGGACCCCAGGTTCTGTTGAACCAGTTCACGCGCTGCAGGCCCTTGGGCGGCAATTATCACCAAATCATCGCGTCGCGTTACGCTGGCATCGAAATCGCGTACCTGACTTTGCAGCCAAGCCATATCCTTTTCCGTAGTCGCCGCATTGACTACCAGGCGATACCAGTTGCCAGTCACGTGGAATACGATCAAGTCGTCAACCACACCACCATGTGTGTTCAACATACAGGTATAAATCGCCTTGCCGTCGGCGTCGGCCTTAGCAATGTCATTGGCCAGAACATGTCGGAGAAAATCACGCGAGCCTTCGCCGCGTATGTCCACGACGGTCATGTGCGACACATCGAACACGCCCGCGTGCTCGCGGACCGCGTTGTGCTCGGCGATCTGCGAGCCATAGTTAATTGGCATTTCCCAGCCGGCAAAGTCCACTAGCTTGGCGCCAAGGCTGAGGTGTTCGTCGTAGAGCGGCGTTTGTTGAAGCATATGTCACAAGATTCGACACTGCGATCTCGATGACCGCATTTGCCTAGGTTTTGGCATTTATCTGCTTATCATCATACGCGAATGAAGAGGCAATTCAACGGGTGGGACGCGTCAATGGCGCATCGGTTGCTGTAGCACCGGTGGCCTGGTGGATCATCAATTGACGCAGCGGGGGGAAACGCGCCACAACCGTTGTCCCCAGCTTGCGTGCCCGGCGTGGTAATGCGGAATGGCTGCCGAACAGTCGCTTGAGGCCATCGGTGGCCGCCAGCATGGCGAGATTATCAGCCATGCGCGCGCGCTGATAACGCATCAGGTAGCGCTGATTGCCGGGTTCATGGCCCGCTGCCCGCCCGCGCTCGAGCGCCGAAACCAGCTCGGCCACATCAAGCAAACCGAGATTAACGCCCTGCCCTGCCATCGGGTGCACGACATGTGCGGCGTCACCGACCAGTGCCACACGAGAGGCCACATAGCGGTGGGCGTGCAGGAGTTTAAGGTCGAACGCCGCGCGCGAGTCGATGCGTTCGATACGGCCTAACACCCCATCGCTGGCTTCGGTCAACCGCTCAGCAAACGCTAGATCGTCCAACTCGTTAAGCTCTGCGGCCAATGTATCGTCTGCATGCCAGGCCATCGAACAGCGGCCGTCGGACAGGGGTAGAAATGCAACCGGCCCGGTTTCAGTGAATCGTTGCCAAGCGATATGGCGATGATGTTTTTGTGGCTTGATCGCGCCCACCGTGCAGCGCTGACCGTAGTGCCAACCGGTCGTGTTGATACCGGCAGCATGGCGTACCGGTGAATTCGCCCCCTCGGCGCCAACCACTAGAGAGGCTGACAAACGTTCACCGTTATCCAGCGCCAGATGTGCCCTAAAGGCATCAGTTCTCAGATCTGCCAAGCTCGCTGGGCTTACGATCCGAGTGCTGACAAGTTTCTGCCACGCGCAGTCCACTAACAAGCTATTTTCTACGATGTGACCAAGTTCCGGCAGACCGACGGCGGTGTGTTCCAAATAAAGGGTGTCGCCACCGGCCGCGTCCCAAACTTTCATGCCACCAAAACCACATATGCGGGATTTATCCAGCCTCGGCCAGATCCCCAGGCGATCAAGAAGATAACGCGGCCCTGGTGCCACAGCCGATTGGCGCAGATCGAAATCGGCGGTTTTATCGAATGATTTCGGCCTTTTGGCTTCGATCAGAGCGCTGGAAAAACCTGCCTGTTCGAGCGCAACGGCCAGAACCGCACCCACGGCACCGCCGCCTACAATCACCACATCGAAATCGTTGTCAGACACAGCGGCTCTCCGTTTGCAGCATATCGTCGAGAGCGGGGGCCAGCGCCAGCCCCATGCTGCGGCGGGCAATGTCATGGCGGGTGGTCGGGCTCAGCGACAGCCCGATCAGGGCCGCGGCGCGTATCGCTGACAACCCTGGAAGACGGTTTGAAAAAGTTCGCACGATCAAATCCGTGAAATTGGCGATTCGCTGTTGATCGGGCTGGCGTGCCTCGGCCCAAGCACCCAGCATGTCAGGGTCGCCCGGATCGAATTCGTTGCTGTACAAATGCTTGTGCTCAGCAAGCGTGGCGGCAAGCGTCAACGCATCGCGAACCGCTAGATTGAATCCTTGCGCCGCCGCAGGGTGCAGAGAATGGCCGGCGTTTCCGATCAGAACGCCGCGCCTGGCTACGGTGGTGTCACAAAGCGTCCGCGCAAGTGGATAACTGCCGCGCGGGCCAGTCAGACGCAACTTGCCCAAGCGGGTACCAAATTGTTCGGCCAGCGCGGCTTCGAATTCGACCGACTCGGCGGTTTCCATTTTATGCGCGCGCTCCGGTGGCAAAGTCCAGACCAGCGCGCACGTCGACTCGGAGCGAGGCAAAACGGCGATCGGTCCGTCGGGCGTAAAACGTTCAAACGCAGTACCGCCGTGGGGACATTCGGGGGTGACAGTACTGATCAAGGCGCGCTGCTTATAGTCGTCACGTTTGGCGCCTATGCCGAGCGCCTGCCGGACGGCCGAGCCAGCACCGTCCGCGCCGACAATTAGACCGGCGGTTAATGTCCGCGTTTCGCGGCTGTTGGCCTCCTCGCCCTCTCGCAACGTTAGATCGACGCCTTGTTCAGTTGTTTCGAGTGATTCGAAAGAAGCGGGTGCCATCACCGCAATAGACGGCTCGGCTTCGATGCGCCTCAGCATTGCCTCGAGCATTGCCGTATTCGAGGCCACGTAACCGAGTGCGGGGAGGTCGTATTCCCCGGCATCAACGGTCACCCGGCCCAATGAGGCTTTCTGGCTGACGTGCAGACGCTCGATCGGGGCTGCACTATCGCCAATGGCCGACCATAACCCGAGCCGCTCGAACAACACTCGCGTTCCAAAAGAAAGCGCCGTGGTGCGCTCACGCACCGCCGGATCATCCGGCACGGCAAACGGTTTAGCTTCGATCAAGGTCACGGACAACCCCACCTCGGCCACAGCGAGCGCAAGGCTTGCGCCGGCCAGACCGCCGCCCACGACGGCAATGTCGGTATCCAAGCTCATCAGGTACGGCTGCCCAGGATCATCCGAATCATGATTGGTTCATCAATTGTTCCACGCCTTCGGCCGTTTTGGGCACATCTTTGGTCAAGATCTCACAACCGGTGTTTGTGATCAAAACGTCGTCTTCTATGCGAATGCCATGGCCCACATACGCAGCGGGCACCTCCCGGGTTTCGGGAGGCACATAAAGTCCGGGTTCGACGGTAAACGTCATGCCCGGAGCCAGTGTGACCCAGTCGCCGGCTTCCTTATAATCGCCGGTGTCGTGGACGTCCATGCCAAGCCAATGACTGGTGCCGTGCATAAAAAACGGGCGATAACTTCCGTTGGCTATGATCTCTTGGCGCTCGCCGACCAGCAGTCCGAGTTCGAGCAAGCCATCGACAATGACTTCAAGGGCCGCCAAATGCGGCGCGTTGGCCAGCTGACCAGGCCGAGCGGCTTCTATTCCCGCTTGATTCGCAGCCAACACAACGTCGTACAGGCGACGCTGAGCATCGCCAAAGCGCCCGTTGGCCGGAAAAGTCCGCGTGATATCGCTGGCGTAACCCCCGTATTCTGAACCGGCGTCAACCAAGACCAAGTCGCCGTCTTCTATCACTGCTGCATTTTCGGTGTAATGCAGGATACAGGCGTTATCGCCGGCACCGACTATCGTCGGGTAGGCCCAATGCGAACCCGCCGCCTCGAAACAGTGATGAATCGTGGCGGCAAGCTCATATTCAGCCATGCCCGGCCGCACGCTTTGCATGGCAGCAATGTGCGCCCGGGCACTAATAGCAGTCGCGTGCCGCATGCACTCGATCTCGAGCGGGGACTTGCTGCGACGCATCACGTGAAGCGGGACGTCCAAACGCTCGATGCGGCTGGGGGGCACGCGCGACCGGCCCTGAGTGCGCATGTCGGCGAGCGTGCCGAGTACCCGCCGATCAAACGTTGGCTCGTCGCCAAGACACAAATGCACGGCTTGTCGACCGTCCAGCAACGCCGGCAACCGGCTGCGAAACTCGGCAATATCGAACGCACCGTCGGCACAGAGCACTTGCCGGGCGCCATCAATGCCCAGCCGGCGGCCGACCCAGGTTTCCTGATCGGGATGGCGAGGTCGGCAGAATATCTGAAAATCGCCGTCAGGGTGACCCGGTGCAATGACGGCAACAGCCTTGGGTTCGGTAAAACCGGTCAGATACCGAAAATCACTGGAGGCGCGGTACGGGTAGTCGACATCATTGTTGCGTGTTTTCTCGGGGGCGGCGGCGATCAAGGCGACACCATGCGACCCCAGATGGTCAGCGATCACCGCACGGCGCTGTTCGTATTCATTCGTCCAGGCGTGGGCGTTAGGGGCTGACTTGATTCGATAACTCACAAAACCTCAGCTGTGGCTGTTGCGTGGCGTAATTGCGCACCGGTCCGGTGCGACTATAATCAGGCGGAAAGGCCTTGATTTACTCAGTGGAGCTTGCGGCGCGTATGTTCACCTTCACGCTTGGGCCGGAATTCCAGAAAAAGAGTCTGGGCCGCGACGCGGACATACTCGACCAGTTCCATGTAGTCCGCTTCGGCCGTGCCCGTCTCATCGTCCTCGCTGGTCAAATCAGCGCGCGACAATTCAGTCAAATCTTCGACCAATTCACGTGATTGTTGGCTAAGATTATCGGGATTGAACGTACCGCCGACCGATAGACCATAAAGAAAACCNNGTGAAACCGCACTCCGGGTCATACAAGCCGTTCAACGTCATTTCACGCAGCGCATCCATCGCCTGATCGAGCATTTTCGAGTCGACGTCCTCAACTGCGTTGCCCCCGGTAGTGTCGTTGTCGATACACAGCAGACCAGTGAGCGTGCCATGCGCTTCGGACGGCGACTGCACCGATTCCGCTTGGCGCAAGCCGCGTTCAATAGCGTCGAAAAGTTGTTGTTGGTCCATAGCGGCGCTGGTCCAGAGGCAGCACTAAAGTCGTTTGTGTTTCTGAGGGGCAAGCAACCGAATGAATATCTCCATATGCGGCAGCTTACACCTTGGGCCAAAAGATCCCTATGGATGACAGGCCTGAGGCCAGATCCAAGTATTGCTAAATTATACGCTGGATATGCCTTGGACCGAGAATCTGGTTATGCCCGAAATCGATTGGCGTGAAACGCTCGCCGAGTTGATCAGCCACAACACCATCAGCAGTGGCGACCCGGCTTGGGACACCGGCACCCGACCGGCCGCCCAAGACCTTGCCAACCGTCTACAGAACGCGGGCTTCTACTGTGAATTGCAGCCGCTGCCAGGCCGTGATGACAAGGTAAATCTGATTGCACGCAGCCACAGGGGCGACTCGCCGGCCGGGCTGGCACTCGCAGGCCATCTCGACACAGTGCCATTCGATCCCGAAAGCTGGTCGTCCGATCCGTTCATTCTCACCCAGGCCAATGAGCGATTATACGGGCTGGGCAGCTGCGACATGAAAGGGTTTCTCGCCATCGCGGCCGGCGTGGCCAGCGAATACATAGATAGTCGACTCGACTGCCCGCTCACGCTTGTCTTTACCGCCGACGAAGAATCAGGTATGGATGGCGCTCAGGCTTTGACAGCTTCCGGCCAGCCGCTGGCGCATTATGTGGTAGTTGGCGAACCCACGTGCCTGACGCCGATCCGACGTCACAAAGGTATATTCATGGAACGGATCGAGACCATCGGCCGGTCCGGTCACTCAAGCAATCCGGCACTCGGCGCCAATGCCATCGACGCCATGCGCAAAGTGATGGACGCGATAGCAGAGCTGCGCACCGAGCTCGCGGCCACACCGGCGCCGGAGTTCCCCGTCGCTCATGCCTCATTGAACCTCGGCGCCATCCATGGCGGGGACAGCGTCAACCGGATTCCGGCGCGCTGTCGACTCGACATCGACTTACGCTTTCTGCCGGGCGACGACATTGCCCGGCACCGGCGAGGGCTGCATGAGCGCGTGGAAAATGCCGTTGCCTCAACCGACTGCGGCGTGCGCTTCACTCCGCTTTTTGAGGGTACCCCGGCCTTCGATACCCGCGCTGATTCGGCACTTGTTACAGCGTGCGAGCACCTGTGTGGCGGCCCGGCCGAGGCCGTGGACTTCGGCACCGAAGGCGCGTTCTATAACGCCGCCGGAATGGAAACCGTAATCCTGGGCCCCGGTAGCATCAACCAAGCCCACCAGCCCGACGAATATCTCGAACTGGCCCAGGTCGCACCCATGCAGAAATTACTGCGCAGGCTGATCGAGCGTTTCTGTATTGCCTAGCTCTATATTGAGTGGGGATGAGCACCCGGTTGGTGCCCGACTCGACGCGTCGCGCATAATGTAGGAATGACCTCGGCTGATCAGCATCCCAAACCCAACACACGCGGGCCGCAAGACAACATTGCGTCGGCAGTGGCGCTGCGTGCGAGTGCGCCTTATATCCGAGCCCACCGGGGGCGTACGGCAGTCGTCCACTTGCCGGGCGAAGCCGCGTACGAGCCAGGATTTTCAACACTTATCGAAGACCTAGCGCTGTTGACGAGCCTCGGCATGCGGCTGGTCGTGGTACTCGGCGCTCGACCACAAATCAATGTCGCCCTGAATAACGCCGGCGTCGAGACAAGACTCGTGGACGGCATTCGGGTCACAAGCAGTCACGCACTCGCCGAAGTTAAAAAAGCCGTGGGTGCGCACATCATCGATATTGAGGCCATCATTTCAACCAGTCTGGCGCAGCGAACGCTCGGCGGCGCGGCTGCCGCAACGGCATCTGGCAACTTCACTGTGGCCAAGCCGCTCGGCGTTGTCGACGGTGTAGATTTCGAACACACCGGCGAAGTGCGACGCGTTGACACCGCCAGCATCCACGCCGCGCTGGACCGCGGGCAGATTCTATTGATGTCGGCAATCGGTTATTCGCCCTCGGGCGAAATCTTCAATATCTTTACCGAAGATCTGGCCACGTTCGCCGCAATCGAACTCCAAGCCGATAAACTGATTCTGCTGCACGGCGGATTGGGGCTGGCCACGCGCGTCCCAGCAGTCGGGCGACAACTTGCCGAACCGCAAGCCCAGCGATATGCAAGTGGTGTAAACGCACTGCCTGAAAGCAGTGACCGATCACTGCTCGGGCACGCTGCCCGCGCCTGCCGCGGGGGTGTGACCCGCACACACGTGGTTAGTTTTGCCGAGCCAGACGCCGTGCTACGAGAAATCTATTCGCGCGACGGTGCGGGCACGATGGTCTCTGCCGGCGGTTACGATACCCTGCGCAAAGCCACCGCGGACGATCTGACCGGCATTCTGGCGCTCATTGAACCGCTTGCGGAAGCTGGCGTGCTGGTCGAGCGGTCGCGCGAAACAATTGAACTGGATATCGACTACTACCGTGTCATGGTTCGCGACGGGCTGATTATCGCTTGTGCGGCGCTGGTGCCCTATCCCGACGCTGGTGCGGCCGAACTGGCCTGCGTGGCCGTACATCCGGACTACCGCGGCCAGTCCCGCGCGGCCGAGCTGCTCGACGGCGCCGAACGCGAAGCTGCGGCTGCCGGTTTGACGAGGCTTTTTGCCCTGACCACCCGAACGCCGCATTGGTTTATCGAACACGGATTCGCAAAAGCCACGCGCAAAGATTTACCTGTTCGGCGTCAGTCGTTGTACAACGAGCAACGCAATTCAACTGTGTTGATCAAATCGATATCCACGATTCCGAACTGATGGCCGGCCACGTTCCGAGAATTTATCTACCACAGCCGCTGACTGTCGGGCACACAATCACGGTGCCGGATGTCAAAAGACATCACTTGGCCACGGTGTTGCGGATCTCGCAAGGCGATGAGGTGGCACTTTTCAACGACACTGGATTCGAATACCACGCCCGGGTTGCTGATGTGACGCGTAAGACGCTTGACCTGATAATCAGCGCCCAGTCCAACCCGGTCCGTGAGTCGGGTTTGGGAATCAATCTGGTGCAATCGATTCTAGGCGGCGACCGTATGGACTATGCTCTGGCCAAAGCCATCGAACTGGGCGTGGCAAGCATTCAGCCCGTGACTGCCGATAACGGCAAGCTAAAATTGAGCCGCGAGCGGCTAAACAAGAAACACGCCCATTGGCAGGCCGTGGTCGAAGCCGCCGCTGAACAGTCCGGCCGACTGGTTTGTCCGCCCGTTGCGGCCCCCGGAACGTTACGCGCCGCGTTGGCTGCGCGCGCCCAAGATACAACCGGCGTGATTCTCGCACTGCAGGGCGACTCGGCACTCGCTACGCTCCCCCCTTATACAGCGTTTAGTTTATTGATCGGACCTGAGTCGGGGCTTTCTGACACTGAAATCAAACTGGGACGCGACAACGGCTGGCACACGGCCACCCTCGGCCCGCGCGTGCTGCGGGCTGAAACTGCTGGCCCCGCGGCCATCGCCTCGCTACAGGCAGTTGCGGGCGATTTGACTCATCCATGCGATAAAAAAACTGATACCTGCGCCAAGGGAGCTCGGGCATGACAAGACAACTGGGCGTGATCATGGATCCGATCGAGTCGATTACGCCATACAAGGACACCACACTGGCTTTGTTGCTGGAAGCCCAGCGCCGAAACTACACGATTGTCTACATGACGCTGGACGACCTGTTTGTACTCCAGGGACACCCTCGTGCGAGAGCTCGCCGCATATCAGTTGCTGACGACAACCACGACTGGTTTGCCTGGCGTGGGGAAACACAAACGCTCGATCTGGCCGAACTGGACGTGATTCTGATGCGCAAGGATCCACCGTTCGACATGGAATACATCTACGCCACTTACGTCCTGGAACGTGCGGAAGCCGAAGGCGCACTGATTGTGAACCGGCCAGCCGCGCTGCGCGACGTTAACGAAAAGATGGCCATTGCTCGTTTCCCGGCGCTTTGCACCCCCACACTGGTCAGCCGCTCGGCAGCACAGTTCAAGACATTCGTAGCTGAACAAGAAGACGTGATTATGAAGCCGCTCGACGGCATGGGCGGTTCACGCATCTTTCGAGTGCACGCAGGCGACCCCAACCTGAGCGTCGTCATCGAGGTGCTGACCGAGCGCGGCCAGCGCTTTGCGATGGCCCAAACATTCGACCCCAATATCAGCGACGGCGACAAACGCGTGATCGTGATAAACGGACAACCGGCCGAATGTACTCTAGCGCGCATCCCGGCCGCAGGCGAACTCCGAGGTAACCTGGCGGCCGGCGGGCGCGGCGTGGTGCGTGATTTGACCGTCGCCGACCGGCAAATCGCCGAGACCGTCGGCCCGTTTCTTGCCGAACGCGGCATCCTGTTCGCGGGCCTCGACGTAATCGGCGATAAACTCACCGAAATTAACGTTACCAGCCCCACATGTATCCGGGAAATCGAGGGCCAGCGTGGAATTAACATCGCCGCGCAGTTATTCGACGCCATCGAGTGCGCGATTGGCTGAGGGATTGCTCACTGGCGGCACGCATCGGATAATAATGGTATGGGACAAGGAGTATTCAATAATCAATTTCTATTGGCCATGCCCGGTACAGTCACCGGCGCATTCGCCGAAAGCGTAATCTATATCACTGACCACGGCGAAGACGGGGCTATGGGCCTGGTCATTAACCAGCCTGGAGATTTAACTATTGCCGATGTGCTGGACCAACTCGAACTAAGCGCGCATTTGAACGGTGATACCCCAGTATACTGGGGCGGCCCGGTGCAACCGGCGCGCGGGTTCGTGCTGCACGCCAATGAGGGTCTTTGGGCGGCGTCGCTTGAAATCAACGACGCCATTGCGTTGACTACCTCACGCGACATCCTGCAAGCAATCGGCAACGGCTTCGGGCCCAGCCGTTATCTCATGACTTTCGGTTACGCAGGCTGGGGGCCTGGCCAGCTAGAGGAAGAAATGGCAGCCAACAGTTGGCTGTCTACCCCGGCCAGCGAGGACATCATCTTCGACGCAGATCCAAAGGCACGCTGGAATGCAGCTGCTCGCCAGATCGGACTCGATCCGCGTACGTTGCTGGGCAGTGCCGGTCGTGCCTAGCGCCCTCATCCTCGGCTTTGATTTCGGATCTCAGATCATCGGTGTGGGCGTCGGCAACTGGATTTCCGGCACCGCCCGTCCGCTGACCGCCGTGGGCGGCGGCGACCCGCCCGAATGGCGGGTTATCGACCAGCTGATCGCCGACTGGCGTCCGGAACAACTTGTGGTCGGCCTGCCATTAAATGATCGGATTGACAATCCGGGCAGCGAGCAACCGATGACCCGCCGAGCCCGACGCTTCATGCGACAACTGGAAGCGCGGTTCGGATTGCCCGTGGACGGCGTGGACGAGCGTTACACAACCACCGAAGCCATCGACCGACTTCGTAATGCCCGCGCATCGGGAAGTCGCGGCAGACAAATCGTCAAGGCAGATCGCGACGCCGCAGCTGCTGGCGTGATTGTCGAGGCTTGGTTAATGACGCATCATGCTTTGGCTGCCACGCCTTGAATCAACCGCCCAAGGCCGATGAACTCATCGCGCACGTCGCCGAAGAGGTCCGCCCACTGATCGGCACGCCCGCCGACACTTGCATCGTCGGCATCGAAACCGGCGGCGCTTGGGTAGCCGAGCGATTGCATTCGCGGATCAATCCGGCCCTGCCGCTGGGTCGCTTGAACATCAGCTTTTATCGCGATGATTTTTCCACACTGGGCGTTCATCCGCGGGTAGGCCCTTCGTCTCTACCAGGTGAGATTACCAACAAGACCGTAATCCTGGTCGACGATGTCTTCTACACTGGTCGAACCGTTCGCGCGGCGCTGAACGAGATTTTCGATTATGGCCGACCGGCGGCCGTGCGGCTCGCAGTACTGGTCGACCGATGTGCCCATGAGCTCCCTTTCGCCGCCGATGTAATCGGACAGCGCCTGGCACTCGGCGCTGGACAAAACCTCAAGCTGACCGGCCCCGCCCCGCTGGCCTTTGTCTTCCAATGACCTCGCCATCCGCCCAAAACGCCCACCCCCTCGCACAGTGCGATGACAACGGCCATCTCCGACATCTAATTGGAATTCGGGGGCTGGCCCTGTCTCAAATCACGCGCATTCTCGATACCGCCGAGGGTTTCAATACCGCTACCGGCGCTTCGGCCAAAAAAGTGCCGCTGCTCCGTGGCCATACCGTATGCAACCTATTCTTTGAAAACTCCACCCGTACCCGAACCACATTCGAACTAGCCGCGCAACGGCTATCCGCCGACGTGGTCAACTTCGATGTTGGCACCTCGTCGCGCGCCAAGGGAGAAGACGATCTCGACACGCTCTACACTCTGCAAGCAATGGGCGCGACGATTTTTTGCGTGCGCCACCCGAAAAACGGAGCACCCGGGTTATTCGCACGCCAAGTCAACGAGGGCGTGGCCGTCATCAATGCCGGGGATGGTACCAATGCGCATCCGACGCAAGCGCTTCTGGATGTCTACACGATTCGCCAACACCGACCGGGCTTCGCAGGTCTAAAAGTCGCACTGGTTGGCGATGTACAGCATTCACGTGTCGCTCGCTCCACAATCGCTGCACTGCAGGCGCTCGGAACCCGGGATATACATGCCGTGGGCCCGGCTGGGTTTTTGCCTCTCGATGCCGACGAACTGGGCGTAACGTCCCACATCGATTTAGCAAACGGGATAGCTGGTGCTGACATCATCATGGCACTGCGCATCCAGCGTGAACGCATCGACGGCACGGCCAACCTGACAGCGATCAAGGACGTCGCCGACTACCGTCACCATTATGGTCTGACCTCGAAAAACTTGGCCAATGCCAAACCCGGCGTCAAGATCATGCACCCCGGCCCTATCAATCGAGATGTCGAAATCGATACCGAAATCGCTTATGGCCCCAATTCGCTAATCCTGGAACAAGTCAAAAACGGCATCGCCATACGCATGGCGGTGATGGCTCTCATCGCTGGTGGCCG
>DHHU01000035.1 GCA_002403445.1 Salinisphaeraceae bacterium UBA4764 | reverse complement strand
CCGCGGCCTGAAAACGTTAAACGGCCTCACACCAATGCCGTTCGACAAAACTTGCCCACTCTGGCGTCAGCAACCTGATGAATTTGGGCCCTATCCGAATCACCATGTAGCGGGACCGGTCATCTAATAACGCTCAGATGCTCGCATGGCGGGTTGTTGCCAATTCATCCCGATTTGCCATCGACGCGCGGTAAAACAAGAATCGCAGCATAGTTCGCAATGAAAAGCATAAACGCCAGTCCCCACAGGGCAACGGCCACCAGCAGGGCGATTTGCCAGCCTGGGTTCCCAAGAAACGGACCGGCGCTGCGCGCGATAACGGCCCCAATGAGCAGCCCATAGGTTAGGGCCGTTGCCTTGTTCGCCACAATAGATCGTCCTGTATGACCGAGCGAAACCCGCGTCATCATGCCCAGGGTCATCAGGCTCAGAGCCCCGATAGCCAAAACATGCGGCGGCACCCAGAACGGAATGGGCGCCCCGAGGTTCTGAGCTGCCGATAGGGCAAGGCCCGCNNTGGCTTCCCCCCCAGCCAAGCATTCGCAGTCCATGCACGATCGCAGCAAACACCGCTACAGCACCTATTAACGCGCGTGGCGTGCTCGGAATCAGTACGAGTAGTGCCAACACAACAAGAGCCGCTATGCTGACTTGATCGCGCCACAGACCGGCCGAGCGCACGCGGACTTGTTCACTTGTATTGCGGGTAAAAATCGGAATCACACGCCCGCCGATAATGGCAACGAGTACCAACATGAACAATAAAGTCGCATGCAGGACATGCGTGCGCATCCCGGGCTCAAGCCAATACAGTAATTCAAGCCCCGCTAAAACACTGATCACCGCTATGACACCGTAATTGCGGCGACTGCGTGCGGCCACGATCGGACGGCCGACCCCAATGGCAAGAAAAACAAAGAAACCGGCACAAAAGGCGGCTTTCAGTCCAGCCGGCACGGCAGGAAGCGCCACCACGATGCGGGCGGCCCCCCATACCAGGACAAGTGCGGCGAGGGGCCCGCCCACCAATGTCGGACGCCCGGTCCAGTTCGATGCCGCAGTCAGAGTGAAACCGGCAATAACCGCGCCCATGTAGCCGAAAAGCATTTCATGGCCATGCCAGCGGGCGCCAAGCGCCGGTCCATACCCCGCGAGATGAGATCCCCACAACAACATGGCAACGACAGCGAACAGGCCGGCCAGCAAAAAAAATGGGCGAAAGCCCAGTGCCAGAACTGGCGGGTAACCTAAGCCGCGCGCATTAACTTTCATGACATTACTTTCGCGCTTTTTCGCCATGCCCCGCCTTGATCCACGTCAAGGCACGCTGTACACGTGCTGTCCGCGAGTTTGATCACTCATCTCGCAAAACATACCAACCCGTGCCCGACGGCCATGAACGTGATTGGGTTTGACTCCATACGGGATGCCGTCGCTTTGGGCGCAATGGCTCGTGCCTGTTTGGCGGATTCGAGCTATGGCCGATTCGACACTGACTGGGGCCGAGGTGTTCTAACTGCACCGACAGGCAGGCCTACTCGAATACAACCGGTTTTAAAGCCCCCTGTGCCATTGCGTTCGAGGACGGTTTCTCGGGGTGTACCCCCCCCACACAGTTGGCAGTTTTTCGAGTGTGCTGATTGTCAGTTGCGCGTGGCTGACTCAGGCAATGAATGGTCTTGTCAGGCTATCTTCTAATGCGCACCTCGGGCGTTGGTGTCCGGCTGTGGCGCGTCCGCGCATTAATGGCCGCGCTGGCGACCAGCCCGCCGTACGCCTGACCGAGGAGCAGCACGCGCTGTTGCCGCGACCGGTCGAGGCGGCCATGGCAACCCGCATGAGAGCTCGCAGCATCCACTATCGGTCTAGCAAGCCCTGCAGAAGATTCAGACATGGATCTTATGCAGGATCGGATCCGTGCACAGTACCCAGGCCTCAAACTGGATCCTTCGATGGCGAATAGCGGCACTCGCCCAGCAGGTAGCACCCAGGAAGCCAGCGTCGCCGAGTTCCTCAAGCAGCTTCTGATCACTGAGCGCGAGCCCCGAGCGGAACGCAGTCGCCCGGCCCTGTTGCAGAGGGCGACCCTGCCACCAGTCAAGCCGCTTAAGCAGTACGACTTTGGCTTTGCATCCGGTGCGTCCCAGCGGAAATTCATGACATGGCGGCCCAGATGTTCATCGAGCGTGCCGAAAACATCGTGCTGCTCGGTCCAGCGGTGTGGGTAAGAGTCATCTGGGCAGAACTCTGCCCGAGCGAGCACTGATGAACGGGAGCATGACACGCTTTGTGACGGCTACCGATTTGATGTAGCAACTGCGCGCCGCTCAGCGCCAAGCGCGGCTCAAGCAGGACTTCAACCGCGTCGTGATGGGTCCGAAACTGCTCGTGATCGATGGGATCGGCAATCTGCCGTTCGGCCGGGAAGAGGCACATCTGTTTTTCAACGTCGTCGCCTAACGCTTTGAACAGGCCAGCATGATCCTGACGTCGAATCTGGCCCTTATTCAGTGGGTTGGCGCGTTTGCCGACGACTCAACGCGAACCTCAGCCATGCTCGATCGCCTGCTGGATCCCGCCTACATCGGGCAAACGAGCGGCGAGCGCTATCGCCTCAGAAACAAACGTAAAGCCAGCAACCAACTTCAGTGGCATCGGCTCTGCCTAAACGAACTTAAGGGGTCAATTTGTTCCGACGTTTCAGGCGCAAAAGGTCACTTTTAAATTGATGGTGACACGTAGACAATACGATTTTGCTTTTTGATCATGGCTCATCATGCATTCCGAGCACCCAACCTGGTCGATTGAGGGCGAAGGCAACAACCGCTGGATCAAACTCGCCGGGGCGTGGGCGCTCTTCATATACACCCGGGACAAGCAGCGTCTGGCCCGGGAATTCAGGCATCTGGAAAGCCCGCATTCATTAGGTTGGGATCTGAACGGCATAGATAAGCTGGACAGCGCTGGTGCGCTATTCCTCTGGCGACTCTGGGAGCATCAGCTGCCACGAGAACTGGAATGCCGGACTGAATATCGCCGATGGTTCGAACGCTTTGATGCGCTGCCGGAAACCCCGCCCGAACCCAACCGCAACCTTGTGTGGGTATTTCTTCAATCACTCGGTGGCGGACTGACAGCCTTCTTCAACACCACGATCGGCCTGTTCAAGCTTCTCGGCCTGGTCTTCTTGGACATCGTGTACTGTTTTCTCAATCCTCGGGTTACGCCTTGGCGAGAGATCTCGGCCAGCATTTACCGAAACGGGGTTTCCTCGCTGGTTCTGGTCGGGGTAACCGGTTTCGTGATTGGTGTGGTCATGACCCTCCAGCTGGGCATGACACTGAAACAATTCGGCGCCAATGGAAAAATAATCGGCCTGCTTGGCCTTGCGATCCTGCGAGAGCTTGGCCCCGTGATAGCTGCCCTGATCCAGGCGGGACGTGCCGGATCCTCTATGACGGCCGGAATAGCCGGCATGCATCTGACGGAGGAGCTGGACGCGCTGCGCACGTTCGGTGGCTCGCCTACGCTGCGCCTTGTACTGCCCAAGGTCGTAAGCATGACACTCGTCATGCCTTTGCTGGTGGTCTGGTGCGATTTCAATGAAATACTTGGCGGCATGATGACCTCGCAGATGTATCTGGGCATTCCGCACGGCCTGTTTTTGGTGCGCTTTCCCAATAGCGTCTCGCTGTTCAACTTCTGGCTCGGACTGGGTAAGGGGGCCGTCTTTGGTATTACGATTTCAGTCGTTGCCAGCTACTTTGGTCTCAACGCGCGCGCCAGCACAGACAGCCTCAGTGCCCAAACCACCAACGCCGTCGTTGTCGGGTTGACGTTGATTCTGATCATGGATGCGACTTCCGGTGCGTTGCTCTCCTGGATGGGGATTCTCGGGTGAGTACCCAAGGCAATGATCAAAACGCTCCCGTCGTTGACGTGGAAGGACTGACAAAACGGCTGGGAGATACCTGGGTCCACCGCGGCATCGATCTCGAAGTGCATGAAGGGGAAATTCTGGCCATCATCGGAGAAAGCGGCGGCGGCAAGACCATGCTGTTGCATCAAATCATCCAACTAGTAGAGCCCACGGAAGGTACGGTTCACGTTTTTGGCGAACCTGTTCACCATTTGGGCGACTATGAAGCACGCCGCATCAGCCGCCGCTGGGGGGTCCTCTTTCAGGAGGGTGCCTTATTCAGCGCGCTCAACATCTTCGACAACATCGCCTTTCCCATGCGCGAACTCCGAAAGGACGGGGCTTCCATAGAAGAGTCGATGATAAGCGGTCTGGTCCGCGTGAAACTGGAGATGGTGGGGCTCGATCCGGAGGTCGCCTGGAAAACCCCCGCGGAGCTTTCCGGCGGTATGGTGAAACGGGCTGCCCTGGCACGGGCGCTGGCGCTGGAAGCCGATCTTCTGCTTCTGGACGAGCCTACAGCAGGACTGGATCCCAAATCCGCCGGGGACTTCGATGCGCTGATCGGAGAGCTCCACGAGGAGTTAAGCCTGAGCGCTTTGATGATTACGCATGACCTGGAAACACTGGCAGCACTGGCAGACAGAATAGCGGTATTGGTAGACGGCAGAATCTTGACTACAGGAACACTCGAGGAGGTAGCCGCGTACGACCATCCTTTCATCAAGCAATTTTTCCAACCACGCCGGGGCGACAAGATGCTGCACCGGCTGACGGGGCACTGAGAACGGATTATGGAGAACAAATCACATGTCATCGTCGCAATCAGCTTCCTTGTCGCGTTAACGCTCGGGGCGGCACTGTTCTTCTTTTGGCTGTCGCATCACAAGCAGGCCAGTCAGGTCTACAAAATCGTCACTAGTCAGCCTGTTAGCGGACTACACAAGCAAACCGCTGTAAAGTTCAAAGGCTTGAGAGCCGGCAAAGTCAGATCTGTCGCATTTGACCCTCAGAATCCGAACAAAGTAAAGATTATTTTCGGGGTCTACAAAAAGATCCCCATGACAACGTCCACCTATGCGAAGCTCAGCACGGCCGGTCTGACCGGGATGAAAACGCTCAACCTCAGCAATCCCGATCCCAAGGCCAAGCCACTCCACACCACCAAGGATCATCCCACACAAATTCCGTTGCACCCGAGTCTCCTGGCCCAATTGAAAAAATCAGGCGAGCAGGACATGAAGAAGGTGAATCGCATTCTGAACAACCTGCATCAGGTATTGGAACGAAACAACGGTCGACATCTGTCCCGGACTATCGCCCAGGTGAACCAAGCAACCGGAAAGCTTTTGAAGGCCGAAAAGTCGGTGATGCCGGCGCTCAAGCAAATGCCACAGTTGGCTCAGGAAACCCGGAGCAACCTGCACGCTGCCAAGCATTTGATGACCCAGGTCAAGAAATTGGCGTCTCAGGCCAAAGGGCCGGTCAAGCATGCCAACAAGGTGGAGCATTCGGTGGAATCGTTGAGCCAGTCTGCAAATCTCCTGACACGCAGACTCAACGATCAGACGCTGCCGCACATGAATAGGCTCACCCGCAGCATCAACCGGGCCGCTGATCACCTCGATCGTCTGGCCAAGGAGCTACAGGCGAAACCGCAAAGTGTCCTAGTCGGCCCACCAAAGGCTCGGCCAGGTCCCGGCGAGCCCGGATTCCAGAATGCCCACAAGGGACAACCCCAATGATCAAGCGCGCACTCTCAACGTTGCTCATGGCGCTGTTGCTGGGAGGCTGCGCCATCACCGGCAGCCATCAGAAAGCCTACCCCAAACAGTACACGCTGCTGCACACCGCTACTCGTCAAAGCAAAACCCCGCCATCCCATCATTATCCGGTGGCGTTGCGTGTAGCCAAACTCAGTGCGCCAATCTGGTTGAACAAGACGGGCATTTATTACCAGCTGCTCTATAAACAGCGCAGCCGTGTTTCGGCCTACACACAATCGCGTTGGGTGCAGCCACCCCCGGTCATGCTGGGGCAGGCACTACAGCAAAAGCTTGCCAAGACGCATGCCTTCAAGGCAGTGACGGGGCCCGGCGGCGACGTTACCCCAGGCTTGATCCTTCACGTGGCCCTGTCCAATTTCACGCAGCGTTTTATGAGTCGTCATCACAGCAAAGGTGTGCTGGCAGCACGAGCCACGCTGGTAAACGCCAAGACGAGGAACGTACTCGGACAAAAGACATTCAAGTATGAGGTGACTGCGCCTCAGGCTAATGCTCTAGGCGGTGTGCATGCACTGAGTGCGGCCAGCAGAAAGTTTACCGGCGCAGTGGCACAGTGGGTCGAACATACGCTGGCCGACTGCTCGCCAGCGTGTCTGGGCCATGCGGGCAATGGAGGCCACGGCTGATTAGCCACCTGAACCGCATGGCAAGTGCGGGAGGGACGGCGTTCGCGACCGACGAAGCCGATACTGCTCGCACCAGCGTATGTAGCGCACATAAGCTGCGGCGGCCGCCGCCATGGTTCCTCAATTCGGGGGTTACGATTCGAGCCCGAAAGTCCGACCGCTCACGTGCTGGTAATGGGCTTATGTCAAATGGAATGCGTCGATCGGTGGGCCGGCGCCCTGCTCTTTGGCCTGGCTTCCACGCAGGGGTATATATAGGACGAAGCGGCCATGGATGGTGCATGAATCGTCAGGTTGCCCCCAGCTTGACCTGCTTGGCTTGGGTATCCGAGGTGGCTTTACTATTCCAATTGCATAGGATCCCCACCGCCCGATCCATCATCCATACCCAAAACTCTTGAATTTCAATCCCCTTCAGCCTTTTCTCATCTATCACAGGATTTTTGTGCTTCAAATTGGCCTTGGCTTGGATCGAGGCGCGTCGTGTTACTTTGCGTCGCTGACAGGCCGATGCCTCCAGTTAACGAGCCGACTCGCCCGTCGTGCCGCGGGCGCCGACCGGGCTGGCGTTGCCTCCGCCTTACCCAGCCTAACCGGCAACTCT
>DHHU01000037.1 GCA_002403445.1 Salinisphaeraceae bacterium UBA4764 | reverse complement strand
GATCGGCAATCAGTGCGGATCACGGTTCACGCTTTCGGTATCAATCGCGCCGACCTGCTGCAGCGTAAGGGCCGTTATCCACCGCCGCCAGGTTTTGATCCGTTGCGTCCCGGCTTGGAATACGCTGGCGAAATTGTCGAGGTGGGACACGACGTCACTGAGCGACAACCCGGCGATCGGGTCATGGGGTTGATTGGCGGCGGTGCTTACGCCAGTCAGGTCGTTGTTCATGAACGCGAGACGATCCCTGTCCCCGCGGGTTTTGATTGGCGTGAGGCCGCAGCAGTTGTCGAGGCGTTTGCAACGGCCTACCGTGCCTTGTTTCTCGAAGGCGGACTTTGTCCAGGCCAGTGGGTACTCGTTCGCGGTGCGACATCCGGTGTCGGTCAAGCGGGTCTGCAACTGATCCAGGCCTTGGGCGCCAGGGCGATTGCCACCAGCCGCAATGACCAGCGGCTCAAAGATTTGGATAGGCGTTTTGTAGAGGCCGGTTTTGACCGTGCCGCGTCGTGGTGCTTGACCGATAATGGGATAGATGGAGTTTCGGCTGATGTGCAGGCCGAGATCGGAGGCGCCAACATGGTCATGGATTTTGTGGGTGGTCCGGCTATCAACGATAACCTTGACGCATTAGTCAATGAAGGTACCCAAGTCCAAGTTGGCGTGATCGGTGGCGGAGCGAGCGAATTTGACGTCAGCAAGATTCTGCGCCGCCGCCTGAAACTTCGAGGTATGACGATGCGCAGCCTGCCGCTCGAGCACAAGATTAATGTGGCGCAGTGGTTTGCCGAGCGTCTCGTGCCGCTTTTCGAATCGGGTAAGTTGATCCCTATGATCGATCAGGTGTTCGGGTTCAACGAAGTCAACGAAGCCCAAGCCAGGATGGCCTCGGGTAAGCACCTCGGCCGGATTGTCGTGACGAGCGGCTAGTTAAAGTCCAGCTCGGTTGCCCGCCACATGTACCAGCTGGCTACCGAACGATACGGGCGCCACAGCTCACAGCGGGACGCAAGTTCGTACGGCTTGGGTAGCTCATCCCAACCGTAAGTGCGCGCAAATCCCTTGCGCACACCCAAATCGTGGATCGGCAGCACATCAGGCCGCTCCAGATGGAACAACAGCAACATCTCCACTGTCCAGCGGCCGATGCCCCGCAGCGCGCTGAACGCTTTGACAAGATCTTCGTCGCTGATTTCGCCAATATCAGCTTCGGACGGTACGTCTCCCGCCAATGTCGCATCGGCCAAACCGCGCAGCGCACGCTCCTTATTGGCCGACAGGCCGGCACCGCGCAGCGTTTCGACAGACGTCGCCGCAATTTGTGCAGCCCCCGGCTCCGAGCCGCCGCCCACAGCGTCCAGAACCCGCCGGTAAATCGTTCCGGCTGCTTTTCCGGACAGCTGCTGATAGATAATGGCCCTCATGAGGGCGTGGAACACGTCTGGCTCGGCGCGCGGCTCGGGCCGAAACGGGCCTGCACGGTCCATGACTTTGGCAAGCACCGGATCGACGGCACGCAAATGCGTATCCGCGGCCACCCGGTCGACAGGCGCGGTTGCTGTTGGTTTTTTTGGCGTTTTTTCTGTCATTGTCCGAAATTATCCGAAGCCGGAGCTTTTCAATCGTTTTTGGCCAACATGGTTTTTAGAACAAGTACATGAATCCGGCCCAAGTAGCCAACATTCGCTCACAGTTTGCCTTGGTCGGAATACCCAATCACTAATTTGCAGCTGTTGACTGTGTCTCAATTTGTATCGAGATAAACTATTTGCTGTGTATATATGCCCAGTCAACCTCCCGCGACCCAGATCATGAACGGCAGCGCAAGGGCGGTGAATACGCCATTCAGGCCCATGGCCAGTCCGCTGAAAGCTCCAGCGGTTTCGTGTTCCTCAAAGGCGCGGGCAGTGCCGATTCCGTGCGCAGCCGTGCCGAGAGCAAACCCGCGCGCTGCCGAGTCGCGAATGCCGAGTGCAGTCAGGATCGGTGCCCCGATGACCGCGCCGAGCACGCCGGTAATTACCACGAATACGGCTGTAAGCGAGGCGCTGCCCCCGATCTCCTTAGATACCCCCATGGCGATGGGCGTCGTAATCGACTTGGGGAGGATCGAAACCAGGGCTTCGGGCCCGAGACCCAGTGCCCAGCCAATGGTGTAAGCCGAGCCGATCGCCGTCAGCGAACCGGCTACGAGCGCGGCGGTTACTGGCAGCAGACGAGTTCGCAATACGTTCAGTTGCCCGACGAGCGGAACGGCGAGAGCGATCGTGGCTGGCCCGAGCCAGAACGCCACATATTTTGCGCCATGGAAATAGGTGCCGTAGGACGTGCCCGTGCTCAACAACACGCCTGCGATGACGGCGACGCTAACCAGCAATGGATTCAGCAAAGGAAATCCGCGGCTTGCAACGAAAATCCGGCGTGCACCGGCGTACACGGCAAGCGTCAACAATAACCAGACTAGCGGTTTATCCGCCAGATAGAGCCAAATATGTGTAATGGCGGGTGTCACGGCATCATAACCGATTCATTAGCCGGGACACACCGGCGAACGTCATGCCGGTGACGGTGATCGTCAACGCCGAACTTGCTATCAAAGTCACGATAATTGCACCACCGTTATTTTCCAGCACCTTGAGATGATTCACGATTCCGACACCGGCGGGAACGAAAAACAAAGTTAGGTTGTCGACCAGTGTCTGACTCGTCTGGCTCAGGTTGGCCGGTATGGTGCTCCGAACACTGAGTAAGATAAACAACGCTACCAATCCAATAACCGGGCCGGGGACGGGCAATCCGGTGACTCTGCTCAACACTGTTCCCGTCAGTTGCAAAGTCAGAAGAATCACTAGCGCCGTGATCATTGGCCTTTCCAGTCATCGACTGTCATCGTAACTCTGGTTCAGAATGCCTGATAAACTGACTTGGCAACCCTGTGGAGGCTACTCAAAGTAGCTGAATTGCTCACCGATTTTTATATCAGCGACGCTCTGATACATCAATTCAACCACGTGTTCTACGTCAGAGCGCTGGACCATCTCAACGGTTGTGTGCATATAGCGAAGCGGCAGGGCGACCAGCGCCGACGGGACACCGCGGCCACTGGCCGCGAAAGAATCGGTGTCGGTGCCGGTCCCCGGTGACTTGGCGTTGCGCTGAAAAGGTATCCCGGCGCGTTTGGCCGTGTCGACGATATGCTGTCGAAGGCGGTTCTGTACCGATGGTGCGTGGGTGATGGCTGGGCCATCGCCGATCTTGATGGCGCCCGCCTTGGTTTGCTCGATCATCGGCGTTGATGTGTCGTGGGTTACGTCGGTCACGATAGCTGCGTCGGGTGTAATCGTCTCCGCAATCATGGCCGCGCCCCGCAGGCCGACTTCCTCCTGTACCGAGTTGACGATATACAGACCGAAACCCGGCTTGTCTCCCGTCTCGGCGAAACGTCGTGCGACCTCAGCAATTATGAAACCGCCGATTCGATTATCCAAGGCACGGCAAACGAATTTATCACCGTTGAGGATGCCGAAAGTATCGGAATAAGTGATGGGGCAGCCGACGTGCACGCCCATGCTCTCGACTTCGGCTCCGGATTGTGCGCCTACGTCGATGAATATGTTGTCGGTCGATGGCGGCGTTTCCTTGTTGCGATCACGGGTGTGGATTGCGGGCCAACCGAAGACACCAGAAACCAAGCCGTTATCGGTATGAATATCCACACGCTTGGAGGTCGCAATCTGATGATCACTGCCCCCGTTGCGGATGACGTAGATAAAGCCGTTTTCGGAGATGTAGTTGACAGTCCAACCTATTTCATCGGCGTGGCCCTCGATGACGATCTTGTAATCGGCTTTGGGATTGATTACGCCCACGGCCGAACCGTAGCTGTCGGTGATGAAAGAGTCGACGTATGGGCGTAAATACTCCATCCAAAGCCGCTGGCCGTTGGCTTCGAAGCCGGTGGGGGCGGCGTTGTTGAGGTAGCGCTCGAGAAAAGTAAGCGCCTGATCATCCAGTTTGTAGGATATATTGGCCATAGATTTTATTTAGTACGAGAGTTCTTGATTTCATGACAGGCGGCGATCTTGTTGCCAATGGCGCCATTAGTCTTGGCTTTGTAGAGAGTCGCCGTAGAACCGATGCCGCTGCCTTGGCTACGCCAGATGATGCCGTCACCGATATAACGGGCGCTAGAAGCCGACTTATCGAGTTTGAGTTTATGATGATTGCCTTGATAAGGCACTAGTGCCGTACGGTCATCCGGGTAGCGAACCTTGCGATGCCCCAAGCCGTTATCGCAGGCGTAGGTTACACGGGCCACGCGATGACTGGGATGATGATGGGATTTGTTCAAAGGCAATGTGTCAGGGGCACAGCCGACGTTGATCATCGAAATGCCCAAGATGACTGTAGGCAGTATTAGGATCTTCGGTTTCATGGAGTTGGGCCTTATGATTAAAGCAGATTCTCAAGAATCTGGACGTGCCATTCGGAAACACATGGACGCATCGATGGTAAAGTAATCTGCCGGTCCTCCCCCGCGAAGTATCGGTTGCGCCGCGGCAGTATCGAACACTCCATCAACAATCAACGCCGAATCAATATGCACGCCGACAACTTCACCCAGCACCAGCCAAGTGTCCGTTTGGCTGCCGTCGGCGGCTGTTAACTGCAGGGTCTGGCTGTGGCGGCATTCGAAAACCACGGGTGCCTCGGCCACAATAGGCGTATCAACTTCCCGGCCAGTGGCAGGTGTCAGGCCTGCAAGTTCAAACTCGTCGACGTCGGCGTCGACGCTGGCAGAGCTTTTGTTCATGGCGATCGCGTTGGCCTCGGTCGCCAGGTTCCACCCAAACATGCCGGTGGCTTCGATATTGGCCACGCTGTGCTTGTATCCCACACTGGCAAAACCGACGAGTGGTGGGGTGTAGTTGAATGCGTTGAAAAAACTGTAAGGCGCGAGATTATTTAAACCATCGGCCGATCGCGATGATACCCAGCCAATCGGGCGCGGTGCCACGATAGAGTTGAACGGGTTATGAGTCAGGCCATGGCCTTCGCTCGGTCGGTAGAAATGTGCGTTGCTGTTCATGGTGGGCCCGAAGGTTGAGTGTCAGAGGTCGTGGTATACAGATGTATCGGAGCGCGGCCAATGATACGCGTTGGCCCACAACTGATGCGACCGCATTGATTGCTACGCAAGTCCGGATCAAACGCGTTAACCTTGCAGACGAATGAATTACAACACATGACTATGTCCATTCATGACTGGCGCGGTTTAACAACAACCGATCTCGCCGAACTCGTCGATTCAACCAGCGTCGCACTGTTGCCGATAGCGGCCATCGAACAACACGGAATGCATCTACCGCTGGCGACCGATGTCATCATTGGCGAATATATCGTAACGCAGGCGCTTGGTTGCTTTGATCGGCCTGCTAGCACAAGAACGCCTTCACTCTTCGTGCTGCCTACGCAAACGGTAGGCACGAGTACTGAACATGCAGCGTACGCGGGCACACTCAGCTTGGCACCGGAGACGCTAATCGCTACCGTCGAGGCCATGGGACAGAGCCTTGCACGTGCCGGTATCCGGCGGCTCGTTGTGTTCAACAGCCATGGCGGTAATACGGCGGCATTGGATATCGCAGCCCTCAAACTCCGCGCGCAGCACGGTCTCCGTGTAGTCAAGGCGACATATTTCAAATTCGGCACACCGCCCGGTCTAGGCTTTTCCAGCGAACTGGACCAAGACCTTCATGCCGGGGCTTTAGAAACATCTTTGATGTTACACATCAAACCTGATTGGGTACGACTTGATCAGATTCCGTTTTCGCCGACAGCCGGTCGTGCGGCGACCGGGTCGTTGGTTGCGCCAGAAGGTACGGCGCCCTATGCTTGGTTGGCTGAGGATTTTGGGCCAAACGGTACAGCCGGCCAACCCTCGCGTGCAACTGCAGAGGCCGGAAAGCAACTACTCGATCACTTCATTGATTGTCTATCCCGCATCATCCGCGATAGCGCGGAGTTAAATATTTCAGATTGAAATCGGATTATTAACTTTCGGCCGTGTCTCCCAGTAAGCTGTCCAACCAATGCCCGGCACGGGTGGCCTTAGCATTTAAATAACGTCGATTTTCCGGTGTCAGGCGCCCAAAGATAGCCTCACGCCCGGATACTGTGATGCCGTCCTGATTCATAGCTTGAATCTTGGCCGGGTTGTTGGTCAGCAGATCGATTTGATGTATGTCCAAAGCCGCGAGAATCTGTCCCGCCACGCTGTAACGCCGTTCGTCTTCACCGAATCCCAACACTTGATCAGCATCGACAGTATCCAGGCCATCGTCTTGCAGATGATATGCACGCATCTTGTTGGCCAGGCCGATGCCACGGCCTTCCTGCGCGAGATAGAGCAGTACACCTCCGCCCCGATTAGCGATTGCACTCACGCTGCTGCGAAGTTGCTCACCGCAATCGCAGCGTAAACTGCCAAACAAGTCACCAGTCAGACATGCTGAATGGAGTCTCACGGGGATCGACTCAGGCCAGTCGTTGCTATCGCCGATCAGAATGGCGATGTGTTCGCGCATGCCGTCTGGTTCACGGAATACAATGAACCGGGTATGGGGCGCATCGGCTAGAGGCACGTCGGCTTCGCTGATTCGCTTGAGTTGTAGCGGTTGAAGCTTTTGAAAATCCCGTACAGCAGCTGGTGTTATCGATAACAAATGTCGGGCCTCGACGTCGGCATCCATCTCGGCACGAACTTCGGGTGCGATTGTGGCGACGACTGCAGCCGGAATCAGCAAAGCGCGCCGCATGAGAAATAAAATCGGTGAGTCGATATCGGCCTTCGCGGTAGGCTTTATACGTGCCTTGGCGATATCGGCGTTTGGCGCACAGGCGCGTCGAATAACGTCGTTGGCACTATCGGTTGGGTCGATGGTGATTCGTACGGGTGAGACGCCATCATTATCCCCATTGCCATTTTTCAGGCTCGCCATACGGTGCTGGGTGACAACCAGTGACAGCGTATCGTTCGTCACATGGCGTAGTCGGGCGAGTGCGGTTTCATCCAGATATTCGAGCGGCCAAGCCAGGACGTCGGCGCTAGCGTCCTGGAGCCTGACAGGCAGGCCACGCCGCAGATCAAAAAGACAGCGCTCAACGTATTCCATATTTAGAGTTCCTGGGCAATTAGTCCAAGCCGCAAATTAATTCCATAAACTGCCGCAAATTAATGTGCGAGTATAGATCGGATTAAAGAATAGGCTCTAAACTGATCGACTTCAATGAACGGCATAAGCGAAGTTTCTACTCACTACGCTTGGCGAGTGGTTCGCGATGCAATCTCGCGCGATTGGTCAACGTTCCAAGATTGGCCATTCAATGAATCCGGGTCGCCAAAATCTACAACGGAGCGGCGGTCCATCCGTGTCCGGCCTGGGGGCGAGTGGCATACCAGTGCGCAAATATCAGAGAAAGCCACCGCTTTGTTTGATATTTTCCTACCCTTGGTGGCATCGAATAAACCCTTTGTCGTCGGGCAGTTGGGTCAAAGTCTTGATGGCCGTATCGCCACGCCAACAGGGGATTCGTACTACGTCACGAGCCAACCGGGTCGCGTCCATCTTCATCGCCTGCGCGCTGTGTGTGACGCAGTAATCGTCGGTGCCGGTACCGTGGCCGCCGATGATCCGCAACTCACGGTACGCCATGTTGAAGGGCAAAGTCCCGTTCGCGTGGTGATTGATCCTCGCGGGCGACTGGGCGCTGGTTATCGTGTATTTGACCAAAATGCAGCCTCGACAGTTCTAATTACGACGTGCTGCGACCCCGCACCCCATCAATCGATTCAACGAATTGTATTGCCAGCCAACCCCGGCGACTCGCTTGATGCCCGGCAGGTACTGGACGCGCTGGCTGAACGTGGCTTGCGTCGAGTGCTGGTCGAAGGTGGCGCCAATACACTCTCACACTTCCTGGCCGCCGGCCTCCTCGATCGTTTGCACGTAATGGTGGCTCCGTTTGTCATCGGCAGTGGACCGATTGGCCTCAACTTCCCCGCTGTCGAAGCACTGGCCGACGTACCACGGCCACGTGTTCAAAGCTACTCCTTCGATCCGGATACATTGTTTGATCTTGCGCTAGCCGGCTCGATCGGGAGCCCCAGGACGTCATGATGGCCAACCTGAAGACTGCAGAGGCCCTGACGTAAAGCGGCTTGACGTCGTGCTTGCCAAGTCTGTATGAAATAACTCGATTCCGGAGCGGCTGTAGTGGCCGCCCGGGCCCACTCGTCGAGCGCGGCCAACGCCAACTTTAGATCAACGGTGTCCAGTCGCCAGGGCGTTACCGCCGAATATACTTGATAGCCGTTTTCGGCCAGTACTTGTCTCAACACCTCCGGTCCCTCGGACCCGAGTGCTCGCCCCATGCCCTTGTTTCTGCGCTGGTGAGTAGCGACCTGGTTAAAAATCCAGGCATCGTCACGCTTTGTTTCCGGTGTGTGGCTTGATGGATCGCCAATTTGCATGTGGCCGTCGACCGAAAGCGCGAACAAAACGGCGCAGTTGGCTCGGTGACAGGCTTGGATTAGTTTTTCGATCCACTCGCGGGTCACCAGATCGAGCAGTGCCGATGCCGTCACCAATCCTTCGCCAGGGAGATCGTCAAGACATGCGTTGAGGTCAATCGTCCGCGTTGTCACAGATACGGACCTGTGTGCACAGTCTGGGAGCTTTGATTCAGTTGCCCGCGCTAGTAACGAGGCATCGTGATCGATTAGTGTCCAAGATTGATTCGTGGTGAGGCGCGGAGCCAGATAACGCAGGTTCGCACCGCTTCCTGCACCGAGATCAATGATCTCGGCACGATTGAATGTGCGGGAGGCCAACCAATCGCCGGCAACCTCGGCCAGACGCGAACTGCGCGCACGCGCATCGGCGGGCTCACGCAATGCCAGCCAATCAGCAGCAAACAAACTGTCATTGTTTGTCATAGGCTTATGATAGATCCTTCAGAAGTTCATTGAACGCGTCGATCGATGATTTCCAGTCGTTCAAGTGATCGCGCGCGTTGGCGGCACCGGCGGCTAATGCATCGAAAACAGCATGGTCACTCATCGCGCGCCGCAAGCAATTCGCAAAGGCAGTTGTGTTGCCGGGTTCAACACTGAGACCCGTGCCTGCGGGCAAAGTGTCACTCAGCGCGCCGCCCCGGGTCGTTACGATTGGCAGTCCATAGGACAGGGCTTCAGTTATTACCATGCCGTAACCTTCGAACCGGCTAGCCAGTACAAAGAGATCGGAATGACGATACGCGGCATCGAGTGCGTCGGACGCGAGCGGGCCGGTTAGACGGACTCGTTCCTCCAGCCCGAGCGCCTTAATTCGTTGTTGCACAGCTGCCGTCGTCGACGGGCAGCGATCGATCGCCCCAATTAAATCGCACGTCCAGTCCAAATCACTGATTTGCGACAGGGCGCTGAGCAACCCCAGATGATTCTTTCGCGGGATGAGGCTGGCCACACAGCTCAGGTTAAAGGGAGTGGCGAAGGTCGGGCAGGCGGGCTGACGCCGAGCCACCCCAGGTTCGATCACAGCCGGCTCACGGGCGGTCACCCCCAGAGCCGATAGTCGGCGCGAGGTATAGTGACTGGTCGTGACAACGCATTGTGCGTGCGCGAGAGCCTTGCGTTCGCTCTCAAGGAACTGGGCATACTGCGGAGAATCTGGTTCGTGTTCGTCGGCCAAGGCATGGTGTACCAGCGCTACGATCCGAAGCCGATAGGCGTGTTTTGCTACAACATTCGGCTGGCTGCCAAGCACCAGACCATCGATAATAATGGCCTGATCGGTCTCGGCCGCTGCCAACGCCGCGTCAAGTGCCTCGGCGGCTCGGTCATCGGCTTCGGGAAAACTTCCAGCCAGCTCCGACACTTCGACACAGCGCCCGAGACTGCGCAAACCTTCTACGATACGCTTGTCATACTGATAGCCTCCGGTGGCCTGATCGAGGGGACCGGCAACAATGAATCTTTCAGTGGACATAGTGTCCCTTCTTGGGATATGTGGGTTGCAACATTTGCGCCGTGGCATTTAATGAAGGTGCCGAACATTTCAGCGGTATTATTCGGCTGTTGGGTTGTGCTTGAACCTGAAAATTCGGAGTTGCTCGGTCCAGGGTCAGGAAATTAGCCGAGCGTTCGGAGCCTATAAAGATCATTGTATTCGTGACCGCAGTCACTATTGAGATGGTGAACTGCTCCCTGCTTTCCACCTGAAAGCGGTATGCAAGCGTGGCTGCTCAGATCAAACTACAGCAACCAAAACCTATAATAGTTCGATCTAGGTTTACACGCTCAAGACCGTAGTCAAGACTAAGCCGAAATATACGCGACTGTCGCGGTCCGGATCTAGGCTCCAGTTGTAAGGCAATATCGAACAAATTCGCTTTCAAGCAAGCCAGTCGTTTGAAACGGGGCAGTTGCTTAATCGACTGAGTTCGGGCAAAGACAAGGAGCTTACGACAATGCCAGCCGCGCCACTAAAGCAAGCCAAAGCGATAGCTCAAGCCATCAGGCATGCTGGCCACCAGCAAAATCAATCTGAGCTAAACCAAAATCCGGGCCTCAATCGGACGTACTCGGCGTTGAACATACGTTGCAAGCCTACAATCCAAAATCTGAGCGGCATGAGCGGCGTTTTCCCCCCAAACTAAGTCTTTCAGCTAACGCCGGTCATGCTTCTCAGCGTTTGGCCCAAATATTATTGTCGATTCACACTATCGATACTTTGCGATCGACGACCTCGGTGCCGATTCTGGATCTGAGCACTAATTTGGCGCAACTGCTGCAGGCCGTAGCAGGAACCCATCCCAATCTCGATCGACCAGCAGACCGTGAAAACGGCATTTGGGGACGCGTCCAAACGTCTGGGCACTAAAATTTTTAAACTTGTCAGATCAAGGAGCAGTGTAATCTGATCTCGGTCAATCAAAGTGTCTACAACGTATAAGTGCCGCTCGGCGAATCAGCATCAATAGTGCACTGGATGTCTATCAATCACAGCAGGCGTATTGTTCGGTCAGATTAATCATGATCTCGTAATGCCTGTCGGCGGACCACCAATCTTGTGATACCCAACATGAAGTTTGGCGGCGGTGCGATGTCACTAGAGACTGGTCGCGCAGGGCAAACGCGACAAATTGACGTTACAAGTCGGCTTGGTAACTTGCCCAGGCTATATGTGATTCACCGAGTGTAATATCCAGACGCTGACACTGCTGTGCAGCATCACCGGCTTCGCCGCGTTCGATGGCTTGCGAAATGCGGTCGAATAAATAACCGGCCAAGAATTCGGTAGTAGTATTTTGGTCAGCAAGCATTGGATTGTCGTCTAGATTGGTCAGATGCAGTTCGCCCAGCTCACGGTTTAACAGCTCGTGGAACTGATCGATCCCCACCACGATGCCGTCGGCACCAAGCGTGTTGCGATAGAGACTGGCGTCGACCACGTAGGTAGCACCATGCAATTTTTGTGCAGGCCCAAATGCCTTGCCGTCAAAGCTGTGGGCGATCATGAAATGACCGCGAACGGTAACGCTGTACAAAGGACTCTCCTTGGATTAGAGACATAGATTACTCAGCGTCGTAAACAATACGCTGACACAGTGCTGGATTCTCGGCTTTGGTCAGCCAATGCATGACTTGTGGCAAGGCATCGAACGGTTGATCCGGCTCAAACAATACGTCAAGGGCTTGATCGTGTAATAACGATACGGCCAAACCCAGCCTACGATGCAGCGTCCAGCGGGCGCGCTGCTCCGACGGCAGGCTGCCGACCTGACTGGATTTGAGCGTCAAGCGTTTGGCATGAAATCCGCCGCCGAGTTGCGCCTCGACGGCCTGGATGCCGTACCAGCTCATTTCGGTTATTGTCGCTTCGAAACCAGCTATGGCCATCGCCGAGTTCAAACCCGCAGCGCTGGCGCTGGTGTGGAATAATCGATCACGTTCAGTAGACGCCGTCTCGGGCGTTGCGAAACGCACGCCGAGTGCCGGCCCGAGAAACGCTTTACGGACATCGATGTCGATCAATTCAACGTCCACCCCGGGCAACTGCGCACACAACCAAGCGGTGAGTGCCCCGATTACGCCGGCGCCGACCACGCTGATGTGATCGCCGATGCCGATGCCGCTATCCCAGACGGCGTTGATGGCTGTTTCGAGATTAGCGGCGAGCACGGCCCGTTCTGGCGGAACGTTGTCGGGTAACACCACAACGTCTTTGATTGACATCACTAACCGCGTTTGGTGCGGGCCAAGGCAAAAGACCTTTTGGTCGATCCATGCATCAGGGCCCGCTTCGACCACGCCGACATTCGCATAGCCGTGTTTGACTGGGTTCGGCAGGGTCCCGGATTGAAAGGGGGCACGCACACGTTCGTACTCGCTGTCTGGCACGGCGTTGCGATAAATCAATGTTTCCGTGCCGCGACTTACGGCCGTATAGCACGTGCGGATCACAAGATCTTCGGCGCCCGGTGATGGCAGACAAACTTCGTGAATCGTGGCCTCATATGGCGGTTTCAGCCATAGAGCCCGGGCAGAGCGTGGGGGCATGGTTTTAAGAAGCGTAATGAATTGGAACGTGCCAGTGCCTGCACTATAATGCCATTCGCTTAGATTAGACGGTGTTCAAATGAAGCCAACGTATCATTTATCACTCGTCGCGCAGCTAATTTTTTTATTTAGGACAAGCGCGTGAAAAGACAAATATTCGAACGTTTTATAAAAAACGGCTGTCTTACGTTGACCCATCCGTCCGGCAAACGTGAAACGTTTGGCAGCGGTGAACCGAGTGCAGAAGTCATCATTGAACGTGAAGGCGTCATTCGTCGGCTGATTGTCGACCCGGAAATGGCATTCGGTGAAGCTTATATGGATGGCGACTGGCGCCCGGGACCTGGCGGATTGCTGGCAATTTTCCGGCTCTATTTCGCCAATGCAGAGTCAGCGAGCGCAACGTGGCTCTATCGCTTGATTGGAACAGGGATCCAGCACTTTCGCGAGGCAAATTCTAAGCTCTCGGCGCAGCATAATATTCAGAAACACTACGACATCGACAGTGAATTGTTCCGGGAGTTTTTGGATCCGGACATGCAGTATTCCTGCGGTTACTTTCAGCACGATGATACATCGCTGGCTGATGCCCAGCGCGCGAAATGCGCACATATCGGCCGAAAACTTTGCTTGTCACCTGGTGAAAGGGTCTTAGACATCGGCTGTGGCTGGGGTGGTCTGGCCCTCTATCTGGCCGAAACCTATGATGTGGAAGTAGTGGGGCTGACGCTTGCAGACGACCAGTTTCAAATGGCGCGAGAACGGGCCGAAAACGAAGGCGTAGCAGGTAAGGTTACGTTCTACAAGGAAGACTATCGAGGCCTGGAAGGCGATGCGTTTGACGCCGTTGTAAGTGTTGGTATGTTCGAGCATGTTGGACGGCCGCAGTACCAGACTTTTTTCGATCAAGTGCGGCATCTGCTCAAACCGGGCGGGCGCAGTCTGATCCATACGATCGGGCGTAACGGCCCGCCGACACCTATGAACCGCAACTGGATCACCAAATATATTTTTCCGGGCGGCTATATTCCCTCGCTTTCTGAAATTACGCCGTGCATCGAAAATGCCGGATTGGGGACGGCCGATATTGAGGTGCTTCGCCGGCATTACGCCCGTACCTTGTCCTGCTGGAACGCTAATTTCCAAGACCGGCGCGATGTTTTTGCCGACAGATTAGGCGAGCGCTTTTGCAAGATGTGGGAATTTTACTTGCAGAGCTGCGAGGCAGTTTTCCGCTGGGGTGACTTGGTGGTATTCCAGATCCAACTCAGCCGCGAGAATGACGCGGTACCAGTAACCCGAGATTATTTATATGATGACGCTGCGCCGCGGCCTTATTTGGCTGAAGCGGCCATGACCCCTCTTGAAGGGGGAGACCCCAATTGATCTTGGCCCATGCCAGGCATTATAGCCTTCGTTAAGGGAAAAACTATCGACGACATGCTGATTCCGGATGAATCACAGCTAGATTCTGGTTTATGTTTCGTTGTGACAGGCGTATGTAGGTAAACAAAGTTTTCAAGCAAAAATGGGCCGATACAGGAACGACACACTTGGATTCGGAGTGCTTTGCAAAACTTGTACCCCGCTTAGTCGTTTTTATCTGCGTTTCAAATGATTACTTGCTGATTATTTTCAATACAATATACTTAAAGTCGAATGCTGAAATGGTTGTTACGGGCACCACAGCGTTGTTTTGAAAACCGACCAAATAATATATGGGCTGACTTGTAGGGGACTGTCGTTTCACGAGAACGAGATGGTCCGTCTGGTCGTTGAACTCCTGACGCATCGCTTGGCAGATGCTTGGCAATTGGTGCCGGCTGAAAAAGCCGACGTGTGGCTGATCGATACACAACGCACGGATGTAAGCCACGTGTTGAACGATCGTGGCGAAGATATCACTGTTTTGGCTGTTTTAGAGTCTTTTGACACGCAACGGGCCGTTCGAGCGATCTATCGTCCTCTGAGCCCTCGAGTGCTCATCGATGCATTGAACGATATTGACGTCGACAAGCCGATTCAGGGAACAACTCAAACCTTGAGCGCCGGCGAGTCGCCAAGGCTAATGGATTGGCGTCCGACGCTGTTGGTTGACGCGTTTCGTGCTGCCGCAAAAAACGGCCGGACTGGGCTTGTAGCACAAATCGAGGGTATCGACGACCACTCCCTCTTAGTCGACGCCGAGCGCGACCGGCTCTACGGGCCGCACGACGGTCTGACAATGGACCAATTTGTTAGTGAGGCCCAGTTCCAGACTCGACTCGTCTCGCGCGAGGTGGCAGAAGATATTCTGGACCAGAAAACCGAACGTAAGCTCGAATCATTCTTGATTGAACTCGCGAATACCAGCGATACATGTCAGTGTTTGTTCGGCAATATCTATCGATCCAAGATACAGCTCAATACCGAGTCCGACTTGTCCGAACTTCCGGTCAAACCCACCGCTATCCAGGCTTTGACATTGGTCCGGCACGATGCTTATACGTTGGTTGAAGCGGCTGAATTGGTCTGTGTTGAACCTGACGAACTGCTCCCGCTTTTCAACGCGTTGTATATCAACGGCATGCTTGATGTGGTGGAGGGGCAGTACTCAGCCGATGACAGTGTGTCACCTGAATCAGGTTCGCCTAACGAGGTTTCGAGCCGTTTTTTTCAGGAACCTGCCATTGCGAAAGAGGCTATTACGGCACGACCAGCTTTTGATTTGACCCAGCTGTGTCAGCGGCAGATCAATGCAATGCGTGAAAGCGAACAAGAGCTTGTTTATGCCGTGATTGCATCCCGCGACGGCTACGAGATGGTCTCGGCGAGTGCTCAAGGATGGGCAATATCATTCAGTCATTTAGTAGGCGTGGCCCAAACCGGCCAAGCGCTGGGTGTCAACGTGTTTGAGGACTTGGTTCAGGGCCGGTGCCGGGATGTAACCATTGAGACCACAGAACTGGATATCGTATTTCAGTCGGTACCTGGGCTGGAATCACCGCCGCTGATACTCGGCCTGGCGGCCCCGAAGTCTATGGATCCTGACAGGATGCTTAGTAGCGCCAGGTGCTGTGTTGAACGAATCAGTAACGAGTGGTTTGAAAACTTCCACGGGCCAATAAAGGCCCGGAAATGAAATCATATTCTAGCCCCAAGCCTGGTTCCAATTGCAATTGACATTAATAATCTGATTCCGGAGTCAAAAGGACGGTCGCCAGCGGGGGCAAAGTCAGGCTTATCGAGGCTTCGTAACCGTGACTTTGAAGGGGTTCGGCAGTTATGGGCTCATTGTGGACCCCGCTGCCACCATACTCGACCGCATCGGTATTGAGTAATTCGTTATAAGTAGCGTTTTTAGTGACCGGCACACCGACGCGATAGTGTTCGCGAACAACGGGCGTGAGATTGCACAAGCAGACAATATGATGATCGTCGCTGTCGCGGCGAATGAATGACAACACACTCTGCTCATGGTCTGAGTAATCCAGCCACTTAAATCCATGCGCCTCACAATCTTCTCGGTGCAGGGCAGGAGTGGCTCGATAACAGGCGTTGAGACTGGCGATCAACCGCGAAACACCGGCGTGGTAGCCGTCATCAAGCAAGTGCCAGTCTAGACTCTGGTCGTGATTCCACTCGTCACGCTGACCAAATTCATCGCCCATGAACAACAGTTTCTTGCCCGGGTGCGTGAATAGGAATCCGTAGTAGGCGCGTAGATTGGCGAATTGCTGCCATTCATCACCGGGCATCCGGCCTAGTATTGACTTTTTACCGTGAACGACTTCGTCGTGGGACAGCGGAAGTATAAAGTTTTCGTCGAATGCATACGTCAGGCTGAAGGTGATCTCGTTGTGGTGATAACTGCGATGCGCCGGATCCATCTTCATGTATTCCAGCGTGTCATTCATCCAGCCAAGATTCCATTTGTAGTGAAATCCGAGGCCCCCGGTTTCGGGCGGCTGTGACACCTGGGGCCAGGCCGTGGATTCTTCGGCAATCATGATCGCCCCTGGACGCTCGCGGCCAATGGTAGCGTTCAACTCGCGCAGAAAATCAATGGCTTCAAGATTCTCGTTACCACCGTATTCATTGGGAATCCAGTCTTCGCCTTCTCGACTGTAGTCGAGATACAACATCGAGGCCACCGCATCCACTCGCATGCCGTCGACCCCGAAGCGTTCAAGCCAGTAGAGTGCATTTCCAAACAGATAATTACAGACTTCTCTTCGACCATAGTTGAAGATCAGCGTATTCCAGTCGCGATGAAACCCTTGGCGTGGATCGGCGTGTTCATAGAGGCAGGTGCCATCGAAGTTTTTCAGACCATGCGGATCGGTGGGAAAGTGGCCGGGCACCCAATCCAGAATTACGCCGATGCCGACGTCGTGGCAGGCCTTGACCAGTTGACGGAATTCTTCCGGGGGCCCGAAACGCGCTGTTGGCGCATATAGTCCGACCGGTTGATAACCCCAGGATCCGTCGAATGGGTATTCCGAGACCGGCATTAGCTCGATATGGGTAAACCCCCGCTCGCGGACGTAATCAACCAGAATGTCGGCCAGTTCAGCATAGCTCAGGAATCGGTTGTCACTCCCCCGTGCCCACGATCCCAGATGGACTTCGTAAATTGAAATAGGGGCGTCGCGCTGGTTGGCCTCTGCACGGTGTTCGGACAGTGGCTCGACAAGCGGCGGCATGTCGGCCACCACTGAGGCATTCGCGGGAGCTAATTCCGATGCAAATCCGTAAGGATCGGCTTTTAGGGGCAGGAGCTCGTTTGTCGCGCCCAGAATCTCATATTTATACTTCTCCCCGGTCTCCATGCCTGGAAGGAAAATTTCCCACACCCCGCAGCCGGCACGAAAACGCATGGGGTGACGGCGACCGTCCCAATTATTGAAATCCCCCACAACGCTAACGCGCCGGGCATTGGGGGCCCATACCGCAAAACGCACTCCCGCCACAGAATCGACCCGGCTCGGGTGGGCACCGAGTTGTTCGTAGGGGCGGAGGTGCTTGCCTTCGGCCAAAAGCCAGATGTCGTAATCGGTAAGCAGCGGCCCGAAACGATATGGATCATCAACAACGTGGGGCACACCGTGCCAGATGATCTCAAGACGATAGTCCAAATGGATATCGGCGTCAGCTATCGTTGCCTCGAACAGACCGCCGTCGTCGACACAGGTCAGAGCCGCCAGTTTACGGTGGGTGGATGGTTCAACGGCGGTAATTGCCTCAGCGTCGGGTACCAGAGTACGGAGCGCGATGCGCTCCTTGCCGACGGGATGGGGTCCGAGCACTGCGAAAGGGTCTTCGTGGCGGGCCTCGGTTAGTGCCTTGATGTGATGGCGGTCTAGTGTGCTGCGCGTCGTCATGCCGTTTTCTCCACCGCATCATCACGAGTGGTGGACGCGGGTTGGTGGACCGGTCGTATGTGCCAGATTTCGCTGGCATAGTGCCCGGCGGTTTTGTCGGCCGAGAATGTCCCCATGCCGGCAACGTTGCGTATGGCCTTGGCGAGCCATGCCTTGCGATCGTGATAAAGCGCGTCTACGCGATCTTGGGTGTCAACGTAGCTGCGATAATCGGCAAGCAGCTTGTAATGGTCTCCATGGTGGATCAGCGTATCGACTAGAGTGTGGTATCGGCTTGGATCATCAGGGGAAAATGTGCCGTCCGCAAGGCGACTGATCGCGTTTTTCAGTTCGGCGTCAGCCGCCAGATATGATTCAGCGTCGTAATCCTGTGCGCGTAATGTTTCAATTTGCTCAGCGCTGTTGCCGAAGATAAATATATTGTCGGCGCCGACTTGCTCTCGGATCTCGATGTTGGCGCCGTCTTCGGTCCCAATAGTGAGAGCGCCGTTCAAGGCCAGCTTCATGTTGCCCGTGCCAGACGCCTCGGTTCCCGCTGTCGAGATCTGCTCGGAAAGATCGGCGGCCGGCACGATCGATTCGGCCACACGTACACTATAGTCGGGCACGAAAATTACCTTCAGGCGATTGCCGACCATGGCGTCGTTGTTGATGACTTTGGCCACGTCGTGGATGAGTTTGACGATTAGCTTAGCCATGGCGTACGAAGAGGCCGCCTTGCCGGCAATGATGACTGTGCGCGCCCCCCAGTCACGGTCCGGTTCGGCGCGAATACGGTAGTAGCGTGTGATGACGTGAAGCACATTCAACAGTTGGCGCTTGTATTCGTGAATTCGCTTGATTTGGACGTCGAAAAGAGAGTTGGGATCGATGTCGATGTCCTGAGTCCTCTTGATGTATGCCGCCAGTTGCTGTTTGTTTTTGGTTTTAACGGCTTCAAAACGGGATCGAAAATCGGCATCGTCGGCATACGGCTTGAGGTCATCCAGAACCGTCAGATCACGCCTCCAGTTGCTGCCGACAACGCCGTCCAACAATCCGGCCAGCGCCGGATTGGCTTGATTGAGCCAGCGGCGGGGTGTGACGCCATTGGTCACGTTGATCAACTGATCCGGAAAAATTCTTGCAAAGTCCGCAAAAACGCTGTTTTTCAGCAATCTTGTATGCAGCGCGGATACGCCGTTGACCGTGTGGCTGGCCACAACTGCAAGATGAGCCATACGAACCCGGCGTTCTCCGGATTCATCAATCAACGACACGCGCTGGGCGAGGGCATCGTCGCCGGGAAAAAGTTCGCGCACGTATTCGAGAAATTGGGCGTTGATCGCTAGGATAATTTCCAAGTGCCTGGGCAGCAGATGTTCCACCAGCCCCACCGGCCAGGCCTCGAGTGCTTCGGGCATCAAGGTGTGGTTGGTATAGGAAAATACTCTAGTGCAGACGCGCCAAGCTGTGTTCCAGGCAAGCTCGTGTTCATCCACCAGCAGCCGCATGAGTTCAGCCACGGCAATTGCCGGATGTGTGTCGTTCAAATGAATCGCGACCTTGTCGGCCAGGTGTTCCAAAGACCTTCCAGCGTTATCTGAACCGGCGCGGTAACGGCGAATAATATCCTGTAGTGATGCACTGGAGAAAAAATATTCCTGACGCAAACGCAGTTCTCGTCCAGCCTCGGTGCTGTCGTCGGGATAAAGCACGCGGTTGACGTTCTCGGATTGGTTCTTGTCGGATACAGCACGGCCGTACTGCCCAGCGTTGAAAGCGCCGAGATCGAATTCAGCGCTAGCCTTGGCGGCCCAGAGACGAAGCGTCAATACTGTGGATGTGTCAAATCCGGGCACAAGTGTGTCGTAAGCCATGGCACGCACACGTTCGGCGTCGTACCAGCGCGGACTGTCTCCGTGATACTCGACGTGCCCGCCAAAGCGCACTGGATAGGCCACCTCAGGACGAGAAAACTCCCAGGGGTAGCCATCCGAAAGCCAATCGTCCGGTGCTTCAATTTGCCAACCATCATGGATTTGCTGTGCAAACATGCCGTAGTCATAGCGGATACCGTAGGCGTAACCCGGGAGATCGTGGCTGGCCAGTGAATCCATCAGACAGGCTGCGAGACGCCCAAGGCCACCGTTACCCAATGCGGGGTCGGGTTGACGGTCATGCAATGTCTCGATATCCAGGCCGCGCGCCTCGAGCACGGCCTGCCAATCCCGATAGCAGTCCAGTGCCAGCAATGCGTTGCCGAGCATCCGGCCCGGCAGATATTCCATGGATAAATAATAGGCGCGTTTGACGTCCCGATTGTGATGAGATTCGGCAGTGGCGATCCAGCGATCGACCAAATCATCGCGGACAGCCTTCGATAGCGCTAGTGTCCAGTCGCCGGGCTGTGCCGCGACTTCATTCTTGCCGACAAAATAATAGAGGGCGTCCACGAGTCTTGCATCCAAGGTCGCGGCATTAGGCCGATGGGCCTGGGTGTGGCCCGACGATTGGCCCGTCATTTCAGTTCTGGTGCTCATAATTCTAGATCGATTCTCTTCTCAGCCGCCGATAAAGCTCGGCATATTGCTCGGCCGCACGTGTCCAGCTGAAATCAGCGGACATGGCATTTTGTTGTAGTTGGTGATATCGCGTTGCGTCGTGATATCTGTCAAAAGCCCGAGTCAGCGTGGACCGCAGATCAGTACCGGCCGGGCCACGGGTGACAAAACCGTTGCCCGACTCCGGCGGTGTGGTTGTCTGGTCCGCGTCGACGACAGTATCGGCCAGTCCGCCCACAGGTGTGACTATCGGCAGTGTGGCATAACGCAGGCCGTAGAGCTGCGTCAGGCCACAGGGTTCGAATCGCGAGGGCACAATGATCAAGTCGCCGCCGCCGAACATTTGATGTGACAGGCCATCGTCATAGCCGATGTATGCTGCGACTTGGCCGGGATAGTCCTCAGTACACCGTGTCAACCTCGCCTCAAGTCTCTGATCGCCGCTGCCTAACACCAGCAATTGCGCGCCAGCATCAACTATATCGGGGACGACATCCAACAAAACGTCGATACCTTTTTGTTCGATTAACCGACTGATCGCTATACAAAGCGGTGCATTCAAATCGGCGCGCAATCCGAATTGGGATTGTAGTACAACCTTGTTTTGTGCTTTTAAATGGAGCCGGTTGGCGTCGTAATTGACTTCCAGTAACCGGTCGGTTGCTGGATTCCATAATTCGGGATCGACTCCGTTCAAAATACCGATTAAGTCACTCGAACGACTGGATAGCAGACCTTCCAGCCCCATGCCGCCGGTTGTGGATTGGATTTCTTGGGCGTAGGTCGGGCTCACGGTGGTCAACGCATCGGCGAAGTAGATTCCGGCTTTCATGAAACTTGCGCCGCCGTGATATTCGATTCCATCGACGTCGTGAAACCGTGACGGCAGACCAAGCTCGGGCACCTGCGCGGCAGGGACGAGACCCTGATACGCCAGATTGTGGATCGTGAATATACTGGCCGGCCGAGGCCCGGGAATACTGGCCAGCCACGCGGGCACCAAGCCGGCATGCCAATCGTGAGCGTGAACGATGTCAGGGCGCCAGTCGCCGTCGGCGAATCTGGCTACTGCCCAACCAAACAGCGCAAATCGTCGATGATTGTCGGCATATTCGATACCGTTTTCATCCACATAGGGATTGCCAGGCCGATCGAAAAGTTCCGCTGCTTCGATCAAGTAGATTGGGACATCGCTGTCCGGCAGCCGAGCCCGAGCGACGGCCACTTCCGAGGCGCCAAAAGCGGGCCCCAGTATCTGAACGCGCTCCCGGTGGCTAACCACGCCGCTGAATGCCGGCAGGTCGGGTACGACCAGCCGCGCATCGATCCCCTGTTTGCGAAGTGCCGGGGGCAGCGCGGCGCTAACATCTGCCAACCCGCCGGTTTTCAGGTAAGGATAGACTTCAACAACCGCGTAGGCGACGCGTAGGCCAGCATCTTGACCAGAATCACTAGGCACCGGTCGACTCGGCCAGTGACGCCAGCATTGGTCTGGTGATCAACGTCACGCCGCCCGGTGTCCGGTGAAAGCGTGCTTGGTCATCGCTCGCGTTTTCGCCCACTACGAGACCTGGCGGAATATGACAGCCCCGGTCAACAACTACGTTCGATAGCCTTGCCCCCTTACCGACAGTGACTTCGGGTAATAACACGCCTTTTTTGATCTGGCAGTCAGTATTGGTTACGCAGTTTGAAAACAGGACCGAACTTTCCACAGTGGATCCAGTGATGATGCACCCGCCGGAAAACACGGAGTGCTGGATTGACTCGTTGAGTACAAACTTGGCTGCCGGGAGTTGTTGTTGGTAAGTCCAGATCGGCCATTCGCGATCGTACAGATTCAAAGCCGGGGTGATCTCGGTCAGATCTAGATTGGCTGACCAGTAGGCATCGATTGTTCCCACATCGCGCCAGTAGGGTTCTTCACCGGCTACTTGACCAACACAGGCCTGTGAAAACGGTTGAGCAATCACCTTGCGGTTGGCAACGGCGTGCGGGATGATGTCCTTGCCGAAATCATGGCTGGAATTCGGATCGGCGATATCGCGCGCCAATTCCTCGAATAAGTATTTAGCGTTGAACACATAGATCCCCATGCTCGCCAAGGCGCGATCCGGATTGTCGGGCATGGGCGGCGGATCCGCGGGTTTTTCGACAAAGTCAGTCACCCAGTGTTTTCCATCCACGGCCATGACGCCAAAAGCGCTGGCGTCAGCCAGCGGCGCTTCAATGCAGGCCACCGTCGCTTCAGCGCCTGATTCTGCATGAAAAGCCAATAGTCGGGAGTAATCCATCTTATAGATGTGATCTCCGGCCAACACCACAATATATTCGGGATTGTGCGACCGAATAATATCGAGGTTCTGATAAACCGCATCGGCTGTACCGCGATACCAAGCAGCTTCGTCAACCCGCTGTTGGGCCGGCAACAAGTCAACAAACTCGTTGATCTCGGCGCGCAGAAAATTCCAGCCGTGCTGCAAGTGACGTAACAGACTATGGGATTTGTACTGGGTTACAACACCAATGCGTCGCAGACCCGAATTGAGGCAGTTGGACAACGCAAAGTCGATTATGCGGTACTTGCCCCCGAAATAGACCGCCGGTTTGGCGCGCTTGTCGGTGAGTTGCTTGAGCCGGCTTCCGCGCCCGCCGGCCAGTACAATCGCCATTGATTTGCGGGTAAGTTGTTGTGAGAGCGTGGGATCATCCATTTCCATTGCCGCACCTGTGGTTTAGATCGCCGAGTTTTCCGATGGCGGCCTGACCAATCGGATCAATGATTGATGAGAATTTGTAAGTAGTTGGTTTCACACAATCACTTTTAACAAGCCCCGTCCAGATTATCTTGGATCTGGAGCTCGCCACTAACGTGCGATGACTGTTCGATCTATTCTTAGAGTCTTGAATTCTAATTTTATCAGGAACTTGCGGCACCCGAGATCAGCCTAATCGTTTCGTCGTAGAGAACGCTTAAACCGCCGCAGAATCGGCCAACTTACCGACATATGCGCCGTTCGCCGAAAGATGCAAGCCGCCAGACGATGCACTGGACGCTTTGAGACCATGGTCGATCAGCGTGGTTGTCGCTGGGATATTCAATGTCTGCGGATCTGTGCTCAAATTCACGGCCACCAACAGGCGTTGATGATCGCTTCCGCGTGTGAAGGCAATAACGCCTACGGGCGCCTCAAGAAACAAGATATCGCCGGTTTGCAGTGCTGGCTGCGCCGAACGCCATTGCAACAGTCGGCGTGTGAAGCTGTAGATTGATTCAGCGTCCGATATTTGTCGATCGACGGCACGCTGGCGATGGCGGGGGTCGATCGGCAACCACGGCTCGGTATTCGAAAACCCGGCGTAGGGGGCGTCAGATTGCCAAGGCATTGGTGTGCGGGCGCCGTCTCGGCCCTTGAACTCCGGCCAGAAGTTGATACCAAACGGATCTTGTAAGAATTCATAGGGGACGTCAGCTTCCGGCAGGCCAAGTTCTTCTCCCTGATACAGGCAGATACTGCCTCGCAAGCAGAAAAGTACGGTCAGCATTGCCTTGACCCAGTCGTCCGACGGATTATTGCCACCCCAGCGGGTAGGAAAGCGCATGACATCGTGATTGCCCATAGCCCAGCACGGCCACCCGTCGGCGATACGGTCTTCCAGGGCCTGGACTGTTGTTTTGATATAACCGGCGCTGCCATCGCCTGATAACAGGTCGAACGTGTAGGCCATGTGGAGTTTGTCGCCACCGCTAGTATATTCGGCCATTACCGCCAGTGCGGTATCAGCCCCCACTTCGCCCACTTCGCCCATCAGGGTCCGGTCTTGGTATTGGTCGGTCAGCGCCCGCAGTTGTTTCAAAAACCCGATGTTCTCAGGCCGAGTCTTGTCATAGACATGGCGTTGCATGGCATAGGGGTTGGAGGCATGCGCCACGTCCGGATGGTCGTTGGGCGGATTATTGCGAAATTTCGGATCGTGGAAATAAAAGTTCACGGTGTCCAGCCTAAAACCGTCCACACCACGGTCGAGCCAAAACGCGACATCGTCCAGAAGTTGCGCGGTAACCTCCGGGTTGTGAAAGTTTAGATCCGGCTGTTCGACTAAAAAATTGTGCAGATAATACTGACGTCGCCGGCTTTCCCAGGCCCATGCCGAACCGCCGAAAACTGATAGCCAGTTGCAAGGCGGTGAACCGTCGGGCTGGGGATCAGCCCAAACGTACCAATCGGCTTTGGGGTTGTCGCGGCTGGCGCGACTCTCATCAAACCAGGGATGCTTGATCGAAGTATGTGACAACACTTGATCGATAATCACTTTCAGCCCCAGCGCATGGGCGCGGGCCAGGAGGGCGTCGAAATCGGCCAATGTACCGAATAACGGATCAACATCACGATAATCCGACACGTCGTAGCCGAAATCGGCCATTGGTGAACGAAAAAAGGGTGAAAGCCATACAGCGTCTACACCCAGATTGGCAATATGCTCCATCTTGGCCGTTGCACCCGGTAAATCTCCGACCCCGTCACCGTTGGCGTCAGCAAAGCTTCTCGGATAGATCTGATAAATCACGGCGCCGCGCCACCAGGGCATTTGATTATCGACTGACATTGACCAACTCGCTAAGCTTAAGCGCTGACACAGGATTGTAATAATTGACGCACGCGACAGGGGTCGCTAGCAGGCAGCACAAATTGCTGATCGCTTGACCCCGTGTCACGCACACGTAATATGCCAATTCCTGAATCGCGGAATTTTTCGATCGAATTTACATTACTGGATTTAGCGTCTTCATGTCGAATGACCAACTCACGCTCGAAATTGGATGGACAGCACCGCTGGGCGCGACCCTTGTCGATGGTGGCGTGAATTTTGCCGTATTCTCGGCCCACGCAACCTTGGTTGAGCTGTGTTTATTTGATGAAAGCGGCCGAGTTGAACAACAGCGACTGACTCTGCCGGCCTGCACTAAACAGGTATGGCACGGTTTTTTACCGAATGCCGAGGCTGGTCTACTCTATGGATTTCGTGTTCACGGACCTTTCGAGCCCGAAAAAGGGCACCGTTTCAACCCTAACAAACTGCTCATCGACCCCTATGCCCGCGATTTTGATCATGTTCTGACGGTCCGCGAGACAGATTATGGCTATCCTGTAGACAGCGGCCCGGATAGCGATCTCGAGCTCGACGAACAAGACAACGCGGTCGGCATGATCAAGTCGCGGGTGGTTGACGACACTTTCGACTGGGAAGAGGACACTCAGCCGGAAATTCCCATGGCTGAAAGCGTTTTCTACGAAATGCACGTGAAAGGCTTTACGCGGTGTCATCCAGACGTCCCGAAGTCACTCAGAGGTACGTATGCTGGCCTGGCGCATCCCAAGGCTATTGCGCACCTTCAGCGACTCGGCGTGACGGCAGTCGAGCTGTTGCCTGTTCATACGTTCGTCGATGAACCGACATTAATTGCCGATAACAAGGCCAACTACTGGGGCTACAATTCAATCGGTTTCTTCGCGCCGATGCGGCGATACGCCGCCGGCGACGATGTCGTGGCCGAATTCAAAGGCATGGTTAAGGCGCTTCACGCTGCCGGTATCGAGATCATTCTGGACGTAGTCTATAACCACACCGCGGAAGGCGATCAACAAGGGCCAACTTTGGCTTTTCGCGGCATCGACAACTCCGTGTACTATCATTTATTGCCCGACGATCCGCGCTACTATGTCAATCACAGCGGTTGTGGCAACACCATGGATGCCTGGAATCCGGCCGTGTTGCAACTGGTAATGGACTCGCTACGCTATTGGGTCGAGACGATGCACATCGACGGTTTTCGTTTCGATCTGGCCCCGGCTTTGGCCCGGGGCGGAAAAGGCTATGACCCACGTGCTCCGTTTTTGGCCGCCGTACGTCAGGATCCCGTGCTCACTAACGTCAAACTCATTGCCGAACCATGGGACGTCGGACCAGGCGGGTATCAACTCGGCCGTTTCCCTGTGGGTTGGAGTGAGTGGAACGGCGAATTCCGTGATCAGGTCCGAGATTTCTGGGTGACCCGTAACGCCACGCCCGCCAATCTGGCCATGTGCCTGGCTGGTTCGAGCGAGCTGTTCGAACACGATGGCAAAATGCCCCAAGCCAGTATTAACTTTGTGACTGCCCACGACGGGTTCACGCTTAACGATCTGGTCAGTTACAACCACAAGCACAATGAGGCCAACGGCCAAGATAACACTGACGGTGACGACGACAACCGCAGTTTCAATATGGGAGTCGAAGGTCCGACTGACAATACTGAGATCAATAGGCTTCGTCGCCGGATCAAACGCAATATGATTGCGACAATGCTGCTGGCCCAAGGCACGCCTATGTTGTTGGCCGGCGACGAGTTCGGCAACACCCAAAGGGGAAATAACAACGGCTATTGCCAAGACAACGAACTGACCTGGCTCGATTGGAAAAACCGCGACACCGGGCTAGAGGATTTCACACGCCGGATGATTGCCCTACGTAAAGAACAGCCGAATCTACGACGGGAAACTTGGTTGGAGGGCAAACGCGAGGATGATTACTGGCGCGACGTGATTTGGCTTAACTGCGAGGGTTGCGAGAAAACCGTTGAGGAATGGAATAACGACAACGACGCGTGTTTCGGTATGCGACTCGCACCAGTGGCCGATGAATGCGCGTTATTAGTCGTGTTCAACCCGGCTGAAACGGCTTTCGATTATGTAATGCCGACCGGACAATGGCAATTGTTGGAGGATACGGCCAAGGACACGGCAGCGAGCACCGGTCCTATTGCTGGAGGTTCTATACGCGAAATAGCCAAGCATAGCCTCGTTATTCTGCGGCATGGTGAATCGTCGACATAACAATGCCCAGCCTCAACACAATTATACTGTTGATCTCTATAGATCAGTGATAGCTGATCATCGATCCATTGAGTGATAAAAGCGATACTAGGCTTGTTAATGGGCGTCGATACGGGCCAATAGTTCTTTCGTTTTTTGCTTCAACAGAGCTTTGTCACCGCGTGTTTCGACATTCAGGCGCACAACAGGCTCGGTATTCGACTTCCGAAGATTGAAACGCCAGTTGCTGAAGTTCATTGATAACCCGTCAAGGTAATCGATTGACTCGGCCGCATCACGGTAGTGCGACTCCAGATCGGTGATGGCGGCGTCGGGGTCGGTAATCTCACGGTTTATTTCGCCCGACGCGGGAAATGCGGCGATACGTGACTCCACCAAGCTAGAAAGGGGGTGGCCGGTTTCGCACAAAAGCTGCGCCAATACAAGCCAGGGCAGGGTGCCATTGTCGGCATAGCCGAAATCCCGAAAATAGTGGTGGGCGCTCATTTCGCCGCCGTATAGGGCATCGTGCTCGCGCATCACTTGTTTCATGAAAGAGTGGCCGGATTTCGACACCACGGCTTTGCCGCCGCCAGCTTCAACTTGTGCCAAGGTGTTCCAGATCAAGCGTGGGTCGTGAACTATAGCCGCCCCCGGGGTCATCTTGAGCAGCATTTCAGCCAGCAAACCGACGATGTAATAGCCTTCGATAAATTCGCCGTTTTCATCGAAAAAGAAGCAGCGATCGAAATCCCCATCCCAGGCGACACCAAAATCAGCGCCGTACTCGCGTACGGCTTGGGCTGTCATGTCTCGGTTTTCTACCAGCAGGGGATTGGGGATACCGTTAGGCAATTTACCATCGGGTTCAAAATTCAGCCGAATGATTTCGAAAGGCAAGTGTTTGGCCAGCTCGTCGACTACCAGACCGGCACAGCCGTTCCCGGGATTGGCCAGAATCTTGAGTGGTTTCAGGTTGTCCGGTTTGATCTCGCCTAAAAGGAATTCGATGTAATCCCTGCGCTGATCCAGTTCCTTGCGGGTCCCCCGGCGAGTCGGTGTGCAGAAGTCGCCATGGTATGCGGCTGCTTCGATATCGAACAGACCACTATCGCTACTTATGGGACGGGCCCCCTCTCGAACGAATTTGAGACCGTTGTAATCTTTAGGGTTGTGACTGGCGGTGACCATGACACCGCCATGGGCTTTTTGCGCGATGACGCCGTAATAGACTTCTTCTGTGCCGCAAAGACCGACGTCGAGTACATCGGCACCGGCGGCATTCAGTCCACCGATCAGCGCGTTGGCGATGTCCGGACTCGACAGCCGCATATCACGGCCCACAACCACCGTGCCCAGATCAAAAACACTAGTAAATGCTTTGCCGATACGAAGGGCCAGATCAGCGTCAAGTTCATCGGGGACTCGGGCCCGAACGTCATAAGCCTTGAAAAAGGCATAGTGTTCGCCCACAGCTATTCCTCCTTACGTTCGCGTTTCGAAGCTACGCAACCGTGATGTCGTTGTCGAGATAGACGTCCTGGATCGCTTTCAAAAGCTCGACACCCTCGGCCATTGGCTTCTGGAACGCCTTGCGTCCGGAGATGAGGCCCATACCACCTGCGCGTTTGTTGATCACGGCTGTACGAATGGCCTGCGAATAGTCGTCGGAGCCAGAACCGCCGCCCGAATTGATTAGGCCGGCTCGGCCCATATAGCAATTGGCGACCTGATAGCGAGCAAGATCAATGGGATGACTAGAAGTTAACGTATCATAAACGCGGTCGTGGGTATTGCCGAACTTGAGTTCACTATAGCCCCCATTATTGGTGGCCAGTTTCTGTTTGACGATATCGGCCTTGATGGTGGCCGCCATATGGATCGCCTGGCCCGTCAGATCGGCTGAGGTATGGTAGTCGACGCCGTTTTTCTTGAATGCATCATTGCGAAGATAGGACCAAAGCACTGTGGCCATGCCAAGCTCATGGGCCCGTTCGAATGCTTCACTAATTTCCTGAATCTGGCGCCTGCAGTTGGGCGAGCCGTAGTATATGGTTGCCCCAACCGCTGAACACCCCATGTTATGGGCTTGTTCAACGTCGGCAAACAGAGTCTGGTCGTTAATAGGCGGCAGACTTAGTGTTTCATTGTGATTGAGTTTGAGCATGAACGGTATTTTGTGAGCATAACGCCGTGCCACACTCGACAATACGCCAAGCGTGGATGCTACGCCGTTGCAGCCGCCTTCGATCGCCAACTCCACGATGTTTTTCGGGTCGAAATAAATCGGGTTCGGCCCAAAAGATGCGCCACCGGAGTGTTCAATACCCTGGTCGACAGGCAACAGGCCAAGATATCCCGTACCTCCGAGCCGACCATGGTCGAAAAACCGCTGAAGGGAAGCCATGACGGCCGGGGAACGATCACTGTCGGCGAACACCCGATCGACAAAGTCTGGGCCCGGTAGGTATAGATTCTGCTTGTCCACTGTTTTACACTCGTGTTCAAGCAGATAGCTGGATTCAGTGCCGAGATGGCTTTCAATATCTATCATGGTATTCAATCCTTCGTCTTGGGGTTGCAAGAGGCGGCGCGATCATTTGTACGGCGTTAATCATGACGCGCGAGCTGCTGCTTTACAACGTTTTTCTACATGTTCGACTTCATTTTTTGAGCCCACGATCACCGGACATCGCTGGTGAAGTGATGTGGGCTTAACTTCCAGAATCCGTTGGTTTCCGGTACTAGCCCTGCCGCCGGCCTGTTCAAGGATAAAAGCCATGGGATTGGCTTCGTAAAGTAGACGAAGTTTGCCGGGCCGCTCCGGAACGCGGCTATCCCATGGATAAAGGAATATGCCGCCATTAAGCATTATGCGATATACATCCGCCACCATAGAGCCAACATAGCGCATCCCCATGTCACGGCCTCGATTGCCGTCGCGCCCATGCATGCAATCGTCGATATAAGCTTGGATAACCGGTGACCAGTAGCGTCGATTCGACATATTGATCGTGAATTCCGATGCATTTTCGGGAATCTGTATATCGGGATGGCTGAGCAAATATTCGCCCGAGGCATTGTCTAGTGTGAAAGCGTCGACGCCATGGCCGGTCGTGAGTACCATGACGGTAGCCGGTCCGTACAGCATGAACCCGGCTGCAACTTGCTCAGTTCCAGACTGACAGAAATCATCGTTGCCCGGTTTGGAAACGGATTCAGGACATCGGAGAATAGAAAAAATTGTCCCCACGCAGCCGTTGGCGTCTATGGTTGACGACCCATCGAGCGGGTCAAAAACGCTCAGCCAGCGTGCACTCGCATCCGTACAGCGGATAGAAACTGCGTGATCTTCCTCTTCGGATGCAAGCCCAACCCAGTTGTCGCTCCAAGTCGCAGCGTCGATGAGTACATCGTTGGCCGCGGCATCGAGTTTTTTCTGTTCTTCGCCTTGAATGTTTTCTTGCCCAACAGCGCCATGCAAACCGCCAAGGCTGCCGCGGTTGACCAAGTAGGCAATTTTTCGGGACGCCTGTGCCATATCGTCAATCGCACTGGCCAACCCTTTCTGTAATGGATTGGCCGCGTGCTGCTCCAGGAGAAAACGCCTTAATGTCGTGCCAATTGCATTCACGTTACAGCCCTCCGGGGACGCAACCCGCCATAAGCTGAATTTGCTCGGTTGGGTTTGATCTTTTGGCGTTCGATTCAGTCATCAGCCACAGCGCGGATTTGTACGTGAATCCTTTGGTACGCCGGTTATTGGTTTCGGTCAACCCTGGATCGTTTGGCCAAGTGGTGTATTCGGCACAATTTAAGTCGTAATTTAGCGAAAAAGACCGGCTACTGGATTAAACTTTGACGGGCTGGGAAGTGATCTACTACACCCCAGACCCTTAGCGTAATTCATTTCAATCAACAACTGGACTATGGCAAGCAAGGACTACTATCAAACGCTGGGCGTGTCACGTAATGCTTCCGACGACGAGATAAAGCGAGCCTATCGCAAACTTGCGCGCCGCTATCATCCGGATGTCAGCGATGAAGAAGATGCCGCGGATCGTTTCAAGGACATAAGTGAAGCTTATGAAGTACTAAGAGATCCGGAAAAACGTGCAGCTTACGATCAGTACGGACATCCCGAAGCTACCGGGGGGGCAACGGCGGGCCAGCAACAATGGACAACCGGCTTCGACTTCGGTGGCGGGGGATATACCCATGTGGACCCGTCAGAATTCAGTGATTTTTTCGAGCAGATGTTTGGCGGTGGCGGGCGCCGCGCGAGTGCCGGAGGCGGCTTTCGATCGGCCGGCAGCATGCGGGGCCAGGATCAGACTGCGCGACTGGATATCGACTTGGAAGACGCATTTAACGGTGCCACACGCGTGATCGAGCTGAATGTGCCTGAGATGGCGGCCAACGGTGCCACGGTCAACCGAACACGATCGGTACGTGTCAAAATTCCTAAAGGCATTCGCGAAGGCCAGCAGTTGAAGTTAAGCGGGCAAGGCATGCCCGGGGTCGGTCAGGCCGAGGCTGGCGATTTGTATATCGAAATTGGATTTCGGCCGCATCGTATCTTTCGCTTGGATGGGCGGGATTTGAGCCTAGATCTTCCGGTCGCCCCCTGGGAGGCGGCCCTTGGCGCAACAGTTAAAACACCAACACCTTCCGGACCGGTAGACTTGAAAATTCCGGCCGGCTCGAATAATGGGCGCAAGCTTCGACTCAAAGGTCGTGGAATGCCGGGCAAACAAGCGGGTGATTTATACACTGTGTTGCGTATCACCTTGCCTCCAAGAAATGATGAAAAAGCTCAAAAAATTTATCGTGAAATGGCGGATGCTATGGCATTTAATCCACGCAGTGAATTGGGAGTTGATTGATGAATGAACCGATCATTTCCTGCGAAGTGGTCACTCATGATGTAACTGTGACTTACGGCCAGATGTGTCGTTCCTGCGGCGTCAACGGCGAGTGGATACGCTATCTGGTCGAGCACGGCATACTGGAACCGCAACGCCATGAAACCGTGGGCACTTGGTATTTCTCGGCGAGCCAAGTGCCACGCGCGCACACCGCGACACGTCTTGCTCATGATCTCGGGCTAAACGTTGCCGGAATTGCACTGGCACTGGAATTGATTGAAGAAAACCGGAAGTTGCGGCGTCGCCTGGCCGATCAAGACTAATGGCCTGGTCAATATGCGATATCGCGCTCAACTAAGTTACCTTATTATCCGGCGCCTTTAATTTAAGAGCGGGTTTGATGTCGCAACATTCCAAATACAGCCCAATAGCCGATCGCATATTTGCTGGCCGGTTTCTGATGATCTGTGCGGTAATCATCTTGATGGCGATTGCCGGATGGTTTGTGTGGTACGCCATAAATGGGCTCTTACTAATTGTTTCCGCTATCATTCTGGCAATAGCTTTAGACGGTCTGGCGCGTGCCATTCATTGGGTTGTACCGCTGTCCCGGCATTTATCAATCGCATTGGCCAGCATTGCAGTAGTGGCCGCGCTAGGGGGGGTGATTACTTTCGGTACCATGAATATAGCCGCCAGGGCCCCCCAGCTGGAAAAGCAAATCGCACAGTCCGTCAATCAGATAACGACACGTCTCGAACAGAATAATCTCGCGCCGGACTGGATCACGCACTCAAACCCGAATAACAGTAGTGGCAGCGGCTCTAGTGGTAATGCAAATGATGGGCAATCGCGTCAAAAGACCTCTTCGATCGGTAAACGCTTGAGTGGAGAGTTCTCCAATGCCGTGACAGTGACGATCAGCACACTGGCGGACGCGTTTCTGATCGCCATCATTGGGTTTTATCTAGCGTTCACGCCTTCGGCCTATCAACAGGCGTTGGTACGCCTCGTTCCCAAGAATCGAAGACAACGCATCGACGACTTGCTGTGTGAAGTGGGAATCGTGTTACGTCGTTGGTTGGTGGGCCGCGGATTGTCTATGACGGCAGTTGGTGTCGGCAGCGTGCTCGGGCTGTCACTGCTGAATGTGCCGTTCGCGTTGTTACTAGGGCTAATCGCTGGGTTGTTGACATTCATCCCCTATCTCGGGGCCATCCTGTCGGCAGTGCCGGCGATTCTGGTGGCTGCACTGCAAGGCATTGATATCGCTTTTTATACCGCCGGCATCTATCTGGGACTGCATATTCTCGAAGGCTATATACTTGCGCCACTCATTCAGCGACGCGCAGTGTCATTAGCGCCCGGATTTCTTTTGATCGCACAAACACTTGGTTTCGCGATTGCCGGCACGTTCGGCATGATGGTTGCCGCGCCAATTGCGCTGAGTATTCAGGTCTTCGTCCAAGCGCTTTACATCGAGGATGTTCTCGGGGATCAGCCGCATATGCCGGGCGTTGATGTGCTCAGTCAAGAAAATTCCAGCGAGTCGTAACGCAGCCGCTGATTAGTGGACCCCCAAACTTGGCCAAAGTCTACAAATCTGTCCGTATCTTGTAGACGCACACCGCTTCATCTCAAACGACAAAAATATGGCTATCGCAGAACCCATACCGAACGTTGAACGTTCACGCTCCGCACGCGAATTTCTGGCCAAGCTTTGGCGTTTGGGCAAACCGTATTTTCGATCGTCCGAATGGCGTAGCGCTTGGGCCCTGTTGATTACAGTCATAGTTCTTACTTTGGTCACGGTCGCCTTGAGCGCTGCGATTACATACTGGTACCGAGGGTTTTACAACGCGCTCCAAAGTTATAACGCCACTCGCATTTGGCACGAACTTGGCATATTCGTGGGGCTGGCTACGGCCTGGGTGCTAGTTAACGTAGGCCAGCAATATGTCTCGCAAGTGTTGCAAAACCGTTGGCGACGCTGGCTGACCGGGGCTTTCATTCACCGTTGGCTGAGTCGCAACACATATTATCGGATGCAGATCGGGGGTTCTCGAGTCGACAATCCCGATCAACGTATCGCACGGGATCTGGAATTCTTTACCGGTCAGTCATTGTCATTGCCGCTCGGACTTATCAATTCGGTGGCGTCTATCGTGGTGTTCGGTGTCGTCCTGTGGAGTCTCAGCGAATCGATTACCGTGTTTGGTGTGCATCCACCGGGGTACCTAGTTTGGGTCAACGTCATTTATGCCGTGCTCGGCACCGTGATCGTCATTTGGATCGGCAAGCCATTATTCTGGTTGAACAACGTTTACCAGCGGGCACAGGGCGATTTCCGTTACGGCCTGACCCGGGTACGCGAAAACAGCGAGGCGATTGCTACCAGCGGCGGGCAGGGCGCCACCGCACGCCAGCTGATTGAGCGTTACCAGCCAGTTTTCAGTATTTTCCACCGCCGTATCCGCCGCAACATAGGCGTCAACGGATTTTCGTTCAGTTTCAATCAGGCGGCCGTGCTGATCCCGATCGTATCGGTTTTGCCAGCTTTTCTCGATAAGGAAATCAAACTCGGTGGCATGATGGCCGTGTTAAATGCCTTCAACAATATTCAGGGCGCTTTCGCCTATCTGGTCGACAATTTCAGCACCAGCGGCAACGGTTATCTGTCACTTACGGAATGGATTGCAGTTACTGACCGTCTGGATGAATTACGTGCGGCTAATCATGAGTATCGGGCGCCAATGAAGGCGATTGTCCGCCGCAAAACCGAAAGCCAGCACATCATGGCCCGCGACTTGAATGTCGGTTTGCCGGGCGGTCAGACTCTCTTGGCCAGTTTGGATTTCGACATTGGCATCGGGCAACGTATCCTGATCACGGGCCGCACTGGTAGCGGCAAGAGTACGCTGCTCAGAGTTATGGCTGGGATCTGGCCTTATGGGGGGGGTCGAATCGAGCTACCTGACGATCCACTGTGTTTTATCCCGCAGCGGGCGTATCTGCCCGAAGGTCCCTTGATCGACGCGATTGCCTATCCGCGCCGCCAGGTCAATCGATCGGACGTCGAACACTGGCTCGAGGTCTGCGAACTCGGATATCTGAGGCCTTACCTAGATGAAACAGGCACCTGGGATAAGCGACTCTCGGTTGGTGAATTACAACGTCTGGCTTTCGTCAGAATACTAGTGGTGCGGGCGCGCTGGAATCTGGTTGACGAAATCACGTCCTCGATCGACGAGGAGCTTGAACAACATCTCTACGGTGAACTGGTACGGGCGATGCCCAACGCCACGCTCATTAGTGTTGCCCATCGTTCGACCGTACGCCACTTCCACACGCATGAACTTCGACTGCCCATGGATCCGAGCGAACAGCCCCAAATGCGAAAGCTATAAGGCTTATTTACACGCCACGAAAGGGGACAAAAGCGTTGAGACAGAGTTCGTGAATACGTTTTAGCCCGCGCCGAACAGCGTCTGGTAGATCAGAAACATGTTCAGCAGAATGACAATCAAAGCGACCGACCACGCTGCGACTGTAGTTGCCTGATGATTGACCAACGACCCCATCAATTGCCGGCTGGAACAGAAAATGATCAATGGGATCAGGGCGAACGGGATGCCGAAAGATAGTACCACTTGGCTCAATATTAGCGAATTGGTGGGATCCAGCCCGAGCCAAAGGATAATCAGCGCGGGGAGCATTGTGATTAGGCGGCGCAGAAATATCGGGATACGGCGGTCGATATAGCCTTGCATGATGATTTGACCGCTCATAGTTCCGACTGAGGAGCTGGAAAAACCCGCTGCCAAGAGGCTGATTCCGAATAAGGTTGCAGCTATTGTTCCGGCATCCTGTCCGAGACTATGAAAAGCACCAGTCAAGCTTGTAACCGGTGCATGACTGCCAAAGAAAAGGCCGGCCCCCATAATCAACATAGCGCCGTTGATCATCCCAGCGAAGGCCATTGCCAACAGGATATCGATGAACTCGTAACGAAAGATCCTGCGTTTCTCTGTTTCGTCTCGACCCACCACACGACGCTCAGTCAATGCCGAGTGTAGATAGATGGCGTGTGGCATAACGGTTGCCCCGAGGATACCGGTCGCCAATAAAATACTGTTGCTGCCCTCGAACCGTGGCACGAACAAGCCATGAAGTAGGGCGATGCCTTGAGGATGTGACACGATAACTTCATAGACGAATGCAACCACAACGATCCCCACAAGTGAGGTGATTCCGGCTTCGAGCCAGCGAAAACCACGCCGGTGCAAGTCCAGCAACGCAAACGAAAACACACCTGTGATGACTGCCGCTGGGAATAAGGGAATGCCAAACAGAAGGTTTAAGCCCAGCGCTCCGCCGATGAATTCAGCTAGATCGGTAGCTATCGCTACGATTTCGGCCTGAAGCCAAAGCCCGATAGTAACGGGCTGGGAAAAAAATTCTCGGCTGATCCTGGGTAGATTGCGGCCTGTGGCGATCCCCAGCTTAGCGGACATGGACTGGATGAGAACCGCAAAAATATTCGACACCAACACAGTCCAAAGAAGCATGTAACCGTATTTGGAGCCAGCGCCGATGTTGGTGGCGTAGTTTCCCGGGTCAATATAGGCCACAGACGCGATAAAAGCCGGACCAAGAAACGGCAACAGGCCCTTTATTCCCCGGGTTTGGCCATCCAAAGCAGCCCGAGCCGAACGAATAGTCGCGGCTTCACCCGGCAATGGCGGTTCATTGGCGGCCGATTGGGCCCGGCTCATGAAACGGTAACGGCTGGCAATGTGAACTTAGGGGGGTTCGTCAGATTAGGGATACTTGGTGATTTCAAAGTAACGGCGTTAGGAAACGCGTGAGTTTTAACCAAAGCTAAATCTTAAGGACAAAGCTAATCCCGGTCAATAAAACCTGCTCTGCCAAACTTATACACATAATGAATATTATGTTAAATACCAGGCGATAATAGATAATATCAATGTATCGAATGCTATGCGTTATGGTGCCGCCGGAGGGACTTGAACCCCCACGGCCTTGCGGCCACTAGGACCTAAACCTAGCGTGTCTACCCATTCCACCACGGCGGCGATAGCGCTGATTATAACTGACCCAAGCAATGCGGGGTTATCGCTATCGAGCGATGCCGTCCAAGACTTCCGAGGGCACGTGATATTCCGAATCCAGCTCACTGTTCGAGCTGTAATCAATCGGACATTCCACCACCGTGACACCGCTCTGTTTAAAAGCTGTCTCGAGGACGGCCGATAGACCTTGGTCACCGGTGTGTCGCAATCCATTGGCGCCGTAGGCCTCGGCCAAAGCTACGAAATCGGGATTGCCAAACGACATGCCGAAATCGGCAAAACCGGCCCCTTGCTGTTTCCAGCGTATAAAACCATAGCCGTTGTCCCGCAAAATGAGGACCACCATATCCAGTTTCAGACGTACGGCGGTCTCCAGATCCTGACTGTTCATTTCGAAACCGCCGTCACCGCAAATAGCCAGCACTCGCCGATCGGGGTGCACAAGACATGCGGCCATGGCCGCACCGAGTCCGGCTCCCATGCTGGCGAGCGCGTTGTCCAGCAGCACCGTGTTGTGGATATAGGCTGGATAAAGTCGCGCGAACCAGATTTTGTAAATGCCGTTGTCGAGGCTGATGACGTCATATCGGTCGAGGGTTTGCCGGACCTGATCGACAATACAGGCCGGTGATGGCGGAAAGGTCACGGCGGCACGCCCGATATGCAGTTTCTCGCTGAGGTATTCGCGAAGACGGGCAAAGCGCGGGCTGCTGAAATCGTGTCCCGCCAGTTTATCCCGGAGACGATCGAGTGAGGATGATATAAGACCTATAAGTTCTTGTTCGGGCGAATAGAACTCATCCGGTGTTGTGGGGTTGTAATCGATATCAATGATGCGCTTGTCGCCCTGCGGATTCCAGACATACGGCGGGTATTCGATGGGCGAATAACCGACCGTAATGACCAAATCCGCTTCGTCAATGGCGGTGTGCACATAGTCGTGTTTGTGAATGCCCATGCAGAACAGGCTTTGCTCGTGATCTTCAGCCAGCACGCCTTTGCCCATTTGTGTGCCGACAGCGAATAAACCGGTCTTTTCGACAAACCGTGACAGGCTCTGTGCACAAGTTTCACGATTTGTACCAGCTGAATAAATCAGAATCGGCTGGCGCGCACTGGCAATAGCTTCGGCCGCCACGTTGATCGCACGCTCGTCGGCAATTGGAGGAAACGTCCGAATACTCTGCTGAGGCAGCATGTCCCCGACATCTTCGTTGGCAATGTCTTCGGGCAGCTCCAAATGCGTAGCGCCTGGTCGCTCGGCTTCGGCGATTTTAAACGCATGCCGAATGGAGCGCGGTATTACCGCGCCGTCGGTGATCGAATCATTCCACTTGGTCATGGGTTCGAATGTGTGAACAATGTCGACCAATTGAAAACCACCCTGCGTGTTGTCGCGGATCGGTTTCTGCCCGGTAATGGCGAAAAGTGGCATACCGCCCAGCTGCGCGTAGGCGATTCCGGTTAAGAGATTGGTCGCACCCGGCCCGAGGGTTGATAAACAGACACCGGCATGCCCCGTTAAGCGGCCGTAAGTCGCGGCCATAAAGGCGGCGTGTTGTTCGTGGCGCGTCACGATCAGCTCGATTGTGCTGGTCCGCAGCGACTCAACCAAATCGAGGTTTTCCTCGCCAGGAACGCCAAAGACATATTCAACGCCTTCTTGCTCTAGACAGGCAACAAACAGATCCGATGCTTTCATGCTCGACTCCCACTAAATCAACGCCTATGCTCAAATATTCAACCGACAGTTGGCGTGACGGCGCTTTCGAACGGTAGCGTTGTTCGAATTGATAATGCAGCATACACGTATAAATTTTAAATCTCTGAGAAGTAATCCATGGGTTTCAATACCGAACAGGCGCCCGGCGTAAACGAAAGTGTGCCGGCCGAAACAAACGGATTCGTGTTCAATCACACCATGGTCCGCGTGGTGGATCCCGAGAAGTCGCTAGCTTTTTACACCAAAATTTTCGGTATGCGGCTTCTTAGCACCAAAGAGAATTCGAAAGGCCAATTCACGCTGTATTTCCTGGGGCGTACTGAAGGCGATGAGGTGCCCGAAGACGAAACCGAGCGCAGGCGCTACATCAACGCACGACCGGGTATTCTGGAGCTTACCCACAACTGGGGCACCGAAAACGATCCCAATGCCGCCTATCACAACGGCAACAGCGAGCCCCAAGGGTATGGCCACATCTGTTTTACCGTGCCGGACTTGCAGGAAGCCGTAGCGTGGATGGACGCCAACAATGTGCCATTCCAGAAACGCCCGGAAGATGGCAGCATGCACCATATAGCATTTGTTCTCGATCCGGACGGATACTGGGTTGAGTTGGTGGAAAAAAGCTGAGGTGTTTTGGGGCCATCGACCCGATTGGTGCGCCGAAAATCTATATATAGGCCGGTCCGGCTAATGGATAGTTGATGCAAAACCCCGAATTGCAAGTCGGTATCCGTCGAGCCACTGAAGCGTCTGAGTTGGAAACCAAAGAGCGCTGTGCCATCGTGGAAGTCGGCAACGATGACGGTGATCCCGATCTATCGATTGCCCGCGCTCGAGTCCGCCCCGGCGTAACAACCGCATGGCACCAGCTGGTCAACACCGGTGAGCGCTATCTGATCATTTCCGGTCAAGGCCTCGCCGAGGTCGGCGATACCGTGCGCGAAGTTGTCGGCCCGGGTGATGTCGTGCGCATACCTGCCGGTATTCCACAACGGATCACCAATACTGGCCAGGCTGATCTGGTCTTTTATGCGCTTTGTGTACCGCGTTTCCAGTCGGGTTGTTACCAGAGCCTCGAATAAGATAAGACAGTCGAATATTGCCCGATTATCAGATAACGACCACTTACTTTTATTTTCCGGCACAGTCATTGGCCGCGCTCAAGTCCAGAACCCCAGGTTTTCGGATTGACCCTCAAAAATCACTGAACGAATTGTTGAACGAGTAGAAACAGGTTGCTTCGAGCGCATTGCTGATTATGGCCCAATGGCGGGTGATCTCGCTGCCCTGCCGTTTCCAAGCATTGTTAGATCACGCAGCACCAATGAATAGTCAATGGCCTGGCAGCCAAAANNTGCCCGCAACCGATTTGAATAGTGAAAAAACGGCATGATCGGTTGGCGAATTATCAACTGCCCCATTGGCGAGCTGATAGCCGCGGAGTCGAGGGTCGGCCTTAAGTTATTGATTTGGCGTGATAAGCAAAAAGAAGCCGAAAAGCAGATTGGGAATCGATTAAAGGTTTCCTCTTCGAGGTTGCACTACACACCCGAGCTGCAGTGCCAAACGGCTGTCGAAGGGTTCTTCCTAAACCGCGGTTTTACGAAGTCCCCCACGCTGGATACTTCAGGCACGGCATTTCAACGGCGTGTTTGGCGCGGGCTACGCGATATTCCCGTGGGCCAAACTTGGAGTTACGGCCAAGTCGCCCGCCACATCGGTCATCCGGCGGCAGTGCGCGGGGTTGCTGGGGCTTGCGCCTCCAATCCGGTGTGTCTTTTTATCCCCTGCCATCGTGTCGTGCGAGCCAACGGGGGGCTCGGCGGTTATGCTGGGGGAGTGGAGATAAAGCAAGCGCTTTTGGCGTTGGAATACACCGTCCATCCATGAATTGGCTGGCGCACTTCTTGCTTGCCGAGGCAACTCATACATCGCTTTGCGGTCAATTTTTGGGGGACTGGGTCAAGGGTCAGAATCTCAGCCGCTTTGATCCGGCCATTGTCCACGGCATTCGCCTGCATCGAGCCATCGACCGCATCAGTGAGTCGCAGCCCGAATATCACGAGTTGAAATCCTGTTTCTCGCCGATGTTTCGCCGCTATGCGTCGATACTGATCGATGTCGGCTTCGACTATAGCCTAGCGCGCAACTGGCAGGGTTACAGTGATGTGAGGCTTAGCGAATACACGCACGCCGTCGAACATCATCTAATCAGACATTGGCCCACAAATGCTCCCTTCCCGGCCCGTCGACTCCGGGGATTATCTGGGATCATGGCAGCCTACGATTCGCCTGACGGCATTCGTCGAGTGCTAGCGGGTATCGACGACCGCTTGTCGCGACCCCCGCCGTTGGTTCGGGCCTTCGAAGAGTTGGAATCTCTCACCAGCATGCTGGACGCGCGTCTCGATTCATTATGGACACGCGTCCAGCACCAGGCCCTAACCGAAAGTATTGAACTTAAGGCCGGATTTTGTTGTTCGCGGCTGTAAAGCCTTGTAGAGATACTTTCAGATTGATCTTCTTGCCGCGCGGCCCGACGATCTGAACATGGGCATTCTTGCCATGTTTCATCTTGCGCTTGAGTTTACCTCTGATTGGGTAATCCGCACGACAGCCCTGTTTCAAGCAGATCTGATATGGGAAATTATGATTCTTACCACCGTCGACGTTCAACTTCATGCCAGGTGCTAAACGTGTCCCAAGCGGTGTGATAAAAATCATGGCCGCACCTTTGGCCTGTTGCGGATAACCCATGACCACGCGCATGATTGGCTTGCCGTTATTCGGATTATTTATGAGCTGGGTCATCTCGCAGCGTGCCTTCGATTTATTGGACTTCGGGCAGCGAACTTCCCAATCCTGATAGTGGCTCACCTTAAAATTTGGTTTCTTGCTGGCCTTGGGATTTTTCAGTTTGGATCCGGTGGCCTTCTGCTGACCTGTGCCCCCGGCAGCTTGCGCTGCTACCGGCCCGACAGCAAGCGCGAGAGTCAATAAGATCAGACTGGCTATTTGTTTTGACATAGTTAACCTTTCATTAATTAAAGATCATAAGTCTAACGCACGTGAGCGCAAAGGCACATTGGAATTAGTCTTTTTTTAACCCGATTAGGCGATCGAGACGCTGAGCCGATACCTTGGCCTCCGTGCCAAGAGACTGTGCAAACACCTGAACTCGAAATTCTTCTACCAACCAGCGCAATCTGTCGGGGTCGGGACCTGTTAAAGCCGTCGCCGTGGCAATCTGTTTGTAGTGCCGCCAGTAGGGAGCCACCTGTCGTTGCAGGGCCTGATCACGGCCCGCACCCCCCTGGCCCAGTTTGTCCAAGCGGATCTCAATACCGCGAAGATAGCGTTGCACACGTTTGAGGTGCGCAATAGGCTCACGCGACTGCCCCACCATGCCAGCATGCACCAGGTGCGCCAGTTGTTCTTGAATATCCATAAGTGAAGCTGCCGTATTGGGCGCCCAGTGGCTATCAAGCCGGCGAATAATCGTCTCGCGTTGGTCCAGAACTGACCAAAATTGTTGCCAGATTGCGACCACATCGTCTGCCAACCAACCACGTATATGCTGCAACAGCTTGTCGAAGTCGGCCCGGGTGCGAGGAACCTCATCCATACGCGCGTTGATTGCGGCATTCAGCACGTCGGCGAAAGCCTGCGGCTCAGAGTCCTGGGTCAGCGAACGCCAGCGTTCGGGCGCCACTCGTGCCGTTTTGTCGGGTTCGGGCAAGGTGGCATGTCGCAGTGATTTGACTCCGATACGCTCACGTTTGATTCGGCGTATCGTGCGATTGGATGCCAAGCGCAAAAGGCGGATTACGCCCTGGCGGTGTTCGGCTTCGGCGGGCGCCCCTGTCTGCGATAACCTAAGATCCACCCGATCGCCGCGATCGACGAGAGTCGGCGTGGCGCGCAGGGTTACCCCGCCGGGTGCTACCTCCACATCACTTTGCAGGTCAGCATGCGGCCAGGCGGTTAAGCCGGTCTGACTCAGGCTATCGCCGGCCTGCCCGGCCAGCGCATTCGCCGCACGCTCACCCAGTTTGGCGCGTAGCCGTGCAAGTTCACGACCGGAATCGATAACGTCACCATTGTCGTCAATGACCTCAAAACGCGGTTTCAAGTGGGCGCTTGGCTCGAATCCGGCCCAGGCGTTGGTTGGGATCTCGATGCCGGCCACGACTCGCACGGCATTTCGTAGCGTCGACGCTGGATCGTCCACACCGAATTCTGCATGCTTGGCCACCTGCCTCGCCGTGGTCGGGATCGGTACCAGTTCCCGCCGCAAACGTTTCGGCAGTGCGCGAAGATATTCTGTAAACAACTCGATCATGAATCCCGGTACATTCCAACTCGCAGCCTCCACTGAAATATCGTTCAGCGCTGCCAACGGCACTCGAATGGTGACCCCGTCGTCGGGCGCAATCGGGTCGAAGCGATAAGTCACAGGCGCTTCCAACCCCCCGAGATTTAGCGAATCCGGATAGTCGTCGGGATCGATGCGGGGCGCGCCGTCACGACGCAGTTCATCACCGTCGAAGCGCAGTGGCGCGTCGTCGTTGTGCTGCAGCCAGGCGAACAACGTGGCGCGGTCGTGGACCTCGGCCGGCAGGCGTTGGTCATAAAGTTCGGCCAGCATCGTGTCGTCGATCAATAGATCGTTGCGGCGCAGACGTGCCTCCTCGTCGGCCACAGCTTGGTACTGATCCCGGTTGTGGGCGGCAAAAGCGGGTAAGCGGCCACGTTTGTCGACAACCCGCTGCTTCAGAAGACCTTCATGTATGAAAATCTGACGTGCTGCTTTAGGATCAATAGGCCCGAAATTCCGCCGGCGTCCGTCGATCAACGTCAATCCGAACAGTCGGACACGTTCACTGGCCAGAACTTGGCCCCGCCGCTTGGACCAACGCAGGCTGTGGTGGGTGACCGCCAGAAGATGCGGTGCTGCGCGTTCTACCCAGGCTGGTTTTATGGCCGCCACGCGATGGGCATAAAGACGATTTGTCTGAATCAATTCAGCGGCCACAATCCACTTCGGCGTGTGCTTGGCCAGACCTGAGCCAGGGAAGATGCGAAAACGTCGGTTACGAATGCCGCGATAATCCGATTTGTCGGTGAGCTGACCCACGTGATCGATCAGACCGGTCAAGATCGCTTCATGGAGTTGCCTGTAATCAGTCGCCGCCAGATTACGTGGGGCCGGTCGTGAATCCAGGTTCAGTTGGTGACTGATGCGGCGCAGTTGACGCGCGAGGTCTTCCCATTCACTCAGCCTTAAAAAATTCAAATAGCGAGATCGCGCCCACTGGCGCAGTTGATTGCCCCGGTATTGTGCGCGCGCTGTAATAAAGCTGTCCCATAACTTTAACAACCCCACAAAATCCGAGCGGCTGTCGGCGAATTCTGCCTGGGCTTCGTCGGCGGCCTCGCGGGCCTGGGCCGGGCGCTCGCGCGGGTCGGCGATGGTCAGTCCCGCGGCCAGAACCCGAAGTGCGGCCGGATAATCCGTCTCGGCGCCTGCCAGCACCATTCGGGCCAATCGAGGGTCGAGTGGCAGCCGCGCGAGTTGCCGGCCGAGCGGCGTGATGTGTTTGTCGGTCACGGCACCGAGCTGGCTGAGCAGATTGCGGCCGTCTGCGATGTGGCGTTTATCCGGCGGGTCTATGAAATCGAAACGCTCTATCGAACCAAGTTTAAGGTCGGCCATAGTCAGCAATACACTGGCCAGATTGGTGCGCTGTATTTCCGGATCGGTGTACACCGGGCGCTCATTGAAATCGGCTTCACTGAACAGCCGGATGCACACCCCGGGCGCCACTCGACCACAGCGGCCGGCGCGCTGCTTGGCGCTGGCCTGAGATACTGGCTCGATGGGCAATTGCTGGACGCGTGCGGTGGGTGAATAGCGGCTGATACGCGCCAGGCCGCTGTCGACCACGTAACGAATGCCCGGCACGGTAAGTGAAGTCTCGGCCACATTGGTCGCCAAGACGATGCGCCGCCCGTTACTCGGGGTAAAAATACGTTGCTGGGCAGTGCGCGTGAGCCGAGCGTAAAGCGGGAGAATCTCCGGCTCCGAGATTTGCCGTATTGATCGAGCACGCGCCAGATGTCGCTCGACGTCGCGGATGTCGCGTTCACCCGGCAGAAATACTAGTACGTCGCCGCGAGCCTGACGCCAGAGTTCGGCAACAGCCGTTTCCACGGCTTCCGCCAAGCTCGTGTTCTCCTCGGGTGGACGATAAGCCACGCTGACCGGATAACTTCGGCCTTCAACGTTGATGATTGGCGCGTCGTTGAAAAACGTCGAAAAGCGTTCAGGGTCGATCGTTGCTGAAGTGACGATAACTTTCAGATCCGGCCGTTTCGGCAAGAGCCGTTTCAAGTACCCCAGCAGAAAATCGACGTTCAGCGTGCGTTCATGTGCCTCATCAATGATGATCGCCTCATAGCGATTGAGGTAACGATCCTGCGCGCTCTCGGCGAGCAGTACACCGTCGGTCATCAGCTTGATGCGTGTGGCCTCGGATACCCGTCGTTCGAAACGTGTGACATAACCGGCCGCATCGCCGGGCGTTCCTCCAATTTCCTCGGCGATACGTTCGGCCACGCTGCGTGCCGCCAGACGGCGTGGTTGCGTATGTCCGATCTGGCCTCGATCACCCCACCCGGCCTGCATGAGGATTTTCGGCAGCTGCGTGGTTTTGCCGGAGCCGGTCTCACCGCAGACAACCACGACCTGGCGCTCGTGCAGCGCGTTTACGATCTCCTGGCCGTGCTCGCTAATGGGTAGCCCGGCCCCAAGCACCACACTTGGCCGCGCCGCGCGGTTGGCGCGTGTCTTGGCTGCGCTTTTGATGAGCGCACGGTGCACGCTTTCTCGCTCGGTTTCACTAGTGGCACGCCGTGCCCGTACCGCCAGCCGGTGGCGATCGCGCGTGGTCCGGTCTCGCCAGAGAGCAGGATCGAGCCAGTTCGGGCAATCGGTCTCGGTTCCCGTCTTCAAGACAGCTCCAACGCCGTCGCGCCCTCGTCTGTTTCCGCTAAAATAGTCCCAATGGCCCTCACCCAAGACATCGGATCGTGAATTTTCATACTCGTAAATGGATCAAGCCCGAGGATTTGAACCCCAACGGCACACTCTTTGGCGGAAGTCTTCTGCACTGGATTGATGAAGAGTCGGCCATTTATGCCGTGATTCAACTCGAAACAAGGCATGTAATCACTAAGTTCATGAGTGAAATCAACTTTGTGGCCAGCGCCTACCAGGGGGATATCATCGAACTTGGTATTTCGGCAACTTGTTTTGGCCGTACGTCAATCACACTCGGTTGCGAGGTGCGCAACAAAATAACCCATCAGTCGATTTTAACCATCGACCGTATCGTACTTGTGTCTGTCGACGAGGCTGGCAATCCATCTCCGCACGGCAAGACCCATGTGACTTATGAGAGCGACCGTTTCGGTCACGCCCATACGGGGAGATAAAGTCACGTCTTGGTGCTTTAAGTGTGCTCGATAGCAAGTAAAAAATGACGCGATAAAGACCGAATTCAACCCCCAACGAGTGCCGTTCGCGCGGTTTGTGCTTTCTCAGCGGCCATTTGGCTGGTAGCACCAAATGCCGTGATATGGCCCATCTTGCGGCCTGGTCGAGGCTCCTGCTTACCGTAGAGGTGGAGCTTGACTTCCGGATCAGCAAGTGCGGCTAGCCAATCCGGATCACCATCCTGCCAGCAATCACCAAGTACGTTGACCATTGCCGACGGGGCCAATCGACGCGTGTCGCCCATGGGCAAGCCACAAACCGTGCGAAGCTGCTGCTCAAACTGACTGGTGATGCAGGCGTCGAAAGAGAAATGGCCCGAATTGTGCGGTCTGGGTGCCAACTCGTTAACCAGTAGTTGCCCGCTTCGGGTTACGAAGAATTCCACGCACAATACTCCCACGACATCCAGTTCTTCGAGTACGCTGCGCGTAATTTCGGTGGCTTGTTCGACTACACTCGGGTCAAAATTGGCATCGGGGATGCTGACATCGAGTATGTGATGGCGATGCAGGTTTTGCGTCACACCAAAGTGGCTGAACGCACCGTCTATGCTCCGTGCGCCGACCACCGAGGCCTCGCAGTCAAAATCCACTAGGCCCTCCAGCACGGCTTCCTCACCACGCAGCGCGTGCCAAGCGGCGTCGGCGTCGGTATGGGCGTCGATGACTACTTGGCCCTTGCCGTCATAACCGAAACCGGCAGTTTTCATTACGGCCGGCCGACCGATGCGCCCGAGTGCATCGGCCAGAGCGTCATGCCCTGGCACATACTCGAAATCGGCAGTTGGGAACCCCGCGCCCGCCAAGAATTCTTTCTCACGGCGGCGATGCTGGGCTACGTGCAATATATGGCCCTTGGGCCGAACCGGGCCCCGACCATAGTAAGCAGCGGTCTCCGCGGTGGCATACGGCACGTTCTCGAATTCGAAGGTGGTGACATCCACGCTCCGTGCGAAATCGGCCACGGCGTCCAGGTCATTGTAATCGGCAACGACACTGCGATCGGCAATCTGACCTAGCGGCGAATCCGCTTCCGGGGCCAAAGTGTGAACTCGATATCCCATCCGCCGGGCACATAGCCCTAGCATGCGGCCGAGTTGGCCGCCACCGAGTATGCCGAGTGTTGCGCCCGGCAGTATCATTCGTTTACCGGAAGTGGTTGGGCCAGTGCTTCATTGGCCAGCCGCGTGCGGTAATCGGCAAGCGCCTGCCGCAATGTGGGTCGACTATTGGCCATGAACGCCAGCGCAAAAAGTGCCGCATTGCGGGCGCCGGCTGTGCCGATCGCAAAAGTGGCAGTCGGTACCCCACCCGGCATCTGCACGATTGATAACAGCGAATCCGTGCCGTTCAACGCGCGACTGGGCACCGGCACACCCAGAACCGGCACCAATGTTTGTGCTGCCATCATGCCCGGCAGGTGGGCTGCGCCGCCCGCGCCGGCAATAATTGCTTCCAGCCCCCGTTCTCCGGCGTTGTGCGCATATTCGCGCATGCGTTCCGGCGTGCGGTGTGCCGATACGATGCAGCATTCATGCGCAATATCGAATATTTCGAGCACCTCGTGGGCTGCCGCCATTGTTTCCCAGTCTGATCGGCTGCCCATGATGATGCCGACATGTGGATTCGCGTCGTTTGTAGTTGCCATTTGTCTACCCCATTGCAACTGCGCCGATACCGCACGTTATTAAGCAAAAACGGTACGAGTTTCCAATGAATCAGTATGCAATAACCCGCAACCCCAACGCGACAAGTTCCGCACTAGGTTGAATGATTCCAAACGATATTAACCTGGCTTATCGGTCGTCGTGACAGTCGCTACTCTTTCATTTGTTAAAAACATAAGACTTTTGTATTACAGCCGTTTGGGCACAAACCGGATATGCTCACTATCAATACGCCAGCGCATCGGCAGAAACCACCCGACCACGGCGTTATAAACATCAAAATAATTAAAGGAGACAACCCATGCATAAGAAACTGGCGGCGACCCTCGCCGCATGCTCCCTCGCCATAGCACCTGTTACCGCGATGGCCTCAGGAACCGTGACCTTCGGTGTGCAAGCGCCGATCACGGGCAAATACGCCAACGAAGGTCAGGGTATCGAGAAAGCAGTCAAGCTATTAGCCAAACAACAGAATGCGGATGGTGGCCTGATCGGCAAAACAATCAAGGTGCGGGTCTGCGATGATGAAGGCAAGGCTACGCAGGCTGCTCTCTGCGCTCGGCGTCTGTCCAATGCCGGGGTGTTCGCGGTTATCGGCAGTTACACATCTGGGGCTGCTTCGGCCGCACAACCCGTTTATGCGCGTGCCAATATTATTCAGACCAGCGACGGTACGGCCGACAAACTTACCCAGCGCGGTTTCAAGACATTCTTTCGAAACGCTCCGCCGAACAGCGCAGAAGCCAAATTCACGGGCAACTACCTAGTTAACGTCCGACATTTCAAGCGGATCGCGGTGGTTTCGGACCACTCAAGTTTCGCCAAGGGGCTCGGCGACGCCGTTGAAAAAGCCATTAAGGCCAATGGGGGTAATGTGCTGACCCGCGCTTATATCAAGTCCGGCTCGCAGGACTTTACCTCGGTGCTTACCAGTCTGAAGTCGAAGCATCCGGATGTAATCTACTTTTCCGGCTATTATTCAGATGGTGGTCTGCTGCGGGCTCAGGAAAAACAGCTCGGCATGGACGTGCCGTTCGTCGGTGGTGATGCCAATCAGAACGTAGCGTTTGCAAAGATTGCCGGTAAAGCCGCCAAGGGCACCATTATCATCAACGTTCCGGCACCCGAGAACCTGCCCTACAAGGCTGCCAAGCAGTTCATCAGTGCCTATAAGAAAGCTTACGGCAGCGCGCCGCCCAGTATCTATACATTAACCAACGCCGATGGTATGCGCGTAATCATGAAAGCCGTGCAAGAAACCAACAGCTTGGATCCGAATACGGTGGAGAACTACCTGCATAACAAAATACAGAAATTCCCCGGCATTACCGGTCCGATCAGTTTCTCTAAAAATGGCGAACGGATCGGCAGTGCATTCCAGGCATTCGAAATCCAGGCCGACGGCAGTTACAAGACGATCTATCCGAAGCAGTAACGCTTTATAAGCCTTATAAAAACGCATTAAAGGGGCGCTATGAGCACTTTGTTTCAGCAGCTCGTGAACGGGCTGACGGTGGGCGGTATCTACGCGCTCATCGCACTCGGCTACACGATGGTGTACGGCATCCTCAAGCTGATCAACTTTGCCCATGGCGACCTCTGCGTGCTGGGAGCCTTTATCGGGCTGACTGTCATTACCAGTCTCGGGGGCGCCTCGGGCTCCCCCGAGATTTGGGTCGTGGGATTGGCCTTCGTGGCGGCGATCATTGCCATTTGCTGCGCCGGTGTGGTGTTGGAATTCGCGGCTTACCGGCCGCTGCGAAATGCCCACCGGCTATCGGCCGTGGTGTCGGCACTCGGGGCCTCCATGATGATTGAAAACGGCATCATGCTGATCTGGAGCCCGCAGACCCTGGTTTTCCCCCAAGGTGTTCTGCCGCAGATCAGCTGGCATGTGGGCGGCGTGGTGATCACGTTTACGCAGTTGATGATTATCGTGATCTCGCTGATTCTGATGGCCTCGCTTTATCTGTATGTGAACCATACGCGTTTCGGTACAGCCATTCGGGCTTCGGCCATCGATCAGGACGCGGCACGCCTGATGGGCATCAACGTCAACCGGGTCATCGTCAGCGTATTCATTCTTGGGCCGGCACTTGGCGCGATCGGTGGCTTGTTCATCGGCCTGTATTACCGCCAGGCCGTGTTCGACATGGGCTGGACCTACGGGCTCAATGCCTTCATCGCCGCGATCATCGGCGGCATCGGCAATATTCCGGGCGCCATGCTCGGGGGCCTGCTGCTCGGGCTGTTCAATGCCCTGGCCGGCGGTTATATCTCAAGCACCTGGCAACAGGCCATCACCTTTGGGTTGCTCATTGCCATCCTGCTGGTCCGGCCGACCGGTATTCTGGGCGAACGCGTCGCGGAGAAAGTGTGAAAGAACAAATCTATCGCTGGGCCGGCCCGAGCCTCTGGGTTCTCGGTCTCGGTGTTCCGTTCGCGCTGAGCGCCAACTGGATCAGCATTCTGGCGCTTTTCGCCATCTATGCGGTGGTGGCCCTCAGTCAGGATATAGTGCTCGGCCGCGCCGGCATGTTCGACATGGGACACGCCGTTTATTTCGGCGTGGGAGCTTATACAACCGCTATTTTGAATGTGACCTATGGTTGGCCGATTTTCTGGACCATGATCCCGGCCATAATCGCGGCCGCACTGGTTGGCGGTATCCTCGCGGCCCCGTTAGTGAAGCTGCGCGGTGACTATTTGCTAGTGGCCACGATCGGTGTCAGCCAGATATTCCATCTAGCCATGGTTAACAATACGGCCGGTGTAACGGGCGGGCCAGACGGCATTTTTGGTGTCGGCGTGCCCAGCATCTTTGGCCATCAACTCATCTCACAAGGCAACGAATATCTGGTCGACTGGGGGTTGCTCGGCATCGTGCTGCTATTGATGAAAAATCTCGAACACAGTCGACTCGGCCGTGTTTTCCGCTATCTCAAGGAAGATGAACTGGCGGCTACCACCCTGGGCGTGAACGCCCGCTACTATAAAATCCTGGCTTTCGCACTGGGCGCGGGTATCGCCGGTGCGGCAGGCACCCTGTTCGCCAGCCAGCTTGCGGTTGTCAGCCCCGGCGCTTTTGTGTTCACTGAATCCGTGACTTTGTTCGCCATTGTGCTGGTCGGTGGCCAGGCCTCGATTCCCGGTGTACTGCTCGGTACGGTACTAATGTTCGTTGTGCCGCAGGTTTTCCGCGAATTGGCGCAGTACCGTTACTTCGCTTTCGGTATTGGCATGATCGTCGTCATGGTGGTACGCCCGCAGGGCATCTGGCCGCGGCGCCGTCGGATGGGATGAGCCGGGAATGAGCCAAGAAATGAGCCACACAGGCCCACTGCTTAAACTCGACAATGTGGGCATCAGTTTCGGCGGCCTACGTGCTGTCGACCAACTGGACTTTGCCGTCGAAAAGGGGCATATCGTGGGTCTTATCGGGCCGAACGGCGCCGGCAAGACCACGGTTTTCAACATGATTACCGGCGTTTACAAACCTACCGACGGCGCCATTCTCTGGAAAGACCGCGACATCGGGGCTCTGCCCCCTTACAAGGTAGCCCAATGCGGCATCCTGCGCACGTTTCAGACCATACGATTATTCAGCGGCATGACCGTACTCGAAAATGTGTTGGCCGGCCAGCATATGCAAACCCGTCAGGCGTGGTGGGCCAGTCTGCTCAGCACGCCCGGCCAGCGGCGCGAGGAACGCGACCTGCGCGAGCGCTGCATGGCCATTCTCGATCGTCTGAATCTCGCCGACGTGGCGCACGAACCGGCCACCTCCCTGCCCTACGGCGTTCAGCGCCGAGTTGAATTGGCTCGGACGCTCGCTGCGTCACCGGAGCTTTTGATCCTGGACGAACCGGCAGCTGGTTTGAATGATCAGGAGTCGGCTGAGCTCAATACCCAAATCCGGGAGATTCGTGATAGCGGGGTCACTATCCTGCTGGTGGAACATGACATGAACGTCGTGATGAACGTCACTGACCGCATTGTGGTAATCAACTTCGGTCGCAAGATTGCTGAAGGCGAACCGTTGTCCGTCCGCAATGATCCGCAAGTCATCGAGGCCTATCTGGGGTCTGACGAAGATGAGGACGTGGCATGAGTGATCTGTTGAGCGTCAGCGATTTGCACGTGAGCTACGGCCAGATCGAGGCGCTGAAGGGGGTTTCACTGCGCGTGGCCGAAGGCGAAGTCGTGGCGATTCTCGGCTCCAATGGCGCCGGCAAGACAACACTCATGCGTTCGCTCAGCGGTTTGCTGCGCGCCAAGTCCGGCTCCATCACCTACGACAATGAAGAATTGGTTGGCCGACGAGCCGACCTGATCGTGCGCAAAGGCATCGCACAGTCGCCGGAAGGCCGGCGGGTATTCGGCACGCTCACCGTCGAGGAGAACCTCGATCTCGGTGCCTATACACGCCCGATCTCGGAAACGGCCGGATCACGGGCCGAGGTTTATAGTACTTTCCCCAAGCTACAGGAACGCCGCAGCCAGCTGGCCGGAACGCTCTCGGGCGGGGAACAACAGATGTTAGCCATCGGACGCGCTTTGATGACTAAACCACGTCTCTTGTTGCTTGACGAGCCCAGCTTGGGTCTGGCGCCACTGATCGTTAAGGACATCTTCACAAAGCTCCGGACGATCGCCGAGACCGGTGTAACGATACTCGTGGTGGAACAAAACGCCCGCATGGCGCTGAAACTCGCCGATCGGGGTTATGTTCTGGAAGTCGGCCGCATGGCGCTCGAAGACAGCGCTGCCAACCTGCTCGCTTCTTCCCAGGTTCAGGAAGCCTATCTAGGTAAAGGATAAAGGAATAAACCGTCAGGCCGGCGACGGCGCCGGTACAGGGTGGCGCGCCATAGTGTGCCGAAACACGGTCCACGCCATTGTGCCGGCCAGCACATTGCCGCACGCCGCACCGATTCCCACATATACCATCTGGCCCCCCAATACCCCTAATGCCACGCACGGTAAATAACAAACAAACAGCCGAGTGAAAGATACGGCCATCGCACGCACTGGCCAACCCAGCGCATTGGACGCCGAGACAACCAACATACAAAGTCCAAGCAGCGCATAGCTCGGCAACAAAAACCGGATCAAAACTGTGAGCCGGCCCGCGACTGCGGCGTCTTGAGCGAGTAGTCCGGCCAGCCAAGGTGCGGCAATCGCCATCACAACACCGAAAGCCAACTGCCACACCACGACAGCTTGCGTCGCCACCCGCATGAGGGCACGAATCCGTGTCCAGTGGCCTGCCCCGTAACAATGACCAAGCCACGGCGGCAGTGACATGGTCAACCCGAGGACCACCATCAAAGAGACCGTCTCGAGCCGGCTGGCCAATCCCCAGGCGGCTACCGAGGCATTGCCCAGGCTGGCCAAAAGCCCGGTGGCCAGCAATGCCGACACCGGCGGCATGAGCTGACTCACCATCGCCGGTCCGGCAATGGTGGCGAATGCACCCGCCGTCTGCCGAATCTCCCCACCAAGTCCGTGCACTGACAGCCAGTTTTCACGTGACAGGCGTGTGCCCAGTATCAGCAGTCCGATAGTGAACGATGCGATCGTGGCAATTGCCGCCCCGGGAAGCCCCACGCCAAGCCAGCCGTTAACACCAAAAATAAATAGCGGATCCAACGCAAGATTGATCAGACTGGTGGTCACCATTAACGTGCCCGGCAAGCGCGTATTACCATGGGCACGGTAGAGCGTGTAACCAAAGTACAACAGCGCTGAAAGCCAGTTGGCGATCAACTGCAAGGACCAATAATCACTGATTCGGCCGAGCATCTTGCTGTCAGCGCCCAGTTCGGTGAATATAAAGTCATGACCGAACCAGAGTCCAATCGCTAGTGCGCCAAGTGTGAGACTGCCGCCGATCAAAACCAGGCTGCCTAGACGCCGTGATCGCTGGGCTTCTCCGGCACCTAGTGTGCGTGAAATCAGTGCTGCAATCGCGATGCCCAAGCCAACCTGAACTCCAATCATCATGAATGTGATCGGAAATGTGAACGACTGGGCCGCAAGTGGTTGGGTGCCCAGATGCGCCACGAATGCCGAGTCCACCAGCTGGAACCCAAGCAATGACAATACCCCGATGGCCATGGGCCAGGTTTGGGCGAACAGGCGCCGCCTTAGCGTCCACCAATCGAGTTCAGTTGAATCAGCGACCATGCAGTTCGTGCCAAATTTGTTGAATTCANNATGACCCCATTCGGGGGCCACAGCATCCCCAAAAGCCAACTGGTCAACACCTATTGGCAACTCGAGAGCATCAACGGCCAGCCGGTCAAAGCCGGTAAGAACAGTCGCAGGGCTTACATCCTACTCACAGCCGAAAACCACAAGTTGCAAGGCTTTGCGGGATGCAACGCCATTCGAGGACACTATCAACGTAGCCACAAGCAGCTTAATTTCAAGTCCGTTGCCCAGTCCCAGATGACGTGTCATGGCCACATGGGTATTGAAAACGCACTCTTGCAAGCACTCCACCGGACACGCCGAATCAAAATCCATAACCACCATCTCGCCTTGTTGAATAGTCAAGGCAAAGTCATAGCTCGCTTCAACGCTCGAATCAAACAGTACAAAGCCAACTAATGTGCCCAAAGTCGTCGCATATTCGGTCTCGCACGCCGAAATGCATTATGGTTCCCCATCGGTCTGCTGCACTATTTCCGTAAGCGCAAAGCCACGTACATACTCACTGCCGGCAATGACATCAATATAATCACGCTATGGGTTGCGAGATATACGTTACCGAATTCTCACGTCGCAATGAGCTTTAATACTCACACCACAAGCGAGTATGAACAGGCCACCGCTTTTAAACGGCTCCAATTACGCCTTCTACGCCGGTTTATGCGGTATGCCGTGACACATTCGATAGCAGTTGTTGCCGTTTCAAAAGGCATTGCTTCCGACGCCCAAATTTTTTTCGATGGCCTCAAATCTGCATATAGTTTATAACCCGGTCGATGTCTGGCGCTTCAACCCGCGCTACGTAAAACCGCAAAAACTCGCCGCAATTCCANNCGTTTCGCCGGGTTCGCGCATGTTTCGACGCCAAGTCAGCGCTTGTGTGCCGGTGAGGACCCGCTGCGTAGTTCGCTCAGCGACCAGATCGAAGCCGCTGGGCTTATTGAGGACTTATTTATGCCTGGCTATGTGGACGATCCTGGCGCGTGGATGCAAGCCGCCGACGTGCTCGTACTGGCGTCGCGACACGAAGGCTTGGGCAGCGTATTGATCGTAGCACTGGCCTGCGGCACGCAGATTGACTCAACCGACTGCCCGAGCAGCCCGGCGGAGATAATTGTCAATGGTCGGTATGGACAACTGGCGCAAGTGGATGATGTTTTGGTGCTGGCTAAAGCGCTGCAACTTGCGCTGGGGCAAAGTTTCTATCTCGAACCCGCGACACTTGCGCACCGGGCGGTGGTTTTTTCGCCTGAACACGCGGCCAATCGCTATCTCGAGCTTTTGACCGTCAACAAAACGTGGAGCTGATGAACCCCGTCCGGCTGCTGGTCTGGCTAAGAGTACTGCCGCAAGGCTTGGTGGCAACGGGAACGGTCCGAGTNNTCAACCTTGGTGGTTCGCGAGACTGCGCGCGCTGCACAAGCACATGACTGGTCCTTAATGGCCGGCCTTTGGCGATGGACAAGTCGCGTCATCGCCTGTTATGCCGCATTCACCGCAGTGGTTATTGCCGGTGCGCTATGGTTTTGGCATGACTCTGTATCAGATACCACGCTGATACTGATCATCGTCGGCCTTCCGTTTGTATTCTGCACCCCTTGGGCAGCGTCGCGCGCCGCAGCGTTGAGCGGGCTTCGCCGGGTAGCGCTTAGTCGAATAGTCGACGATGTGTTGCGCCCCGGACTGCCGATCGGGATTTTCGTCCCCATCTACTTTCTCCTGCCGACAGACCAGAGCGCAGTTTGGATTGCCATGGCCACGACATCGCTTGCGAGTCTATTGATACTGCTGGCAACAACAGTGCTGTTGCAGTGGTTGGCGCCAACCGAGGTGATCAAGGCCCCCAAGACATATTGTTCGTCGATGTGGTTGAAATCACTCGGTCCGCTTGCACTGCTGGGCGGCATGCAATTGATCATGCGCTATACCGACATCGTGACCCTAGGATTTTTCGTGTCCTCATCTGATGTCGGAATCTATCGCACTGCGTCGCAGTGTGCGCTTCCCATTGGCTTTGCACTGCAGACGATCAATATGGTCGTCGGTCCCAATGTTGCCCGTCTTCACGCCGCTAAAGACCGGCGGGAATTGCAGGCATTGGTCACGTGGTCGGCCCGGCTGGCGATGGCGATCGCACTGCCAGCTGCGATCGTCCTAATCCTCGCCGGCGGTGCGGTACTGACGCTGTTTTTCGGGCCATCTTATGCAGCTGGTCACTGGGCATTGGCTATTATTGCGGTTGGGCAACTCGCCAACGTTGCTGCTGGACCGGTGGGACTTGTGCTGAACATGAGTGGCCACGAGCGCGATGCAATGTACGGTATCGCAGTCGGAGCCGGCGTCAATGCTGGGCTCAATCTGGCACTGATACCGTGG
>DHHU01000066.1 GCA_002403445.1 Salinisphaeraceae bacterium UBA4764 | reverse complement strand
ATCTGAAATGCTCGGAATAAGAGCCTATCCCAATAAGCGCTTAACTCAACTGATCAGCACTGAATTCCATGTGTGCTGTTAGCGGAGCTGGCTACCACTTATTCGATGCCCACTTTCATATCATTGATCCGCATTTCCCCCTTGTACCCAATCGAGGCTATCTTCCCAACCCGTTTACATGCACAGACTATCTCGAGAGCACTAATGTGTTCGGGCTCCGGGTAACAGGCGGTGCGGTAGTCTCTGGTTCATTCCAGAAATTCGATCAGTCTTACCTTCTTGATGCACTGCAGCGACTAGGACCCAACTTCGTCGGCGTAACCCAATTACCGGTTACTGTTTCCGACGCCGAGATAATGAGGTTGCACGCAGCAGGCGTACGCGCGGTACGCTTCAACCTTTACCGAGGTGGCCCGGAGCGTCTTGAGCACATGGACCGGTTGGCTCGTCGCGTTTACGATCTCGCCGGATGGCACATCGAACTATATGTGGACTCGGGAGATCTCCCGGCGCTGGAGCCGCGTCTGGCTACGCTACCCAAAGTTACGATTGATCATCTTGGAATGACGCGCACGGGATATTCCGCACTCTTTCGCCTCGTCGCGGGCGGGGTAAAAATAAAGGCTACGGGCTTTGGCCGCGTTCGGTTGGATGTATCCGAGTCGCTTCGGGACATCGCCGCTATTGATCCCTCTGCTCTCATGTTCGGTACGGATCTACCAGGGACACGGGCAAGGCGGGCTTTTAAGACAAAGGACTTAGACCTTATATGCAGTACGCTCGGAGAGACATTGGCTCGACAAGTTCTCCATGACAATGCCGCGGCTTGGTACGGACTGACAGGAAAAGAGTAGACATCAAAGACTTGCTACATGCCCTTCGATTCGAAAGATCAGATGTTAAATCTGGTCATCAACGAAAAAGCTGGCAGTGGTCAGCTTCCACTTCGGCGTACCGAAGTTGGTTACGATACGATCGATTCAATCCTATGACGGCCGAGTATTGGTCAGTGTAACGTCCCCAAAGAAGCGGCAAGAGGCCGAATCGGCCGGCGTTAAGGCGCCCATCGCCTAGGGCATCAAGGCCGGCGGACACCGCGGCAATTTCAACGCTGATATCGATGAGGCTATCGGCTTAGCCTAATTGACCCAAATACTCGTGACTCATCTGACTCTACCCGTAATTGCCCCCTGCAGCCTTATGGAGGGTCGAAGTATCCGTGCCGTTCTGACACTCGGTGCACTCGACGCTCAGCTTGGCAAGGCCTTCCTGCTTTGCCCGGAAACAGGCACCACTGAAGTGCATCGCATGGCATTGAAAAGCGACGTAGCGTTTCACACGTCGGTGACGCGCGTCATTTAAGGAATCGCCCTTGTGGCGCGCTGATCAGGGTAACGGTCGGCAGGTATTGTTCAAGCTTGCTCACGAGCTCGGCCACGCAGACTTTGTAGGATCCTACGGCGGCTCGCATGTGGCGATCAATCGAGCCAAGCGCCAGATAGGGGGCGAGCGTGAGTTGGGCATGGGTATTGCCCGTTATCGTTCAAAGATATTAAGCAAACGCGGCCCGCTGGCGTGTTGATTAAAGTTGATGGTGACCCATAAAGGTTACTTGCGTTGATCGCGATTGGATTGTTCAAAAACAGCCGATTTTTGAACCGCAAGCAGATCTTTTTTAGTCATTAAAAGCGCTCAGGCTCTGGCCGCGCTTTCGGGGCAACCCATGCGGCCGACTGTGATCAGCCGACACGTTCAACGCAGCTCTGGAGACCGTGTCCCCGAACGTGGCCGAGGCCGGTGAATGTCGTCGACAATGCAGTCAAAAGCACATAACGCACAATTTGTCACGGAGAATCAATATTGCGCGTCATTCCTCGATATACATTTCTGGCGGCGGCTGTTTGAAACCGCGGGTTAGCCAGGTCAGCATCCCCAGACCGAGCACCAGCCAGATGCCCCCGATGACGTGTGCCGGCGTATCCAAGCTGAATAACAAGTAGGCGTCGATCGCGGCGCCCAGCAGCGGCGCGATGAACCAGCCGAACGCATTGCCGCTATTCTCGCGGTTGCGCAAAAAATGCACGATCACGCTGAGGTTGACCAAGGTAAAGGCGCTAAAAGCCCCGAAGTTGATAAACGACGTCGAGGTGCTCACGCTCATGAAAAGCGCAGCAAGCCCAACGAGGCCAATCAGGGCCACTCCGAAGACCGGCGTATGAAGACGCGGAGCGATGTAGGCAAAGACACGCCTGGGCAGTACGCCGTCGCGACCCATGGCATAGAGCAAGCGCGATGCGGTGGCCTGTGCAGCAATTCCTGAAGCGAACTGGGTCACGATCATTCCGGCGATGAACACCGAGGCGAACAGGTTGCCGCCGATCGTCATTGCGATCTCGAATGCCGCGGAGTCCGTATGCTTGAACTGGGTGCCGGGGTGCGCCAGTTCCACGGTATAGCTCGTGATAATAAAGACCACGCCGCCGATCAGGGCCGTGATGATTACTGCCCGGGGAATATTGCGCCGTGGATTCACGGTTTCTTCCGTGAGAGTGGTCACCGCGTCGAAGCCAATGAAGGAATAGGCTGCCAGCGCTGCGCCGGCCGAGATCGCCGTTAGTGTCGTGTGCGAATTAAAAAACGGTGTCAGTGCGCTCGCCCCCGTAGTCGCGCCAAAGAAATGGGCGGCACTGAGCGCAACGAAAAAGATCAGGACCAGGACCTGGAAAGCCATAAGCACAGAATTCACACTCGTGGCGACCTTGATTCCAATGATGTTGAGGGTGGTCGTGAGCACGATGTAAGCAACGATCCATACACCCATCGGTACGCTAGGGAATTCGCTGGACAGAAACGATGCGCCGATAAGCCAGATGACCAGCGGGAGAAAGAAATAGTCCAGAAGAATCAGCCAGCCGGCCATGAAGCCAAAGCGCCGGCCGATACCTTTGCCCACGTAAGTGTAGGCCGAGCCCGAGACCGGATAGGCCGAGGCCATGCGTCCGTAGCTGTAGGCGGTGAACAGCATGGCAATCAAAGTGACGATATAGGCCGTCGGGACAGTGCCGTTCGAGGCCTTGGCGACCACACCAAAGGTGCCGAGCACGATCATCGGCGCCATGTAGGCAACGCCGGTCAGCACCACCGCCCCCAGCCCGAGGGTGCGCTGAAGCGTGGCTGTTTCGGAAGTTGTGTTGCTCATTGTGTCTCCCTTTTATACGCAGAGTGACGGCCCGGTCCGCACGGGTGGTATGGGTGTTGTGCTCAGTTCCAGATAGTCCGGCCGAACCCTGCTGCGAGCAGGCAGCCGCAGGTTCCCCAAGACCACGCACGCTTGGTCGTTACCGGCGTCCGCCAGTCGTTCGCCGTCAGGCGAAACGACCATGCTGCCACCGGTGAACTCGAAGGTTTCGCCCTGGCCGATCTGGTTAACGTAGACGTGCGGGCGACCGTTCTCGAGCGCGCGGGCCACCCCGAAGACTTGATGGTCGGGTCCGAACGGTTTCATGTTGGCGGAGATCGAAACCAAAAGCTCCGCACCAGCCGTGGCCAGCTTGCGAGCCACTTCAGGGAATTCGATATCGAAACAGATCATCAAACCGATTGGCACGCCGTCGAGATCGACGATGACCAAGGTATCGCCCGCCACGTAGGCCTGATGTTCATCCCCGAAAAGAAAAGCTTTCGAATAGGTATCGAGCCAGCGCCCGTGCGCATCAATCACGACAGCGGCATTCGATGGCCCATCCGGCGTATTCAATGCGGCGCCAAAGATGATCGCCGTGGCATGACGCCGAGCGGCTTCGGCAAGTTGCGCAAGTCGAGCATCGTTGCGTTCAATGGCCAACGATGCTGTATTGGTCGTGGTGTAACCACTCAACCCCAGCTCCGGAAACACAACCAGATCGGCATGAGCATAGGCATCAACGATACGCTGCATGTGTGCCAAGTTGGTGTCGATATCGCGCATTGCCGGCCGGGTCTGAGCCAAGGCCACGGTAAACGAACGGTCGAGATGTGGAGGCGAATCCGGCATGGATCCCCGCTAAAAAGCGTTGTGTGTCTCAGTCAACTCAATATGAAGCTTGTTCGCTTTCAGGTAGTTGAACAATGGGACCTTTGTCCAATGACACTGGCCATCGTTTCAGGCTTATAAGAACGCTCGGCTGGCTTATTTACCTCGGATGACGGAGACCCGTACCGATTCAATCGCCGGCATCTTGCGCCGCGCTCGAGATACTAGCGACCACTTGCTCAATAGCTTCGAAGCTGGTGTGGCGCACATTGCGTCCCCCCACCAGATAAACCACATACTCGCCGATGTTGGTTGAATGATCCCCTATGCGCTCCAGGGCCTTAACAGACCACAAAACGTCAAGCATAGGCGTGATGGTACGAGGATCTTCCATCATGAATGTCATGCACTCACGCACGGTGCTTTCGTATTCGCGGTCGACTTCAATATCAGCTTGGGAGACACTCAAAGCCATTTGGGAATCAAGCCGCGCAAAGGCATCCAGTGCGTCACGCATCATCTGGCGCACGTGTGAGGCCAGCGCCTCGATCTGTCGAAAGGTACTCGTGGGGCGCTCACGGCTGGCCACCTGGGAAGCGAAACGACCGATTTTTTCAGCCTCGTCGCCGATGCGTTCAAGATCAGTGATGGTTTTGGCAACTGCCAGCACAAGGCGCAGATCGCCAGCCTGCGGTTGACGCTTGGCTATGATGCGAGTGCAGAGTTCGTCGATATCGACTTCGGCAGCGTTGACACGATAATCTTGCCGCGACACGCGCTCGCCAAGCACACCGTCACCATCGATCAATGCCCGAGCAGCATCGGCTATCTGGGATTCAACCAAACCGCCCATTGACAGGACGCGCTCTCGAATATCTTCAAGCTCGGCATCGAACTGGGTGGAGGTGTGCCGTTCAAGGCGGGCTTTGTGCCGGATCGAGGGGTTCATAATGGGCTCCTGATCAACCGTAGAGACCAGTAATGTCGTTCACAGAGCGTTTTTCGCGAGGTGGGCTAAAAACGTTTCTATAAATATGACGCTCACACCAATATGGAAAAAATTGCAGAGGGCAACGCCGCGCTATCCTGCCCGGGGCGTTGAACGCCGTGGTCGAGCTTGACAAGGGGCTTGGGCGGGCCTTTTAAGTCGAGCTTGCTCTCAAGGGTTTCATCACAACATCCAGTTGATCAGCCCCCCGGAATGAGCAGCGCCTCACTTGTTCGACTCGCCTGCCGGACATTGCCACCAACACTCCAAGGGTGACTTTTCTATTGATCCCGCGCTCGGACCTTGTCCGGTGGCCATCGCAACGCGCAGCGTTTAATTATTATGGGCAACAGGCACCGACATCATAACGGTCAATCAAACCGAACACGCATTAAGTTCAGCTTTGAACGTCAATCTTGCGCGATTTGGTTTCCGAGCGTTTCTGGATGGTGAGGTTTAAAACCCCTTGGTTCATTCGCGCCTCGATTCCTTCGGCGTCGACCACATCCGGCAATGAGAAACGCCGTACGAACGTGCCAAAGCTACGTTCGACACGACGCGTGCGGTTTTCCTCCGCCGAGTGTTCGGATTTACGCTCGCCTTCTACGTTCAAGATGCCGTTTTCAAATGTGACGTCGACATCTCGGGCATCCATACCGGGCAAGTCAATATCGATGGTGTAGGCATCCTCGGTTTCATCAATGTCGACGGGTGGCATCCATTCAGGACGCGATTTTGTCGCTAATTCCGAGGCGTCACTCCGCTCTCTTTCGAGTATCTGGTCGATTTCGCTTTGGAAACGATTAAATAAATTGTTCCGCCCAGTTGGTTGCATAGCCATAACCAGTCTCCTGGATCTATCTTCTATAAAAAAGGCTTGTTCTAATTAGAATTTGATGGACGTGGCAACGCTTTAATTGACAGATCTTGGGGCCCACACAAAAGACCGAGCCTTTGAAACAGTCGCGATGACCTACCAATCTCCAATCAGAACAGACCCCCTAAATTGGTCATGAGGGCACAAATCGCCCTTCTTATTGAAGATAACACTAATTAGATATTGGGGGTGTTGATCGGCTTCAACATGCCCAAACAGCCATAACTAGCCGCTTGAAGCTATCCAATACGCAGTACCGGTACGCACCATATCGGCCTTTCAAGTCGCTTAAAAGCATTGGTTCAATGCCCGAATTTGCCTAAGACACAACATTGCGAGGTTATTCTACGATGCAATCGCTAACTATTGCCGGGCCACCTCTACGGCGCGAATAGGCAAACTATGATTGTGCGTCTAGTAGGGCCATAGAACGGTGAATTAACCTACCAACTGCAACAGAGCGGCCTTGCTTCAACCGCGAGTTGGGCTAAGGTTTTGTTCCACGTGCTCGGTACAAAACTTGGCGCCGAGCATCCCAGTCATTACTCGAGGATACTAACTAAAAAGGACAGGTCGCGCGCAGCCGCGGCCTAATCTCGTGTTGAACAAGTCCGGATCGAAGACTTGCAGACTTATATAAAGAGGAAACTTATCAGACCTAGAAGAACGCAGGCGCCGAAGCCGGTTTGTTCTTATCGCGGGACGGGCACGGCCGTGCGCCGATTGATGCCTTAGACGATCGGCGTCGTTCATCGAAGATCAAGTTCCCTTGTATCGCTCATAGCCGGTGGATGGCAATCCATCGAAAAACAATGCACTTGGATTCAAACGGTCAGTGCAAACACCATTAGAAATCATGGATTGACCTGCCCGTCCTCAACGTTTGTGGGTTACTTTGAGGGTGGGATATTCCCAAGCAGAGCCACATTAAGGTGCATGATTATTCGGAAACCCTGACCACGACAGGAAATGATATGCCGGATTCATCGCTTCTCGCGCCGGAATCTTTGGGCGCGACCATTTCGATCGGCGAGATTCTTGTTGAAATTATGGCCGTGACGCGCGGGGCCGGCTTCCTGGAACCGCAGGAACTGATCGGCCCCTATCCGAGCGGTGCGCCGGCGATTTTTATCGACCAGTGCGCACGGATCGGCGGCTCGGCCGGAGCGGTCGGCTCGGTCGGCGACGACGACTTCGGCCGGCTCAACGTCGGCCGGCTGCAACGTGATGGTGCGGACGTATCAGCAATCCGCGTCGATACGGTCTATCCGACCGGCAGCGCCTTCGTGCGTTACAGGACCGACGACGCGCGCGATTTCGTCTACAACATCGCCCATTCAGCCGCGGAACGCATCGAATGGACGGATGCGGTCGGTGCGCTGATCGCCCGGGCCGGCCATCTTCATGTCATGGGCACGGCACTTTCGATGCCCAGCGTGTGGGCACTCATCGAGGTCGCTGCGCCCCGCATCCGAGCGCGCGGCGGTAGTATTTCGTTGGATCCCAATCTGCGGAAGGAACTGACCGTCGACGAGCAGGTCCGCGCGCGTTTCGAGCATTTGATCGAAATGACCGATTTACTTCTGCCGTCCGGCGAAGAGCTCGAACGGGCCGCTTGCGTGGCAGGTAAATACCAAGCGCTGGACACCCTGTTCGAACACGGTGTACGCGAAGTGGTGCTCAAGCGCGGTGCAGACGGCGCGCAATTGTTCGGTCGGGATGGCACATGCATCGAAGCGCCGGCCTTCCATGTTTGCGAACTGGATCCGACCGGCGCCGGTGACTGTTTCGGCGGGGCCTACGTGGCTTGCCGCCGCTTGGGCATTGATGCTGCCGAATCGCTGACCTACGCCAGTGCGGCGGGCGCACGGAACGTCACGTATCGCGGCCCCATGGAAGGAGCGGGCAGCCGGGAGGAACTCAACGACTTCATCCGTCAAACGCCGAGGAGCCGGTGATGAAAATCCAGCTCAGCCAGCTTGCGTCATACCGCCTTGACGGCAACGCCCGGGGCATCACCGCCATCTGCTCGGCGCATCCCGACGTCCTGCGCGCCGCGCTCCGATACGGGCAGCGCAACAATGCCATCGTGCTAATCGAGGCTACCTGCAATCAGGTCAACCATTACGGCGGCTATACGGGCATGAAGCCGACGGACTTCGCCAAGTTGGTCACGCGTCTCGCCGGCGAGGCATCCTATCCCGTCAGGCAGATCATCCTCGGAGGCGATCATCTCGGACCCAACCCTTGGCGCGATCACTCTGCCGAGCAGGCAATGGCCGAAGCCGAATCCATGGTTGCGGCCTACGTAGCTGCCGGCTTTCGAAAGATTCATCTCGATACGTCCATGGGGTGCGCGGGGGAGCCGATCGCTCTGGACGATGAGGTCACGGCCCTGCGCGCTGCCCGTCTGGCTGCCGTAGCCGAAGCCACGGCGAGGGCGTCAGAGGGCGCGGCGCCGGTGTACATTGTCGGCACCGAAGTGCCGCCGCCCGGTGGCGCAGATCATGTCCTTTCATCCGTGACGCCGACCGCTCCGGACGCGGCGCGGCGCACCATCGAGATTCATCGGCGGGCTTTCGAGGCACAGCAGCTCGCCGAAGCGTTCGATCGCGTCGTCGGCCTTGTCGTGCAGCCGGGCGTGGAATTCGGCAACCGCAACGTCATAACCTACGATCGGGCGCAGGCAGCCGACCTTACTCGGGTGCTGGACCACGAGCCGCGACTGGTCTTCGAAGCACATTCCACCGATTACCAGAGCGGCCAGTCGCTCACCGAGCTGGTTGCAGACGGTTTCGCGATTCTTAAGGTTGGCCCTGAGTTGACGTTCATGCTGCGCGAAGCGCTTTACGGTCTGGATCTGATTGCGAGCGATCTGGTCGCCGGGTACGGCGAACGCCCGCTCTATACCGAACTTGAGCGCCTAATGCAGGCCATGCCGGAAGACTGGGCCAGTCACTACGATGGCGATGCGGCCGAGCGACGCATGCTGCGTCACTACTCGCTGTCGGATCGGATTCGCTACTACTGGGCGCGGCCGGAAGCCCGTGCGGCCGTCGACAGACTTTTCAGAGCTTTGTCGGGTCAGCGCGTACCGGCACCGCTGTTTCGACAGCATCTGCCAGGCGCGAACGTTTGGGCCGATACGCCGCTGGATCCGTCCGCGATCGTGATAAACCATGTCGAGCGTACGATCGAGCGGTACGGACGGGCCTGCAACGCCTCCTGATGAGATGCGTGCACGCAATAGCAATAAAAGCATNNAGCCCTTTATTAGCGGTTTTTAACCCGTACATGCGTGAGACAACATAAAACTTAATTAAAAAATCGATGTCTCTTACTTGTACGGGCTAGTGATCGATTTTAGGCTCGAATTCTATCCAGAAATTTGACTTTATGGCAGAAAAGGCCGCGATCGACGCGGCCCATGCCGTGTTCGTCTACGATCTGACCGAGACAGTGGCCGCCGCGGGCTCGATGCCCATGTGGGCGAACGCGGTGTGAAACTCTCTGCCGGCCAGCGCCTGCGCGTCGCCCTGGCCCAAGTCATGCTCAAGAACGCCCCAAATCTGCTGCTCGACGAAGCCACCGCCGCCTTGATTCTGAAATCGAAGCCGCCATTCCCGAAAACCTGTACGCCATCATGCAAGGCAAGACCGTAGTTGCCGTGGCCCAACGGCTCTCCACCATCGCCGAACTCGATCGCCTAGTGGTCATCGACCGCGGCGCCATCGTCGAAAACGGCAGCCACGACAAACTGATCGCGCGCAACGGCCTATACGCGCGGTTATGGGCGAGGCAGTCGGGTGGCTTTATTGCCGGATGACAAGGGCGTGTTGCCGTTTCATGAGAGTCCNNACTCTGCGTAAGCATGCTAAAACGCCGGATTGCCGTCGTGTCGCCAACCATGGGGCGCTTGTCCCTGCGGGTTGGGCCGCCCATGAAATAACCAAGGGTGCCCTGCGGCGTTGCAAGTCTTGATCGTGGCACGTCATGATCGGCTTATCGCATCTTGCTGGACGCGATTTGCGGACACCAACGCAGCGCTCGAATGATACGGCAACACGCCCTAGGAGCCTGCGCCGTAGGAAGCGTGCGAGCGAGAGCGTGTTCGATTGGTGTCAGATTTTTCGATCATTTGAGGCGATTGGTTGTTCCCTTTAACAAAAATGACCGAAAAATATGACCCAATCGTCGCGTTCGCAGCCGCATGTTTTTCTATGGCGCAGGGTCTTAGTGGCCATGATTCTGCAGACCTCGTTTCTCACCACGCCATTCGGCTGGCCGCTGTTCTACCTGCTCAACACGGCCACGGCGCTGGTAGT
>DHHU01000078.1 GCA_002403445.1 Salinisphaeraceae bacterium UBA4764 | reverse complement strand
GTCCCAGTGCGAGCGGCAGGGGTTGGAAGCTCGGTCGGGTCGTGGCGGGCTGGAAGTTAGCGGCGTAAGTCAGCATGGGTTGATAATGGACAGCTGTCGCGTAATTTTTACCAGCGATCGAATGGTAGCGCTGAAGTTCGAGGAACGGGGGCCTTGCATTGGTGTCTTAATGCAACTATCGGGGTTTGACCCCGTCGATAGGCAGTTCTCAACGCTTGAATCGCACCATCAGATCTCGCTTTATGGAGGAATAGCATCACCGATGGCCGCCATTCGCAACAAGGGTCCAATCAACGGGTATACCAATCTGATGTTTGGTATCGATCGTAATGTGCTCGTCTCGCACGAGCACGCGATTCAGGTGGCGAAAATCCCCAAGAATGCAAGCTCTTTCTTGCGCTATCTGTTTCTGATCAATCACCCAGCNNCGCAAACCGGACTACATGACGTGCGTTGTACTTCGCGACCCGTTCAGCCGCATGGTAAGCACGTATCTGGATCGGGTTGTTAATAAGATCGGGACGGGCGCACGTGACGAGCCCAAACAATGTTTCTATGACGGTGTCAGTAAATCGGTGGGCAAAGTCGTCAACGCGCAAAATATCACCTTTCACGATTTTCTGACCTACGCCCTTGCATGCCCTGACTATCGACGAGACAAGCACTACAGAACGCAAATCAGTTTCTTTCGCAATTATCGCGTCGATTTGTTTTCAACAACGGACGACTTAACGGACTTGTTCTCTTTGATGCGAAAGCGGAGCATGATCATTCCTGAGCAATCTCATTCGCACTCGAAGACAACACGCTATATGCATCGGGATTGTGCCGGGTTCTCTGAAGCCGGTCATTTGACGGCATCGGAACTCAAATCGCGTTCGGCTTTCCCGTCACCTCGGGCATTTTATACTGAACGAACCGTTGGAATGATTTTATCCGAATACAGTTCGGATATAGACAACTATTGCCTTGTTCGCAAAAAACACAGAGATACGCTGATCCAGGAATACCTTGGCGTCTGATGGCAATACAACTCTCAATGGCCTTGGAACCAAACGTTCCGGAACCTGTATAGCCGCCACGGACTAAATGGTTCTTGCTCGATCCCGTATGCGAGTGTTGTAAAGAACGAATATTACAGAGACCGGGGTGACGAATTCAGAGGTATGTATGCCAGGAGTTCTGGCTAGTCGACATTAGAACCGGTTGCCAAACTCCAGAAATGCCTGTGCCTTGTTGTTTTTGCTGAATCCGATATCGATTCTGGCGGTTAAGGCTTCGCCCAGATCAATCCGGACTCCGGTTCCATAGCTATACCGGAATTTGCTGCTCAGATCGGGGGTGGCAGCCCGGGACAGATTGTGTGGCAATTTAGAACGATTAAGGAATACCCGACCGGCCCCGCCAAACAAAGCGCCATCAATCCGGACGCGCCATATGTTGTAGAAATCAAAGTCGGCCAGCAGACGGCGGTACCCGATTTGAGCGAATACGCGGGATTGGCCTAGAAATCGATCCGACTTGAATCCTTCAAGGTTGTTTGAACCGCCGATTGAAGCCATTTCATAGAAAGGTAGGTTATTGCCGCTCCCGTCAACATATTCCCCATCCAGTCGGAAACCGAGGATATTCTTGGAAGAAAAGACGGGAAGCGTGTATTTAAAATCCGCAAGGTAGCGCGTGTAATTCACGCTGTTGCCAAGCTCCGGTCCCACGTGTTGGATTTTGACAATATTATTCCACCCGTGTGTCGGCCGAGTCAGGTCACGTTGGGTGTTATAGATCAACGAGAGTGCGACTGGGTTATTATAATTGCCGTGCAAACCGGGTAAATTGGGAAAACGAGTCAAGGCGCTCGGTGTGTTGCCTGAAGGTGAGCCTTTGCCGATCGAGATCTTGTCGAAACCAATATCGAGTGCCGCAACCCAGTGTGGTGCCAACCGATAACCGAGCGTGAAATTCGCCTTGGTTCGGTGGAGATTGTACGTTGCCAGCGTCGTGCCGCCGGTGCTGTTATTGCCCAGCCCGTAGAAATCGCTGCCCGGTGAAAGATCCTTGGTGAACTTGATCAGGCCGATCCATTGATGTCCCCCAAATAGATTCGGATCACCAAATGATAAATCGAATGATGCATCGCCTGACGTGGCGTACGTTGCGCCAAGGTCCATGTTCAGATTCGAGGAACTGAAATTGTTATCGGCCAACTTGCCCCCGATTATGAAGCCGGATGTTGGGTCGTAGCCCAATTGCGGCAAAACCGCAATGTTGTGTTTTTTCCCGACCTCAGCTGGGGCTTCAGGCTGACCGGGTGCAATGATTTCTTGGCCAGAGGGCTTGGCGCCGCTTTTTTTGAATGCGGCCCGCTCATTATCGTTAATTACAATTTGGCTCAGATACTGGCTGGTTTCCAGGTCTTGGCCTGCCAGGGCTTTGGGAACGATTGCCGAATGTAAAAAGCCGGTCGCCAGACTCAAACCGATCGTGATGCCAATGTGGCGATATATCGAATGTGATTTGAAACTCGGGAAGTTTGAAAAACGCATATGACTGTGTTTAATGACCTCTGACGACTAAAACGGCGATTAGTCCGGTAAGTTCGTTTGTGAAGGACTATCCGGATGCCAAGATGTACCCGATTGGGTATATCGGCGTTTCGGTACGGCGTGAAGAAGAGTTCTGAAATCGTACGCTGAATTCATCCCATACATGAACCGTAACGCCTCGATCCGCTTAAATGATGTCGTGTCCTAAGCCAAAGACGAGCAAATTACGGGCGACGACCCGGTCTACGACTCGGCTATTGTAAGTGTTAACCGGATCGATATGGTCTGGCAGTGACGCAAGGTGCGGTAGAACCTGTTACTTTCCGGGATAGCCCATGTCACGTGAATGCCTTGTGATCCGTATAATCACTAGATGCAATCGAATACGCAATTAAACTCAACAAGGTGACGTGACATGAAGACAACCGGTGTAACCGCAGTGCTACTGTTACTCAGCGCTATATTAATTACGCCGGCAGTCTATGCCCAGGGTGATGATGGAAGCGACATTTTATTCGGGTTTTCCATAGGCTCTCCAGGCGTCTTCTACGGTTCTTCGCCCACTTATGGGCGGCCCCGTGCTCGCCACATCCGACCTCAGGAAGGGGATGGAGATCAATACCGCTCATATCACCGACACGACCGATATCACCGATATCGTCGATATCGTGGTGATCATCACCGTGGCAATGATCGGGGCCATGAGCATCGTTACCGGCCCCATGATCATCGGCGTCATGGGGATCACCAAGGGGGCCGCTACAGGCGCCGGCAAGAAAGTCATCAGGGGGATCATCGAGGCAATTACCAAGGGAACTACCAAGGTGACCATCAGGGCCTCTATCGCGGAGATCATCAAGGTAATTATCAAGGTGATTACCAAGGCGAGCACCAAGGAAATCAGCAAGGTCAACATTAATATGGAGCTTTATTCTCGGCTATCCTTGTTGATGGTATTAACGGGCGTTCTGCAGCACGCGGAGATCAATGGGCTAATGAGAGCGCTATCTTGTTCTGACGTTGGGGGCGCAATTAGATAAGCAAGCTTGGGCCACTTTTATTCCCAGGCGACAACGTCTGGTGCTCACTTCTCAATAGAATCGGAGTCTCTCAAACTATTTCTCGAGCTGTGCCGGGCACCTAGGCGCCGTTAGCCGTAATTGGTGAACAAAGATTGACTAGGGCCAGCGCCCAACTGTTCAGCTCGGACCATCGCAATGATGCGAAAAAGTCGACTTAAGCAGACCATCCGGCAAGGGGTGTTGAGCTTGGCTTTCGTTGTATGGGGCACTGAATAGCCTGGCTAGAATGTCACTGCGCTGATCGATGTCGGGGTCGGATGGGGCCATGATGAACCCGTCCCAGCCGTCCGCGGCATCAGGCCTCTGGGCCTGTTCAGAGCGTGGCCTCCAGCAGCTGTTAACCGTGCGCAGGATAATCGAGTTCTATTGTCCGCATCGCCGGCTGACTGACTACCGATTCGCCCGCCGGCCAGCCGTCTAGCCTGGCTCGGCTTCTTTGGCCATCCGATCGTGGTGTTCAGCCAAACGATCGTCTTGAAAGACCGGGGGTAAACCGCTTGCAGTGCCCACGGCGGTTTTGTCTGAGAGTGACCTTCCATCAGAAAACAGCAGCATCCAAAACGGGCGAAACCGAGCCATTTCGATCCACATCATAGGCGGAGGACTGGACCATGAAAGCAGTCGAAGTCGACTGCTGAGCAGATCGCATTTGCGATGAAGCAGGTTGGGACCGGAATCCGAGCCGAGGACGTCTGTCGGTCAAAGGCGATTTTGCCGGCGACGCGATATACCGGGCAGAAGAAATGCGGTGGGCTGAGCGTGGGCGAGGTGCGGTGCCTCACGCCGTCGGCGGAGCAAAACAAACGGCTGCACAACTCGTCGCCGATCTGAGTCGGGACAAGGCGATGCCCCCGGCGGTGTGGCGAAACACATCTGAACGCTGGCCGCTGGCGCGAACTGGCCGACGGGTTGAGCCACGGCATACCGGGTGAGCACGAGCAACGCGCCTCGTCGATCCTGCGGACATCGCGGGTTTCGCACGATGACAAGACCCCTCCACGGGACGATGGCGCGGCTCGAGGAAACTGCCGCAACACGACGGCGGCAGGGCCCGCCGCGTATTCAGGTGTTGTGGCGA
>DHHU01000077.1 GCA_002403445.1 Salinisphaeraceae bacterium UBA4764 | reverse complement strand
TGATCGCTTGCCCGGCGTTCAGCATCAGAGCTGTCCGTCGGCAAAGCGATCGATCTGATCGCGAGATCGAGCGGGCTGGCAATTGGTGCCCGCGTCGTGTTCAGGTTGAGGCGGCGCTGGATGTTCAGTCCTGTTTCGGGGCCCGCCGACCGTTGACCGCCCGTCGCAAATCGCCCGCAATTCTGAACACCAGCCCAAGGGCGGTCACAACCCACGCAATCAGTGCGGTATAAAAAAAGACGACTGATACTGGATGCAGGAATGACAGCCCCATGGAGTGGCTCATGTGCTCGGTGGCCACCGCATACATCCCGAGCGGAAAAACCAGGCCCCAGTACAGCGGGTCGTAGACGAGGCTGTAGCGGCGAATGAGATGACGCCAGATCCCCAGAATCACCAGCAAAGGCAGCCACCATGTGCCTCCGGCCCAGTAGACCAACGTGACCCCCTTGAGAAACGGTCGCAGCGAGTGCAGAAAAGGGGCCTGAGCGTAACTGGCCGAGATCAGCAACGACCCCGCCAGCGTGGAAATCGCCATGGCCCCCATGTTGATCCAGTACGTCGGGACCAGATCACACGGTGCGAGCTCGAAAAAGTAGTACCGATAGAAAATAAGTGTTGCCAGCCAGAGATAGAGCATGCCGCCAGCCAACCAAAGTGTGAGCGCGGCGAAATGCAGTTCGAGGTGAACCGACTGTCCCCAGTCACTTGCAAGATGCGTGGCAAGAACGGCTATTCCCTGCATGGCGACCACCGCCAGAAGCCATCCGCCGTTGATGTCGGTTTCGAGGGCCCGCTTGGGGTGGCGAAGTGCGAGCGCGGTGAATACGGCATAGCTGAGCATCAGCCACAGCGCCGCCGCCAAAACGAACAACACCGTGGCAGCCCTCTCGGCGTGTACCAGCGTGATGCACTGGCTGCCCAGCACCGCCGTCGCGGCAATCCAGGTGAAATAACCCGGCCCGGCGGTAGTGTCAGCCAGGTCGGCGAAACAACGCCGCGGAAACCATGCCAGACGCATCCCGTGGAGGGCTGCCAGAGCCGCGTACAGCATCAGATTGAGATCAAACAGGGCCCGGCCGATCGCAACTGGACCGAGTTCGTTTGCAGCGATCGACACGATGCCGGTCGCCATGACCATGGCGAAATAGGCTGGCGGCAGCCCCCGGATTAGAGCGCGCATCGACATCCCACAAGATGATAAGTGGAATCTGCGGACCAAGGCGCAGTGACCGCATGTGCCGGTTTTAAGGTTGCGGCTTGAACGCAAGTATTGATCATGCGGCTTAGAAAGTTTATTCGACTTAACGAAGTGTAAATTCGGACCATTTCAATACGTCACGGCACACGGATTCGGGAATTAAATATTTTGTTGAGTCACACACTCGAGTCGAGCTCAAAGGAGGTCAAACCATGACCACCAGTACCACGCGTACGCAGGGCGTTCATCACATTGGACTCACCGTGCCTCGTATTGACGCCACGCAGGCTTTTTTCCAGGAGGCTTTGGGCTTTAGTCAAGTTGGAGAAGTGCCGGATTATCCTGCTGTTTTCGTAAGTGACGGCACCGTAATGATGACGCTCTGACAGGCAGAAGATCCTGGTACGGCCACCGCNNGACATTACGATGGGTTCGCTCCGGACCCCTTAATGGGCAGACCCACCCGGCACATGACGTGCGCTATTCCCGGCGGTATCCGTCTCGAATTGACCGAACCGGCCTAACGGCTGTTAAGCAAATGGCTGATACCCGCAATAGCGAGGCACGATCAGCATAGCTCGTAGCCCTTTCAAGCCGGTGAGACGTATATTAATAAGCAAAATGGATATGAGTAAGACGGTCCAAAGCTTCGGCGCTTTAAGCCGTCACAACTATCGATCACGGTGAGTGATCATTGATCTGCGACCCAGGCTCCGCTACCAGCATAGGCGCGCAACGCCAACCAATCATGAATTTCAACTTCTTTTCGCGTGCTATTCAGGATGCCCTTTGACTGAAAACGACCGAGTACCCGGCTGATGGTTTCAACACGCATGCCAAGGTAGTTCGCTAGGTCAGTGCGTTTCATGTTGAGCGGAACGATCGAGCTGTCAAGATTCCGCATGGCGAGTCGTTGACTGAAATCTAGTAACACTGTGGCCACTCGGCCTTCGCTGCTTTTGCGGCCCAAGGTCAGTAACTGGTGCTCTTCATCGGTTAGAGCCCGACTCATCAATCGCATGAGCCGTCTCCTCAGCGACGGTAATTGCGTCAACAGGTTGTCAATCTGGTCAAACGGCAAGCGACAGACTGTCCCGTTTTCGATTGCTGTCGCTGTGCATCGATGCGTTTCATCGCCGAGAGCGTCGAGACCCAAAAGGTCTCCGGCGAAGTAAAATCCCATGATCTGCTCTAGCCCGTCGGTGTCGAAGACCGCGGTTTTGAAACCGCCTTCGGTGATTGCGTAAAACGCCGCAAGCGGATCGCCTTGCACGAACAAGTCGTGTCCCGCCTTAATAGAAATGTCGGGAATGATTTGCGACTCGAGCCTGGCGATTTCGTCCGAGTCGAGGCCGTACGGTAGACATAGATGAGCCAATGCGCATTGGCTGCAGGCCTGTTGAACAAGGCGGGCCGAAGCGATCATGACAACTCCCGAGTCTTGTTACGCCATACTCATCAGACATCTGAAATTACCACAGAAAATACGTGCGCAATAGCGTCAGTTGCCCGTCGTCAATACCCGAACAAGGCAATATCATCGAGCCGAGATCGCTGCCGGTGCGTGTCAGCAAGTGAACACTTTCGTGTTATTGATAGCGGGCTGGTACTCGCTTGCCTAGGTCGGAATACCGGTCAACCTGTCGATTATATCTATTGCCCGGTAATACCCGTAGTGCGGACGCTGTTCCAAGGACTAAAAACGTTATTTGACATCCTCTTGGATCTCCGACTTAAGAACGTCAGTGAACATTTGCTTTGTGGTCTCCGGCGGCAATCTTGAAGCCATAGCGATTGCGAGGACGACCAAGCTGAATATCACAATAACCCAGATTTCCGTACCGAATGACAGAATGCCAAGACCGCCGCCGAGTCCACCAAGCCAGGACAAAACCCACAGTCCGCCAAACCAAGGCAACAGCCAAGCAATATAACGCCAGCCGAACTCGCTGGCCGGCCGGCGCGCTACCAAATGATAGTACAACGCGTAGATGGCAAAACCGGCGAATATGAGCGAAAACAAGAACAGATTAGTTGAAAAGCCAACCCAGTAAATGATCCAGTTGCTGCTTATGAAGGCGATCGGGGCAATGACCCACGCACCGCGTAGACGAAATGGGCGCTCGTAATCAGGCACGTTTTGCCGCAAACACAACAGCACAACTGGCGCTATACCATAAGTCATAACGGTGATTGAGGTAATGTAATCCACTAGCTTCTGCCAAGCCGGGAACGGCATTAAAAACAGGCAACCTACAATCCACATGATGCCGATACTGATCCAGGGCATACCTGTGCTGCTAAGACGCGTCAGCCAGTGCGGCCCGGTTCCGGTCTCGCCACTAGCGGTCAGTATCCGCGAGCCGGTCGTCATATAAATCAGACCCGTGCCCCCGGGCGAAGTGTACGCATCGATGTAAAGAACCATCGCCAGCCAGGACAAACCAGCGCTCATGGCTAGACCGGCGAACGGTCCAGCACTGCCCGAGAAGCTAAGTTGGCCCCAACCGTTAGCCAGCGAACCTGCCGGCAACGCGAGCAGGAACGCAACCTGCAACAGCACGTAAATCACCGCAGCCAATATCGTTGAACCAATGACTGCAAGCGGCATGTCTCGTTGCGGGCGACTTGCCTCTCCGGCCAGGTCGATCGCATTACGAAATCCGAAAAAACTGAAGACGACGCCGGCTGTTGGCAACGCAACGAAAATGCCAGTAAAGCTATAACTTTCAGGAGCCGCGGAAAAGTTTGCCGGGTGAAATGCTGCCACGAGCAGGCCAATCACAGTCAAAATTGGAACGAAGATCTTCCACCACGTGATTGCTGAATTAATCCGCAGGAACCACTGAATCGCCAGCATATTGATCAAGGCAAAGATCAATATCAACACCACGCCAGCAGCAAAGCCTGTGCCTGATAAAAGCCCGTTTGAATGGGGCTGAATAAAATACGGCAAATAATTGTTCGCGTAAGTCACCATTGCCTCGGTCTCAACCGGCGGCACGGCGACATAGGCTAGAAAAAGCAGCCAGCTCCAGATTCGACCTAGACCGGCGCCGTGGGTAACATGACTCATGTGTACGAGTGCGCCGCTTCGTGGAAACATCGGTGACAGCTCTGAAAAGCAGAGCGCCAGAAACATGATGATCACGGGGCCAACCACCCAGCTCACGATGCTGTATGGGCCAGCAAGCTTCGCGGCATGATAAGCACCGAACAGCCATCCCGAGCCGATCATGCCGGTCATGCTAGTGAACATCAGGCCAATCGGACCCGCGCGACGCCTAAGTTTTTGTGTGGTCAATTGGAGCCCCTTGCTTTTCAAGCAAAACTGGGAAACACAATTATTGAACGACTATGGTCGAAAGTCCACACCAATAAGCATGCTTAAAACCATAGTCTGAGCTCAATATCGGAATTCGGACATAATGCAAATTTATAATGTGCTACACGATGGCTGGGTATAGCAAATGGGCAAATATGGTCGCCCTGGCTGCTAAGCATTAAATTGAGTCACCCACCAGAGGAACATTACCGCTATATATTCGGGTTTTCGGTGGGGTTATTTCAATTCATTATCCTTTGTGTCTTGCCATATGGGTTGTTTGGTTAGCTTCCCAAAGGCCCAGAGGGATGACCATGTGAATCCCTAAAGCGTCAAGCCTGACCATCAGATGACGCCCTCCGACCGGATTGCCGCAGTAACTTGAATGCGGTCCAACTCCCCGCCCCGCGGTGAAGCTGTACAGACAAGGAGAGGTGGCGACATGAAACATTCATTAGCATTGAGGTGAGTAAAAACTAGCTTGATTGAGCCTGGCGGTGCGAGCCGGCAACCGCCACGATCAAGACGAAAGTATTGGCGGAGGTGCGGTCGGATTCATCGCCTTGCGGGACGGGCTTATCCAGCAGGTGGTGCGCGATACGGTCTTGCTTCGGCTGTCCACGCCATGGACCTGCAAGATATTTTTGGCTCAATCAATGCCAACGGTCGTAAGTTGATTCTTGGTCGGCTCCCGTAATTCAACTCAGGCATCAGGAATGACTCTGGCATGTCGAAACCGCCAAAGAAAGGGGAGACCATTCCATAATTTATGCGACGCAAATGCCGTAATCACTCATCAACCTGCAATGCCAAGGTGGCTCTGGCCGCGATTCAACGCAATCGTACGCTCGCCGAGTTGGCCCAGAAGTTCAATTTGCATCCGAACCAGTGAAGGGGGAGTCCGAAATCTGGATAGGTGCTTTAGTTGTGATCAGACGGTAGTCCGGTGGCGTAAAACCAACGCCAGATTAAACGGGCGCTCGGGGGCATAGAAGTTGTTGATACCTAGCAGGCCGATCACGGCTG
>DHHU01000072.1 GCA_002403445.1 Salinisphaeraceae bacterium UBA4764 | reverse complement strand
AAGCCAGCCAAGATTGAAGCTCAGGTGCGGCATGCGCTCCATCCGGGCAAGCGAATCACGCGCGCGGTGCAGGTTGATATGGACGATATCTATTCGCCCAATTCCAAGCAGGTCCACAAGAATCTGAGTGCATTATTGAATCGCGTCAAAGCCATGCATATCAGCACGGTCTATCTTCAGGCTTTCGCCGATCCCGACGGCAATGGCACGGCGAGCGCGCTATATTTTCCGAACCAGTACCTGCCCATGCGGGCAGATCTGTTCAACCGCGTGGCGTGGCAGTTAAAAACCCGGGCAGGCGTCAAAGTCTATGCCTGGTTGCCATTGCTGGCCTTCAAGCTGCCGAAGGCAGCGCATGAGCATGCGCTATCAGTAGCACGCCGAAAACAAAACGGTGCCATTACGCCGGTTAAAACTAAAGAACGCCGGTTGAGTCCTTTTCGTCCAAAAGCACAACACATCATCCGCGGCATCTATAAGGATCTGGCTAAGGACTACCCGGCGCTTCATGGGGTATTGATTGGTGACGATGCCACACTGCATGCCCAGGAAGGCGCCCGAGCGTGTACGCCGGGGGCGCACTGGCCGGGCCCAAACCCGCGATCATTGAATTGTCCCTTGAAACCACGGACCAAAACCAACGCTCTGATTGCGCTCAGCCATGCGGCAACCAGGGCAATGCATCCCTATCTCAACACGAGTAATCACACCGGCGTGACACGGAATCTGTTCGCACGCGTTGTCACTCACCCCGGCGCTGAAGGACGTTTCGCGCAGGCCCTGGGCCCATTTCTTAAAAACTACGGTCATGTTGCTTTGATGGCCATGCCGTATCTGGATGGGACCCAGCAGGCACCCAAGGCGTGGTTACGGCGAGTCGTCAGGGATGTCGCCCAAAAACCTGACGGATTGAAAAAAACAGTATTCGAACTCCAGGCTCGGAATTGGTCCCAGCATAGGTGGATACCGGCATCAACTCTCACCAGCTGGATGCAAGAACTGACTGGGTTGGGCGCAGTCAATCTGGCTTATTACCCGGATGATTTTCTAAGTAACCATCCGACGTTCAAGCCGGTTTTCCAAGCTTTCAGTCTAAACCAGTTNNTTCCTGGGTTGGTATTTGGTCTCGCTTTTGATTACCCGCTTTTCATGGCCTGGCTCTGGATAATCGGTGGAGTTTTTTATTACGTTCGCCGCGAATGCGGCCACCACCCCCCACAACATGAACCGCCCGAAGTTCCCGAATATCCTCTGGCCAGCGTCCTGATTCCTTGCCTGGACGAAGAAGACCGGATTGAAGAAACTGTTTACTATGCGCTGGCTTCACGCTATCCAACCCTCGAGGTAATTGTAGTCAATGATGGCAGTTCCGATCGTACCGGTGAGCTACTCGACGCCTATGCCGAGCGCGACTCTCGTTTGCGAGTAGTCCATCTGGCGAGCAATCAGGGCAAGGCCATTGGGTTGCGCACGGCGGCGCTGGTGGCGCGCTCGGATTATCTGGTGTGTATCGATGGCGATGCGTATCTGCACCCCCATGCGGTGCAGTGGCTGATTTATCACCTGGTGACCGGTGCTCGCGTTGGGGCAGTGACGGGGAATCCTCGGATCATCAACCGATCCACGCTGTTAGGCAAGATTCAGGTGGGTGAATTTTCATCGATCATTGGTTTGGTTAAGCGGGCACAACGGGTTTACGGGCGTATCTTCACGGTTTCCGGCGTAATCGCAGGCTTCAACCGGGCCGCACTCGACCGTATCGGGTTCTGGGACAAATCCACGGTAACTGACGATATTGATGTTTCGTGGCGGTTACAACTCGATCATTCGGATGTGCGTTTTGAAGCCAATGCGCTCTGTTATGTTTTCATGCCTGAGACACTTGATGGCCTCTGGAAGCAACGCCTGCGTTGGGCGCAGGGGGGCATTGAGGTGTTGATTGGACAAGGTTTGCGTCTGTTCAGCTGGCGTAGACGGCGGTTCTGGGGGGTGGCCATCGAACATTTGCTCAGCGTGTGCTGGTCGTACGCCATGTTGGCTGTGTTCATATTATATTTCGTCGGATTATTTATCGACCTGCCAACTCGTTGGCAGATTCAAACACTGATGCCACGCTGGCACGGCGCTTTGCTCGGTATGACATTCCTGATTCAGTCATTGGTCAGTTTGTGGATTGATCGTCACCACGAGCGTGAAAACTTCCTCAGTATTTATTATTGGATTATTTGGTATCCGATGATNNATGAAAAGGAACAATGACAAATAAAAAAAACTGCAGCAACGCCGAACTTGAGCTACCTGGCATTATTAACAAACCGCAGTTGCAGTACCGCTGGCAACGAGGCTTGTTTGCCGTCGTCTCCATCTTGGTTTGGCTGTTGTGGTTTTATCTATTTGTACCCGTTTTGACGATGATTGCCTGGCTTTTGAACCTGCATATTATCAGCCAGATGCTGGCGGGCAGGGTCGCCCTGCGCTCGAAGACTTTATTAGAATATAGCTGGATTATAGGGACGCTGGGATCGATTTTATTAATTTGGGCCCTTTACAACTACTTACGATTCAAGGGTCAAAATAAGCGTTCATCTCCTGCGCCCCTCCGAGTCGAAAACTTGTCCCGATCATTTCACTTGATGCCTGAGGAGGTCCAACAATTACAAAAAGCCCAGGTGGTACATNNATGAAATCACTCCGCGGCAGGTCAAAAGCCCCCATGCGGTAAAGATGCCCCGAACCGATCTGGCCATCAAGCAGTTCGAAACCCCACGCGGCTAGTTGGCGACCAAGCCAGACCATCGCAATCTTGCTTGCGTTAGGCTCTCGGGAAAACATTGACTCGCCAAAGAACACCGGGCCGCTTGCTACACCGTAAAGGCCGCCGATTAACCGATTGTGGCGCCAGACTTCGATTGAATGGGCATCGCCTGCGCGGTGCATATTGACATAAGCCGCGCGCATGTCGGCGCCGATCCATGTGCCCGGGGTGTCGGCGCGCGGTGCGGCACAAGCGTCGATAACAGCCTCGAACGCGGTGTCGAGTGTGATGCCGTAGTCCATCTTATTCAGTGTCCGCGCCAATCGGCGTGAAACATGGATCTGGTCGGGCCGAAAAACCGCCCGCGGGTCAGGGCACCACCACAGAATAGGTTCGCCCGGCTCGTACCAGGGAAATATTCCGCGAGCATAAGCCGCCCGTAGTCGCGTCAGCGACAAGTCACCGCCGGCTGCTAATAGGCCGTTGGGATAGTCGAGGGCGGCCTCCGGCGAGGGGAAAGGCGCGTCTGGCCAGGTGGGATCAAGCCAGCAGAGCCGTGGGGCACTCACGTTTGATCGGCATGGCGCGCAGCAGCCGTCGCGTCCAAGTCGGGGAAACTTGAGCGCTCGCGTTCGGTGGCTTCGTGTTCGGCCACAAGTGCGCCTTCGCGTTCGACAAAATCATTGATGGCCCGTCTTAGAGTCGGATTGGCGATGATGTGGGCCGACCAGCTGGTCATGGGTTCAAAACCGCGCCGGATTTTGTGTTCGCCTTGGACGCCAGCGTCGAAAAGCGTGAGTCCGTTGGCAATGCAGTAGTCAATGGCAGCGTAGTAACAGGTTTCAAAGTGGAGATTCTGATAATCGATGTGACATCCCCAGTGACGGCCATAAAGTGCGTCCTGGTCGCTCATCATGTACGCCATACCGACAGGATCATCGCCGTGGTACGCGATGAAAAACAACGTCTGCTCGGGCAAGCGTATGCTGAGTTCGTTGAAAAACGCCGGCGTCAGATAGGGGTTTTGCCCACGAATCGCATAGGTACGGTCGTAGAAACTGTAGACGGTCGCCCAGAGTTCGGCATCGATTTGGTTGGGATAGCGAACCTCGACTCGCACACCGGCTTCATGCAGGCCCTTGCGTTCGCGACGTATCTGCTTTCGCCGCTTGGATGAAAGCCGGGCAAGAAAGTCGTCGAAACTTCGATAATCGCGGTTATACCAGCGATATTGACAACCGCGACGTAGCGCGGCGTTTGGCTTGCGCTCAGACTCGGCTTCACTGTTCTCGTTTGGAGCCAGAGCCGCCAGATCCTGCGCATCGGCGAACAACACATGCGCGCTGCTGTAGCAGATGCCATCCGTCATGTCGGACAGCGTAATGGCCAGTTGGCGCCGCGCCTCGGTGTCGCGTGCCAGAAGGCGCGGCCCGGTGACCGGAGTGAAAGGAATAGCCACCACTAGTTTCGGATAATAAGGCAAGCCGCATTGGCGGTAAGCGTTAGCCCAAGCAAAATCGAACACGAATTCGCCAAAGGAATCGTGTTTTTCGTAGAGTGGTGCAGCAGCAGCTAGGGTGCCGTTGGCATCGGTCAGGGTTAAATGACGCGGAACCCAGCCTGTGCCGGGCCCCACGCTGCCACTGGCTTCCAGTGCAGCCAAGTACTCGTGCCGAACAAACGGCTGACCCGTTGCCAACAGGGCATTCCAGTCGGAAGCCGCAATGGAGTCGATGCGATCAACCGTTTTGGCTTTCAGCATGGTTTGGTCGATTCAATCAAGCCAGCGTCAAAACGCAAGGCAATACGCGAACCGAGGGTAAAAAACCCTAATTGATGGCCTGTTCTTGGCCTACGGTTTCTTTCAATGCGAACTGTACGCAGGCATCGTGTTCGAACGAAGTAAGTTCCTCGCTATCTTCGTCGGTTCGGTCGGCCTCAGTGAGCTGGCCGTTTTCGTCGAAATGCACTATCGCGCCCATTGTTTGAACGCGGATTTCGCCCTCGTCGTTCGCGCTTTCGTCAAAGGCTACTTGCACGTAGCGTAGACGTTCCTCGGCAAATCGAGGAATATATTGCTTGCCTTCAGCGACGGCAGCCGCTTCGGCATCCGAGAACTCCTCGATGTTGCCGCCGGAAGTCAGAATGAAGTGTCGTGTTGACATGTCGGTATCGGCTTTTTGCATAAATCTGATTCTACACATAAGACCGCTGGTTCGGTTTTTCAAGCCGTCAGGGCATTGTAAGGCAGCTGCCCTTGCGGAGGCGGTAGTGACGCTGCGTTATACTGCATCCAATGCTTATTGCGCTGGATAACGTGTTGTTACGTATGGGCTGGCGCCCGAATCTCGGTCCCTTTTGATGGCCCGGGCCATGACTGGAAAACCCGATCCCCGACGGCGTGCCCAACCCGATACCAAGGCCGGCCAATCGCGCGCCCGATTGGCATCGCTGGCCCGCGAGGCGGTGTTTTTCATCGCCGCTGCCTGTACATTGTTTTTGTTGGCTGCGCTGATAAGCTACAGCCCAAGCGATCCCGGCTGGGGACGGCCAGGTGATGGCGCTCAGGTAGCCAATCTGTTTGGCGTGCCGGGCGCCTGGTGTGCCGATGTGCTGCTGCGGCTTTTCGGCTATGTGGCGTTTCTTGTCCCGTTGGTGGTGTTTTACGCCGGTTGGGTGACTGGCGTGCGTGGCGGATTTACCGAGCGCGACATCGTGACAGCCAGCGTGCGCTCCTCAGCGCTGGCTTTGGCAGTCCTTTCTCTGTGTGGTCTGGCTTGGCTATGTCTAGGGTCAGGTGCGATCTGGCTGCCACTTTCCAGCGGCGGGCTGGCCGGGCTGGCTATAGCCCAGCCGCTGGTGGGCCTGCTTAAATGGCCAGGTGCCAGCTGGTTGCTAGCCACGATCTGTGCGGTAACTTTATCGATTGGCCTGAACGTATCATGGCTGGGTTTGGCTGAGGCCATTGGTGGCGTCCTGACAGGCGGTGCAGTTCGCATAACCCGTGTAGCGGGCCGGGTTTTATATAACACGGGCGTTGTAATGAATGATCGTCGGCGTCGACGCCGGGCAGAGCGCGCCGAGCTGCGGGCCAGTCAAAAAGCAGCAAAACAACAAAGAAAACACGTCAAAAAGAAAGCCCGGTCTAGCTCCGGTAAAGCCAAGACGTCTGGACGTGAGCGACAGCCCCCCGTCTGGCATGACAACGCATCGGCAGGTGTAAACAGGGAAAATGCGTCGTCCGAACCGTTTGTCGATACCGAAGTGCCGCCAGTCGACGAGCCCCTGCTTGACGAGCCGATTGCGCCCACCGTGTCGCCATCACCGACGACCACAGAAACTGCTCCGCTTGCCGCCGACGAGCCGCCGCCCCAGAGCAAGCCGAGTGGCAACGGTGCCAGTCGCGCCGAAACGCGTGTGGCGGATCGCCCATCGCCGCTGGGGGCCAACGATCAGATCGATCTGTCGATCGATGACGGCAGTGTAGAGGTGCCGCGTTTCGAACCGGGTGTGGACAGCCCACTGCCGCCCACGACATTGCTTGATTCGCCCCCGGCGCCGGCCGAAGGCCAAGACGACGAGACACTCCAGCACTATGCCAGGGCGCTGGAACAGCATCTGGCCGATTTTAAAGTCAAGGCAACGGTGACCGCCGTGCAACCGGGGCCGGTGGTTACGCGCTTCGAGTTGCAGCCGGCGGCCGGCGTCAAATCCAGTCAAGTATCGAATCTCTCTAAGGATTTGGCGCGGGCGATGTCGGTTCGCAGTGTGCGAGTGATCGAGGTTATCCCTGGACGCAGCGTGATCGGTCTGGAAATTCCCAACCCCAACCGCGAGACTGTGGCGTTGCGCGCGATATTGGAATCGCCCACCTACACAAAGGCCGAATCCGCGCTGACACTGGCGCTGGGCAAGGATATCGCCGGTAATACCGTGACGGCTGACTTGGCCAAGATGCCGCATTTGCTGGTGGCCGGCACCACTGGCTCGGGCAAGTCGGTGGCCGTCAACGCTATGATTCTATCGATGCTGCACAAGGCCGGACCGGAGCAGGTTCGGATGATTTTGGTTGACCCGAAGATGCTGGAACTTTCGGTCTACGAAAAGATTCCGCATCTATTAGCGCCGGTGGTTACGGACATGAAAGATGCCGCCAACGCCTTGCGTTGGTGCGTGGGCGAAATGGAAAGACGCTATAAATTGATGGCAGCGCTCGGTGTACGCAATATCGCCGGCTTTAACGCCAAAGTGCGCAAAGCCAATGCCGCCGGCAAGCCTATTGAGGATCCGATTCTCAAGCAGGGGCAGCCCGATGCCGACGCAGCGGCAGGCCATAAAGTGCCGACACTAGAACCCATGCCCGCGATAGTCGTCGTGGTTGATGAACTGGCCGACATGATGATGGTGGTGGGCAAGAAGGTCGAGGAGCTGATTGCCCGCCTGGCCCAGAAAGCCCGCGCGGCCGGCCTGCATATGATTCTGGCCACGCAGCGGCCATCGGTGGATGTTATAACCGGGCTTATCAAGGCAAACATCCCCACGCGTATCGGGTTTCAGGTGGCCTCTAAAATCGATTCGCGTACCATCCTCGATCAACAAGGTGCCGAGTCGCTTCTGGGCCATGGCGACATGCTGTATTTGCCACCCGGTTCGGGTTTTTCCGAACGCGTCCACGGCGCATTCGTGGATGATCCAGAAGTCCATCGTGTAGTCGAATACCTCAAACAGACCGGCGATCCGGACTACGTTGACGAAATTCTGGAGGGTGCCAGCGTGCCAGGTCTCGACGATGATGGTGATTCCGGGGGGCAAGATGCGGAATCCGACCCGCTTTACGACCAGGCGGTAGACGTGGTTACACGTTCACGCAAAGCCTCGATTTCTTATGTTCAGCGGCGCTTGCGTGTCGGCTACAACCGTTCGGCGCGGCTGGTTGAACAAATGGAGGCCGCCGGCGTCATCGGCCCGAGTGATGGCGGAGCGCGCGAAGTTCTGGCTGCCCCGCCACCCGACGCGGATTAGCTACGAATCGTTTGCGCCGTCATTCCATCCAACGAATACCGGAAACAACATGAATTTACAGTGCTTTCCTGCCCGCATTCGTCGAGGCTCATCAGTGATCGTCTTCTGCGTGATGCTGACGTTTCTCGCGGCCATCGCTGTGTCACTCTCGGCCTCTGCCCACCCGGGAGGTAAAGCCGCGCTGACACATTTTTATCAACACGTTCAGACCCTGAAAGCACATTTTCACCAAGTCCAGCGCGATAATAACGGTAATGTGATGCAGACGGCCAGCGGCACGTTTTATTTGTCGCGCCCGCAGCGCTTTCGCTGGGTGTATAAAACTCCTTACCATCAGATCATCCTGAGCAACGGCAAAGTCTTCAAGTTTTACGACGTAGGCCTGAAGCAAGTCACGATCCGCTCGATTGGTGCGAGTCTGCGTGCCACACCGGCACGGCTGCTGTCCGGCGGAACGGGCTTGAAGCAAGCCTTCAAGATACACAACGCCCCCAACAAGAACGGTTTGGACTGGCTTGTATTGACCCCGCGCTCGAACAACGCCCAGTTCAAGACTATCCGGTTGGGTTTGCAGAACAACCAGCCCAAAGTATTGCAGCTTCAGGACAAACTCGGACAGCATACGCGTATCACATTCACCCACATTCGGATTAACCCGAAGATACCGGACAAGCGGTTTACGCTGCATGTTCCAAACGATGTGACCGTAGTGGATTCGCGCAACTCCAGCGGCCAAGGCAACCCGAAGCACAATCAGACAAACGGCACACGCAACCAGTTCAATAACCGATGAGCCGTGCTACGCGATCGATCCCAGGTGGGTGGTTTTACACGCGGCTTTTAATTGGGCTCGGATTTGGAGTTTTTATTCTCTGGGGCTGTGTGACCCCGAACCCACCTTCCATGGGCTGGCCCGAATTCGACAAGGTCGAGCATGCGGGTAGCATGGCATGGCTGGCGCTCTGGTTCGGTTTGATTTTTTACCGGCACCTGACGCAAGTGGCGTTATGGGTCACGCTCTACGGTGGTGTCATTGAAGCGGTGCAAACCTATCTAGTCACACGCGACGGCAATCTATTCGATTTCGGTGCCGACGGCGCTGGTGCACTCATGGGCGCTGGGGCCGCATTGCTGTTGTTGATAGCTTGGCAGAAACGTGGCAAGCCTCTCCGTGAAACCGAGTTGGAACAAGAGACCGAGACTGAAAAAGCAGCTGCATCAGAGAATCCCTTTGAAGATAGCGCGCACCTTGAACTGACCAACCGCGAGCTACAGACAAATTGGAATAGTTCTGAAGTGCAACAGGATCTGATCAGCGACGAGGGCAGGGTTGAAGCCACACTAGCGGAGAAACGAGGTGATTCAATGGTGCTCTGCGGACCGAACAGTTCCGGCCGGTCCAAGCTGGCGCGACACATAGCCGACTCGCTTGGTTGGCGCTACTTGGAAATAGACGGTCGTAGTGCCGGTATTGGCGGTATCCGCGACGCTTTTGACCAGGCAGTCGAAGCCCGCCGGAATGGGTGGGATGGTGTCACCCTGTTTGTCGACGCCATTGACCAGCTGTCGCTTGTTGCACGTGATGCGCTCTTGATTTGCGCCCAAGATGGGGCCCTGATGTTTATTGGAAGCACTACCANNCTATATCAGATTGTATGTGACCCGCTCGGGGCTGTGTCGGTTAATGGCTCAAGATCCGAAGAGTTGCGGTATTAAATTGCAATTACAAGGCTTGCAATAGAACCTTAGACGAAAGTCTTTACGACCAACGTCTAGTGCGTCTATGCTGCCTGAAGAGTTTGACGAGTTCCTCACGTTTCATGGCCAATGAAGTTGCGTCTCCAACGCGCACGATTCTGATTGCCGACGATCACCCCTTGTTTCGGGAGGCGCTTGGGCAGGCGATTAGCAATTCGCTGCCAACGGCGCGTCTGCAGACCGTAGGTAATTTTGATGAGCTCTCCGCACGGCTCCTCGAGGCCAGCGACGTCGATTTGCTATTGCTCGATCTGAACATGCCGGGGGCGCGCGGCTATGCGGCCCTTGTGCATGCCCGCACGGTCGCTCCGGCATTGCCGGTGATCGTGATTTCGGCCTACGAAGATCCGGACGTCGTCACCACGGCACTTGATCATGGTGCTTCTGGATTTATTCCCAAGTCCTCGGCCTCGGAAACTCTAGCTGAGGCCATCACCACGGTGCTGGCAGGCGAAAGCTGGATTCCGCCCGAAGTCCAGATTAACCGAGCCGCGCGCGATAGTTTCTGCGACCGGCTCGCGACCTTGACCGCCCAGCAACAACGGGTGCTCGAAATGCTTACGGAGGGCATGTTGAACAAGCAGATCGCGATTGATTTGACGATCTCGGAAGCTACGGTCAAGGCCCACATTACGGCAATTCTCAGGAAACTCGACGTCTCGACCCGCACCCAGGCCGTGATTGCCATGCAAAACCAAAGTTGGAATTAAGGCCGGACCGCTAACACATCGTCGAGCGCGTTCGAGCTGCCGGAGTTCGAAAATCCAAAGAACAAGGCACGGTATGGCGCTGGATATAACGAACAAATAAAGACCTGCCCAGACATTCTCTTTTCTATAATGCATGTCCTGTTCTGGAACACTTGGCTGCTGCGGCCTAGGATACTGCCTGGCAGGCGGCCTTTGCCGGGCAGTGGGTGGTTATTTGCGCCGAACGTGGATCAGCGCGCCTCTTTGATTGGTCAGGCGCTGGCCGGTCGTTTCGATGTGTGTGCACTCGCAGAATGTTTCGAACCCGAAGAAATAGAGCGAGTGGTGGCGGCTTGGACGACACGACAAGCCACGTTTGCCCTGGGCCCCGGCCGCGGTCGTTTTCCGTGCCTGACCGGTAGCGGCCTAGTCACGATTGTTGACGGCCTTAATGTCTGCCGTAAAGTGCGATACGCGTTTCGATCCGGCCTTGATTGGCGGGATCCCGACAGTTTCGCGACCAAAGGGGTATTACTGGTCACACTCGAGCTCGGGCGGGGCCAACCGAATCTTGAAATTTTTTCTACGCACCTTGTTTCGGGTGGCCTTCAATGGCCGGGGTCCCAGATTGATAGCAAGCGCATTCGGCTGAATCGCATGGCACAGATCAACGAGCTGATCGAATTCATCGAAGCCTGGCATGATCCGGTTAATGCGATGTTGCTTGTCGGCGATTTTAACGTGCCGGCAGGTCTTAAAGATTCGAAAGATATGGATTCTGAGTATCAACACCTTGCGGCCAAACTGTCGCGGCTCGGTTTTTTTGATCTTTGGGCGACCCAGGGTCTTGGCTATGGACCGACCGCGTTGTTTCAGACGACAGCCGAGCTGCAACCCGATCCGGACGAGCCGGATCGGGTCGTTGATCCCGAAACATGCGTTTTGCCAGGCGAGCGTCTTGATATGCTGTGGTTAGCTCAGCCGGCCGCTGAAACCGGGGCAGACTCAATCGTGCGGCCGGATCGGCCACACCGCTGGGCTTTTCCCAGGAATATGCGTTATGGCTGCAGCGGGCGGTTGTCAGACCATCTGGCGGTATCCGTCCGGCTTCATTTCAACCGCCTATGCTAGAGTTATTAGCATTCAAAGAACCTTTGTGTTGAAAACGATGCGAATTCCGCTTGGCTTAAAGTTAGGGCGTCAATGTTATGCCAAGTGCGCGAGCTAGGGCTTCGGAATCGATGGGTTTGTAAATGACTCGCACGTCGATCGCGGCCGCACGTTCGACTAGCTCCGGATCGCGATTGGCGCTGGCAAGAATCCGACATGCCGTCCGGTTAGGACCACAGGCTTGCATCAGTTCCAGGCCGTTGGGTGCATCGGTACCAAGGTCGTAGTCGACAATTAAGGCGTCTACGACGCCGTCATTGACAATATCCGTCACGTCTACCGGTTCGGCGCTCAACGCCTCGATCCCAAAGGATTCCAGGGTTGCTACAAGCGCCTCGCAGGACGCCGTGTCGTCGTCGACGACCAATGCCTGATTCACCACCACGTCGGCGACCGACTCTACGGCTGACGGTGCGTCTATCGTCGGACTTTTAACCGTGCCCGTGGCGATCACAACCGAAAAACAAGTGCCGCGCCCCGGTGTGGAATCGACTGTTATGCGATGCCCCAGTAAACCGGCTAACCGATCGGCCAGGGACAATCCCAGTCCAAGTCCTCGATCGCTAACGCTATTGGCGTCATCACCGCGCTCGAATTCCTCAAAGATTTGAGTTTTTTGTGAGTTGCTAATGCCGGGGCCGGTATCATGTATTTGAATCTCGATGTGTTGCGGTCGTCGGCGGACACCGAGCACGATACGCCCTGTCTCGGTGTAGCGTACGGCATTCGATAGAAGATTCTGCACGATGCGGCGCAATAGATTGGGGTCGGTTTCGACAAGGATGCTCGAGTGCACGTAGTCCAGCCTCAGGCCCTTGTCGGCAGCGATGACCCGAAATTGATCGACCAATGGTTGAACCACGTCGTTGATGGCGATCACGTCGCGCTCGACCGGCCAGCGGCCGGAGTCGATCTTGGAAATGTCCAGCAGTGGTTCGAGCAGTGCCTGGGCTGAGCCGAGCGCGTTCTGGATCTTTTCGATAGACGCTGGATCGATTCGATCGGGGGATCGTGAGGCCGCGTCGGCAAACAGACGCGCGGCGTTCAGGGGCTGGAGCAAGTCGTGGCTCGCGGCCGCGAGAAAGCGGTTTTTACTCTGGTTGGCTCGTTCGGCTGCCTCGCGAGCGTGGCGGGCCGTGCGTTCGGCGCGGGCGCGTTCAGCGTTTTCTTGCTTGAGTTGTTCATTCGAGCGCGACAGAGCGGCAGTCCGTTCTGACACGCGGGCTTCAAGTCGCGCATTGGCACGGGCGAGTTCTGCCTGTTTTTCCTTGAACGCGGTAATGTCGTTGAAAGTAGTGACAAACCCGCCCCCAGGTATGGGGTTGCCGGTCATGTAGATGACTTTGCCGTCGGTGCGATGTCGTTCAAAACGATGTGGCTGGCCGCGACGCAGGTGGTGCAGGCGCCGTTGCACCAGATCCTCAACCTCGCCGGGGCCACATTCGCCACGTTCGGCGTTGTAGCGGATCAGTTCGGCGATATGGCGACCGGTTCGCACCAGCCCAGGTGGATAGTTGAACAACGCCAAGTAGCGGCTGTTCCAGGTGACCAGCCGGAGGTCGCCGTCGATAACCGAAATACCTTGGTCGCTGTTTTCGATCGCTGCGCGCAACACCCCGCGATTGAATTGGACTGCGTCCGCCGTTCGGTCAAGCACCCGGGCCACGTCGTTGAAATCCATGTCCGCACGGGATGAGCCAGAGCGTAATAACCAGCGTGCGGAACTGGCGCCGACTACGCTGGCCAGCCGATTTTCGGCAAATCGGACAAGCTCTGGTTCAGCAAGCTGTGGTGCCAGCGTCCCGATATCACGCTCGCCTGCGTATTCGCGGATAGTTTCACGTGCGACTTGATCCCCCAGAAAACGGCGCAGCAGAATATCCAGTTCACCCACGCGAATTGTGGGGGGGCGCCGTCGGGTTGGATTGCGGTCACGACGGCGGCCGCGACCGGGGTCTGCAAATGCGTCGGCCTGGGAACGCTCGATCAGGCTTGCCCGAGTATTGACCGAGACGGCTGCCATAACGCCGATCTGAGCTATAAGTGTCCAGATTATGCCCGATGTCAGTGGGTCGGACAGTGGCAGTCCGAACGCGCCGGCAGTAGCCGTCCAGCCGATGATCGAATGAGTCTGCGTGCCGGAAGCAAGGCCACTGCCTTGGGATAACGCAGGAACCACAAGCGTGTAGAGCCAAACCAGAGTCCCGGCAACCAGGCCAGCAATGACGCCCTGGTGTTTGATTGAGCGGATATACAAACCGCCCAGCAGGGGCGGCGACAGCAGTGAAATGCCTGCGAGGCCGATCAACCCCGTGTTGGCAAGGTCGATGTCGGGGCCGGCCGCAGCCAGAACCGCGCAGATCAGTACGAGATAAATGACAGCTACGCCTTTTTCCACGCTGCTGATATCGGCTCGCATCGCCAAATGACTCCTAGCCAGATGGCGGTGTGCGCGAAGCGGGGCCATGACTTCGTCAACAAGGCTGGCAGTCACCGAGGCCGTAATCAGACAAGCATTGCTTGTCGCCAGTGCAAGCACGCCGCCAAACACGATCCCGGCTAACCAGTCGGGCCCCAATGAACTCGCGAGCGATAGCGCCAGATGATTGCCGACACGACCCGATGAGGTAATCTGCATCAGCCCCGCGCCAGCCACTATGATGATGCTGCCTACCAACAGGATCATTAAAACGGGCAACATGGCGCTTGCTAAGCGTCGCCGACGCCCACCCGCTGGACTTTTGCCGATGAGAATGAAACGTCCGGGCAACACATAAACCGCTAATGTGGCAACGATGACGATGGTCAGAAAACGTGAGGTGACGGGGGGAGGGCCAAAAATATCCCCAATAGCGGCAAGCGACCCCAATGGGGTGATCGATAACCCGCTGAACCCCGGTCCGTGATATAACGCAGCACCCAACATGAGCACTAGTACTGCCAGCGCCATTGTGGTCGCGACCCGGGCAATGGCGACCAGGCCAGTTGATTGGCCGTTGCTTGCCATTAACCGACCAGGCATCGCGACCAATGTACCGGCAGCAATAGCGCCCGGCAGCACCGCAGCCAGCGTCGGATTGGTGGCTAGGCCGAGTGTGACCGCTACAGCTTTGGCGACGGTCTCGAACTCCGCGATCAGCAACATGCCGAGTCCTGACGCGGCGACAAGAGCCGCGGTGATGGCAACCGCCGGTGAGCGTCCATAGCGGGCACCGATCAAGGCCGGTAGCGATAGTGTGCCCTGTTGATGGGCTATGACCTGGAGCCGCCGGGCGATGGGACGCAACAGGATAAGTGCCAGTACCGGCGCTGCGAACAGGCCGAGCACTGCGTCATCGCCTCGTGCAGCGGCCTCCATCGCTCCAAAAACTGGCCAGGCACTGACCAGTGAGGCAAGCGCAATTAGATAGACACCAGTGCTGGCTTGATATCGACGACCGGCGGTTGCGGACGTTGCCCCCTTTCGGCCTAGTGCGGGTGCCGAACAGGCGATCGCCAGCAAGAGCATGACGGCTAGTACCGCGGATAGGCTCATCAATCCCTCACAAAGACCTAGGCGTCGATTTATCGGACATCAAATCGCGCCGACTGCACGTTGGCCGATGCCACGGCTATAATGCCACCTTAATCGATTTTCGGATTCCCTTATGCTCGATCCACGCCTATTGCGCGAAGACGCTGATCGCGTGGCCGACACATTGGCCGCGCGCGGTTATTTCTTCAACGCCCAGGAATATCTCGGTCTCGATGAGTATCGCAAGGAACTGCAAAACGATGTTGAGTCGCTGCAGGCCGAGCGTAATCGCAAATCAAAGGAAATTGGCCGCGCCAAAGCCGAGGGTGAAGATATTGAGCCGCTAAAGCGTCAAGTCGCGGGCCTGGGCGATCGGCTGGCCGAGGCCAAGCGTGAGCTCGAGAAGATTCAGGAAAAAGAAGACGCATTCCACGTCAGTCTGCCCAACCTGCCGCAACCGGAGGTGCCCGAGGGAGAGGACGAAAACGACAACGTCGAACAGTATCGCTGGGGGGAGGTGCCCGAGTTCGACTTCGAACCGCGCGACCACGTCGATGTGGGTCGAATTGTTGATGGGATTGACAGCGAGACCGCTGCCGGAATTGTCGGCGCGCGATTTTCGGTACTCAGCGGCGATGTCGCGCGTCTGCACCGAGCGCTGGGAAATTTTATGCTCGATCGGCATCTGGAAACCAATTATCGCGAAGTCAATGTTCCATTTATTGCTAATTCGGCCTCACTATTCGGCACCGGCCAACTGCCCAAGTTCGCAGCCGATTTGTTTCGGTTAACCGAGCCGTCGAACTACTATCTGATTCCAACGGCGGAAGTGCCGGTCGCCAATTTGGTGGCCGACACAATCATCCCGGCTGAGCAGCTGCCGTTAAAATATGTGGCCCATACACCATGCTTCCGAGCCGAAGCTGGTTCGGCTGGCCGCGATGTGCGTGGCATGATCCGTCAGCACCAGTTCGAGAAAGTTGAACTGGTGTGGGTAACAAGCCCCGAAGATTCGGATGCGGCCTTCAAGACACTGCGCGCTGATGCCGAGTCGATCCTGCAGGCATTGGGGTTGGCGTATCGTGTGATGACACTGTGTTCCCGCGACATGGGGTTTGCCGCTGCGCGCACCGATGATCTCGAAGTCTGGCTGCCGAGTCAGAAGCTGTATCGCGAAGTCTCATCGTGCAGCAACTGTGAGGCGTTTCAAGCGCGACGCATGGGCGCTCGATACCGCGACCCGGAAACCGGCAAACCACGTCTGGTGCATACTCTAAATGGTTCGGCGCTGGCGCTCGGCCGCACCTTGGTCGCCATTCTCGAAAATTATCAGCACGCCGACGGCAGCGTGACCGTGCCTGATGCACTTGTAGATTACATGGGAGGCAAGACCCGCATTGAGCCCCAGTTTGACACCGGCTAGCGCTAGCGTGTTGGCAGGTTGGCGTTCAACTCGTTCACAATGGTTTGATAGCGTGGGCCCGGGAAACTCGCCTGAGCGCGGTCGAGCCCCGAATCATCAATTTGCGACGCGAACATCTGGATGAACGCGCGCATGAACCCTGTAAGAAACAGGTTATGACGAAAGGCGATACAGGTGGTGCTGGGGGCGAACAAGTGGGCCGCATCCAGCCGAACCAGATCGTTATCGATAGCGGGTTCGTAGGCCATGCTCGCGACTACACCAATGCCCAGCCCCTGACGTACATAGGTTTTGATGACGTCGGCGTCGACAGCGGTCAATACGACGTCGGGAGTCTGTCCGGCAGCTTCGAATGCGCGGTCAAGCTGGGAGCGTCCGGTGAACCCAAAGGTATACGTGATGATCGGATAGTTCGCGATATCAGATAGCGAGAGTTCGCTGAGGCTGGCCAAAGGGTGATCCTGTCGCACCAGCACGGCGCGATTCCACCTGTAACAGGGCAACAGAATGAGGTCATCGAAATTTTCCAGTGCCTCCGTGGCAATGGCAAAGTCGGCCTTGCCGGAAGCCGCCCAGGAAGCAATCTGGGCTGGCGCGCCCTGATCAATATGCAGTGACACCCGCGAATATTGACGTCGAAACGCCGAGATCGTGTCTGGAAGGGCATAGCGCGCCTGGGTATGGGTTGTGGCAATCGTCAAATTGCCGGCGTCCGCGTCGGCAAACTCAGCGGCAGTGCGCCCGAGATTGTCAACTTCGGTCAGGATGCGCCGGCTGAGTTCAAGAATACGTTCGCCAGCCGGCGTGATGCGATCAAGATGTTTGCCGTTACGCTCAAAAATGCGCAGCCCTAGCTCTGCCTCGAGCAGCCGGATCTGCTTTGAAACACCCGGCTGGGACGTATCGAGCTCCCTGGCCGCGGCCGTGATATTCAGATTTTGTTCGGCAACGGTCTGAATATAGAGCAATTGACGTAGTTTCACGACTTTATATATCAGATTGTTCTTAATCTATGCATGTATAGCATTTTTTGAATTATGTGTTAACTGCTAATCTTTTTGTTTTCGCGTCGTAAGTCGGCGCCCAACGCTGACCGGATGACGCGTAGATGAGCATTCTCGAATTCGTTTTGGCCGGTCTTGGCGTAGGTATAGCAATCGGCATGACCGGGGTGGGTGGCGGATCACTCATGACGCCGCTATTGATACTCGGATTCGGATTTTCGCCTTCGACAGCAGTTGGCACCGATCTGCTTTACGCCGCTTGTACCAAGAGTTTCGGGGTATATCTACACGGCCGTGCGGGGAGTGTGGACTGGCGCACGGTCGCTTGGATGGCGTCCGGTAGCGTGCCTGCCGCACTCATGACCGTGGCTTGGCTTCAGTATCACGGCATCACGGCGTGGGTGGAGCATCTGATGACCATTACGCTCTGCGCGGCAATTTTTACCACCGCCCTGTTGTCCCTTTTTAGGGCGCGGTTGATGGGCAATCGAGCGGTGGGCGCTGACGCTGTTGTATCCGCACCGGTCACCGCCACCACACGAGCAGTTATCACTGTCTTTGCCGGGCTTGCGCTGGGCGCGCTTGTTACACTGTCGTCAGTTGGCGCCGGGGTGCTTGGCACAACGTTATTGCTCGTGCTCTATCCTAGGCTGTCGATGTTTCGTGTAGTGGGCACTGACATTAGCCATGCCGTGCCGCTAACGTTGATTGCCGGGCTTGGGCATCTGGAACTCGGCAGCGCACAGCCCGGGACATTACTGTTACTGATCGCAGGCTCCCTGCCCGGGATCTATTTGGGGACTCAGCTGGCCTTGCGGGTGCGAGATGTATTGTTGCGTGCTCTTGTGACTAGCCTGCTATTGGCTGCCGGCACCGGTATTCTCTGGCATACGCTTTCGGCATATGGTGTCGTCGGCTAATCTTGGCCACAGCAACTATTTTTGTGTAACACGCCAGAATTTCGGCCCGTTGCATGACCGAGTCTCCCAGTTATCCGCTGTTTTTACGCTTGCAACACGAGCCGGTGCTGGTGGTCGGTGGCGGGCGGTTGGCAGCGCGACGCATCACCCGGCTGCGGCGATCGGGCGCATCAGTTGTGGTCGTTTCACCTCGACTCTGTGACAAGCTTGCCGACCTGGCCGAGCGCGGTGAGCTGTCGTGGAGGCCACGTCTATTTCAAAGTGACGATGTAGCAGGTTTTCGGTTGACGGTTGTCGCTACCAACGACCCGTTGGTGAACCAACGGGCGGTCGCAGCCGCACGCGCTGCCGGTTCATTCGTGGCAAGCACCGACGACACGTCGACCGAACCCCCTCTGGGTGCCGACGTGATCCTGCCTGCTGTTGTCGAGCGAGATCCCATCCAGGTCGCCGTTTCCAGTGATGCACAGGCACCGACACTGTCCCGACGTTTGCGTGCCCGCCTGGACGCATTCATCCCAACGTCCTACGGCGAACTGGCGCGTTTGGCCGTGTCGGTACGACGTCGTTTGGTTGAGCGACTCCCATCGGGCCTGCGAACGAGGTTTTGGACTGAAGTCTTCGAAGGCGAGATCGCCCAGCATGTCTTTGCCGGCCGCATACAGACCGCACGCAGACTCTTGGCCAAGCAGGTCGAACGTGCCGAATATAGCGGCGAAGTGCATGGAACCGGCGCGGTATTTCTAGTCGGCTGTGGCCCCGGCAATCCCGATCTGCTGACATTCCGAGCGTTGCGCGTCATGCAGCGGGCAGACCTGGTGCTCTATGACAGTCTGGTGCCGGCGGCGATCGTCGCACTGGCCGCGCCCGATGCTGAATATCGGCACGTGGGAAAGCGCGCTGAACGCCACACCATGGAGCAGGGTGATTTGAACGCCCTTATGGCGAAGCGCGCGTTGGGAGGCGAGCGCGTGGTGCGTTTAAAAGGTGGCGACCCGTTTATTTTTGGGCGCGGCGGTGAAGAGATCGCCGAGCTGGCTGCAGCAGGTGTCGGGTTTGAAGTTGTACCGGGCATTACCGCCGCCAGCGGCAGTGCTGCGTACGCGGGTATACCACTGACCCACCGCGACTATGCGCAATCGGTCATCTTCACCACCGGTCACCGCCAGAGTGGGCCCCTGGCTCTGTCCTGGCAGACGCTCGCCAAGCCCGGACAGACAGTCGTTTTTTTTATGCCCAAGCGCAATTTGACGACAATCTGTCGATCGCTCATTGACAACGGTCTACCGGGCGATTGGCCGGTGGCTTTGGTAATCGACGCGACCACCGAACGTCAAACGGTGCATGTCGCAACCCTCGGCGATTGGAGTGACCCCGAGAATTTGCCGTCGTCAGTCGACGGCGCGGGGCTGGCAATCGTGGGGGAAGTGGTCCGGCTGCAAAAAACACACGGCTGGTTCAAGCCAAACTGGGACAAAAGCGCCGACTAACGAGTCGGCGCCTGCATACAGACATCGAGGACCGATGTCCTTCGATTCTCTGTTTTTAGTTGTCGCCCATCCCAAGTCCGAGCAGCATCAGCAGACTCTGGAACAAGTTGAATGCAGCAACAAACAACGTCACTGTCGCCCGGATATAGTTGGTTTCGCCGCCGTGCACAATCTCACCGGTTTGCCAGACAATCAGCCCGGACATCAACAGCACGAACAGGAACGAGACCACCATCTCAAGCGCCGGAATATTGAATATAACAGCCATCAGGCTCATGACGAATGCTACGAGAATGCCGACAAACAACGTACCGGTCCACTGATTGAAACGCTGCCCCGAGGCAAGCGCGTATCCTGACATACCTACGAATATGGCGCCGGTACCACCGAGTGCCAGCATTACAATCTGGCCCCCGTTGCTGAAAGTCTTGAGATAAATATCGATAATCGGGCCCAGCGTATAGCCCATGAACCCGGTTAGCAGGAAGACAAACAGCAGACCCCAAGCGCTGTCGGCTGTTTTTTCGGTGGCAAAAAGCAGGCCAAAATACCCCACCATAGTTATGATTAATCCCGGGTAGGGTAGATCCAGCGCCATCGAGGCGCCGGCTGTCGCCGCCGAGAATAGCAGCGTCATGGACAGCAGGAGGTAGGTATTGCGCAGGACGTTGTTGGTGGCCAGTGCCGTTTGGGCGTTGCTTGCCGAAACGTTGTAATTCGTTGCCATGGCGATTTGTACCGATGGTTGCTTTTAGGTTGACTGGATTATGTAGGGCAGGGCGCGTGGTTTGCAAGTGGCATTCGTTTGAATGATGCGGTCCTTTGGAGGGCGCCGTATAAGCCACCATTAGGCAAATTGAGTTTAAACGGAAGTTCACGTTTTCGGCGCGGCCTTGCGGCGTATGAGGCTTTTCCAACAGCGGAATTGCCCTAATTTCCCCTAAATGAATCATCATGAGCGGCTATTGGTCGGAGCTATTTGGAGCCCATCCAGACCATGCGCGATCTTTGGCGCGCTGCCCAGTGCGCTAATCGTTGACTAAAGCAGAATCATCGCTCTGCGCATTCGTATGAATCATGTCGAGTGGTAATATTCCTAGAATTCGATACTGGCCATATGATGCCCTGGTTTGGCTGGTCTGGGTTGTGGCCGCTGGGGTCCGGTGTACAGCGCCGGTTTGTCGTGAGAATTTTTCTTACGCTAGATGATCCGTGATGTCGACAGGCACTGCCAATAACTCACTTCCCGTGTGGCACAACGGGGTCTTGATGGCGAGCGATTATCTTGCTGACGCGTATCAATCGAAGCCATCGAGACAGTCTCCAGTATTAAGTTCTATCTATCTCTCGGCCATGGAATTAAGCATCGGCTCGTTGCCCATGTCCCGCCCGCATCCACGTTTGATTTTGTACGCTACACCTGTGAGGAAACCCCGATAAGCGGGATGACTGGCAAAACCGTTATGGCATCCATTTGAAATTCGAGCGCTGCGGCCGATGAGAAGGACTCGACGTGCGGGTTGATCTTGCCGAATGTATTGTTTTGCATCGTCGCCCCTGGCGTGAAACCAGCCTGATCGTGGAAGTGCTGGCGCGTGACTACGGCCGTGTGGCGCTGGTCGCCAAGGGCGCTCGGCGGCCGAAAAGCCGTTGGTCGGGGCTTCTAGAACCCCTAGGACGCGTATCGCTGTCGTGGCAGGGCCGAGGCGAAATGCAGACCTTGATTGATGTCCAGCCAGACGTCTATCGCCGACTCACTGATAATCGACTGATGGCGGGCTGGTACGCAGCTGAATTAACATTGCGGCTGTGCGCGCGCGGCGATCCCAATCCGATGTTGTTTCACAGTTTAGCCGGTTTGCTGGACGTGCTGAACGCGGGTGCCCCGGCTGTTGTGGCACTTCGGTTTTTCGAGCGCGATCTGCTGGCTGCACTGGGCTACGGATTGGATTTTCAAACCGCTGCAGATACTGGTAGGCCCGTGATTGCCGGTCAGCGCTACAAACTTGTTGCTAACGTCGGGTTCGAGACTACTAACGCCGACGCACCGGGTACCGTCGATGGCCGCGTGCTGCTCGGGCTCTGCCGGGGACGGTTTGCCCAAGCCGAAGATGCACGCGCTGCGCGCGATCTGCTCCGCCAGGCACTGGCACCGCTTCTCGGCGATCGTGAATTGAAATCTGTGGTCACATTGCGTGCCATGAGGCGCCTCGGCCAGCGCACAACCAAACCTCGGCCATCGGCAGACGAATCTTCCCAAAAGGTCTGATTATGCAGAGTAAACACCAAGCAAAGGATGCCGTGAGGTTAGGTGTCAATGTCGATCATGTCGCCACCCTCAGGCAGGTTCGTCTGGCGCGCTATCCGAGCGTCGAGCGCGCCGCCCGGGATGCCCTTGCCGCCGGCGCGGCCAGTATAACCGTTCACTTGCGCGAAGACCGGCGGCATATTCAGGACGCCGACGTCGAAACATTAATCAACGCCGGTGATGTACCCGTCAATATGGAATTGGCTGCCACCCAGCAGATGCTGGACATTGCCACGCGGCTAAGGCCGCGTGATGCCTGTCTGGTACCGGAAAAACGCCAGGAACTGACGACCGAAGGTGGGCTGGACGTTGCCGCACAGCCCGTCGTTATCCGGGAGGCCGTCACGGCGTTACGTACGGCGGGTATCCACGTGGCACTGTTCATCGATCCGAGTTTTACTCAAGTGGAGGCAGCATGCCAATCGGGGGCCGCGGCCATCGAGCTTCATACCGGCGCTTACGCTGATGCGCCAGACGAGTGTGCGCAGGACAAAGAGCTCAAGCGTGTGGCCGAGGCAGCCGCACGCGCCGCGAAGCTAGGCTTGGAAGTTCACGGTGGCCACGGATTGAATCGCTCCAACGTCGCGCCGATTGCTCGAATTGAGCCCATCGTGGAACTCAACATTGGCCACTCCATCATCGCCGACGCGATCGAAAACGGCATGTTCGAAGCCGTTCGGGCCATGCGCCACGCCATTAGCACAGCCCGCCCCGTTTGAACGTCGCCTTCTTGGGCAGCCATAGGTGCTTATGGGGGGATGATGGTGGAATTGGGCCTCTGCCGAGGGAGCGCAGCATATCGCCGCGCCGTCTGGGCGCTTGTCATTGCGGGCTTTGCGACTTTTTCAACGCTGTATAGCGTTCAGCCGCTGATGCCTGTGTTTTCGCAGGTGTTTGCATTGGGCGCCTTCGGCGCCAGCCTGACCCTGTCGGCAACCACATCGGTTTTGGCGGTAACGCTTTTTGTTGCTGGCCTATTGTCCGGCGCACTGCCTCGCAAACCGGTCATGGCGGGTTCGGTATTGGCCTCGGCCTGTTTGTCGGTCGCGTCCGCTCTTGCGCCTTCATGGCCCGTACTGATAATGATCCGGGCCCTCGACGGGGTGGCGCTGGGCGGCGTGCCGGCGCTGGCTATCGCCTATCTCTCCGAGGAAGTTTGTGCTCGTGATCTTGGCAGCGCGACCGGCTTATATATAGCGGGTACAGCCATCGGGGGTATGGGCGGCCGCGTGATCGCCGGCGTGATCGCGGATCTGGCCGATTGGCGGGTGGCACTAGCTACACTCGGCGTCATTGGCTTAATGGCTGCAGTGGGTTTCCTTCTGCTTTTGCCGGCCTCGCACAATTTTGAACCCCAGTCGGGTCTGGGGATGCGCGGCCATTTGGCACCGATTGGCCGCCATCTGCGCCACCCTAACCTCCCGTTTCTCTTTATCTGGGGGCTGGTTTCGATGGGAGTGTTCGTTAGTGTCTACAACTATGCTAGTTATCGACTAGAAGCGCCCCCGTTCGATGTCGGCCAGTCGGGGGTAGCAGCGATCTATATCGTCTATATCCTGGGTGTGTTGGCCGCGACTGGCGGCGGCCGTATTGCCGACTGGATCGGGCGCTGGCGTGTGCTCGCTGGCGGTTGGGTTCTGATGTGTCTAGGGGTAGGGATCATGTCTTACCCCCTTTTGGGCACTATCATTGCCGGCATGGCCCTGATCACGATTGGTTTTTTTGCTGCCCACGCTACGGCCAGTGGCTGGGTCGGGCAACTTGCTGATACCGGACGCGGACACGCCGCCGGACTGTATCTACTGGCTTATTATTTCGGTTCGAGCGCGGTCGGCAGTGCAGTAGGATTGGCCTGGTCGGCCGGGTGCTGGTTCGGCGTAACCCTGGCGACCAGCCTGTTGCTTGTTATCGGCGGGGTTGTGATTGTGCGGCTGTGCCTCGGGAAGGGTCGTCAAACCATGAATCTCGGGTCTTGAGGTTTCGGGGATAGGTTACAATAATGGATTGTGACTTATATAGATCAGCGCGATGCTGCTTGGACGTTACTTCATTACTGCCATGGTTCTGATCGGGTTGCCGGCCTTGGTCCTCGGTCAGAGTGCAGCAGCCGGCCCCCAGAAACCAAACGGCTTCAACGCTCTTGATACTAACCACGACGGAAAAATCAGTCGTCAGGAAGCAATCACTGGCCAGACCAAGCGTTTTCATGCCATGGATACTAATGGCAATGGGAAGATCAGCCGCAGCGAATTCCGACACGCCATGACCCAACGTTATGGCTCGTTGGCCAAGATGGGTCCAAGGCGACGGCGGTTGATAAACAAGCGGATTAACACCTGGTTCAATCGTCTGGACAAAAACGGGAACGGCCAGATTTCGCTTTCGGAGTATCAAAATGCCATGAGCGCCTATTTTGATCATCTGGACCACAATAACGATGGCGAGCTTGAGCCTGATGAGCTCAAGCAGGCACTGGGATCGAAACAAAAAAAGCAGTACGGCATTGACCGGAGCGCCCAAAGCCACACGCCGCCTATTCACCAGCCGTCGAACTGACCCGGATTGCGAGTTTCAAGTTCCGGGTTTGAACCGCTCGGTCGCCTCGACGAGCGAACGCAAGTTGCTGGTATCAAACGCTGAATGACCGGCGTCGAAATTGATTACCCATTCGGCTTCGGGCCAGGCGCGGTGTAGCGCCCAGGCGTTTTGCATAGGTGTTACCAGGTCGAAGCGCCCCTGTACGATGACGCCGGGAATCTGGCGAATACGGTCGCTGTAGGCCAAGATCCAATCGTCGCGATCCAGAAAACCTGCATTGTTGAAATAGTGACACTCGATGCGGGCGAAAGCCAGCACGAAATCATCCGGAGGCCTGACCTCGCCCGCTTGTTTCGATGAGTAGGGCTGACTCGAGGAGCTGGCGGCGGCTTCCCACGCTGTCCAGCGCCGCGCAGCCGCCAAGCGCACGTCGAAGTTGTCGCTGGTCAGCCGTCGGTAGTAGGCGGCGACCAGATCGTCGCGTTCTTCGGATGGAATATAGTTGCAATAATTCTCGAATGCTTCCGGCAACAGGGCACTGGCACCGTTTTGATAAAACCAGGCAATCTCCAATCGACGGAGCATAAAGATACCGCGCAGGATCAGTCCGGTCACCCGATCGGGATAGATTTCGGCGTAAATCAACCCGAGAGTAGATCCCCATGAACCTCCGAAAACCAACCAGCGTTCGATGGCCAAATGCTCGCGCAGACGCTCTATGTCGTCGACCAAGTGCCAGGTCGTGTTAGCAGCCAATTTGGCGTGTGGGGTCGATTGACCGCAGCCCCGTTGATCGAAGACCACGATTCGATACTTGGCAGGGTCGAAAAACCGCGGACTATTGGCGCCGGCGCCCGCGCCCGGCCCACCGTGCAGTATGATTGCTGGCTTGCCGGCCGGATTACCATATTGTCGATAGGCGAGTTCGTGGCCATCAGATACAGGCAGGCGGCCCTGCTCGAACGGCTCGCTGGCGGGAAAGAGCGTGCGGCGTGTCTCACAGTCCATAAAATAAATCGTACCCCACAGGCGCATCGCGCATGGCGCTATTCAGACTATAATCTACCAATAATCAAGTCCAAACGGCCGCTTGTACTATGCGGCTGCGGTTGCAAACGATGACAGAGCCGATCATGAGTCAGTTTCCCGAGACATGGCAGTTGGCCACTCGCGGCGTGCGAGCCGGGACCGAGCGAACGCCCGCCGGCGAACACAGCGAACCGGTCTACATGACCTCGAGTTTTGCATTCGATTCGGCGGAACAAGCTGCTGCCCGCTTTGCCGGAGAAGAAACCGGCAATATCTATTCGCGTTTTTCCAACCCTACAGTCGATGCCTTCTGCACTCGTTTGGCATCGATGGAAGGCGGTGAATGCTGTGTGGCGACAGGATCTGGTATGGCCGCTACTCTGGCAATCTGTCTAGCCACTCTGCAGTCGGGCGATCACATCGTGGCCGCGCATTCATTGTTTGGCTCCACTATCGGGTTATTCAACAACTATCTGAGCAAACTCGGGATCGAGACAACATTCGTCGCGCCGGATGATATCGATGGCTGGCGCGCGGCCATGCGGCGCGAAACTCGTATGCTGTTCGTCGAGACGCCGTCCAATCCCTTGACCGAAATCGTCGATATGGCCGCTTTGGCAGAACTCTGCCAAGGCACCGACGCGCTATTTGTCGTCGACAACTGTTTTTGCACGCCGGCGCTGCAGCGACCACTTGAATTCGGGGCCGATGTGGTTATCCACTCGGCAACCAAATATCTGGACGGCCAAGGTCGGGCGGTTGGCGGCGCGGTGATCGGCGACGCCGATATTGTCGGCAATCGGGTGTTTCGTTTCCTGCGCACTTGCGGCCCCTCAATGAGCCCGTTCAACGCATGGATATTTCACAAGGCGCTGGAAACCCTGGACGTGCGCATGGCTGCCCACTGCCGCAGTGCCCAATCTATCGCTGAATGGCTGGTCGAACAGCCTGGTGTAGAGCACGTTTATTTCCCGGGCTTGCCGAGCCACGCCCAGTACAGGTTGGCGGCGCGCCAACAGCCGGGCGGATTTGGCGGCATTGTGTCATTCCGCGTGTCCGGAGGCCGTGAGGGCGCATTCCGTCTTATCAATACCACCCAAATGCTGTCGATAACCGCGAATCTTGGGGATACACGCTCAACCATTGTTCATCCGGCCAGTACAACCCACGCGCGCATTTCGGCCGCCGAGCGTGAACGCGCCGGTATTAGCGAGGGGCTGATACGTATCTCCGTTGGACTTGAGGCCGTCGACGACATCAAAGCCGACCTATCCGCGGGTCTCCGGGGCTAAGCTGCCGGTCCGAATGCAAGCTTACGACTGGCCTGTACTAACGGGCTTGCTCACGCGACTAAAAACAGCTCTGTATTGCTGCTGCCAACCGATCATGAACCGGTTCAGAACATCGATGGGCCCGTTTTCGATGGCCACGATAGTCGTGGCATTAATCAAGGTTTTGACGCGTAATCGAGGCGTCGTCAACGACTAGATATTCGGCGTAGTCGACTCGCCAATCAGCCAGCACTCGGCGATCGACGTTGCCCAATCTATCATCGGTGGGGCGGTGGGTATGGCCGTGGATGAGGCGCTTGGTGCCCGTCTCGCGGGTAAGCCTAGCAATGCTTTGGGCACTGACGTCCAATTCTTGGCGATAACAGCCCCGGTGCCGACGCTTCGAGTGTCGCCGGGCGCTTCTGGCAGCCAAGTGCCGGACGACTAGGGGAAGGCGCAGCATCCGGGCACGCCAGCGTGGATTGCTGTAGCGGGCGCGGAAACGCTGCTGCGCCGCGTCGTTGGTGCACAGCAGGTCACCATGGGTGAGGAGCGTTGGGATGCCTCCAACGATCGTCGTGCAAGGGTCGTCGAGCATAGTCACGCCTGAAGTCGCAACAAATTCATCCCCCACGGCGAAGTCGCGATTGCCGCGCATGAAATAAACCATGGTGCCGGTGGCGGCGAGTGCGCCGATGGCCTCCACAGTCCGGCGATGTTTCGGCAACGAGCCATCGTCGCCGATCCAGACATCGAAAAGGTCGCCCAGCAAATAGACTGCGTCCGCCGCGCGTCCCGGGCCGCGACAGTAGTACCGCATACGCTGAGCACTCAAGTCGTCATCGCCGGTCAGATGGGCATCGGCGATAAAGTGCTGTGTCATGCGCTATTCGCCAGCGCCAGGGGCTCAACCGCATCCAAAGCCCGGTCGATCACCCCGGCGTCCCCGTTTTGGGCCTGCGCGCCCTCGGATAAGATACGCCGCCAGTGGCGGCCTCCTGGGCAGCCATGATAAAGCCCCAGCATGTGTCGCGTGACGTCGCCGAGAGCACCGCCGATTCGGCAGTGCCAAGCGGCATACTCGCGCATTGCGGTCGCGACGCTCGCCCGATCCGGAACAGGATTCGGCGCGTTGAAAAACCGTCGGTCGACGTCGGCCATCATAAATGGTGTGTGATAAGCAGCCCGGCCCAGCATGGCGCCGTGTAGCTCCCAACTTTCCGCTTCGGCGCGGTCTAGATCGTTCAAGCCCCCGTTAAGGTTGACGGGCAGGGCGGGGAACCGGGCGGCCAGTCGTCGGACTTTGGAGTAATCCAGCGGGGGCTTCTCGCGGTTTTCTTTCGGGCTCAGGCCAGATAACCAAGCTTTGCGCGCATGTATTATGATGCGGTCCGCACCGGCACTTTGAATGGCGTCGGTAAAGCCATGCAAAAAAGCATCGTCATCGCGGTTGTCGATGCCGATACGTGTTTTGACCGTAACCGGAACGTCGACACATGCCTTCATGGTTTCGACACAGGCGGCGACCGTGTCCGGCTCGGCCATCAGACACGCACCGAAAGCGTTATGCTGGACGCGTTCGGAAGGGCAGCCGATGTTGATATTTATTTCGTCGAATCCGGCATCTTCGGCCCACCGAGCACAATCAGCCAGGGCAGCGGGATCGCTTCCGCCCAGCTGCAAGGCCACCGGATGTTCAATTGGGTTCAAGGCCAGCAAGCGGGACCGCGGTCCGTGTATTAAGGCACTGCTAGTCACCATCTCAGTATAAAGTAGGGCATGCTTTGTCAGTTGACGCATGAAATAACGTTGATGCGGCGTCGTCCACGCCATCATGGGCGCCACTTCGAGTCGCGATGCGGGCGTTGTTGGCTTAAAATCAATATCCATCGTAATCATTATCCCGATTAGTCAAGCCATAAGCACGCATTTGGCCGTCAAAACCACGTACCACCTTTGGATCCTCCCAGAGCCAGGTTTGCAAGGCGGATAACCGGACAGGCAACTGGCATAATCACTTCGGGCTCCAAACGGATACGCTATGTACGCGCTGCCGCGCGCCGGGTTGTTTACACTGGAAGCCGAGCGCGCCCACAAGGTCTCGCTAGCCGCGATTGCGCGTTACCCGAGGCTCAACCAGGCGCTCTTCGGTTGTCACGTGCCGCGCGTGCCCGTGAAGTTGATGGGGTTGTCGCTTGCCAACCCGATCGGGGTCGCCGCCGGTCTGGATAAGAACGGCACGGCGATTGATGGTCTGGCTGGGTTGGGGTTCGGTTTTGTCGAAGTAGGCACGGTCACGCCCCGACCTCAGTCGGGCAATCCCCGGCCGCGCGTATTCCGGCTGCCATCCGAGCGCGCGCTGATCAATCGTCTGGGGTTTAACAACGCCGGGGTGGAGGCGCTCGTTCAACGTCTGAATACCCGTCGAACTGAATGTCCGGTGGGCGTGAATCTGGGCAAAAATCGCGATACGCCGGCCAAACACGCGGTCGACGATTACCTACGTGGGCTGGCTTGGGTAGTCGACTCGGCCGATTACGTGACAATCAACGTGTCGTCACCCAACACGCCGGGGCTGCGAGATCTGCAGGAAAGCCACGCGCTCGAGTCGCTGCTAAGTGCACTGGTCGCCGAGCGTGACCGCCTTGCGTTGACTCGGGGCCGTCGCCTGCCGTTGGCCGTGAAAGTGGCGCCGGATTTAAGGCCGGAATCGATCACTGCGCTGGCTAAAGTTCTGCAAAACGCCGGCGTAGACGGCGTAATCGCGACCAACACCACAACAGACCGGCGCGGTGTCGCGGTGCGCTGGCAAAGTGAAGCCGGCGGATTGAGTGGTGCACCCCTTCGGGAGCCTTCGAACGCAGTTATCAGAAAGCTGGCAGCGCGACTCGACGGCACATTGCCGATCATAGGCGTGGGCGGCGTCCAAAGCCGGCGCGATACAGCCGATAAATTCGCTGCAGGTGCATCGGCCGTTCAGCTCTATACTGGTTTGATCTATTGTGGCCCGAGGTTGGTGCGCCAGTGTGCTCTGGGCGCCACCGACGCCTTGTCGTGAGCCCGCTACTCAAGACAGCTCTGCACAAGCGCCTCGAACTCCTGAGCCAGAAATTCCAGGCTGGCACTCAGCCGGTGGTCATCGGCCACAACATGGAGCTGGGCCCTGTGTCTTCTGGCGAAATCGATACTCGACTCCACAGGTACCACTTCATCTTGCCAACCGTGGATGACCACGGTGTGTTTTGGGCAGCCCGTGGGGTCGCCCGGAAAACCCTCGAGATAAAGCGCCGGCGCCATCAGAAACAACGCGTCGGGCTGCAATGTATCGCAGGCCATGGCAGTAACATAACCGCCCATACTCGAGCCGATCAGAATCAGCGGTGAACCGGCAGGGGCACGTTGCTTGAAATCCTCGACGCGATCGGTGGCGTCGGTCAGGTGCTGTTGGTCGGGGCTTGCAACTTCGAAGTCGTAGCGTTCAGCGACCTTGGCCAAGCGTTGAATCTTGGTGCCCCACGGTGCGCTCTCGCTACCGTGGGCGAATACACAGTGCGGAAGCATCTCAGTATCGAACATGACGGTAAACTTATTTTAATTATGTCAGCAACCGCGACATTTTGTTTCAGCTCACTATTTTTATAGCGGGCCGATTGGCATTATTCAACCATCGGGTGTTCGTTATTAATCGGGTCATGTGCCTTTTGCGGCCTTTTTGCTGGTGCGGCGGCTCAACATTTGGTCGATCATGACCCGGGTCGGTTGGCGCCGCTCGGCGCGTTATTGGCTGCCCGCCGTCTGGCCTTTGGCCCTCGGGGTGGTCTGGATCGTAATGGGTGCACGAAGCAATACAGCGGCGCTGATTTTGGCCATTGGGGCTGGGATCGGTCCACTCGCGTCCGGGGCCGCGGCTTTGTTTTGGGGCCTAGACCGCATGATCGTGTATCACATGGCGCTCGCCGGCGGGCTTGGCGCACTGGCCGGACTGCTCGGAATGATGTTCTGGTCGCCTTATGTAGCGGCAGCATTATTTCTCGCGGCAAGCGGAACGTACTGGATCAGCGGCTGGGGCGGCCTTTTGTTATGGCAGTCGCGCATTGATGACGATGATGACGACGTGTCACTGCTCGGGCTGGCCCACCATGCCGCGCTCGACTGCGCCCTCATGGGATTCTATGTTCACTGTGCCCGAATGCCGGATCACTCAGGGCTTAACTGCCAGATCGAGGAGTTGAGGCAGTTAGAGACGAGGCGCGGCGGTATGATTCACGCCGTGTCGGATGAACCGACCCAACCCGTCAGCGTTGATCTGAGGGCGCTACGAGTGCGCCATTGCGAAATCGAATGGCTTACATTTGCGAGTGGGTATGCCCCCGATGTCGACGTACCCGGGGCCGAGCGTTGGCATTCGTATGAGGCCAATCGAACTGTTGCCTGCCGGTTGCTTCGCCACCAAGATAGACCGCGCCCATGGTTGATTTGCATTCACGGCTATCGCATGGGCTCGGCGCTGGATTTGTCGGCCTTTCAGGCCGAACGGCTGCACCGGCAATGGGGTATCAATATCTGCATGCCGTTGTTGCCGCTACACGGTATTCGACGCGCCACGCGGCTGACCGGCGGGCTGTATCTCGACGGGCCGATGCCCAATGTTTGGCACGCGGTATCGCAGTCGGTCGCCGATATTCGTCAGGCAATTGCCTGGCTCAGGGCTACCCAGTCACCGGTCGGCGTCGGGGTATTTGGGTTGAGTCTAGGCGGCTACATCGCCGCCTTGCTGGCCTCGTTCGAGCGTGAGCTGTCGCCGGTCATCGCTGGCATACCCATGGTGGCAATTGCCCCCACGCTTTGGCAGCACATGCCAGAGGCCAGCCGCGTACGGCTGGCGCAGGCAGGGTTCGACGCCGGACGGCTGGATCGACTCTTGACGCAACTCTCACCGTTACATCAGCCGCGGCCCGCCACTCGCCAGCGCGCGATAATCGCCGCGCGCGCCGATCAGGTTGTGCCCCCCGATCAGCCGACGACACTGTGGCATCATTGGCAGCAGCCGCCTATTTTTTGGGCGAATGCCGGCCATTTGTCGATTCAGCGGCGTCCCGACGCGCGTTCATTCGTCGATCGTTTCGTCGGCACCATGCACACGTAGTTCCAACGTTTCGGAGTTTTTGTGAGCGACCAGCCTGAGCGTAAGCACCGCGCCGATTACCGCGCGCCAGACTTTGCCATCGAGTCCGCGGATTTGTCATTTGACCTTGATGCCCAAGATACGCGTGTCACGGCCCGCTATCGCGTGGCCCGTAAGACCAGCGCCGAGCAAGGCGACCTCTGGCTTGACGGCCGACAGATGGATCTGGAGTCGCTCACGCTCGACGGTGAGCAACCGGCCGACGACCGTTTTGAAGTCACTGATAGCGGTCTGCTCTTGCGGATGTTGCCGGCCCAATGTGACATTGAGCTTGTAGTCCGTATCGATCCGTCGGCCAACACCGCCCTTGAAGGCTTGTATATATCGGGATCGATCCTGTGTACCCAGTGCGAGGCGACCGGCTTTTCACGCATTGTGTATTTCCCTGATCGACCGGACGTGATGACGCGGTTCACCACACGAATTACCGCCGACGCGACCACCTACCCGAACCTTTTGGCCGGCGGCAACCGCACCCAGTACGAACAACACGAGAATGGCCGCCATACCGCCGTCTTTGTCGACCCATGGCCCAAACCCTGCTATCTGTTTGCGCTTGTGGCTGGCGATCTGGCCGAAATCAACGACACCTATCAAACGCGTTCCGGTCGCCGCATTGAGCTGGCGTTCTACACTGAGCACGGTAGCGAGGACCAGTGCGGCCACGCCATGGCCTCGTTGAAACAGGCCATGGCGTGGGACGAGTCAACTTATGGCCTGGAATGCGACCTCGATCGCTATTCGGTGGTGGCAGTCGACAGTTTCAACATGGGGGCAATGGAAAACAAGGGCCTAAACATCTTCAATACCGCCTGCGTGCTGGCCCGTACCGATACCGCGACCGACGCCGATTTCGCCCGCGTTCGCGACGTGGTCGCGCACGAATATTTTCACAACTACACCGGCAATCGAGTCACGTGCCGCGACTGGTTTCAGCTCTCTTTGAAAGAGGGGCTGACGGTGTTTCGCGAACATCAGTTCTCGGCCGACCAGGGATCACCTGGGGTAGCACGCATCCAGCAGGTGCGCATGATTCGTGATGTGCAATTCGCCGAGGACGCGGGTCCACGCGCCCATCCCGTACGCCCTGATTCCTACGTCGAGATGAACAATTTCTACACCATCACGGTGTATGAAAAAGGCGCTGAACTGATCCGCATGATGGCCACGATTGCCGGCCGGGAAGCCTTCACGAAGGCGGTGGGCTTTTATCTTGACAAGCACGATGGCCAAGCCGTGACTATAGAAGATTTTGTCGTCGCCATCGAAGAAGCTACTGGTCTGGATTTGAGGCAATTCCGTGCGTGGTATGCCAATGCAGGCACCCCCACTGTGTCGGTCGAGCCCATCTATGCCAACGGAACGCTGACGCTGGAATTGAAGCAGTCGACCCCACCGACACCCGATCAACCCGAGAAACCGGCCTTTGATATTCCCATTGAACTGGCTTTTTTTCAGCCGGAGGGCCCGGCGCGCGCCGAAACGTCACGATCTCGGGTCCGGCGCCTCACAAAAGCCAGCGAGACCTGGACGTTCGAGGGTTTTACCAACCAGCCGGTGGTATCATTTTTGCGCGGCATGAGCGCCCCAGTGCGCATTGAGTATGCCCAGTCTGAATCCGATCTGGCGACCTTGGCGCGTATTGACAGCGATCCGGTTTCCCGCTGGGACGCCCTGCAAACATTGTTCCTGCGGCAGTTGCAGGCCGATGTCGAGGCAGTTAGAAACGACCATGCGCCAAATGAGCCGTCGGCCGCTATTCAGGATGCCTTGACTGGACTGCTCGACGGGTTGCCGGCCGATCGGGAACTGGCCGCTGAAATGCTTACGCTGCCAAGTTCAGCGCGCATCAGCGACACCACTCCCCCCATCGATCCGATTGCCGTCGCCGAGGCTCGACGCGGCTTAAAGCAGCAGATCGGCCAGCGATTTTATGCGACGTTTGACAATGTTCTTGCTCGTTTTGCGCCCAGCGAAGCGTACGCTTTCACCCCTGAAGCGGTGGGGCGTCGTCGACTGTTCTCGATTGCGCTGGATTATCTGGTAGCCAGTGGTGACGCCAAGGCACTCGATCAGGCACTCGAACTCTACACGAATGCTGATAACCAGACCGACCGTGTGGTTGCACTGACCGTACTCAATGATCAACCAGGAGCCCAGCGCGAGCAGGCCCTAGCGGATTTTGCGGCACGCTTTGCTGATTATCCACTGGTCATGGATAAATACCGCTCGCTGCAGGCCGGAGCGCGGCGCGACGACAGTATCGAGCGGGTGCGTGAACTGCTGGCCGATCCCGCAATCGACAACACCAATCCCAATCGGGTTCGTTCTATTCTCGGTGGCTTTGCGCGCGGCAATCCCGAAGGCTTTCATTGCAAGGACGGCACGGGCTATGCATTGATGCGTTCCGAGATCGAGCGCCTGGACGCGATCAATCCGCAGCTCGCCGCCGCACTTGCCGGCATCGTGGTGCCTTGGCGTCGCTATGCCTCGCCTTACGCCGAAGGTCTACGCGATATACTTAAGACACTGAATGAACAGTCGTTATCGAGCAACGTTTCAGAAGTTGTATCAGCCGGACTAGCGGGGTGAGGCGTGATTCCGGGTGCCGTTCATCGGTAACTGCGCAGCCCACTTGCCTGTCATTGCTTTGTAATAAATCCGTTTTAGCTTTGCTTTGAGTCATGACCTATTCGGTGAGTTGATGAGAAATCAGCACGTATTGGTAGTTGAAGACGAAACAGCGGTTCGCGACATGATCCGTTTTGCCGTTGACCGGGCCGGTTTCGAGGTGGAGGTCGTAGGCAACGGGGAAGAAGCGCGGCTTGCCGTGGCCGATCGACGGCCGGGCTTGGTGTTGCTCGACTGGATGCTACCGGATGTTTCGGGACTGGAACTGGCGCGTGAGTGGCGTCGTACGGACGCCACTGCCGAACTGCCCATCATCATGGTCACGGCTCGGACTGAATCCGACGACCGGGTGCGGGGATTGGATCTGGGCGCAGATGATTACATCACCAAACCGTTCTCGTCGGCGGAACTCGTGGCGCGGGTCCGCGCTGTACTGCGGCGGACGTTGCCTGGCGGTGAAAATGCAATTCTGGAGTCCGAGTCGCTGGCCCTGGATGCTGCGTGTCAGCGCGTGGCGGCCGGAGAGCAGGCCGTTAATCTTGGTCCCACTGAATTCCGGCTGCTTCAGTTTTTCATGGGCCATCCCGAACGGGTTTACACCCGCGCCCAGTTGCTTGATCAAGTCTGGGGGCAAAACGTGTTCGTGGAAGAGCGCACGGTCGACGTGCATATCCGGCGTCTCAGACAGGCTCTGTCGCCAGTGGCCTGCGACCAAGTTATTCAGACTGTGCGCGGCAGCGGCTATCGTTTTTCCGACCGCGCGGCCTAGAGAACGACTCTAATTGTCGACTTGGGCGATTCCGGCAGCGTAGCCTTGGCACTTAAAACAGCGCATCCCTGGCGACGCGAAATGTGTCTAGTGGCGGGCTGGCTGGGGTTAGCCTCTGCGGTCGGAGAACTGGCGGGCATGATCCTCGGCGTGCTGTTGATCGCTCTCACTCTCTACTTGATGTTGCAGCTTTACAATGCCTATCAGCTCCATCAGTGGCTGATTTCCGATCGTGTCGAACCGGCTTACGGTGTGGGCGTCTGGCAGGAAATCTACGATGAATTGTATCGGCTCAAACAACGCAACCGGCGGCGCAAGAAAAGGCTAGGGCGTATTGTCAGCGAATTTCAGGCATCGACTGCGGCGCTACCTGATGCGGCCGTGGTCCTCGACAATCAACGTGACATCGTCTGGTTTAACGATGCCGCCGTTCGGCTCTTTGGACTGCGGCCACAAGCCGATCGCGGACAGCGCGTGACCAATCTCATACGTGATCCGGATTTTCGGGCTTTTTTAGCCTCCGAGCCCACTGATGGGACAGCAAGCGTCGAAATTACTGCGCCCGTTGACGCCGACCTCGTTCTGGCTATTCAGCTCATTCCTTACGGCAACGGCCAGCGCCTTCTGATCGCTCGCGATGTGAGTCAACGGCGACGGGCCGAGGCCGCCAGGCGAGATTTCGTGGCCAACGCCTCGCATGAACTTCGAACCCCGTTGACCGTCGTTAGGGGCTATCTGGAAATGCTGGATAGCGAAGCCGCTGATTCCGAAGCGTTTCGCGATTGGCAATCTCCGATCAGCCAGATGCGGGCCGAGTCCGCGCGCATGGACCGTATGATCGACGACTTGTTGGAGTTGGCTCGCCTCGATTCGGAAACCGATAATAAGGCCCCGGACTGGATCGATGTGGCCTCCGTCATCCAGCGCGTAACCCAGCAGCAGCCCAGCGACGGTGCAACAATTGCTACCACGGAAGTGGACGAGTCGTTGCTTCTGCATGGCGACGAACGACGGTTTGAGAGCATCGTCTCCAATCTTGTGACCAACGCGCAACGGCATACGCCGGCCAATGGACTGATTAGCTTGACTTGGAGCTACATTGGAGACCATGCCGAGCTGGTCGTGGCCGACACGGGGGAGGGAATCGCACCTGAGCACATCCCGCGTCTGACGGAACGTTTCTATCGAGCCGACACCGGTCGGGACTCTGCGCGGGGGGGCACCGGACTGGGGCTGGCCATTGTCAAGCACGCCTTGAAATGCCATGACGCAGACCTCGTCGTGCATAGCACTCCGGGACAAGGGTCGCGCTTTATCTGCCGGTTCCCGAACAACCGCTGCGAGTTGGCGGAGCCAGACCCAGGCGAGCAATCCACAATTGCCAACGATGGCAGTCGGCGCAACGTTGCTTCCGGCTAGGCTGGCTGCTGCGCGTTAACCTGACTTAAGCCATTCATCTTAGATTTCGCAAGACCGGGCGGGCCCCTATATCAGCAAATTGGGTGCATGGCTACCGCATCAGACTGATATCAGGATTAGTCAACAAAATGGTTTCTGTAACAAAAGCTTCATATCCGAAGGCGTGAGTTAAACAAAAATGTAACAAAAAAAGCTTTTAATGGCGTTTGTCGTTCAAATGCCGGACTGGCAAGCGAACGGGAGCTGCGCTGGCCGTTACTAATCAAGCCAGCGTGTTTCATACTAAACACCAGGGAGTTCCCAATGTCTCGAAAGAGTTATTCTATCGGTATGGCTGGAAGCTTGGCTGCCGCCGCATTTATCGTTGCGGTGCCGTCGGCCCAGGCACTTAGTTTTAAAATTTCCGGTCAGGTCAACCGGGCTATCATCGGTGCTACAAACGGTAAGAGTGCCGGTGTCGGCTTTGTCGATAATCACTCTTCGGATTCGCGGTTTGGTTTTTCAGGTAGCCAGAAAGTCGATCCCAACCTAAGCGTTGGATTTCAGTGGGTCGAGGGCTTGGGTGCGAACCAGTCCAGCCACTTTGATATCCACAACAGTGCAGGTGGTCCCGGTCTGCAGAATCGACAAGCCAATGTTTACATCAAGGGTCCTTACGGCAAGCTGACTTTAGGCAAGACAGACGGTGCGGCCAACAGCACATCGAAAGTTGACCTCTCTGGCACCACGGACCTGGGTGGCGGAACTCCAGTCCATGATTACTTCGGCAACATCACAATGCTGAATGGCAATGGGAAGAGTGCCGTTAAAATCAAACAGGTCTATAACAGTTATGATGCCCTGTCACGAGTTAATACGATCCGCTATGACTCGCCATCCTATAAAGGCTTGAAGCTCGCGGCGAGTTTTGACCAGGGCCGTGCCGTGGAAATCTCGCCCAAGTACAAGCATCAATTTAATAACGGTGTCAAAGTTGCAGCTGCGCTTGACTATGTGAACAGTGGGCAGCGAAACAAGGACGTACGACCAAACGGCCACTACAAAAATAACTTTAATAGCAATGCTCAGTTCAATGAATACGGCGGATCGGCATCAATGCTTCTGCCGAATGGTCTGAACTTCACCGTCCAGTATAAGCGTCGCAGTTATAGCAATACTTACTACCAAAGCACCGGCTCTTACTATCCCAGCAAAGGCATTTACACTGCTAACAAAGAAAACCATAGTCAAACTTTCTTTGGTGGCGTGGGATATATCTACGGTAAGAACCATGTCCAGTTGTTCTATGGCCAGACCGATAACGCCTATAACTCCAGCAGTGTTTCGCGTAACTACGGCGTAGCATATGTCTATGACTTGATGAAATCGGTCAACATGTATGCGGCTTATCACCATGTTTCGGCAAACCACCTTCACATCGCTAATGGTGTCAAGAATGTTAATATCTTGTTCACCGGTTTCCGTATCAAGTTCTTCTAAATGCCCACTAAGCTGCAGTTGACTCGACCCATCGTTCGCAAACGTCTTTTAACTGCTGCAGTCCTTGGCTTGGCCGGATGTTTATCCGGCCAAGCCATGGCCACTGGCTATCTTCCGGGTACTAATGATTCGGCTAAGGGGCCAGGCCTGCTCAGTGATGGTCATTACGACAAATCTAATAATGGCGGCACAGTCTTATTCTCCACCAACAAGAATAAGTCGGCTTTCGTCCATTCCGGAGATATTTCCGGGGGCTCATATTCACACAAGTCAGAGTCGTCTTCTCGTGCCGGCAGCAGCCATGAGATGAATGACCATAGTCATTCTAAAAACCATGCGACGGAGGCTGAAGCCCGTACGACTGCTAACGGGGCCAGTACCCAAGGCCAGTCTTCGAGCAGCTATCAACGATTCAAGTCGTTCCAACGCTACCAACGATTCAAGAATTTGCCACGTAATTCTCCTCAACGACGCAAGTTCCGGCGTTGGTTGAAATGGCATAAAAAACATCGTTGAGCCAACAATCGTCACGGCTCAGAGTGTTTTCAACACCACAATAACAAGCCCTCCGAAAGACCCCACGCCTTTCAAGCCCCGACGCTACGCGGGGCTTTTTTGTTTCGATAAAGACATTGGGGCTGGGAAAACAGCTGCCACTCTAGAGCCCAGTGAGAGGGGGTATAACATTCCGATAATTGGTCATCTGTTCGGGTTTTCTGAAGTAGCGCAGCGTAACCGGCTTGGTGATTGTCAATCGGTTTTAAATCCGAAGTGCCGAGTTTGTTGGAGGTGTGCGGGGTTTGTTCTTGTGTTTAGCCGGTTCGGTAGTGTGTTGCCTCGTTCCCCTGATGGGGTGTTGGCGCCAAAGGGACTGAGTCATAATTTTCGATTTGTCGCAACGATGGGCGTAGGTGTCGGCGATTTCAGTGACTTCACGTCGTAGACCACCCGAGAGAGTGATGGGCTCCAGCCCCAGTGACAGCAGAAAGTCGTTGGCAGCATGCAGGTTGTTTTCTACCGCTTCGACGCGCGGGTTGTCGAGATAGGCGATTTCCACGCCGGTTTCGACCGAAATTAGTTGTGCGAGATCCCGCACTCGGTGGGTCTCGGTCATCTGGTTGCAGATACGCACGCGATCGCCGTGCGCAGGTGGCGTCGCTACTGCCAGCTCGATACACCGAACCATGTCCTGAATGTGGATAAACGCCCGCGTCTGGCCGCCGGTTCCGTGTACGCTCAGCGGATGATTGATCGCCGCCTGCATCAGAAAGCGGTTGAGCACGGTTCCGAAATCGCCGTCGTAGTCGAAGCGGTTAATGAGTCGTTCATCCCGTGCGGTTTCCACGGTTTGCGTGCCCCAGACAATGCCCTGATGTAGATCAGTCACGCGGACACCGTCGTTTTTGTTGAAAAAGTAAAAGCTGAGCTGATCCTGGCTTTTGGTCAGGTGATAGATGCTCCCCGGATGCGTCGGGTACAGTATTTCGTTTTCCGCATGTTCGCCTGATTCGGTTTCCACCGCTACCTTGAGATAGCCTTCGGGTATCTTCATGCCGGCGCTGCCGTAGCCGTACACCCCCATCGTGCCGAGGTGCACCACGTGGGCATCCAAACCAGTTTCGACCAAGGCGGTGAGCAGATTGTTGGTCGCACCCAGATTGTTTTCCATGGTATAACGCTTTTCATAGGCCGATTTCATGGAGTAGGGTGCAGACCGTTGTTCGGCGAAATGCACCACCGTAGCCGGCCGCCACTCGAGCAATAAATCCACCAGGCGCTGGTAATGACGCGCTAGATCGAAACGGTGATGTGGGATGACGCGGCCTGAAAGACGAGCCCACGTATCCAGTCTCTGGCCGAGAGGCCGAATTGGTGTCAGCGATTCACATTCCAGTTCCACGTCGATTTGGCGTCTCGCTAGGTTGTCGACGATGGCCACGTCGTAACCGGCAGCCGATAAATGCAGCACACTGGGCCAGCCGCAAAAACCGTCGCCACCGAGTACCAAGACACGGTTGGACTCTGGTGTGGGATTATGATGCACAGGTACACCTATTGCTCGTTTGACACTTCAAGCCTGTGATTAACGTATGACGCAACAATGACAATGCACCAAATTTCAAAACTGCCGTGTCATCCAGGCGTAACCGGGTTTAAAACAAGGTGTCATACAAGCGGTTCAGGCTTAATTGAAATGCTTAAAAGGAGATGAGCATGGCGCGCGACCTTCATCCCAGACTGCCTCCGCAGTCATTGGCATCTTTGCCACCGCCCGGCCGGCGGGGAGGCGCTGCTCCACCGCGTACGCGATATCGAACGGTCTGGATATCGGATTTCCACTTGGGTACGCGGACCTGCCGTGCCCGTCGACTACTCCGTTTTTTGGACAGTATCGAATGCGAAACGCTCTATCTGGTTGGCGATATAATCGACGGGTGGGCGCTCAAAAAGTCCTGGTACTGGCCCTCAAGTCACTCGGACGTAGTGCAAACTCTAGTCGATCTTCAGACCGAGACTGATATTCAGGTTATTTATGTGCCCGGCAATCACGATGATCTGCTGCGGGATTATCTGCCAATTGATTTTGCCGGCGTCGAGGTCCGGCGCGAAGCGGAACACACTACCGTTGACGGGCGTCGGTTTCTGGTAGTTCACGGCGATGAGTTGGACGTAACCTGCAACCAAGCCCGATGGATGGCACAAGTCGGAGATTACGCCTATCGTGCGGTAACCCTTGGCAACAGCGTTGTGAACACGGCACGGCGGCGTCTGGGATTGTCTTATTATCCGCTTGCCGGCCGCATTAAAGCGTGTTTCAAGCAAGCCCTGGCCGTGATTAGTGACTTCGAACTGAACTGGCGACAGGAAGCCGAACGTCGTGGGTTCGACGGCGTGATATGCGGCCATATCCACACGCCCAAGGCACACGCGGACGATGACGTCGAGTACTACAACGACGGCGACTGGGTGGAAAGCTGCAGCGCGCTGGTCGAACACCGGGATGGACGACTGGAAATCATCACCACTGGCGAGCCGGTTGAACAATACGCCACGGCGTCCAGCACCAAGGAATACGCGGCATGAAAATCGCTATCGCAACGGATGCGTGGCACCCCCAGGTCAACGGGGTGGTTCGCGCGTGGTCGATCATTATCGACGAACTGGTACATGCGGGCCATGAGATCACGCGAGTGACTCCTGACCGATTTGCCGGCGTACCCTGTCCGGGCGAACCGGATATTCGGCTGGCGGCAACCGGTCCGCGGCGAATTGCGGCCTTGCTGGATAATGCTGGCCCGGATGCGATTCATATCGCTACGGAAGGGCCGGTCGGTTTGGCGACACGCCATTATTGTCGTCGACGTGGGGTGCCGTTCACGACGTCGTATCACACACATTTCCCTTATTATCTGAAAATGCGATTCGGTTTCCCGCGGAGGGTGACCTGGCAGCTTATTTCCTATTTTCACCGGCCGGCGCAGTCAGTGATGGTCACAACCGACACTCTGGCCAATGAGTTGGCCAGCCACGGCATTACACAAACCCGGCATTGGCCGCGCGGTGTGGATGCCGAGATGTTTCGCCCCATGCCCGAGGTGGAAAGGCCGTATCCAGGCCCGATTATGCTCTATGTTGGACGCGTGGCCGCTGAGAAGAACCTGGCCGCGTTTCTGAGTCTGGATAAACGCGGAACCAAGGTTGTGGTAGGGGACGGCCCGGATCGTGGCAAATTGGAGCGTCAATACCCCGACGTGATGTTTGTGGGGCGCCAACATGGCGAGGCTTTGGCGCGTTATTACGCCGCGGCCGATGTGTTTGTGTTCCCAAGCCGCACCGATACATACGGCTTGGTGTTGCTGGAAGCTCTGGCAGCAGGGTTGCCTGTGGCGGCGTATCCCGTGGCTGGTCCGAGCGATGTGCTAGGCAATGTACCTGAGGTTGCTTGTCTCGACGATGATCTATCGCGAGCTATCGATGGAGCACTGAAGCTCTCAAGTGAAGCCGCGCGAGCGTTCGCGCTGCAGCATTCCTGGACTGCTTGTGCGTCGCGCTTTGTCGAATTGCTGGCGCCCATTGGTGAGACCGTGGCGGCTTAAACCGCGGCGCATGAACAGTGAACTGCAAAACCCGACGTCCTTAAGCCGATGCGAATTATCGACCTCAGCGCACCGATGGCCGATGGCTGGCTGGGGAATTGGATGGCGTTTTTCCATGTTACCGAGCCGGTATTGATCGACAGCATTCAGTTCGGCAGCACAATAGCTATTAACGGGCCCGAATGTGACTGGTTTGCCGTGACCGACCAATGCGTGACGCTCTCATTTAGTGCGCCCGGCTATTATCGGCTCGAGGTGTCTGGTCACAAAACGGCGGTTTTCTGTTGTGCCTTGAACGTCGCGTAGATTGCTGGTTTTTTGTCACAGTGCTGTAACTGATATCGCCCAATCTTAAGGCTCACACAAATGAATCCGGGTCAAATTTTCACGGCCCAATCAACAAGGAGTTTGTGAATGTTGTTACAAACAAAAGCATTGAAATGGACAGTAGGGGCGACCGTCGGTACGGCCGTTGCGTTCGGTGCAGCCGGTACGGCGTTCGGTTCCACCACGCTCAATGAAACCGGCTCAAGCTTGGTCTATCCGCTGGTCAGTCTTTGGATTCCCGCTTACACGAAAATACATCCAAATGTCAAAATCAATGCGGCTTCCACAGGGAGTGGCACGGGCATTTCGCAGTCGACCAAGGGCATCGTCGACATGGGCGGTTCAGATGCTTACCTGAGTAATGCTCAGATGAAAAAACACCCGAATATGCTCAATATTCCGGTGGCTATCTCCTCACAGATGATCGACTACAACATCCCGGGTCTGAATAACGATCATCTCAAGCTCAGCGCACCAATTCTTTCCAAGATTTATCGCGGTAAGATCAAGTACTGGGACAACAGCAAGATCCAGTCGATGAATAGCGGCGTTAATCTTCCGCATAAAGAAATCGTTACATTGCATCGCGCTGACGGCAGTGGCGATACGTTCCTGTTTACCCAGTTCTTGAGCAAAGCGACCCAAAACTGGCGTAAAGATGTCGGTTTGGGCACGACTGTAAGCTGGCCTAACGTGTCAGGTGCCATAGGTGCCACGGGTAACACGGGTATGGTGACCGCCATGGCAAACAACCCGTACTCGGTCGCCTACATCGGAATCAGCTACAAAGGTCAGATCAAGAAGAAAGGCTTGGGCGAAGCCATGGTCAAAAACAAGGCGGGCAACTTCGTCTTGCCGACCAAGAAAACCGTTCCAGCGGCTGCCGCACAAATGGTGCCCAAGACGCCAGCCAGCGAACGAATCAGCCTGATCTATGCCCCTGGCAAGAACTCGTATCCAATCATCAACTACGAATATCTTCTAGTCCAATCCCACCAGCATAGCCAGAAAAAGGCAAAACAGCTTAAGCAGTTCCTCAAATGGGCCGTTAGTCCACAAGGCGGCAACCAGATGAAGTTCTTGAAACAGGTTCAGTTCATGCCACTGCCTTCGTCGGCACGCAAGCTGACCATCAAGCAGATCAACAAGATCCATAGCTGATCTCTGTTCCGCTTTCTGGAAAAAAGCCATATTGTTCCGGGGCTTATCAAGCCCCGGAACATCTTTCGTTTATAAACCAGTAACCCGTTAGTATGGCGACAACATTCGAAAATAGCGGGGTGCTCGACAAATCGGCGAACCCGAAACGGTTTCGTCAACAGTTCTCGGGCAAACTGATCCAAATCTTTTCGTTGGTCGTGCCCATTATCCTGCTGGGTCTGATCATATTTTTGGCCATCAATGCCTGGCCAGCCATGAAGCTGAATGGTGTGTCTTTTCTCACCAACAGCAATTGGAACCTTGGTAGCCAGTACGGTAAGCCCATCACTGTTGATGGCATGCAAGTCTTACCGGGGGCCAATTACGGCATTTTATTTTTGATTTTCGGAACATTGGCGAGCTCGTTTCTCGCGCTGCTGTTCGCCATTCCGGTCGGCTTGTTAGCGGCCATGTTTATCTCCGAGATCATACCTTCAAGATTGCGTGAATCAGTCGCGTTGCTCGCAGAGTTGCTGGCTTCCGTTCCCAGCGTAGTGTTTGGTCTTTGGGGTTACGTTGTCGTGATTCCGGTTTTTTCACATTATGTCTATCCTGTGATCGCTGCGATCCTGGGTTTTATCCCGTTTTTTGCCGCCCCGGTTCGTTCCGGGTACGGTCTGTTAACAGCTGGAATTGTTTTGGCACTTATGGTGGTGCCTATTATCACGGCGAACATGCGTGATGCTATTTCAGCTGTTCCAAGTGCAGATATCGAGTCAGCCTTTGCCCTCGGATCGACGCGCTTTGAAATGGTTTGGAAAGTGGTTCTCCCCCAGATTAAGCGCCCGTTGATCGGCGTCAGCATTCTGGGACTCGGTCGCGCCATGGGCGAGACCATGGCAGTGCTCATGGTCAGCGGCAACGCCTTGCACATCCCTAAAAATATCTATAGTCCCATGTCCACCATGGCCTCCTTTCTAGTATCACAACTCTCGAGTGCCATGGAAGACCCCACCGGTATGGCCGTGAACAGTCTGGTTGAGGTCGGGCTGATGCTTTTGATACTCGGTGTCCTTGTTAATGCGGCCGCGCGTTTACTCTTGTTGAATACCGGGAAGAATTAGTAATGTCTGCCGAAATGCGAGAAGCCAACACCGATGGCCCAGTATTCGCCGACCATGTGTCGCTTGGCCATTATCGGCGTAGACGCATAATCGGTGTGCTTGGCTGGACTCTTTGCGGTGGGTGCTTCGTGCTTCTGGCGTTTGCCATGCTCGATATTCTGTTCAAAGTCCTCAAAGGCGGCCTAACGGCCATTAACTTGAAAGTTTTAACTGAGACCACCCAAGGGGTGTCCGGTGGTTTGTTACAAGCGATCGAGGGCACAGTAGTTCTGACTATCGGGTCGGTATTGATCGCAACGCCGCTGAGTATTGGCGTCGGCGTCTATCTTTCGGAACATCGCAATCGCTTTTTTTCAAAAGTTGTCCGCTTCATGTCCGATGTGCTTGTCGGGGTGCCATCCATCGTTTTGGGACTCTTTGGGTATGTAGCCCTAGTGGCTGGGCTAGGTTGGCATTTTTCGGTGCTGGCTGGTTCTATAACCCTAGCTGTGATGATCATTCCCTATATCTCGCGCAGCGTCGAGTTGGCCTTGCTTGCCGTGCCACAAAGTCTACGCGAATCGGCGTACGCGCTCGGTGCCTCGGATGCAAGCGTAGTCGCCCGCGTACTTATTCCGCGGAGTGCATCGCGAATCATCACCGGTGTCTTGCTTGGCATGGCGCTATCGATGGGCGAAACGGCGCCGGTCATCTATACCGTGGGGTGGTCGGATTATCTTTGGAACGGTCAAGTGACCCATCAATCGATGGGGTACCTCACTTATGTAATCTGGTCATTTATTGACCAGCCATATCAGTCCGCGCACAAATTGGCGTTTGCTGCAGCCCTTTTGATTACCGGCATGGTGTTGCTGATCACAGTCTCGACTCGATTCACAACAAGGTATATGACTATTCAGTAAGACAATGTTTTATTTCGGTTGCACCTAAGCGACCGTAAAACAGTTCGCAACAGGAGTATTCTACATGGCGATATCCTCAAGCGTGTCCACGGATGCCGAAGCCTTCCGGGATTCGCGCGATAGCCAGACCGTCGACCAACGGCGTTCGTCGACAGAAACCCGCGCCAATTCCGAGACTACGGCCCGCTCTATGAAATCCAATTCCAAACCGCAGAACTCCCAAATGTCGAAGCTGTCGGTGCGGGATTTGAATTTTTATTACGGCGATTTCCAGGCGATTAAAAACGTGAGCTTGGAGATCGAGGCCCAGAAAGTCACGGCCTTCATCGGGCCGTCTGGTTGTGGTAAATCGTCACTACTGCGTTGCTTTAACCGCATCTATGAGCTTTATCCGGGTCACATGGCTACCGGTGAAATTCGGCTTAATGGTCGCAACGTCTTGGACAAGAAAGTCGACCGGAATCTGCTCCGTTCCAAGATCGGCATGGTGTTCCAAAAACCGACGCCGTTTCCTATGAGCGTTTACGACAATATCGCGTTTGGTGTAAAGCTTTATGAACGTCTTCGGCGACATGAAATGCAGGAACGGGTGGAATGGTCTTTGAAAAAGGCCGCGCTTTGGGACGAAGTCAAGGACAAACTCGACAAGAGTGGCGCCAGCTTGTCGGGTGGGCAGCAGCAACGACTTTGTATTGCCCGGGCAATAGCGGTCAAGCCGGAGGTTTTGTTACTGGACGAACCAGCTTCCGCCCTAGATCCCATCGCCTCGGCTAAAATTGAAGAACTGGTACACGAGCTGCGGACTGACTACACCGTTGTCATCGTCACGCACAATATGCAACAAGCCGCGCGTGTAGCAGATGACACCGCGTTTTTCCATTTAGGTGAGATCATCGAATTCACCGACACCGACACTTTATTCACCCAGCCTAGCGAAAAACGAACAGAGGATTATATTACCGGCCGCTACGGTTAATCAGGAGCCTTTTGTGAATCCTCCGAGCCTCGACAAAACCAGCCTTGAACGCCACACCTCCACTCAATTCGATGCCGAGCTTGAAGATATTCGAGAGCGGGTACTCTCTATGGGTGGCCTAGTAGAATCTCAGATTGCCGATGCGGCCCGTGCGTTGATCGAAGGTGATGGGCAACTGGGCGAACGCGTGGCGCGCCAAGATTACCGTGTCAACGCCGCTGAGGTGGACATCGATGAACTCTGTACCCGAATCATAGCCAAGCGCCAACCGCAGGCCAGCGATCTGCGACTGGTGCTGGCCGTCGCTAAAACCATCACAGATCTTGAACGTATAGGCGACGAGGCAGAAAAAATTGGACGTTTCGCTTGTCAGGTGGCAAGCCGTCAGCGACCCGCGAGCGCGTTTCGACAGATCGAGACGCTGGCTTCACACGTTCGCCAGATGTTACGAGACGCACTCGATGCGTTCGCTCGACTTGATACCCACGCGGCGTTGGCGGTCTCACGAGCCGATATCGAAGTTGACCGCGAATACGAAAGCACGATACGCGAATGCATGACCTTCATGATGGAAGATCCCCGTACTATTACCCCTATGCTTGACCTTTTGTGGTCGGTCAAAGCCCTGGAGCGGATTGGGGATCATGCAACCAACATCGGCGAATATGTGGTTTATCTGGTAGGTGGGCGTAACGTACGCCACACCAGCGTCGAAGCCATTGAGCAAGTGGTTGCCACCACCTCGGGTTCGGCGCACAAGTCGGATGACTAAACCGAACCGTATCTTTTTCTACTGGTCTTATACGCGCGGCGGTGATGGCACAACAGCTATTAAATGCATCCGGAGAGAAAGCTGGAAGCGATGACCAATATGCTGTGAAAACAGTAGCCGCTGTCGATCTCGGCTCAAACAGTTTTCACATGATTGTGGTTGAAGGCGATTCCACGGCGTATCGCGTGCTCGACCGAGTCAAGGAATCGGTTCGTCTGGCCGGGGGGTTAAAACGATCCGGACGTATTACCGATGAAGCCCGCGAGCGTGCTCTAGCATGCCTTACTCGTTTCGGTGAGCGGTTGGTGGGCCTCGACCCCGAGCATGTTCGTGCTGTCGGTACGAACACACTTCGTCAGGCGCGGGATGCTGAAAATTTTCTCCTGGCCGGACGTGAAGCACTTGGATTTCCGATCGAGGTGATATCCGGTGAAGAAGAGGCACGGTTGATCTATCGTGGAGTGGCTCAAGATCTGGACGCCAGTTTCGGCAAGCGACTGGTGGTAGACATCGGCGGCGGTTCGACCGAGTTGATCGCCGGCCAGGGAGCATCTCCGGCGCTTATCGATAGCCTGCCCGTGGGGGCTGTAACGCAATCTGAGCAGTTTTTTGCAAATGGAAAGATCAAGCGCTCACGCTGGCGCGACGCGGTTCTCGATACCTGTATTCATCTTGAACCGGTGATGAGGCGCTATCGCGAGCACGGCTGGTCAGTGGCACTTGGATCTTCGGGCACCATCAAGTCGATCAGTCGCGTGGCCAACGGGACTGATGGTGCGATTACCGCCCAAAGCCTAGCGGCGCTGGGCGAGCGCCTGTGTCGCGACGGGGGGCTGAAATCCAAGGTATTTAAGAGTCTGGACGCCGATCGACGTCCAATTTTTCCGGGAGGACTGGCGGTGCTGACCGGTGTTTTCGAAAGTCTGGATATCGATGTGATGTCGGTCTCGGATAGGGCGCTCCGCGAAGGGGTGATTGGTGATCTGCTTGGCCGATTGGATGAACGTGACGGCCGCGAAGCTGGGGTGATGCAAGCCGCGCGGACCTATGGCGTCGACTCGGCACACGCCGAGCGCGTGGCGGCTACCACGTGTGCGCTGGTTGCTGACGTGGATACTGGGCGCGTCGTGCACCAACGCGCGCAATGGGCCGCTCGACTTCACGAAATCGGCATGGCAATTGCTTCCAAGGGGTATCAGAAACATGGCGAATATATCCTCAGAAACGCTGATCTGCCGGGTTTTTCACGTCAGGAGCAGGCATTTCTAGCCACTGTTGTGCGGCTGCATCGCAGCAAATTTCATTCTGATCTGATCAAAGCATTGCCGGAGTCGATGCAAAACCACGCGCTTCTGATTACGCTAGCACTGCGCCTTGCGGCGGTGCTGCATCGCTCACGGGATGCGGATGTGTCGCCCCCGGTCTGGCTGGCCTATGAAAACGGGAGGTACCGTCTGCACTGCAAATCCGACTGGCTTGATGCGCACCCCCTTACACGCGCGGATCTCGACCGGGCGCGCAAACGTCTTGACAAAACCCCGATCGATTTCGATGTGATTGCGGATGAATGAAACGACGGCCCGGCCTATGGCGGGGGAGTTTTTAAGCTTTTGGGGCGAGCAGTTCTTGGGCCATAGCGCTAAATTCCTGTGCCGCGCGAGAACGCGGAGCGAACATTCGTACCGGTTGTCGATGTTCGCTCATCTGTTCGACGTGGGCGCTGTAGTCAATGACCGTGTCCAATCCGTCGGCCATGACGTCAGGTCGGGACTGCAGCAACGCGCGATGGGCCTTGCGGCGGCGATCCACCATGGAGAAAAATGGCTTAACGCCTGTTTTGCCTACTTTTTTCTGGCTCACTAGTTCGTATACGCCATCGAGCGCCCGTAGTGACAACGGCGTTGGAACTACCGGCACCAGCGATTGATCGGCTGCGCGCAGGATTGAAGTGGCCAGCGCGCCCTGACTCGGTGGGCAGTCGAGGATGAGCAGTGAATATTGCTCGCTGAATGGTGCTGTAAGCCGGTCGAGTACCTTGCGTGGCTTCTTCTGTTCGTGGATGGCGACATCCCAGTCACGATAGGCGGGATCAGCCGGTAACACACTGAGGCGGTCGAACGCGGTTCGCTGGACTGAGCGGCCCGGGGCTTTCTTGCCTGTGGCTAGATCGGCGGGCTGTAGTTTCGAGCGTTTGTCGCATCCGTAATACCAACTCGCCGCCCCTTGTGGATCAAGGTCCCAGAGCAGCACCGTTTCACCCGCAGCTGCAGCCTCGAGAGTGATATTAACAGCCGCCGCAGTCTTGCCGACGCCGCCCTTGAGACTGTAGAAGGCCCATATTTTCATCGACACGATAGTTCGCGGGGTTGGATCATGTCTCGCTGGGCATCAACGCGTACTGTGCCGAGAGCGGCGATTCGCCCTTGGCCGGTTTGACTTGTTCATAAACGCCGTCCGAATTGAGGCGCCAGGCATCGGCCGTGTCGGCTAGATAAGTATTTAAATCGCTGAGTACGCGGGCGTGGATTTTGTCGTCGCGGATGGGGAAGCAGGTTTCCATGCGACGGAAGAAATTGCGCTCCATCCAGTCGGCGCTTGAAAGAAAAAGAGTTTGCGTGCCGTTGTTTTCGAAATAAAACACCCGCGTGTGCTCCAGGAACCGGCCGACGATGGAGCGCACTCGAATGTTCTCGGATACCCCCGGCAGTTCTGGCCGCAGGCAACACAAACCCCGCACGATGAGATCGATCTCGACGCCGGACTGCGAAGCATTGTAAAGCGCGCGTATAACTTCGGGTTCGACCAGCGAATTCATCTTGGCGATGATGCGGGCGGGTCGGCCATGCTGTGCATTTTGGGCTTCTTGGCCGATATAGTTGAGCATGGCGGTGTGCAAGGTGAAGGGGGCGTGTAACAACGCCTCAAGAGGTCCGGTTCGCCCGAGGCTGGTGAGCTGCAAAAAAATGGCGTGCACGTCACGACCGATAACCGGATCGGCCGTCATGAGGCCGTAGTCGGTATAAAGGCGTGCGGTTTTGGGATGATAATTGCCGGTGCCTAGATGCACGTAGTGGCGCAGGCCGTCGGCTTCACGGCGGACGATCTGCAGCATCTTAGCGTGGGTTTTGTAGCCCACCACACCATAAACCACATGGGCGCCGGCTTCTTGGAGTTCGTTGGCCAGCTCGATATTGTCGGCTTCGTCGAAACGCGCGCGCAGCTCAATTACCACGGTAACTTCCTTGCCCTTGTTGGCCGCTTCAGCGAGTCGGTCAACGACCACTGACTCATTACCGGTTCGGTAGAGCGTTTGCTTGATGGCCAGGACCTGAGGGTCGGTTGCGGCCCGACGTAACAGATCGAGTACCGGCGCGAAGCTGTCGAACGGGTGATGTAACAGTACGTCACGTTTTCGGATCGTGCCGAATGGATCGGCGCCTGAGCCTAGTTCGGAGTCGACGTTGGGCGTGAACGGTGGGAATTTCATGCCTGGTTTGTCGACTGCATCGACGATGGACATCAGCCGGTTCAGATTAACCGGGCCATCGACTTCGTAAAGGGCATTGTTGTTCAGCCGAAAGTGCTCAAGTAAATAGTTGATCAAGTGTCGCGGACAGTTTTGTGCAACTTCCAAACGAACGGCGTCGCCGTAGCGGCGGGTGGGGAGTTCGCCTTCGATGGCCCGCAGCAGATCATCGGTTTCTTCTTCGTCGACAAACAGCTCGGAATTGCGCGTGACACGGAACTGATAGCAGCCGGCCGGTTCCAGGTGGGGAAACAGCTCGCCGACGTGGGCATGAATGATCGACGACAGAAACACTTGATCGTGTTCACCGGTATCATCGAGATGGCTCGGCAGCTGGATGACGCGGCGCAGTACCCGGGGGGCCTGCACCACGGCATAGTCAATGTTTCGACCGAAGGCGTCCTGGCCTTCAAGTTCGACAATGAAGTTCAACGATTTGTTTAGGATTCGAGGAAATGGATGCGCCGGATCCAGGCCCAGTGGACTGATAATCGGTAGCAACTCGGTCTGAAAATAGTCCGCCAGCCAGGCGCGCTGTGATTCGTTCCATTCCGAGCGGCGCAGAAATCGGATACCCGCTTCTTCAAGTGCCGGCATCAACGTTTTGTTGAGCACCCGATATTGTTTGTTGACCAGTCGGTGCGCACGTTCGCTCACGGCGTCGAGGACCTCGTTGGCACTCATACCATCGGCCTCGGCACGCGCGCTGGCTGACTCGATTTTCTGCAACAGGCCTGCGACTCGCACTTCGAAAAATTCGTCGAGGTTTGTCGACGAAATACACAGGAATTTCAGTCGTTCAAGCAGCGGGGTGTCAGTGTTTTCTGCCTGAGCCAGCACGCGCTCATTAAAGGCCAACAGCGACAACTCCCGATTGTTGAATAACGACGGATCCTGAAACGAAGCTGGCGTTGAAGTTATGTTGGACGCGGTATCATTGTCGGATTGCGGGAGTTGATCTGTGTCCGGCATACGAATGTCGCGTGTCAATTGTCTAGAACCTGATAATAATACAGATTTACAAGACGTTTACAGTGAAGAGAAAAAGGCTGGTTATAGCGAAAGCGCCGACGGTCTCGGGCTTTGCTACCATCTCTCAAGGTTTTCGCAGGACACGTACCATTGGCCGCCCGAAAAAAGTCCAGAAGTCGCCGCAGCGATGGCTCCAAGCGTGTGGGGTCAGGCATCATCCGAGGAATTCTGGCGTCGCTGTTCATGCTAGGGTGCGTGGGCCTGGCCGGGATTTGCATTTATGCCGCCTATCTCAACGGCATTGTAGAGAAAAAATTCGCCGGTACTCACTGGAAATTACCGGCCAAGGTTTATGCGAGCCCGATGAAGCTATATGCGGGTAAACACCAGTCGCTGGCCTCGGTTGTCAATCAACTCAAGCGTCAGGGTTATCGCTCGGCCGACAACGCCAAACACCCAGGTAGCTTCGATAAGCAGTCAAAGCAGCTCACAGTCAACGTGCGTGGCTTTGATTTTCCGGACGGCAAGCGCCCGCCCCGCAAGGTCCAGTTGACTTTCGACAGCGGCGCGATCCAGTCCTTCAAGACCGTCGATAAAAAGAAATCGCTATCCTTGATCCGCCTCGATGCCCCTATTATCGGCAGTATATACCCCAATAAGGGCGCAGATCGGATACTCGTCAAACTTTCGAATGTTCCACCCATGCTTCCTGCTGGCCTGATTACGGTGGAAGACAAGTCATTCATGACGAATATCGGTGTCTCGATTAAAGGCATTCTGCGCGCAGCATGGGCCGATATTAAAGCCGGGCATATCGTCGAAGGCGGTTCCACCCTAAGCCAGCAGTTGGTCAAGAACATGTTCCTGACCAATCGCCAGACCATCTCGCGCAAGATCAAGGGCGCCTTGATGGCGATTTTGCTCAACGTTCATCATTCCAAGCCGGAGATACTCCAGGCTTATATCAATGAAGCCTATCTCGGCCAAGACGGTAATCATTCTATACGCGGTTTCGGTCTGGCCAGTTATTATTACTTCAATACTCCGCTGAACGAACTCGATCCCGCCCAGATCGCGCTGCTGGTTGCTATGGTCAAGGGGCCAAGTTACTACAGTCCGCGAACGCACCCCAAACGAGCCATGCAACGCCGGAATCTGGTGTTGAACAAGTTTCATAAGGCAGGCTTTCTTAAAACGTCGGCCTGGAAACACGCGAAGGCGTCTCCACTTGGAGTTTCGACCAAGGAAAACCGGCGTACCAGCAGCTATCCGGACTTTGTCGATCTCGTTAGGCAGCAGTTGCACGGCCAGTACACCCAGGCACAACTGACCGGACAAGGATTGCGTATTTTCACGACGCTCAACCCGGTGATCCAGCGCCACGCCCAGTCGGATGTAAAAACACAGCTCAAGGCCATTGCTAAGCATCACCACGATATTAAAGCGGGCAGCCTGCAGTCAGCGGCTGTAGTCACAAGTGTCGAAGGCGGGCGCGTATTGGCTCTGGTGGGCGGTCGTCGATCCGGTTATGCAGGCTACAACCGGGCACTTAATGTGCACCGTACCGTCGGGTCGGTGATCAAGCCCGTTACTTACCTCACTGCAATGGAACATCCGTCGAAATACAGCGTAATTACGCCGCTGAATGACTCGCCGCTTAAAGTGAAAGAGAAAAACGGCAAGGTGTGGAAACCGCATAACTATTCGCGGCGCAGTCACGGTACCGCGGTGCCGTTATACTATGCGCTAGAACACAGCTATAACTTGGCAAGTTCACGTCTGGCACTCAAGCTTGGTATTCCCAAGGTGATCAAGACGTTGCGCAAGCTCGGGTTTTCCGGTCACCCCCCAGCGGTGCCGTCCGTTGCACTCGGTGCGGTTAACATGTCGCCGTTCCAGGTGGCCCAGATCTACAATACGATTGCCTCAGGCGGCTATTACAAGAAACTCACTGCGATCAAAAGCGTCACGGACCGTCAAGGTAAGCCATTGAGTGCCCACAGCTTGCAAATCAAGCAAGTGGCCGGCAGCGGGCCGGTATATTTGGATACGTGGATGATGCAGCGTGTGGCACGCTATGGTACTGGGGCGTCCATGTATCGGGTGCTGCCAAAGACCATGCGTTTTGCCGGCAAAACCGGGACTACCAACAAGCTGCGCGATAGTTGGTTTGCTGGTTTTTCGGGTAATCGCGTGATCAGTGTATGGGTCGGGAAGGATAACAATCACATCGCCCATTTGACCGGTGCGACCGGGGCGCTGCATATCTGGTCGCACATCATGTCCGACTCGCAGCCGCAAGGCATTGTCTCGGCGCCGCCAGCCAACATACAGCAGATCCCGCTAGCCATGACGTTCCGTCCGAACAAACCCAACAGGCCCAATCTCTTTAGTAACGGTAGCGGTGGTACCCGCAACAAGTGCCCGTCGGCAACGCTCGTCCCATTCATACGGGGTTATGTACCTAGCGGCGTGAGTCCATGTGAAACCGATATACTGGCGAATGATCGTCAACGGCACTCGGGCAATGGATCTGCCGTCCCGGGTGCGCGTTCGAATCCAGGCAGCCACCACAACAGCGGTTCTCGTGAGACACACCATGGCGACAATAAAAGCTTGCTGGATAGGATTTTCTAGGTTGTGATGCGAAACTTTATCTGCACGATATGCGTCGGTCTGCTCCTGGCTGGCTGCGCGACACGACATCCTTCGCTGCCCCCGTCGAACGGGCCAAGTCAGCCACCTGCTGCGCCTAGTCCTAAATCGGGCGGCAACAAAAAACCACACAACACTACCTTTGGTCACGCCAAGCCATTAAAACGCCAACAGATCCAGACCTCTGGCTCACCCATCCGCGGTGGCGGTTCACGTGCCCATAAGACGGGCAACCAGCAGCCGCCCCCGAAGTCGATCAAGAAAAACGCCTCCCCGGCGGTTATGTCGTTAGTCAACTCGGCTGATAAGGCCATGAATCAACAGAAGCCCGATCGGGCTGGTTCACTGATTGAACGCGCTTTGAATCTCGCGCCCCGTAACCCGTTTCTTTATCAAAAGCTGGCGGCTATTCGACTGGCGCAGAAGCAGCCAGGTCAGGCCGTGCAGTTGGCCCGGAAATCGAACAGCCTGGCTGGCAGTAATCCATTCATCAAACAAATGAACTGGCAGCTTATCGCCCAGGCCGACAAAGATCAGGGTCACAAGAGCGCCGGTCGACAGGCCGTTTTGCGGGCCAACAAATACAAGCGCATCGCGAATCAATATTAGCTGATACGCATGTGGGCCAGCGCTCGGTTGAACGGAACATGAGCGCCGCTGACGGCGCGGCTTTGTTGGCCGACGTTGAGCGGCTGGCCCAGACATTGGAGGCATTCGATCAGCGGCCGGGCCAGACTGATATGGCGGCGGCGGTGGCAAATGCCATCGATACCCGAGGCCGGTTGGTTGTCGAAGCAGGCACCGGGACAGGCAAGACTTTGGCGTATCTGCTGCCGACCTTGGCCTCGGGCGGTAAGACGATTATCGCCACGGCCACGCGTTATCTGCAGAGTCAGCTTGCCGACAAGGACGTTCCGCTGGCCGAGCGGATTCTCGGCCGCACGGTGCACAGCACCGTCTTGAAAGGCCGCGCCAACTATCTTTGTCTGCACCGGCTCGAATTGGCTGAAGCGAATGCCGCCGTCGACAAGTCCCCCCGGCTGGCAGCGATCCGTGACTGGTCACGCAAGACCCAGACGGGCGATCTTGGGGAATTTGATGAGATCGGCGACGGCGATTCGCTCTGGCCGCAGGTGACATCGACGCCGGATAATTGTCTGGCGGCCGAATGCCCATTTTGGGATCAATGCTTTGTGGTGGCAGCGCGCCGCGAAGCCCAGACCGCCGATGTGATCATTGCCAATCATCATTTGTTCTTTGCCGATCTGACCTTGCGCGATGCCGGTTTGGGGGAGGTTTTGCCGGGTGCAGATGCGGTGATTCTGGATGAAGCCCACAAGTTGCCGGACGTTGCTGGTTATTTCTTTGGTCAGACAGTGTCCTCGAGGCAGATTGCTGACCTTTTACGTGAAACGCGCGCTGAAATCGAGCGATTCAAGGGCGACATGCCAAATCTGGCCGATGCCGCTCGGGATCTGTCGACTCGTCTGGCTGAGTTTGGTGAGTCAATCAACCATGTGACCGGCACAACAAGTTGGCGGGATGTAACCAGCGACCGGGTAAAGGCTGCGCGTGATGCGATGATCCACGCGCTGGAAACACTCACCCACGCCCTGGAGCTGTTCCGTGACCGGAGCGAGCAGATGAAGTCGCTGGCCCGTCGGTCAGCGAGCCTGCACGATCTGATAACTCAACTTGCAGCAGCCGGGGACAGCGGCGGCGAGAACGTAAGCTGGCTGGATATTCGTGGCGAGCGGTGGATCTGGCACAGTACACCGCTCGATGTGGCCTCGCCGTTTGCCCGAGCCATCGAAACGTTGCCGAGTGCTTGGGTGTTTACCTCGGCTACGCTCTCCGTCAACGGCGATTTGGGGTTTTTTTGTACCCGATTGGGTCTTGGTGAAGTTGAAACCCGCGTGCTGGAATCACCTTTCGACTATGCCAACAACGCCTTGTTGTATACGCCGCCGAACATGCCCCAGCCCCGCAGTCAGGGCTTCGATGAAGCGGTTATAGCGCATGCTTTGGCCTTGATCCGAGCCGCGGGGGGCGGGGCTTTTGTACTGTGTACGAGTTATCGCGCGGTCGAACGCTATGGCGAAGCACTCAGCATGGCCGGGATCCCGACGTTGATTCAAGGCACGGCGTCCCGGCCGCGCTTGTTGGCGGATTTCCGGGCCCAAGATGCCAATGTGCTGGTTGCAACGACGAGCTTTTGGGAAGGCGTCGACGTGCGCGGGCACGCGCTGCGACTGGTGATCATTGACAAACTGCCGTTTGCCTCACCCGCTGATCCAGTTCTCAAGGCGCGCTTTGCGGCGATGGAAATGGCGGGCCAAAACCCGTTTATCGAATACAGTCTGCCACAAGCCGTGATCGCCTTGAAGCAGGGTGTCGGCCGACTCATTCGCGACGCATCGGATCAAGGTGTGCTCGCTATTTGTGATCCGCGTCTAGCCACGGCTGGTTATGCTCGAATCATCCGAGCGAGCCTGCCTCCAATGCCCATAACCGACGATTCCGAACGCGCAATCGATTTTCTTGCTGCACTCGGCTCGGATGATGTCGCCTGCAATGCGAAAACAGTCTGACCGACTGGGCAGCCGGAGGACACGTGAAAACCATCGCTTTTGACGCCTCGACCGAAGCTCGGACCGTGGCCCGGCACGACAGTGATCATCCGTGTGACGACGACGAAATCTTCGCGATCGAGGCCCGCAGCCACGGGCCTAGACTATTGCCCGATGCACGCACGCTGCTTGCCGCGGCAGGGTGGCACTGGTGCGATGTTGATGTGTTGGTATTCGGGCGCGGCCCCGGGGCATTTACTGGCCTGCGTATTGCGGCAGGGCTTGTTCAAGGGCTGGCGGGAGGGTTGGATCGGCCTGTCATCGGTATCGAAACGCCGCGGGCGATAGCAGCGCGTTGTTTGGGTCGGGCATCCAAAGCGACTATGGCGCAGATCGTCCAAGACGCGCGACTTGGTGAAGTTTATACCGCACGCTACGGCAGGGATGCCACGCGCGGCGTTGTGGGCCTAGAGGATGTAAGTCTCCGCAGCCCCGATGAGGTAAGGGTCGAGGCCCCGGTTAACGTTTGTGCCGGCGGCAACGGCTGGAAACTGGTTGCTGCACACTGCAGCGCAATATTGCCCGAATTTTTGGAAGCTTGGCCTCACGCTTTAGATATGGCGCATCTGGCGGCCCTTGACTATGCGGCGACTCCATCTATCGCAAGGCCGGCTCGCGAATCACTCCCGCTTTATGTCCGGGATCAGGTCGTCAAGCGGCGTCCTTAGGCAATGTAGTGGTCGGTGATGTGGCAGGCTGGAAGCTAGATTTTCGATTGCTTTGAGTTATGCTTTATCAACTTGAGGGGCATCAGCCTACGATCCCGGATGCAGACGCAACCTTTATTGCCGATAATGCAACGGTTATTGGGCGTGTGACGCTGCAGTCCAACACCAGCATCTGGTTCAATGCCGTATTGCGAGGCGACCAGGAAGCGATCACCATCGGCAGCGGTAGTAATGTGCAGGATGGCACCGTCATGCACACCGATCCCGGCTATCCGTTAACAGTTGGGTCGGATGTAACTATCGGTCATCAAGCCATGTTGCATGGTTGCACGATTGGCGATGGCGCTCTGCTCGGTATAAAGTCGGTTATCTTGAATGGCGCGCGAATCGGGCGAAACTGCCTTATAGGCGCGGGGGCGCTCGTTCCCGAAGATCAGGATATTCCCGACAACAGCCTAGTCATGGGCATTCCCGGTCGTATCAAACGAAAACTTTCACAGAAAGAAATAGAAAAAATGCAAATTGGAACAAGTCATTATGTTACGAATCTGCGGCGATATCTAAATAACTTCAGCGCAATCTGAATAAAAGTGCCGGTTTGCATCAACCCAAATAGACGTCAAAGCGCACCGCACGCTGGCCGAGTTCCAATGTGGGTGTGCCGATGGGTTGTTGCCTGGCGTGGCGCTTGATAACCACACGCTTTTGAGCGGTACGGCGTGCAACGCTAAGCAAGGCCTCGGCGTCTGCATCCGGACCAATCAACTCGCCGAACCAGGCGATGATTTTCTTCGGTTTGGCCTTGCGCCGAGGGGCACAGAACATGGGATCGATTAAAACCACGTCGGGCTGCTCGATGTGTTGCCGTGCGAGTAGATGGCGGGCATCGTCGAAATGAATCTGTGTCCAAGTGTCTTTGAACAGGCCGGCTGCGTGGGCGCGCTGGAGCGCATCGCGCGCGATGGCCGCGACTACTGGATTGCGTTCGATAGCCGTGAGTCGACACCCGAAGCCCGCGAGTACGGCACTGTCGTTGCCAAGACCGGCAGTGGCGTCGACGATGGACAAGCCATGACGCCGATGCAGCCCACAGGCGCGGGCCAGTGGACTGGTTCGATGACTGCCGCTACGCTGGGCAAGCGTTATCGTTAGATCAGGACAAAACGAATCGTGCTGGCGGCTTTTGGTGTTGGCTTTGAAAAGCGCCAAACCACATTGTTTGCGGGCGATATAAAAACCCGATTTTGGCTGCTTTGACACCACGCCAAGACCCAGTTCACTGGCGCGTGCGCGATCCGCTTCGGCTGATGCCTGGGATGCGTCGATCCACCAAGGGACCGCCGGTGGGTCCGGAGACGTCAATTGTTTAATTGTTTACGATCGAAAATATCTTGAATTTTCGCGGCCAGGCTGTAATCACCCTGTACCTTGAGCTTGCCCGTGGCAAAGGCAGTGAGTCCCATCATTTTACCGGTCATGAGCTTGACTAGATGGTCGTCGCGAATTTTCAGCACCACGTCGGGGGCGTCGATCGCACCATCCATGACCCGGCACATACCGTGCTCCACGATCACTGTCATTGGGTGCTCGATGGCGTAAACGATTCGCAGTGAAAGATTACCCGCTGCCTCGGGCTTGAAAGCAGCGGGCATCCGACGAATCAGTGCGTTGGCGTTTTCCATTATTAATCTCGAAGTCTGGGCAGCCCTGCCATATAGCGGGCTATCGGATATTCGTATGGACATAAAAGTTGACCTAGATCATATACTTTAGCGGATATGATCGAGCTCGGCGATAATTTAGGTTATGTCGATTGCAAAGCAGATGGGTGCGCCGAGCCATGCCAAGAATCGACAATTGTGCGGTCAATGCCTATTGGTCATCAGCTTTGTGAGGCGGTCCGCATGCCAGGTATCGATCACGGCGAGCGCTCAATTGGCGTCGGATTCTGTCGTAACCCGAGCGGGTGAGTAGTACGGCGTTAATGGTTGTGGCATAAATACGTCCAGCGTCTTTCAGTGCCTGAATTCGCGGCGCATCTTGCCAATTGTCTAGTAGTTTGAAGTCGCGGGGCGACTTAAGATCATCATCATGTTTGAACACCCGAAATGCCGTGCCTTTGCTGCAGCCGAATTCGCTGTCGATTTCTCGGAAAGTCCAAGTGGAATCGCACACGCTTAACAAAAATTAAGGCGAACTATAAATCTAAACTTATCAACGTTTACAAGATGCGGCAACGCCCAAACCACTTCCAACATAAAATGAGTCCGATCCAACTGATCGATTCGTTCATTAGGTTGGGATGAATCTCATCATGAGCATCGATCATTTACGAATACTTGGCGTAGTCACCGATTTTCTGCCGGGCCTTTGCCTACTGGAGCCGATAGAGGCCCCACAGGCTGAGCGCTATCAATGCATCGAGCTCACGTTGCTCTGCATGCCATGGAGCGCGACTGGGCAAGTCCACACGGGCCTTTTGATGGGCTGTTTGTGTACTGTTATGGGCGACTCCCGCCAACACATGACCCGTCTCATCCGTCGCTATCGAGACCCGAACCGATGACGCTGGGCCATGTATCCAACGACCGGCTTGACCGGGCACCACGCGGCGGTCCCCATCCGTTTGTTGATAGAGATTGATCCCGTGCACGGACACGTTCCTCGGGGCTGGCGATCAAAGCGCTGTACGCGTGCGCCGGGCCGTGTTTTAGCGGTGGTCGCTATACACCGTCTGGCCGGTATCCGGGGCCTGCACAACCTGCGGGCGATCCTGACCTAGTACGGGCGTCGGCGTTATTTGCTGTGAATGAGAACGCTTGTTAGCCCGGGTTGGATCACTTAGGCTTTGTTGATTCGAAGTAATATAGGGGATCATGATGCGGATTCGAGAACTGGTGACGGAATGGCAGAAAGAATCCAGCGAGGCCTTGACAGAATCGCGGTACAACATTCGCTTACCGATACATGACGCTGCCAAGATCGAAGCCTTGGCCGAGCTATTTCCGGGCCGTACGCGTGAACAGTTCATCACCGAGTTGTTGGGGGCGGCACTGGACGAACTTGAAGCCTCTTTTGCTTACCAGCCGGGCAATGATGTCGCGGGTTATGATGAAATGGGTGACCCCATGTACGCCGATGCCGGATTGACGCCGTATTTTCAGGAACTGGCGAAAAAACACGCCGAACGGTTATCCGGCAAAGAAAAAACCTGATGACCTTTGTTGCTTGTCTGCGGCGAATTTAGGGCTGAACGCGTTGCGCAGCGGCTATTTGTCGTCGCTGGCACTCGTGCCGTCGGATTTTGCCCCCGCGTTGGCGTTTTTAGTCAGATCCATTAGGGGTTCAATTAGGTCCATTGGCAGTGGGAACACAATAGTCGAGTTCTTGTCCCCGGCGATGTCGATCAGCGTCTGCATGTAGCGAAGCTGGATGGCTTGGGGTTCGGTGGCCAGCTGGCGTGCTGCTAGCGCCAGATTCTCGGCCGCCTGGCGTTCACCCTCGGCGTTGATAACCTTGGCACGCCGGGCGCGCTCGGCTTCGGCCTGTCGGGTGATTGCTTTGATGATGTTTTCCTCCAGATCGACCTGTTTGATCTCGACGTTCGACACTTTGATGCCCCAAGGGTCCGTTTGCTGATCGAGGATCTGCTGGATATCCTCGTTGAGTTTCTCGCGGGAGGCCAGCATGTCGTCGAGATCGTGCTGGCCCAGTACACTGCGCAGGGTGGTTTGGGCGAGTTGGCTTACGGCGTCGCGGTAATCAGCAACTTCAATGACGGCTTTGTCGGACTCGATGATGCGGAAATAGACCACCGCGTTGACCTTGACCGAGACGTTGTCGCGCGAGATGACGTCCTGTGGCGGCACATCCATGACCGCCACACGAGTGTCGATTTTGAACATCTTTTGCAATACCGGGATTACTAGGAACAGTCCAGGGCCCTTGACGCCTGTCATGCGCCCCAGCGTGAACATCACACCACGCTCGTATTCCGGTAGCACCCGGATGGAAATGGCAATAGAAACCACAATAAAAAGCACCACGCCAGCGATGATCTCGATCGTCATATTTAATTCCCCTCGAAAGTTTTATGGGTGGGTTCTTGCATGGGCGTGATTGTTACAGTGAGACCTGAGACAGCGATAACACGCGCTGGGGCATTTTTTTGTATCGGTGCGGTGGTCCGGGCCTGCCAAGATTCTCCATGCAGCCATACACGCCCCGTCTGCTCGAAAGTGCGCATGGCCACGCACTCGTCGCCGATCATGCCGTCCTTGGCGGTATGAACACGCGCGCGGCGCGCTCGTCCGAAAAGGATAGCGGTTAAAACAATAATACCCGCAGCCCCAGCGGCAATGATCGCAATGAGAACGATGGAGATCTGAAATACAGCGGATGAAGTGTTCAAAAGCATCAGACACCCGAATATGAAGGCTGTCACGCCGCCCAAACCTAGGGCGCCGAAACTCGGGGCAAATGCCTCGGCAATCATGAGCCCGACGCCAAGCGCCACCAGCCCGAGACCAGTGTAATTTACGGGAAGTAAATGAAAGCCGTATAGCCCCGTTAGTAGACATAATGCGCCGATTGTTCCCGGTACCGCGGTGCCGGGGGCGAACAGTTCACCGATCAGCCCGACGATGCCCACAACGAAGAATACCAAGGCCACCGTGGGCTGTGAGATGAAACCTAGAAGTCGGGTTCGCCAGCTGGGTCGGATCCTTTTGATCTGCAAGTCGGCGGTATGAAGGGTGAGGTGGCGTCCGTGAACAACAAGCTGGCGACCGTCGATGCGCTTCAAAAGTGCGGTTTCACTTGGAGCGATTAGATTAATGACGTGTTTTGATTTTGCACTTTGGGCGCTGATGCTGGCTCCGGCACGAACGGCGTGCGCGGCCCACTTGGCATTACGCCCATTTTTCTCAGCCAGGCTGCGGATATAGGCGACCGAGTCGTTTACGATCTTGCGGCGCTCGGCGACTTGACTGTCGGCTGGGGATTTGTTGGCGTTTCGGGAGGTTCCGGTATTCGGTTTATTGTTTTTTGGGTGTTTGCGGTGACCGGTGGGCACACCATTTGGCCCCAGTGTGACCGGGGTTGCGGCACCGACGTTGGTTGCCGGCGCCATGCCGGCAATATCACAGGCATATAGAATGTACGTGCCGGCGCTGGCTGCCCGCGCGCCGCTTGGGCCGACATAGCCCACCACCGGGATGGAGGACGCAAGTATCGTTTTCACGATTTGGCGCATGGAACTTGCCAGACCACCCGGTGTATCGATTCGCACAATTATTACCGGCGCGCCGGCCTTGGCAGCGGCCGGCAAGCTGCGCTCGACGTACTGCGCGGTCGCGGGCCCAATCGGGCCGGTAATAACAATTTCACGCGCCGGCGTAGCGCCCGCTGCATCCGCACCCAGACTCATGTTGCAGGCCAGCGCGAGGCATAGATAAAGCCCGACAACCACCAAGCTATTGAGTCCCGATGGGCCCATGACGGTACTGTTCGGAAGTGAACCGAGCCGATCAGATTCAAGTTCTGACATTCAAAGGCCCTGAGGCGCCCCGTTCTGCCTGCAACAAGCGAGTTGCGCAGCTTAGCTTCACGCCAAGGAGACCAGCTGTTGAATGCAGTACCTGGGTGACCAGTAATTTTGAAGGCTAAAAATCACACTTGTAAAACTGGCTAAACATATTGTTAACCATACACCCGAGGTACAAGGCTTGGATGCGATATTTAGAAAGCCGGGCGGATTCGTCGGTTTTTATTTTTCGATTTGATTGGGCAGCATTTTGAAGTTACAAAATGGACGCTTGACTATGAACGCCTTATCGGGCCGGCCCTGCCAGGTCCTGCTCCACCATTAGGCCAGAAAACTAGCTGGCGCGAGCCGAGCGTTTTCGGTCGTTTTCGGTCAGGCCACGCTTGCGGACCCGAATAGCCGACGGCGTAACTTCAACCAATTCATCGTCGTTGATGAACTCGATGGCTTCTTCCAGCGACATGCGCACTGGCGGAGTGAGGACGACGTTCTCGTCGGAGCCGGCAGCCCGCACATTGGTCAATTGTTTGGCCTTTTGGACGTTGACGGTAAGGTCATTTTCACGTGAGTGAATGCCCACGACCATGCCTTCATAAACATAATCGTTCGGAGTGATCATCATCTGACCGCGATCCTGTAGATTGAAGATGGCATAGGCCACGGCTTTGCCCGAGGCGTTGGCGATCATGACGCCGGAACGACGCTGGCCGAGTGCGGCTGACTGCATGGGCGCATAGTGATCAAATACGTGCGTTACGATGCCGGTGCCTGATGTCAAGCTTAAGAATTCGGTCTGGAAACCAATGAGACCCCGCGATGGCACGGTGAATTCGAGCCGGACCCGCCCCCGGCTGTCGGGTTGCATGTCTGCCAGTTGGCCGCGGCGCTGGTTGAGTGCATCGATAACTGAGCCCTGATGGTCAGCGTCTATATCGCAGATCACACGCTCGAACGGTTCGCAAAGTTTGCCATCGATCTCGCGGGTAACGACTTCCGGCCGTGCCACGGCCAGCTCGTAGCCTTCGCGTCGCATCGTTTCAAGCAAAACTGATAAATGCAGCAGACCGCGACCGGATACGGTAAATCGATCGGCATCGCCCCCGGATTCCACCCGCAGCGCAACGTTAGATTGCAGTTCCTTATCGAGGCGCTCGCGTATCTGGCGGCTGGTTAGATAACTGCCCTCCAAACCGGCCATGGGCGATTTATTGACTTCGAAAGTCATGCTCATGGTCGGTTCGTCGACTGTCAGGGCGGGCAGGGCCTCAGGATATTCTGGATCGCAGATCGTATCGGAAATGGCCAGCTGGTTACTGCCCGTAAACGCCACAATTTCGCCGGCCGAGGCTTCGTTTACTTCCACACGATTTAGGCCCAGAAACCCAAAGATGGATGCCACTTTGGCCGAGCGGATTCCGCCGTCGCGGTCAACGATCTTGACTGGACTGTTGGCCTTGATACTGCCACGTGCAACGCGGCCGATGCCGATCTGGCCCACGAAACTATTGTAGTCGAGGGTGGTGATCTGCATTTGAAACGCGCCATCGTCGGTTACCGGCGGCTCCTGGACCTTGTCGATTATGGTCTCGAAAAGCGGCGTCAAGTCGCCGTCACGCACACTATCCTCGTGACCGGCATAGCCGCTCAGTGCCGAGGTGTACAGGGTCGGGAAGTCAAGTTGTTCCTCGGTGGCGCCAAGTTCATCGAATAGATCAAAAGTGCGGGTCAGCACTGTGTCCGGGCGGGCACCTTCGCGGTCGATCTTGTTGACCACCACAATGGGATGCAGACCCAGCGCAAAGGCCTTTTCCGTGACAAACCGTGTCTGAGGCATGGGGCCGTCGACGGCATCGACCAGAAGCAATACTGAATCCACCATCGACAAAACGCGCTCGACTTCACCGCCGAAGTCGGCGTGGCCCGGGGTGTCGACTATATTGATGTGGTAAACCGTATCGGAGCGCGGATCGCGCCATTCGATTGCCGTATTCTTGGCGGTGATGGTGATGCCGCGCTCGCGTTCCTGGTCATTGGTGTCCATGATTCGGTCGGCGACGTCGTCGCGTGCATCGAGCGTGCCGGACTGTTGCAGTAGCCCATCTACCAGCGTCGTCTTGCCGTGGTCGACGTGCGCGATAATGGCGATGTTGCGAATCGTAGCGGACATGTTCGACCCACTTCTAGAAACTTGTAATTTAACGGGGCATTATGAATTTATTTATTGCAGCTGACAATAACCCAACTTCGTGCCNNATGATCGCCTAGGGCCGGTTTCACTACTGCAATCTCGGCCGAAGAATGAGAAAGTCGCCAGCCTGAATGGACTCTAACGGGGCCCTCTGGAATATCAGCGCACAGTTCGCCCGTCGCGGTTTCAGCGCGGATCTGTTGGGTGAATGATGCGCTTGCGCTAGGTTGTCACAAAACCGCTAAAGCCTGACAGTACTTCGTGGTCGTGAACAATTTAGGTACAAGGAGTCTTTGAAATACCGTCTATCGTGTCAAGTATAGAAGGTTATCGAACGCTTCCATTGGCGTTTTCCAGTCAAGTGCCTTGCGCGGTCGGTTGTTGAGCGTGTCAGCCACCGCATCGAGTTCGTATTCGTTATTGCGGCTGATGTCCTTGCCTTTCGGTAAGAATTGGTGCGACAGGCCCTCGGTATTCTCGTTGGAGCCGCGTTGCCAGGAAATTAGCGAATCACAGAAGTAGAGTGCTAACCCAGTATCGAGGCGGAATTGCCGATCATCCATCATTTCGGCGCCTTGGCCGCATGTCAGAACCTTGCGTAGTGGATTGGTCACCTTCGTGAGCTTGGCGGCGATGGCACCCCTAATGCCTCGGTGCCGTGTCCAGCCACGGGCGGCAGGGGCAGCAGGATCGTAAATCGGGGGGTGCCGTTCGATCTACGTGCCGATGGCCGAACTTTTCAGGCCCGTTAGGATGTCACCTTCCCAATGCCCCGGCACGGCGTTGTCGGCGACCTCGGCCGGGCGTTCGCTGATCATCACCACGGGCGTAATGAACGACTTGCCCCGGTTCTGGTGCCGTGCCCAGGGCAGTCAAAGCGTTCTCCCCGGGCGCAAGCACGCCGACGGGGCGCACCGTAATGCGCCCCGGTCCTGGATGTAGAGCGTCCGGTCGATAGTTTCGTGCGCAATCCGCATCGCCTCATTCTCCGGGTAATCGAGGTGTGATCAACGACTGATCTGTTCCGGCTCCTACCAAGCCGACCCTGGACATAGATGCGCAGTGAATCGTTCGCGGCAAGCCGGAACGTCTTAAGGTGCTTGGCTGCGGGTTCCGCTTTCCATTGAACAACGGTTGTTTGATAAGGCAATTGACCATTGCGAGTTGCCGCCTTGTGCCGCAGTTCAAGTGAGGCTGTCGACGGAGAACGTCCCAACCATGCGATGTCACGAACGCCGTGATGCTGAGCCTTCAACAGTTCCAATTATTCACGCTCGGCCAACGTCACATAAAGGGCCGACCGTGGCGCCAAACGGATAGGCGGCATGCTACTGCCGCGATCTCACTCGGCACTCCCTTGGCAATGCGTTGCCAAAACGCCCATTTGGTATCTAGGTGATTGACGCCCGACCGGCCTGACGAATGCAGCCGTACCCTGCCGGTTGGGGCCTAAGCCCAGCCTCGTTCTCGTCTCATGCAACATTTCCTTTGGATGAGTCTGTTGCAACGACCCATTGAATTCGCCCAATATGCAGGCGTCACTCGGGATATCAGAATTTTTTTAGTCGGCATGGCTGACGGTCTTGCCAGCGATCTGATAGATCTGCCGGCACAGTGTCTGGATCTCATGGCAATGGCAGACGTTGCCTAACGTTGAATGCGTGAAGTCTTTAAGCAGAATCTAGGCGGGTACTTATACCTGACTTAATAGGGCGCTTTAACGTCAAACGGGACGCAGGACATGCTTTAACTGACCAAAGCCGATGTTGAGTTCCTTGATCCTGTTCTCGTTTGCCTCGCCTGACTGGCGGTACGTGACCATAGTCGATTCGGACAGCTCGATAATATTACTTAGCCCAAAGCTCCCCTTCAGATGAATCTTCGCTTGTAAACAGTTCGCCATGCAAGCTGCATCGAACAAGAATTAGTTGGCATGGTTATGGCCCACTACCAAGCTAAGCAAGGCCTTGGCGATATGGCCATTACGCCTGGCGTCACCACCTCTTCGAATATCCCGGCAAGCGCGGCGTTGGGCCATTGATCCCGGAAACCCCCCGTTTGCAAAAAACTTGCCTTGGCATCGCAAGCTTTGAGAGCCTCAACTTGAAAGGCGGAGCTGTCCGCTCGCGGCTAAGTGATGCCTCGTGGCAGCTGGCAATCACAGGTTTGAATGAATGCCAGCTTGTGCTACGCCGGGCGTCCTTGCTGTGGCGAGAGGTGTCCCGATCATCAATCCGGTTTCGGCTAGGTGATCGCCCATCGGCATGTAGCTATTCTCACTTTGATAAGTAGGGTGTGCCATGACTTTCTCGGCCCCAACTTGGGTCGTATCAATACCTGGGGTGAGGGCGGTGCACTCGATGTCGGCCATTACCCGGTCGATGCGTTGCCGCTGGACATTGGCCAACCCGGCCAGATCAGGGCCCGAGCTTATGCGACTGAGCCAACCGCTCAACACACCGCTGCTCGGTATCGAAATAAGCTTAAGCAGTGCCGGAAGCCCGGTTTTGGCGCTTAGCGAATGAATATTTCCAAACTGCGCCCACAGCGTGCGACATGACGATCAATGATAATGCGTGCTTGGAGGCGTCATAGCCCGCGCCACTAACTGGCGCGGGCTACGCGGCATCAAACCAATCCAGCAGCCCCAGCCAATGACAATACTTACCGAATAATCCTCGGCTCCAGTTCGCCGTCAGCCTCTCATCAGTGGGGGATTTTGAGAAGGGCACCATGGTTTGTAAAACCATCCATGCAAAATGCTTTGTCTATGAGGGGGAGTCGGTGAGTTCTATAAAGTTTGTCTTACGAGGTTTTCCTATGTTGCCGCTGGCTCGATTGCGGGATTGGGCCTCGTGTTTTGGACTGGGTATTGTAAAGTTCGGTGGTAATATTGGGGCATGATTCGTTATGCCAGTTTAAGCGATTGTGTTGGCGGTACCGGCTTCGTGGCGCTGCGGCGATTGGTCAAGTCGAAAGGCAATACGGTTCTAGCCAAGCTGGAAGGGGATAATCCCGCCGGTTCGGTCAAGGATCGGCCGGCCTACAGCATGATCCGGCGAGCTGCTGAGCGCGGCGAGATTGCACCCGGCGATACGTTGATCGAAGCCACCAGCGGGAATACCGGCATTGCGCTGGCGATGGTTGCCGCCATGCAGGGCTATCGACTGCGCTTGATCATGCCCGAAACCGCCAGCGAGGAACGCCGTGCGACGATGCGTGCCTACGGTGCCGAGATTATCTCGGTAAGTTCTGACGACGGCATGGAAGGCGCTCGCGATCTGGCGCAGCAGATGCAGCGTGACGGTGAGGGCTACGTCCTCGACCAATTCGCGAACCCGGATAATCCTCGCGCCCACTACGAGACGACGGCGCCGGAAATTTGGCAGGCGACTGGCGGGAACATCACTCACTTCGTCGCCACCATGGGCACGACTGGAACAATCATGGGCTGTTCACGCTTTTTCAAGGAACAGAATCCGGATATACAGATAATTGGCGTGCAGCCCGCCGGCGAATCACGTATCCCTGGCATACGCGCCTGGCCGGAAGCCTATCTGCCGACAATATTTGAACGCGATCGCATCGACCGAATCATCAACGTTGAGCAAGGCCAGGCCGAATCGACCATGAAAGCGCTTGCGCGTGATGAGGGCATCTTTGCCGGCCCGTCATCGGGCGGCAGCGCCTTCGGTGCTCTCACCGTTGCCAGCGAAAGCGAAAACGCGACCGTAGCTTTCATTGTCTGTGATCGGGGTGATCGCTATCTGTCGACAGGCGTCTTTGATAAAACTGAATGACAACCGTCTTCTCCTAAGAGATAATCGATTAGAAACATGGAATATCAGCGGTTTGCAGAAACTAATTAAGGTTTCAAATTGAGTCGCGTCCGGCGGCGTAACAAGTCCTACCCGCGCGGTACTGTCACGATTGAGGATCTGGCCGATAAAGCTCAGGGGGTGGGTCACGACTCGACGGGTAAAACGGTTTTCGTGCGCGATGCGCTGCCGGGCGAACGTGTCGAATATCAACCTAGACGGCGCAAACCGAACTACGATCAAGCCGATTTGATCCGTGTTCTCGATCCGTCGCCGGATCGAGTCGAACCCCGGTGTGCCCATTTCGGTGTCTGCGGTGGGTGTGCATTGCAGCACGCTAGCCTTGCGGCTCAGTCGCAATATAAACAAAGCCAGGTGCTCGACGCGCTCGAACGTATCGGGGCGGTTTGTCCGCAGGCTGTCAATCCACCAATCACCGGTCCCGGTTGGTACTATCGCCGAAGGGCACGTCTCGGGGTGAAATATGTCCCCAAAAAAGGTGGTACGTTGGTCGGGTTTCGCGAGCGTAGCTCGTCATTTCTGGCTCAGCTCGAACGCTGCCATACACTGGTCCCGGACGTGGGCGAACGCCTGACGGAAATGGCACGACTCATCGATGGTCTATCGATCCGTGAGCACATCCCCCAAATCGAAGTTGCCGCGGGTGATAACGTTACAGCCCTTGTATTCCGGGTATTGGAGCCGCCATCCGATAGCGATCAAGCACGACTGCTTGAGTTTAGTCGCCGTTTTGGGTTTGCAATCTATCTGCAGCCGGGGGATGAGGGCACAATCAAACCGCTCCTTGATTCGCCGTCACTTTACTATGACCTGCCCAATCACGACGCCCGACTGTTTTTTGCACCAAGTGACTTCGTACAGATCAATGGACAGGTCAACGCACGTCTGGTTGATGTGATTATCGAGGCGCTGGAAATAAGGCCTGAGGACGATGTGCTGGAATTGTTTGCCGGGTTGGGCAACCTCTCCGTGCCGTTGGCCCGGCGTGCCCACTCGGTGACGGCGATCGAAGGTGAGGCCGCGCTTGTCGAGCGCGCACGTACCAATGCGTCAGTCAACAGCGTCGATAATGTTCGTCACTTTCATGCCAATCTGTTTGTGCCCGGCGATGAGCCTGAGTGGGCGGGGTGCTATGATCATGTCGTGATTGATCCCCCGCGTGCGGGTGCAGCCGAGGTGCTGTCGCTGGTGGCTTCGACCGGAGCGCGACGGGTCGTCTACTGCAGCTGCCACCCGGCGACGCTGGCCCGCGATGCCGGGGTGCTGGAGCATATCCACGGTTATCGCTTGAGCCGTTTGGTCGTGGCGGATATGTTCCCGCATACGGCGCACGTTGAGTCGGTTGCGGTATTTGATCTTGACCGATCCAGCGTGTCGCACGGTAAGCGCCTGCAAGCATAGATCGCCAATGAGCGCCCATAGCACACGTCAAGGCATGTTCTTAAAACTATGGACTTGAGCAAATCCAAAAAATGGATTTTCAGAATCCCGGAATGAGTTTATAAATGGCAACGGAAATCGAACGCAAGTTTCTGATAAGGAACGATTCATGGCGCGAAAGAAGCTATGACTCGCGCCACTACGAGCAGGGCTATCTGTGTGGTCGTGGACCAGCGTCGATTCGGGCACGCATCGATGACCACTCAGCTAATTTAAATATAAAATCTGCTGACATTGGTGTCACGCGCGCTGAGTACGAATACGAGATCCCATTAGCCGATGCCCGCCATATGATCGATCAACTGTGCGTTGCGCGGCCAATAAAAAAAACCCGCCATTTCGTCGCATATTCTGGTCGCACATGGGAGATCGATGTCTTCGAAGAAGACAACGCACCTTTGGTCGTGGCCGAGATCGAACTCGAACATGCCGACGACGATTTCGAGAAGCCACCGTGGTTGGGTGAGGAAGTAACCGACGACGAGCGCTATTACAACCACGCTCTGGCATTGGCACCATATTCGAGCTGGTGGTGACGTGCGTGACGAAGTTGCCGACGTACGTTTGACTGTCGATCTTGGCCATCAGCGGCTTATCCTGACTACGAGCGTTGGAACTGTATGCACTTATCCGGTGTCGAGCGCAGCTCGTGGCGCGGGGGAACATAACGCTAGTCATCAGACCCCGCGCGGTGCGCATCGGATACGCGCCAAAATTGGTTCTAACTCACCAATTGGCACGGTCTTCAAGGGACGGCGCCCGACCGGCGAAATCTATTCGCCGGAGTTGGCCGCCGTGAGCCCGCGGCGGGACTGGATTCTGACACGTATCCTCTGGCTCTGCGGATGCGAGCCAGGCGTGAATCGGTTTGGCAACGTCGACACTATGCGACGTTATATCTACATCCACGGCACACCGGACAGTATCGACATGAGCCAACCCGGTTCGATTGGTTGCATCCGCATGACTAATGCCGATGTGATCGACCTGTTTGAGCGCGTGGCTGTCGGCACGCCGGTTGACATACATGAGTAATCGCGAGATTGGGGCGCTGGACTAATGACATTAGGACCCCTGTTAGTTGATGTCGCCGGCACTGAGCTAACCCGAGCCGACCGCGAATTTCTGGCTCATCCCGGGGTGGGCGGCGTGATTCTTTTTGCAGCCAACTATGTTGATCCGGCTCAACTTGGGGGCCTTACTGCGTCGATTCGATCGATTGACGATAGTTTATTGATAGTTGCTGACACCGAGGGTGGCCGCGTTCAGCGTTTTCGTGCGGGTTTTACTCGGCTACCTGCAATGCGCCGTCTGGGCCCTCTGTTTGAGTCGAACCCGGAATGGGCTATAGCTGCGGCGGCCGATATCGGCTGGCTTTTGGCGGCCGAGCTCGTGGCCGCTGGTGTCGACCTGCCGCTGGCACCGGTCGTTGACCTGGCCATAGATGGCCTCTGCTCAGAGGTAATCGGTGATCGCGCCTTGTCCGGGAATCCGGCGGCGGTGAGGCAACTGGCCCAAGCGCTTGCTAGCGGCCTGCGGGACGCTGGTAGTGCGGCTACGGCCAAGCACTTCCCGGGTCACGGGGCGGTTGTCGGTGATTCGCATCGTGAATTGCCTGTCGATGATCGGCCGTCGGCGACTTTAAATGCTGATATGGCGATATACGAGCGTTTGATTGCGGATGGTTTGGAGTCGGTCATGCCCGCGCACGTGCGCTATCCGGCAGTTGATGAGGCCCCCGCCAGCCTGTCGAGCCGCTGGATCGAGGATCGTTTGCGGGGGCAGCTCGGGTTCGAGGGTGCGGTTATCTGCGACGATTTGACCATGGCAGGCGCGGCGGTTGCGGGAGCGCCGGATCAACGGGCTGTCGCCGCCCTCGCTGCCGGCTGTGATTTTTTGCCGCTCTGTCATGATCGTGCCAATGCGCGGCGCGCTGCTGATAGGCTTCAGAATCGGGACACCGCGGATTCGCAGAATCGCCGACACCGTTTGCTTGATACGGTTCGCGCGCGTCAAGCCGTTGCTGTTGGGTTGGCTGAAGATACCGGGCGTGAACGTGCCGGGCTGGCTCATCAGGCAATTGCCGTGTTGTCGCCCGAGGTTTGAGGCCTACTTCTTGTCACGCGTTCGGGCGTTCTTGGCTCTAGGGCTTCTAATACTAGACAATAGTTCGACATTCATAGCGATAAACTCCGCAATTGGTTTTGTCGCAACACCAATGAGCGTGTTCATGATCATGAATTTAGGGCCGGTAACCTGCGCAACCAACGACCAGCAGAGATCAATTGGGCTCTGGCAAGCTACATTTACGGCGGGAACTGCCGTTTACCGACTTGTCGCTGGTCCCTGTTCGTTCACCCAAAAGGCTTGGTAGTCATGACCCCTCCTGAAACAAAACCTAGTTTGCATGAACTAGCCGAGTCGGCTTACGAAAAGGCATCGCCGGTGTTGTCAGAGCAACAGCTTGATATGTGTTACAGGCGCATGGCCGAGTCAATCAAAACCGAACTTGCCGGTGCCAATCCGGTGATCATAAGTGTCATGCTCGGCGGCATGGTGCCGACAGTGCGGATCACCGAACAGCTGGAATTTGCCTTCGAGCTGGATTATCTGCACGCCACACGCTATGCCAATACTATCCAAGGGGGGCATTTAAGCTGGAAAGTCAGCCCGCAAACCGACCTGGCTCGCCGCCATGTGTTGGTAATCGATGACATCGTCGACGAAGGCCACACCTTGGCGGCGATTCAAAGTACCCTGCGCGCCCAGAGTGTGGCATCGCTAACCACGGCAACACTACTCGACAAACAACATGATCGCCGAGTGCCGGAGGTGTCCGTTGACATTGTGGGCGCTCAGGTCGCCGATAACTATGTGTTTGGCGGTGGCATGGACTATTGTGGCTATTTCCGCCAGCTGCGGAGTATTTGGGCCTTGGCCACGAACACCAACACGTGACTATTCCTGTCGGCATTATCGGCGGATCCGCTCTGGCCCAGTGCGCCGGATTGGCGGATGTACGCACTAGCCATCCTAAAACGCCTTTCGGCCGGCCGTCCGGCCCGTTGTCGCGTGGCCGACTGGCCGGCTGCGACGTGTTTTTTCTCATGCGCCACGGTCCCGAACCCCGTATTGCCCCGCACCGAATCAACTATCGCGCCAATCTCAGGGCTCTATACGATCTTGGTTGCGAGTCGGTTATTGGCGTTGCCGCCGTGGGCGGTATAACGTCTGCCATGACGCCTGGGCAAGTTGTCGTGCCGGATCAAATCATCGACTACACTTGGGGCCGTACACAGACGTTTTACGACGATGACCGTCGTGGCGCGCTGGATCATGTTGATTTTACCTACCCCTACAGTCGCTCGGTACGGCAGGCATTGGTCGAAGGTGCACACTATGCCGGCATATCAGTCGAGGACTATGGTGTCCATGGCGTGACCCAGGGGCCGAGGCTCGAAACTGCTGCCGAAATCAATCGATTGGCCAACGACGGTTGTGACATTGTCGGTATGACTGGGATGCCCGAAGCCGGGTTGGCACGCGAACTTGGTATCGCCTACGGCTGTCTTGGCATTGTGGTCAACGGTGCCGCTGGCCGTACCGGCAATGACACAATCCATGGTCAGATCGGAACACGCCTGGAACGTGCCGCCATCGATGCCGAAGCCGTCGTCGGTGCTGCGGTTGCCATGCTGTAGTGGCAACCTACGAAATATTATGTTGTTTTATTAAAGGATTGGTGTTCATTCGAGCACCAACTATAAGGTTGTGCTTGATCCAAAAACCTTATCAGATCAGGCTGAATCGGGCTGTTGTTTGATCCATGAAGTGGCATCAGTTTTATCCGCAAATGGATAGATGCCCAATTCGACACCGCTGAACAAACGGTTGACCAACGGACCGCCCTTGGCGAGCCAGCGGTTGTCAGTGACCAGGGCAAAGCGTCTGAACCGGCGCCAGTGCTTCAGGGCGCGTTTGAGATCCTGAAGCATGGAGCGCACCGAAACGCCGCCCAGGCCATGGAGTTCGACATAGACCTGCAATGAGTCGTGGCGCTCCAGCCGATCCTCGACTGCGTCGACCACAATCTTGACGTCTTCCCCACTGATCGGGCCGTCGACTGCCAAGGCAAGAACGTAATCGGTATCGAAGGTAAGTATCTTGAGCATTGTGTTCTCTGAGATGGCAAGGTCTGAAAAGGTTTAAGTGCAGCGTCTTATCAAAAGAATATATTTAGCTATTGTAAAAGGCAGTGGCCAACACCACCCAAAATACGAAAATTAATTAACCTACTTTTTCACTGGTGCGATGTCTGATATCCCAGCGAATAATACCGATGACGCAGTAGATATCGGTGGTCTTTCCGTCAAACGCTCGGCGCTGGCCGAGGTGCTACCTGATCTTGAACGCTTTGAGCGTCACCGTGCCGATGCCCTAGCGATAGATGCAGCGATGAGTGCCAATGATGGCAGTGTGCCTGAGTATGTCCAAGAATGGCCTCAGGAGCGGATCGAGGCCGTGATCTTGACGCTCAAGGAATTGGGCAACCTGCGTGCCGAAGTGCAGAGACAGATCAGCCAGCAACAGACAGATCGTGCCACAGAGGATCGCCCCGTAAGCCAATTGTTCCGACACGGCGCCGACAATAATTAATCCTGCGCTCAGCATAAATCATAGCTTTTCTCAAGCTTCAGCGGCCTCTATCAGCGGCGCTTCACTAAAACCTAGCTCGGCCAAAGGCGCAGGCGGTGTTGCACCCAGCCGATTCATGAGCTCGGATAGTTTGTGCGCCCGCGTGGCCACATCCGGCATCTCGGCGAAGAATACCAGCCGGGCGTCGCCTTCGAGCCGGAACGATTCGGGTTCGGATTGAATCAGACCAATCAAAGCTTCGGCGTCTACGCGGCCGGAGGTGCCGAAATGCAACCGGCCGACATCAGGGCCGGCTTCCAGTTTGGACAAGCCCAAGCTCTGTCCTGGAAGTCGCAATGCGGCTGCTGCCAGCAGGGTCTCGGCTGGCTCGGGCAACAGGCCGAAGCGATCGATCAACTCGACCTTTAGGCTGCGAAGCTCATCGGCAGTGTTGGCACTGCTGATGCGTTTATAGAGTACCAGCCGCATATGCACATCGGGAATGTAATCGTCGGGTAACAGTGCCGTACTGCCCAAGTCCACTTCGGTGGCTATAGGTAGGGCATCTGCATCGGCATCCGGTACTTCGCCGCTGCGATAGGCATTAGTTGCACGATCGAGCATCTGGCGATAGAGGTCGAATCCGACTTCGGCGATCTGGCCGGACTGGCCTTCGCCGAGGAGTTCGCCCGCGCCGCGTATTTCCAGATCGTGGGTGGCCAGCGCGAAGCCCGCCCCAAGATCTCCCATCGAGCTCAGAGCATCCAGTCGTTTTTCTGCATCCGGCGTCATAGTGTCGTCGATAGGTGTCAGCAGATAGGCGTAGGCGCGGTGGTGAGAGCGGCCGACCCGGCCGCGCAGTTGGTGAAGCTGGGCCAAACCAAACGTATCGGCCCGGTCGATAATGATGGTGTTTGCGCTCGGCACGTCGATGCCGGATTCGACAATCGTTGTGCACAACAGGATGTCGAAACGCCGGTGGTAGAAGTCCAGCATCACAGACTCGAGATCACGCTCGTGCATCTGGCCGTGGGCAATTCGGATCCGGGCCTCGGGCACGGTTTCAGCCAGCTCACGGGCCTTGCGCTCGATATCACGTACTTGGTTGTGCAAGTAATAAATCTGGCCGCCACGGCGCATTTCGCGACTGACTGCTTCCTGAATTAGTGCACTATCGTAGCGCGAGACAAATGTCTGGATCGCCAGCCTGGCGTCGGGTGGGGTTGCGATGATCGACAAATCGCGAAGGCCCGACAGACTCATGTTCAGGGTCCGCGGTATTGGGGTCGCAGTGAGCGTGAGCAGATCGACCTGAGCGCGCAGGTTCTTGATGCGCTCCTTGTGCCGAACGCCGAAACGATGTTCCTCGTCCACGATCAACAAGCCCAGTTGCTTGAAGCGGACGTCTTTTTGCAGCAAACGGTGGGTACCGATGACGATGTCCATTCGGCCGTCTGCCATTTCGGCCATCATCTGTTCGCGCTGCTTACCCGTGCGAAGACGCGAAAGGGCGCCGACACGCACCGGCAATTCGGCAAAACGGTCGCGGAAGCTCTGATCATGTTGCTGGGCCAGTAGGGTGGTCGGTACCAGAACACACACCTGATAGCCGGCGTTGACGGCAGTGAATGCCGCACGCAAGGCTACTTCAGTCTTGCCGAAGCCGACATCGCCGCAGATCACACGGTCCATAGGCGTGGCAGCGGCTAAATCGGCCAATACATCGTCGATGGCCCGTTGCTGGTCTGGCGTTTCAGTGAAAGGAAATTCGGCGGCGAACTGGGCGTAGTCGTCGGGGTCGGCAACCAGCGACGTACCTTGACGCGCGGCGCGACGAGCCTGGATTTCAAGCAGTTCGGCAGCGGTATCGCGAGCCCGCTTAGCGGCTTTTTTGCGGGCCTTGGCCCAGCGGTCATTGCCCAGCCGATGGAGCGGTGCGGTGTCGGCGTCGCCACCAGTAAAGCGATGAACAAGATGCAATGAGCCGACCGGCACGTAAAGCAAGTCCCCGTCGGCATATTCGATGGTCGCGAATTCATTCTCGACGCCGCCTACAGAGAGTTTCTGCAGGCCGCGATAGCGGCCGACACCGTTGTCCTGATGCACGACCGGGGCCCCGGGCGACAAGTCGTTGAGTTCGCGGATGGCGGTTTCGGGATCCCGCGCGGGCCGCTGGCGGCGTCTCTTGGTCGGTGGTTTGGCACCAGTGAGTTGGTTTTCGGCCACCAGCGCCAGTCCGTCATTCGGTAGGACGAAACCCGCTTCCAGCGGGGCGGTGGTCACTGCAATGTGTTTGTTCTGGCCGATGAATTCCTGCCACCCAGCTACCCGCGATGGTGTTAAGCCGAGGCCTTTCAACCAGTCCGACAATGCTTCGCGGCGGCCGGCGGAATCGCCGGTAATAAGCACCCGGCCCTCGAAGTTGTCGATGAACTGTCGTGTCGCGCGATCGGTGGCGGCAGCGTCGGTTCCAGTGAGGGTCGGCACGGATTCAAAATCGAATTTGACATCAGCGTCGTCGTCATCAGGCAATAGGCGCGCCGCCACGCGCGAATCGAGCGCCTGGCGGATAGCGCCCGGCGACCAGAAGGCATCAGCCGGCGGTAAGAGCGGCCGGTCGGGATTCACGGCACGTTGTTGGTAGCGTGACTCCACGCTTTGCCAAGCGTGGTTCAAGGCCGTGTCAACATCGCCAATCTCAAATACACGCGCCGAATCAGAGATATAGTCAAGCACCGATGCGGTCTGCTCAAAGAACAAAGGCAGATAAGACTCGATGCCACCCGGCGGCACGCCGCGCGAGATGTCAGCGTAGATCAGGCTTTTCGATGGATCTCCGGCAAATGTCTGACGATAGCGGCTGCGAAACGACTGGATGGCCGCGTCGTCCAGCGGAAATTCGCGTGCCGGAAGCAGGCGCACGGAGTCAAGTTTGTGGGTCGAGCGCTGGGTGTCCGGGTCGAACGCCCGGATACTTTCGATTTCATTGTCGAACAGATCCAGCCGATAGGGCTGTTCGGCACCCATAGGAAACAAGTCCATGACTGCGCCGCGCACGGCAAATTCGCCGTGCGTGCGGACTTCTGAGACGCCGGCATAGCCGGCTGCCGCGAGACGCTCGCGCAGCTCATGAAAATCCAGCGACTGCCCGGTGGTGAATGAAACAGCACGCGCATCGACGAAGGATTGCGGGGGCAGCGGCTGCAGCAAGGTGTCGGCCGCGACGATGACGATGGTATGGGTTAACTGAGGCAGTTCGGCCATCAATGCCAACCGCTTGGAGACGATATCGGCGTGTGGCGAAAAGACGTCAAAGGGCAGGGTTTCCCAGTCCGGGAAATGGCGGATTGTCAGACTGTCCGGAGCAAAGAACCCGAGTGCGTCTTCCAGTCGGTAGGCCTGTTGTTCATCGGCTACGACGGCCAGACATAGCGAATCATCGCGCTCGGCTGCGCGTGCCAGCGCCAGTGCGCTGGCGGTGCCGTCGAGTCCTGACCATCGCGCCCGTTCGCCCGCATGCGTCGCGGGTGGCGCAAGTGCGCTAACCGTTTTTACTTGCCTATCGATGCTTGTCATATAACACCCTATTATCCCATAAGGCGAAAGCGTTTCGTCACGCCAATTGGGCGTTGCACGCTAATGAGGATGTGTTTTGATCGGTGGCTGGCTTGGATATGCTTAAATGCGCATTATGTTCCGTCCACTCGAACTCGCTGTCGGTCTGCGCTACACCCGCGCGCGTAGGCGCACTCACTTTATTTCGTTCATCTCGGCCATTTCGATCGGCGGTATAGCATTGGCGGTCATGTTGCTGATCACGGTGCTGTCGGTNNGCAGGGCCGATACAGCACTGGCAAAAACTCCGCACCCAGGTCGACAAACGGTTCCCGCAGGTTGTTGGGGCGGCGCCTTATGTCCAGGGCCAGGGTATGGTCAAGAATGGACGCGCCATTCAAGGTGTGCGGATCCGCGGGGTGGTCCCGGAACGCGAGCGTAACGTGTCCAGTGTGGCCGGGCACATGGTATCCGGCTCGTTGAAGTCGTTGAAAAAAGGCAAGTACAACATTGTCATCGGCAGTGCGCTGGCGGGCCAGCTGGGGGTGGGCGTGGGTGACCACATTACGCTCATGGTGCCTAAAGCCAACGTGACGCCTGCCGGGATTGTGCCGCGTTTTCGTCAATTTACTGTCAGCGGCATCTTCAATGTCGGCATGTATCAATACGACAGCGGTTTGGTCATGGTGGCCATGAATGACGCGGCCACGCTCTACCAGACGGGGCCCGGAGCTTCCGGGCTGCGTCTGAAACTCAAAAATATTTTCAAGGCGCCCGAAGTTGCGCAGAAACTCTCGAACTCTCTGGCATATCGGTTTCGCGTGACCAACTGGACCCAACAACACAAAAACTTCTTTCAGGCGATCGGCACCGAGAAAACCATGATGTTCATTATTCTCAGCCTGATCATCGCCGTGGCAACATTCAACGTAGTTTCAATGTTGGTGATGGTAGTCACCGACAAGCAGGGTGACATTGCGATTTTGCGCACGCTAGGTTTGAAACCGCGTTCGGTGATGGTGATCTTCATGATTCAAGGCATGATGATCGGTGTCGTTGGCACCATCCTGGGCGTTATCTTGGGCGTACTGTTGTCGGTCTACATGCAGGACATAGTGCCGGCACTTCAAGCTTTGCTGCACACGCAATTTTTGTCGGCCAATGTATATTACATCACCCAATTGAAGGGGCAGGTCGCCGTTCCGCAAGTCATCAAGATCGCGGCGCTGGCTCTGGGGCTTTCGTTTATTTCAACGTTGTATCCAGCATGGCGCGCGTCGCGCGTACAACCAGCCGAGGCGCTTCGCTATGAGTGACGCCGATGAGAGACCAACGTCCACTCACTCGATCATCGCCTGTCGTGGACTGGTTAAGCGGTATGCCGGAGTAAAAGAGCCTTTGACGGTTTTGAACGGTCTCGATTTGGATGTTGCACCAGGGGCCCGGGTAGCGATTGTCGGCACCTCGGGGTCCGGCAAATCCACGCTCCTGCATCTGCTGGGCGGGCTGGATACCGCCACAGCTGGTCGGGTCGAAATTGCCGGTCAGGACATCATGCGGCTATCCAACGCCGCGCGCGGCACATTGCGTAACCAGAAACTCGGGTTCATCTACCAGTTTCATCATCTGTTGCCTGAATTCACCGCGGCCGAGAATGTGGCCATGCCGCTATTTGTGCGGCGCGCGCCGGTTTCGAAGGCGCTGGCCGAGGCACGTGTCGTGCTCGAGAGAGTCGGACTCGGTGACCGGACCGAGCACAAACCGTCCGAATTGTCTGGCGGAGAGCGACAGCGAGCCGCTGTTGCCCGGGCACTGATTACCCGGCCTGCGGCCATCATCGCCGATGAACCAACCGGCAACTTGGATCACCGCACCGCCGACCAGGTATTCGACACCATGCTAGCGTTGAACGCATCGATGAACACCAGCCTAGTTTTGGCTACCCACGACCGAGCACTGGCATGTCGCACCGAAGCTGTCTGGTCGCTTGACGACGGGCGAATCAGAGCCGCCGATAAAGATGAGCTGGCAGGCTAGAGGTGTAAGCGTACTGAGTTGTTCTCGTCGAAGCCAAAGGTGTTGTGGGGCGTTTGATGTTGGAGTCTGGCACGCGGGGGATGTCAGTTCGAGTCATGCAGCCAAAGCGGCAGGTGCCCTCGATGGTTGGCATTCTCGTCAGAGCGGGGCTTACCCAAACTTTGTGTGTGAGTCTTTGAATTAAATTCATGCGTCGAGTTCGAATTAACTCGGGGACTGGACTTGCCAATTACGTTTTGGCCCTAAGCCACGCCGATGGTGGACTTTGCCACTTGGCTGCGACCTGGCGCGGTGACAAATAGATCAATTTGGCGGCTGCCTCGCCATATGGAAAATGGCCCTGGCTTCGAACCGTGCGTCGCACTGTGCTGTTCGGAGTTTCAATCGCATGGGTTGTATCAATCAATTTCCGCGCTACGGGTGAGAACGCTAAGAACGGGATGATCTGTTCTCAGTAACACCGCAAGCTTTGCACGATCGGCAGGTATTTCTTGCCCCACGGGCTGTTGTCGAACTCATTCAGGGCCGCTGCCGCGGACTGACTTATCGATCGGTTCGAACGCCATCGAATAACGGATCACGTGCTCAAGGCACGTCTGAACCACCGTCTCCGGAAATACGGCGGTCATGGCCCCGGGGAAGCCTTCCAGGCCGTCCACCACGGCAATCAGGATGTCGGTTATGCCTCGGTTCCTGAGTTCGGTCATCACCCGCCTCCAGAACTTGGCGCCTTTGGTTTGCTCGATCCACAGCCCGAGCACTTCCTTGTGCCCGCAACAGCGCACGCCGATCGCCCAATAGACAGACTTGATCCGTACCAAGTCTTCGTCCCGTATTGTCACGCGTAAGGCATCGAAATAGACAATGNNTAGCTCGACGCCATAGAGCTCGCCCACGTGCGCTTGGCTATCGCGGGTGCTCACGGCCCGCATGTCGTCGAAATCGAGCAATTGGCGCCGGTACTTGGGTATCAGCGCTGGATCAAAAGCGCCGTAGCGGTCGCCCGGAATATCCAGCACAATCCGCTCCTCGCCGATCATGTTTTTGATCGCCTATTAAACGGTTGGATTCAAACCCAGTGCTTGCGTCCCGGCCGCCCCGTAATTGATCTAACAACTCGGCACCGATCACGTCTTGCTTATGTTTCGCCATGGCATGCTTCTAGGGGGCAATAGCATGATTCAACACACAGCTTTATTTACTGGGCCTCGCGACGCTGAATACTTGTTAAAACAATGAAATTATGCGTTACGTCACGCGCTGCGTACTCGTCTCAGTTGCACTGGCGCGCGTTCTCCACGCGCTGTCGCTTGTTACCGTGTCAGCGATCGTGATTGTCTATCACTTGTTTAGGAGCTGGCTCTGTGATGGTTTGCCACGGTGTTTCTGTTGGCGCCGAGACTCTGGCTGGGGTGTATGCTGTAGCTTATCCCAATAGCCGGCCCCGCAGTGTACGACTGTGTCGGTTTATTCCACCAATATCGTTATGGCTTGTCCCATATAATGAAGAGGTTCACATGGTAGGGGCTGCGTGGCTTTTTGCCGGAGGCGATACGTTAGGAGCTCGCGCTTTATCGTCTAAAAGCGATGACGGCCGTGTCTAGCCGCTGCGCTGTGATTAAACGCACCAGATCTGCAGCCGAGGATTGAGTTGATGTCAGATCAACTCATATCAGGGGCGACCTCAGGTTGAGGACGAGCCCAATCTAGCCGACGATGGGCCCGTTGTACCGCATCATGGCAGCTGCACATTGAGTTCGAAGATATTTTGGAGGCCACTGAAAGCCGTTTTGTGACCATCTCCTCCAGCTGACATAACATTGGGGGATTCACCGTGTCGGTCGTTTTTCGACGTTTGCGGTCCTATCAAGTTTAAAGTGTGGATACGGCAAATGACGGAGCCATCACGCTTCGAGTGGGCAATCGAATAATTTATCAAACTGGCACCTCGACTATTGTCAAGCGTGGCAATGGTCACGTAGGCCATTACCTTACAATGCCATCAATCAGGTTTTCGCGGTTGTCTGAATAACGAACCGCCAATATCAAAGGTTAGGTGTTTGACGACAGTCGATACGGCCGATCATGAATCGATGCGGCGAATCTATCCACGGTTACTGGCCTATACTTGGCACTACAGAATGGCGCTTGGCGCTGCCGGGCTGGCGATGGTGGTTTATGCCTCGACGGATACGGCGCTTGTCTATACGCTAAAACCCCTGTTGAACGGTGGCATCGTCAATCGCGACCCATGGGTGATTCGCTGGCTGCCGGTTTTTATCCTGTTGCTTTTTTGTGTCCGCGGTGTCGCTGGATTTTTGAGCAATTACGGCTTGGAAGTTATCGCCAACCGGGTAGTGTTCTGGATTCGGCAGGATTTGTTTGGGCATAGTCTGATGCTGCCCAGCAGTTTCTTTGATCGTCAGACTACCGGCCGCATTACTGCTCAACTCACGTACTACACCGATCAACTGCGTGGCGCCGCCACCCGCGCCATCACATTCCTGATCCAGGACTCGCTACGGATTATTGGTTTTCTGGGGCTGATGTTCTGGATCAATTGGTCGTTGACGTTGATCACACTCGCCGTGGTCCCTCCAATCGCTTGGGTTCTTGCCGCCGTGGCGCGGCGTTTTAGACGTTACAGCGAACGGATTCAAAGTTCCATGGGCGACATCACACATCTCAGCGAGCAGGCCCTGAAATCGCAACGGGTTATCAAGATATTCTCCGGACAGCAAGCCGAGTCGGCAACGTTTCGAAAAACCAATGATCACAACCGGCGAATGGCTACGCGTAAAGCGGCCACGAGTGCGGCGAGCGTGCCCGTAACCCAGATTCTGGGGGCAGTGGCAGTGGCTTTCGTCGTCTCTATGGCAGTGCACAATACCGGAGGCGGCGTGATGAGTTCCGGTGATGTTGCAACTTATTTTGGCGCGATGATTGGGCTTATGGGCCCAGTCAAACACCTGACTAAGGTCAATGCTTTGCTCCAGTCCGGTATGGCTGCAGCCAGTGCTATCTTTGCGTTTCTTGATCAGCCAGCAGAGAGTGCCGGAGGCAATATCCCGTTGAACCGGGCCACAGGGCATATTGCTTACTCAAATGTCTGGTTTTGTTATCCCGAGACCTCAATCAATGTCTTGCGCGGTATTGATCTAAAAGTAGACGCTGGACAGACGCTAGCCATCGTAGGGCGCTCTGGCAGCGGCAAGTCGACGCTCGTGTCGTTGCTTCCACGTTTTCATGACCCAATCGACGGACACATTAGTGTCGACGGCGTGGACACGCGCGAGCTCCCACTGGCTGATCTGCGGCGCAATATCGCACTTGTCGAGCAGGATGTCGTACTCTTCAACGATACAGTGGCCGCGAACATTGCCTACGGTGCGCTTGCAGGCGCTAGTCGCGAGACCGTGGTGAACGCAGCAAAACGAGCCCGCGCCGACGAGTTCATCAACAGTTTGCCGGGCGGTTATGACGCCCAGGTGGGGCAAAATGGTCTGCGCCTATCGGGCGGTCAGCGCCAGCGACTTGCCATCGCGCGGGCCGTTTTGAAGGATGCGCCTATCCTGCTTTTGGATGAAGCCACATCCGCGCTCGACAGTGATAGTGAACGCGCCATTCAGGCCGCTTTGGCCGACCTCATGGCCGATCGAACTACGTTTGTCATCGCCCATCGCCTGTCGACAATTACTCATGCAGATCAGATTCTGGTGTTAGACGAAGGCTGCGTAGTCGATGCGGGCACACACCAATCCCTGCTGGCCCGTGGCGGTGTCTATAAAAATCTGTATGAAAGCCAGTTTGGTCGTGAGAACGCGTGATCAGGCATGGGCTTCAAAAACACTGGTACGACAGCGATCCATCGACCGCTCTGAAGCCATTGGGTTATCTCTATTCGGGTGTCATGGCGTTACGAAATCGGGCTTACGATAATGGCTGGCTCACAAGCTACGGTGTTGGGACGCCGGTCGTCGTTGTCGGCAATATAGATATTGGCGGCAACGGCAAAACACCCATGGTTATGAAACTCTCCAGGTTACTGACCGCGCGCGGCTGGCGTGTGGGCATTGTGGCGCGCGGCTACGGCGCGGCAAAGGCTCGCAGGACTCTATTTCCAATGCGCGTGATGCCGGACACCGATGCGGCCTTGGCAGGTGACGAACCCGTAATGATTGCTTGTCGAACGGGCCTGCCCGTGGTTGTTGATCCTGATCGAGTGCGCGGCGCGCGTTATTTAATTAATGTGAACAACGTTGACGTAATATTGGCTGACGACGGACTACAACATAGACGCTTGGCGCGCCGGTTCGAGATTGCGCTGGTTGACGCCGAACGCGGGTTCGGTAACGGCTGGTGTCTACCGGCTGGTCCACTGCGTGAGCCGGTGGCCCGCCTGACAAGCGTCAACCGGGTACTCTCGCAAGGTCCGGATCGTGATTTCATTCTGGTTCCTGAAATGCCTCGCAATCTAGCGACGGGAGAGCGCCGCCCGCTGGCAGCATTTTCCGGGTCGCCAGTTGCCGCGTTGGCGGGTATTGCCCATCCGGAGCGATTTTTTTCACGACTCGATCACGCAAATATCGTATACAAGGCATACCGGCCCGGTGACCACAGTCAGCCGCCGTCGAAATTGTTGGCTTCAGAGTTGCCGGTTTTGATGACCGATAAGGATGCCGTGAAGTGGCCCTCGAGTCAGGCTGAGCGTGCTTGGTCCATAGTGGTGTCCATCCAGTTTGCGGATGAGGTTCAGGATGACCTTATGAATGCTATCGAGACAGAAATCCACACTATTCGCAATTGATATGGAACGACCGCCGATCATCGTTATCCCAGCCCGCTTCGGTAGTACTCGGCTGCCCGGCAAGATGTTGCGTATGATCGATGGCAGACCCCTGATCGCGCATACCGTTCTTGCCAGCTTGCGTTGCGGTTGGGAGGTGCAAGTCGCGACTGATAATGAACAAGTGGCCGAGTCCGCCCATCAAGCGGGCGCCAAAGCTGCAATGACTCGCGCTGATCACGCCTCCGGCACGGATCGTATCGCCGAGTTGGCCGAGAGGTCTCAATGGCCTGATAATCAGGTTGTGGTGAATGTGCAGGGCGACGAGCCGTTGATGCCGCCGGCTCTGGTTCGACAGGTCGCCGAGACTTTGACAAACGATCAGGCAGCGGATCTTGCGACCGCTGCGGCGCCAATAGCCGAGGTCGATGCTTGGTTGAGTCCTGAGGTGGTTAAGGTGGTGCGGGACGGTCAGGGTCGGGCGCTTTATTTCAGCCGGGCTGCCATTCCATATAATCGTGATGGAGAGGGGCATCAGAAACCAGAGGTGGCGCGCCGGCATATCGGAATATACGCGTACCGCGTCGCGGCACTTCGCCGCCTCTCAGCAGCCCCCGTTGCTGAGTTGGAAACTCAAGAAAAACTGGAACAACTCAGAGCGTTGACCATCGGTCAAACCATGAGCGTAGTAGACGCCTGTGTTTTGCCGGGCCCGGGTGTCGATGTCGAAGCCGATCTCGAGCGCGTTTACTCTGCAATGCAACAGCTTGGAACCCGATGAAAAATAAAGTTTCGGTACTCTTTGTTTGCCTAGGCAATATCTGCCGCTCACCCACGGCGCACGGCGTGTTGCGTGCCAAGATCCACGCAGCCGGACTCGCCGGCCGCATTCAGGTCGATTCAGCGGGAACTGGCGATTGGCACTTGGGTGCCGCGCCTGACAGGCGAGCGCGCGCCACGACAAAATTCCACGGCATATCGATCGACGACCTTCGGGCCCGTCAAGTCACGGTTGCCGATCTCGCGACGACCGACTACGTTTTGGCTATGGATAACGAAAACCTCGCCGATCTGCAGAGTTTGGCGATTGCAAATGAGTTATCGACGGAGCGGATTTCCCTATTTACTGATTGGTGTTACGAGGCAAGCAGGTATCCCCCCGGGGTACCAGACCCTTATGCCGGCGGCCCTGAAGGTTTTGATCAGGTTTTTGCGCTCGTCAATGACGGTACCGATGCCCTGATTAAGGTATTACAATCTCGCCTTGGTTGAGAGGCGTAGGTCTTGAAATTGCGACTCGGCTAAAACGTTTTATTCAGTAGTGGCATCGTCGTTGCCGTTGCCGGTGGTGCGAGTTTCAACTTGTTTTAGCTCACCGCTGTTTTTCTTGCCATCTTCTTTTGTGTGGGCCCGTAAACTGTGCTCGTTTGTCGAAGAAGCCGAAGGTTTGTCGGCTGATTCATTTGCCGATACTGGATCNNACTGGATCTTTGTTTGCGGTTTTTGGGTCTCCGGAGGCTTGGCGGGCGTTGTTGCTGGCCTCTATGGCAGACCAGCCACCGGAACTGCTGTCTTCAGTGGCCGATGTATTGTCTGCAGTATCGGTCGAATGGCTATTAGACGCTGTCTTGTTGCTGCGCCTAGGGCGTTGTTTGCGCGCTTTTGATGTTTCATCTCCAGCTGTTGATGGTTCAGACGCAGTTCCGGTGTGCACTTGGCCGGTTTCATTGACCCCGGATTCATTTGCCTCAGACGGTTTGCGTACTGCTTTGTTCTGCTCGCTTTCGCTTGGAGTTTGACTGTAGACCTCTTCGCCATTGGTTTGGTTGGCCTGAGTTTGAGATTCGGTCTGGTTAGCGGTATTGGTATTCGACCGGCCGCGACCACCGCGCCGACCTCGACCACCGCGCCGACGTCGGCGAGAGCGGCTCGAGCCTTTATTGGGGTTCTGGTCGTCGGTCGAGTTGGTATCGTTTTGTGTCGTGTTTTCTTGGGGAACCTCAGCACTGATTTGATCGGTTTCGTGCTGATCGTGCGTCGCCGCATTTGTCTCGGTTGACCGATTGTCTACCTTGCGTGTCTCTGACGGGGGGGATGACGCGTTGTCAGGTTTTTGATTCTTATTCCTGCTTTTGTTCGTATTGTTTTTTGGAGTGGTTTTCTGCCCTGTGTCGCTGGTTTTATCGCTTGATTTGGATGAGGTGTTGTTTGATGAGAATCCGGATTGGTTTTTATTGGTGGTCCCATCATTGACCGCGGAGCTTGCATTGCTTTGGTCGGTCTGATTCGAATTCGATTGCCGGTTGCGCCCGCCACGCCGATTACGCCCTCCGCGACGGTTGCCGCGGCTACTGTTGCTGTTGTTAGTGCTGCTGCTCTGGCGTTGTTCGTTTTGTGATGCAGCGCCAGCGGTGGCGTTTGACACATCGTGCCGGTGCCTGGTGCTGGTTGTTGATGCGTTGGTGGTATACGTTTGACTGTCTTTGATCTGCCGGTTGTGTGTAACGTTATGATTTTCAGCACTACCGTCAGACGGCTCGGCGCCGAGGAACTTTTTGATGGTCACGCGCACCGCTTGCCACGATTCTGGCAGTGATGCGAGCAACCCCGGTGCCGATTTATTCGCATGTGAAACCTGAGGGGCGTCGGGTCGGCTAATGCGGCTCACTGCGGGTTTTTCACGGGCCTTTTTTCCATGCTGCATGGGTTCCGGGTCAGCATTGGTTTCCGGCATGGCGGTGGCGAGCGTATAACTCAGCGTGTCTTCGGACTCTGAGGCGATGGTCTCGCGGCGAACCCTTTGTATTTCGTAGTGCGGTGTCACCAGTGAGGCGTGGGGCACCACCATTACCTGTGTTTTAGCGCGTTTTTCGAGATCGGCCAGCTCCCCGCGTTTTTCGTTCAAGAGAAAACTGGCGACATCCACGGGGGCTTGGAGTACGACACGACCGGTATCGGGTTTGGTGGTTTCTTCTTCAAGCACACGGAGCAGGGAGAGAGACAGCGATGCAACGTTGCGCACCGTGCCAAGCCCCATACAGCGCGGACAAACTTGGCTGGCATGTTCAGACAATGACGGCTTGAGACGCTGGCGTGACATTTCCAGCAACCCGAATCGCGAGATACGGCCGAGCTGAACACGCGCACGATCAACCTGCACGGAATCACGAAGCCGATTTTCGACTTCTCGCTGGTGTTTGGTGTCATCCATGTCGATAAAATCAATCACAACCAAACCGCCCAGATCGCGGATTCGTAACTGCCGAGCGATTTCCTCTGCCGCTTCCAGATTGGTGTTGAATGCGGTTTCCTCGATGCCGCCGCCTTTAGTCGCACGCGCCGAGTTAATGTCGACGGAGGTCATGGCTTCGGTGTGGTCAATTACAACCGAGCCCCCGGACGGCAGTTGCACCTTACGTTCGAATGCCGACTCGATCTGGGATTCAACCTGGAACCGTGAAAACAGCGGAGTATCGTTGTCGTCGTAATGTTTGAGTTTATTCAGGGAGCCGGGCATGACCTGACGCATGAAATCATGCCCGGTGTTGTAGATATCGCGATCATCGATTACGACCTCACCGATATCGTCACGCAGATAATCGCGCAGCGCGCGGATAATGATGTTGGATTCCTGATACACGAGAAACGGTGCCGCGCGCGATGCGGCGGCTTGTCGAATGGCATTCCAGACATCAACCAGATAGTCCAGATCCCATTGAAGTTCCTCGGCCTGACGTCCAATGCCCGCGGTACGCACAATCACCCCCATGTTTCGGGGTGCGTTGACTTGGTGGAGTGTCTCGCGCAGCTGTTCGCGTTCGGCGCCCTCGATGCGACGCGATACCCCACCGGCACGCGGGCTGTTCGGCATCAAAACAAGGTAGCGTCCGGCCAAACTGATGAAGGTTGTTAGCGCCGCCCCTTTGGTGCCACGTTCTTCTTTCTCGACTTGAACGATGAGTTCCTGACCCTGCTGCAGGACCTTCTTGACGTTATCGTTGCCGCTATTTTGGAGGTATTCGGGGGCAACCTCCTTGAGGGGAAGGAATCCGTGACGATTGCCGCCATAATCAATGAAGGCAGCTTCGAGACTGGGCTCTACTCGGGTAACCTTGCCCTTGTAGACGTTGGCTTTTCGCTGTTCACGATCGCCAACCTCAATGTCTAGGTCATGCAGCTTCTGTCCGTCGACTATGGCAACTCGCAGCTCTTCTGGCTGGGTTGCGTTGATGAGAATTCGTTTCATGGATTTGGTTTCCGAGCGGCGCTCGACTGCCGCATACCGGGCCGCGTACACCTAGGGTGTTTCCGACATAAGCCGAAGCATTTGGGTGATCGCTGGCGGTCGTATGGCGATGCATGAGGCAGGAGCGCTTGAATGGTTGTAATCGGGATTGTGTTCGTCTGCGATCCGGCTTGGGCGCCACCGGCGTAAGTGCTAACTTGGCGCAAGTATTACCGCACCTAAGCGAGAACGCTGGATGTCAGAACAGGGCTACGCCAATGCATATAGCCTAACTATCGCAATACTAGTGTAATCACCGCATCGTGCAACCTCAAGTTCGCTATCTCGAAGTACACCAGTCCGACGCGGGCATGCGGCTCGATAACTTTCTGCGTCGTCAGCTCAAGAGTGTACCGAAATCTTTTGTTTACAAGATAATCCGCAGTGGTGAGGTGCGCGTCAACCGAGGTCGTGTGCGGCCCTCGACGCGTGTAGCGGCGGGCGATCAAATACGGCTGCCGCCGTTACGAACTCGGTCCCAGACCGCTGGTCCGGAAAAACCCCGGCCACCCGACAATATGATCGAGCGTGCGACGAGCGCCATCATCAGCGAGGCTCCCGATTATCTACTCATGGACAAACCACCCGATATGGCGGTTCATGCGGGTAGCGGCGTGGATTTCGGATTGATCGAATGTCTTAGAGCTGCTCGCCCAAACGAATATCTTGAACTAGCGCATCGACTGGATCGGGGCACGAGCGGTGCACTTTTGGTTGCGCGCTCGCAGCCGGCCCGGCGGCAGCTTGCAGAGGCGTTGGCCGATCCGCGGGCCCGCAAAACTTATCTGGCACTTTTGGATGGCCATTGGCCGGATGAGGTAACTCGCGTCAATCAGCCGTTGAACCCAAGTGCCGAATTCAGCGGCCAGGCACGTGTACGGGTTGACTCGACGCACGGCAAAACGGCGACATCCGAATTTCGCGTCATTGCACGATCAGGATCGGCCACGCTGGTTAAAGTAGATATACTCACAGGGCGAAAGCATCAAATTCGGGCGCACGCGGCCTATTTCGATTGTCCGGTGGCTGGAGACGGCCGTTATGGCGATTCAAAACGCGCCACCGGTTGGCGCCGGCAAGGGCTCAAGCGCCCGTTTCTTCATGCATTTCGATTGCAAATCCCGCGAGGCGGTGGCTGGTTGACAGCCGAAGTGACTCTCGCGGACGACCTAGAACGAGTAATGCAGTATATTGGCTTAACCAATGTATGAACCGTTTATGTACATGAATCCATTTATGCGAAGTTTGACCTCTTGCCACAGCTGATCATTTTCGATTGGGACGGGACACTCATGGATTCAGCCAGCGAAATAGTGGGGGCCATGCAACTGGCGATTCAGCGCGCTGGGTTGCCGGAGCGCTCACCCAGTCAGTTGCGGTCGTTGATCGGGTTGGGGATCCGCGATGTGCTGATGCGGCTTTTTCCCGATCGTGATCCGGATCGAGTCCACGCTCAGATCGCGTCTCAACGCGCTGACCGCGACGATGCGGCTGCTCACGCAGCATTGTTTCCTGGCGTACGTGACACGCTGGAGCAACTCCGGGCCAGCGGCTATGAGTTGGCTGTGGCGACGGGCAAATCGCGCCGGGGGCTAGATCAGGTGTTGGCGCTTACGGGCACACGAGATTATTTTTCGCACACGCGCTGTGCAGACGAATCTGCGGCCAAGCCCGCGCCCGACATGATCGAGGATTTATTGCTGCGAAACGCGACGGAATGCGAGGATGCACTCGTAATTGGCGATACTGAATACGATATGAGAATGGCGGGTGCCGCCGGCGTAAAGGCTTTGGGCGTTACATGTGGTGTTCATGACGCCGAGCATCTTCGTGCTGCAGGTGCCCATGACTTGATCGCCAATGTGGCTGCACTCCCGAACTGGCTCGTGAAAACTCAGCGCGTCACGGCGGCAAACTGACACCGGCTGCGTGCAACAAATCGGTCAATTGAATCAACGACAGACCAATTAGTGTGGTGGGATCGCGGGATTCGACGCTGGCAAGCAAGGTGATGCCTAGACCTTCGGATTTCAGGGAGCCCGCGGTTTGGGTCGGTTCGTCGGCAAGAACGTAGGCATCGATCTGAGCCTCAGTCAAGTCGCGGAATTGGGTGGTCACTGTCTCCAGTCGGCTTCGGGTGTGGTCGAACTTAGGGGCAACCACCGCTACGCCAGTGTGAAATAGGACGATCCGGCCCGACTGAGCCCGCAACTGTGCCCGGGCAGCCTCAAGTGATCCCGGTTTGCCGACGATGACACCGTTTACATCGGCCACCTGATCGGAGCCGATAACGATCGATTCGGGATGTGCGGCTGCCACAGTTTCGGCCTTGAGCTCTGCCAACCTTTGTGCCAAATGTGGTGCTGATTCACCAGGTTGTGGCGTTTCGTCGACGTCAGGCGATATTGCAGAGTAGGCGATTTGTAGACGCTTTAGCAACGCCCGGCGACCGCTTGAGCTGGACGCCAGGATGATTTCGGACGACACGGTGCAGTCTCCTTGAAAAATGATGACGCTTACAAAGCCTACGCGTGCTTACAAATATACCCAAGAGAAAGCTGCATCCGTCTATCATAGGGTTATGTCTGAAACACTCCTGCCTAAAAGCCTCGATTACCGAAGCGCAGCCTCGCGCGGAAGTCGATTTCATACACGTTTGTCGAGTACCGAATTGCCACGGGTCGATGCTCTGTTGGACACCCCGGGACAGATTGTTGCGGATCTGGGCTTTCATGAAGATGATCAACGCTGGGCACATGTGACCGGTCATGTAGAATATACAATTGAATTGGCGTGCGATCGTTGCTTAGAGGCTGTGGTTTACTCCGGGCAGGTCGATGTCGACGGTGTGATCGTTTCAGATGATGATCAGGCGGCGAACGTCCCGCGTCGGTTCGAGCCAACTATTGTCAACGGGGTCGAACTGGACACGTTCGAGTTCATTGCCGATGAAATTTTGCTCAGTCTGCCGCAGGCACTACACTGTGCTCGGCCCAATTGCATTGCACAGTTTCAGTCGGGGAGTGATGAGTACAACCGCGACAAGTCCCGCGATGTCTGGCGTCCGTTTGCGAATTTAAAGCACTGACTCGAACCACACCAACTCAGCGTTACTTAATCTTAGAGAGAGCACATCACTATGGCCGTACAGCAAAATAGAAAATCGCGCTCCAAGCGCGACAAGCGTAGAACCCATGACAAAATGCGAACAGCGGCAATTTCCGTTGACCAAACGACGGGCGAAACCCACCGACGCCACCATGTGACTCGCGACGGATTCTACAGGGGCCGTCAGATCATCGAAACGGACGGCGAAGCCTGATCCCGATCCTTACTGGCCGGTCGTTGCCCTGCCAGATCTTTAGATGACCATGATTCGTATTGCCGTCGACGCCATGAGTGGCGACGAGGGGGCTTCTGTTGCAGTCGATGCTGTGACTCAGAGCCTTTCACGTCACGATGACCTCATCATAGATCTTGTTGGACAGCTTGACGTGCTCGAGCCATTGGTGGCTAAACGTAAAATCAGTCCAGCGCTTCGCGACAGACTCAGCCTGGTTGCGGCGAGCGAAATTGTGAGCATGTCGGAGTCACCCGCAAGCTCGCTGCGTCAAAAAAAAGATTCATCAATGCGCGTGGCCATCAATCGCGTGCAGTCCGGTGCCGCTCAGGCTTGTGTGTCAGCCGGCAACACCGGCGCTCTGATGGCAACTGCGCGATTTGTCTGCAAGACACTCGACGGAATCGACCGGCCGGCCATTCTGGCGCCTATCCCCTCGCGCCGCGGTGGCACCTTGATGCTGGATTTGGGTGCCAGTGCTGAATGCACGCCAGAACAATTATTTCAGTATGCCGTAATGGGGGCTGTCGTGGCCCAAGCTGTTTACCGCTTGGAATCGCCCCGAGTCGGGCTTCTTAACATTGGCGCCGAGGACATCAAGGGAAATCCACAGGTTCAGCAAGCGGGTCGATTGCTGAATGACAGTAAGCTCAATTACATTGGGTTTGTCGAGGGCGATGATATCTACATCGGCGAAGTCGATGTAGTGGTATGTGATGGTTTTATCGGTAACGTGGCGTTGAAGACAAGTGAAGGGCTGGGCAAGCTGATTTCAGAATATCTTCGAGCCGAGTTTTCCAAGACCTTGGCAACCCGCTTGGCGGGACTTTTCGCCATGCCGGTACTCAAACGCTTTCGTCTGCGTGTCGATCCACGCCAATATAATGGTGCCACGCTGGCTGGCCTACAGGGCACGGTCGTGAAATCTCACGGAGATGCTGATGCATTTGCTTTTGCAAGTGCAATCAGCGTGGCACGAACCGAAGTATCGGAGGCGGTACCCACACGTATCAAGAGTCTACTCGCCGAGAATCTCGGCGAAACCTAACTCGTTTTGCCGTGTTAAGAATCAGCTGCGTCGCTAGCCGCGCTATGTGCGTAGAATATCCTTGTAAGCAATCCGGGTTACAGCCGGTAAAAGATTGGGGCGGTTGTAAATCTAGGAATATGTCGCAATATTATTGCTATAGCGTAGCCCGATAGGTCCGAGGTGCTTCGGCGCTTGGTCGCCACGGCGCGTTTTTAATGAGTCTTGAACCTAGCGACGTGTAAACAGTCTCATGGTAAATCCGGAAACAGGTGAAGGTGATACGGCACTTGCCCCCGGCGAGACTAAAGTCGAGCCGCCGCCTCAATATCACGTGATCATGCACAATGATGACTTTACGCCCATGGAGTTTGTCGTCGAAGTTTTGACGATGTTCTTCAAACTGGATCGCGATCAGGCCACCCAAGTCATGCTGACGGTCCATACTCGTGGCCGGGCAATTGCCGGAACATTCAGTGCACAGATCGCCGAGACTAAGGTTGCCATGGTAAACGACTACGCGCGTCATCATCAGCACCCGCTTTTATGTACGATGGAGCGAGCCTGATAGTCATCAAGTCTGTCAGAGCCAACTAAGACGAGGTCGGTTAGATATTCAATGCTAAGTCAGGAACTACAAACAGCACTCGACGCCGCGTTCATGGTCGCCCGGCGCCAACACCACGAAATGCTCACGGTTGAGCATTTGCTGCTTTCGCTGCTGGATAACGCCGAGGTCATTGAAGTGCTGAATTCGGTCAATGCCGATGTCAGCCGGCTGGAGCGCGAACTCAAAAGTTATATTGATACCCATGTGACTATAGTGCCCGCGGATCAAGATCACGAAGTGCAACCGACATTGGGGTTCCAGCGCGTGTTGCAGCGCGCGGTTTACCACGTTCAGTCGTCAGGCAAAAAAGAAGTCACCGCTGTTAATGTCTTGATCGCGATATTCTCTGAACAGGAATCGCACGCCGTTTATCTGCTCGGCGAGCAGGGCGTTACTCGCCTGGACGTAGTGAACTTCGTCTCGCACGGCGTCGATAAGCCCGAGTCCGAACGTGCCGGTGGCGAACAAGCAGCGGGCCAAAAACAACAGGCTGAATCAGGCGCTGATGAAAGTCAGTCGGCACTCGATCAGTATTGCACCAATCTTAATCGCAAGGCAAAAGCGGGTGAAGTTGAGCCCCTGATTGGTCGCGATCACGAAATCGAACGCGTCATTCAAACGCTGTGCCGCCGACGCAAGAATAATCCACTGCTGGTCGGTGAGGCCGGTGTCGGTAAGACAGCCGTAGCCGAAGGGCTGGCAGGCATGATAGTAGCCGAGCAAGTACCGGAAGTGCTGTCCGGCAACGTAATATATTCGCTTGATCTGGGCGCACTGGTTGCCGGCACTAAGTACCGTGGTGATTTCGAGAAGCGACTTAAGGCTGTGCTCTCGGAACTCGATGATATTGAAGGTTCCATTTTATTTATCGATGAGATTCATACCGTGATCGGCGCGGGTGCAGCCTCCGGCGGTGTTATGGATGCATCGAATCTTCTCAAACCTAGGTTGGGTTCGGGCGCGCTTCGCTGTATCGGCGCCACGACATATCAAGAATTTCGCGGTGTATTCGAAAAGGATCGGGCACTGGCACGACGGTTCCAGAAGATCGACTTGCCGGAGCCAAGCGTTGCTGACACCGTCCAGATATTGAAAGGTCTTAAGGATCGCTTTGAAAGCCACCATCAAGTGCGGTTCACGCTTCCGGCGCTGGAATCGGCTGCTGAACTATCAGCACGCCACATCAACGACCGGCANNAGGCCGTCTGGCAAACGACGCAAGACCGTGCAAGTCCGCGACATCGAGGATATGGTTTCACGAATTGCTCGGATACCAACGCGCACCATTACGCGAGATGATCGTGACACGTTGCGCACACTCGAGCGGGATCTTAAATTGGTTATTTACGGTCAGGACGAAGCCGTGTCGTCGCTAGCCAGCGCTATCAAGATGTCGCGTTCAGGTCTGGATAGTCAGGATCGGCCAATCGGTTCGTTCCTGTTTGCTGGCCCGACTGGTGTTGGCAAGACCGAGGTCACCCGTCAACTGGCGTTGCACTTGGGTGTAGAACTGATCCGTTTCGATATGTCGGAATATATGGAGCGTCACACCGTCTCGCGCTTGATTGGCGCGCCGCCGGGCTACGTCGGCTATGACCAAGGTGGACTATTGACCGAAGCTGTCAACAAACAGCCGCATTCGGTTGTGTTGCTTGACGAAATCGAAAAAGCGCATCCCGATATCTTCAATCTTTTGTTGCAGGTCATGGATCACGGCACATTGACTGATAATAATGGGCGTGAAGCCGATTTCCGTAATGTCGTGCTGGTCATGACCACCAACGCCGGCGCGGAAGAGATGGATCGCCGAGGTATTGGTTTCAATCCAAGCAATAACGCTAGTGACAGCCTCGAAGCGATTCGACGTGACTTTACACCGGAGTTCCGCAACCGGTTGGATTCAATTATAGAGTTCGCGCCATTGTCGGGTGAGGTGATCAATCAAGTGGTGGATAAATTCGTGGTGCAACTTGAAACCCAGCTCGAGACCCGTGGCGTGGAATTGCAAGTGCAGCAGGATGCGCGTGAATGGTTGGCGCGTCACGGTTATGACGCTAAGATGGGCGCCAGACCCATGAACCGCGTAATTCAGGACAACATCAAGAAACCGCTCGCCGAGGAACTCTTGTTTGGCCGCTTAGCGAACGGTGGTCGCGTGATTGTCAGTGTCAGTGATAACGACGAGCTGTCCTTGGATATCGCTGAATCCCAGCCTGTTGAGCAGGCTTAAAAAACTGATACCTGCAGCCGGAATGGCTGCAGGTATCGATCAAGCTCTTTGGATTGTTAGATCAACCCTAAGGTTTGGCAATCGGCCTGCGTTGCGTCTCTGTATTAGCGTTCGTGGAATTAGCATTCGATTGGTTCTGACTTCAGTGGATCAGTCAATCGTGACGCGTTTGACCTCGGCTAGATCCAAAACCCCAGCACGTACTTTTTTCAAGCCGGCCTGGTGCAGGCTCAACACGCCTTCGGCTCGGGCTTTTTTCTCGAGGTCATGACCGGTGCCACCTTCCATGATCAATCTGCCCATGTCTTCTGATAAGGGCAATGTTTCGTAGATGCCGATCCGCCCGTTGTAGCCATTTGAGCAGTGGTCACAGCCATCGCGGTTCGCTTCATAAAGCTTGAGTGAATCCAGTTCATCCTCTGAAAACCCTTCTTCTAACAATGCGTACTTAGGTATATCAGCTGGCTGCTTGCAGTGTCGACACAATTTGCGGGCCAGGCGCTGAGCGATGATTAGCGATACCGTTGAGGCGATGTTGTAGCCGGCGACGCCCATGTTAACGAGACGGCTAAGTGTTTGTGGCGCATTGTTGGTATGGAGCGTCGATAGCACCATATGCCCGGTCTGGGCTGCCTTGACGGCAATTTCTGCTGTTTCTAGATCCCGGATTTCACCAACCATTATTACGTCGGGATCCTGCCGCAGGAAAGCCCGAAGGCAAACCGGAAACGTCAAGCCAACCCTTGGATGTACGTTGACTTGGTTGATGCCGGCCAAGTTGATTTCTGCCGGATCTTCTGCCGTCGAGATATTGCGGTCTTCGGTGTTGAGTATGTTCAGTGCTGTGTACAGGGACACGGTCTTGCCGCTACCGGTAGGCCCAGTGACAAGTACCATGCCGTATGGCCTGTGTATTGTCTCTTCGAAAAGTTGACGCTGGTCGTCCTCGTAGCCGAGTTGTTCGATTCCCATGCGGGCCGAGGCCGGATCGAGAATACGCAGTACAACTTTCTCACCGTGGAGAGTAGGGCAGGTTGAAACACGGAAGTCGATTTCGCTATTGCGCGACAATCTCAGTTTGAGTCGGCCGTCCTGCGGTACGCGGCGCTCTGCGAGATCCAGACGTGCCATGACTTTAAGTCGAGCCCCCAGACGGTTGCCGATATCAGCCGGTGGGTTCTTGTTCAGCTCTCTTAATACGCCGTCCTTACGTACGCGAACACGGTAGGTTCTTTCATATGGTTCGAAATGTATATCGGAGGCACCGCGTTTGATTGCATCGCGCAAGACTTTGTGGACGAACTGCACCACCGGCCCGTCTTCCTGATCGTGGTCAATGTCGTCGAGGTCTTCATCCTCCTCTTCGAGCTGAGTACTGTTTGAGGAGAGTTTCGACAGCCCCTCAACAGCGCTGTCGATTGCGCTGGATTCGCTGTCTAGTACGCGTTCGAGTTTGTCGTATTCGACGACTATCGGCAAGACCTTGTAACCAGTATTGAATTTGAACTCGTCAAGAACCTGCTGGTTCATGGGGTCACAGATGGCGACGTAGAGGGTCTTGGCTCGACGGTACAGCGGCAGTGCGCGCAGCTTGCGGATTAGTGAATCGGAAACTTCATCCAGCGGCGCATAGCCAGCGAGGTCGAAAGTGTTGAGGTCAAGCACCGGTGTGGCGAATTCTTCACTAGCCGCTTCGGCCAGCACCAAGGGGTCGATGATTTTTTCGTGAGCTAGGTACGAGACCAGAGATTTGCCTGCACGGCTGGCGTGGTGTTGGGCCTCGGCGACATATTCGGGTTTAAGTGCACCAACGTTGACGAGGCGTTGTCCCAGCCCTCCCAACGAGGGTTGTTTAAGTTCATTCCTCTCGATGGCCATGCTTATACCAATTTATACCAGCCAAAGCGTGCTCATATATAGATTAAAACTAGCACATATTGTCACTGCCGCAACAATGACTTCTAAGTGCTTAGTGGGTCTATAATTATTTTAATTGACACCTTACGTTTATGCTTAAAAATGTTCAGGCTGAGGCGCAGGCACCCACTATGCGCTGTGCGGTTTGCAGGACAATATTCTATAAACCAATAAAAAACAGCATGATGGAAAATAGAAACAACCCAAAACATGCAACCATCATCGCGAAAAAGCTCGTCAACGTGGGTTGGTGTAGCGCAGGTATAGGGTAGTCGCGGGAATAGAGGCGAGCGTAAGCATAAAATCGAATGCCGCTGACAACTGCAACCAGAACGCCACCCCCAACCAGCGCCACTGCAACCGTCTTGGAAAGCGCTTCTGGATAGGTCTGCACGCCGTTGATGGATTTGGGCATATTTCGAAAAACAAGACCAAATCGGTCGATGGCAATACCGAACACCATCAAACCGAGGGCAGTACGGATCCATACTGAGAGGGTACGCTCGGCATTCTGGTAACAGCGTTCAGCCGATTGGCGCGTGCGCTGTAACGCCAGATCTACCAGTCGACGTTGATAACGCAGAATCTCCGACTCCGTGTTGTCCGAGGGGGGGCTGCTCATGACTGACCTCTAAAATGAATAGACAAACTAAGTTACTTGCGATAATCCGAATACATAATGACGCAACATATATTGCGTTGAGACGTACAAGACTCTAACGTCTGTCTTTATGCTTCCATCTAGGCGGATAAGCAACCGACGTATTGCTGCATGTGGGCTCATAACTGCGATAGCTGCATTGGGGCTAGCCTATAGCCTTCAATACTTTGCCGGGCTGGAACCCTGTCCGCTGTGTATTTTTCAGCGGATGGTGGCAGCCAGTTTCGGAACGGTCTGCCTGATTGCGTTGATTCACGGTCCAAGTCAATTGGCTGCGCGCATCTATGCCGGCTTGGCAGGAATGGTGGCACTTATTGGAGTGGCGATTGCACTACGTCAAGTTTATATCATGCAGCTAACACCTAGTGCCGTTCCAGCCTGCGCCCCTAGTCTCGGCACGCTCATTCACATGATGCCGTTGCATGATGTCGTTGTACTGGTTCTGCGTGGTGATGCCAGCTGTGCGAATGTAAAAGGGAGTTTTCTTGGCTTGAAGCTGCCGACCTGGAGTGCGATTTATTTTGCTGTGTTGGCTGTAGCGTCGACTGTGACCATGTTGCGTGGTCGATCCGCTACCGGCAATAGGAACATGAGTTAGAAGGAATGCGCTATGGCGATTACCGGCACCATCTGCGACAAACTTGGCCGTGAGGCCCATGTAGTGGAGCCGCTATTCACTGATTTCGGTGCAGTACTCGAGTGCGCCGGCCCGATGGTGACGTTGCGAACGTTTGAGCACGGCGCACTGGTGCCCACTGTAGTTCAAGAACCAGGTGATGGTCAGGTGTTAGTGATTGATGCCGGTGGCTCTGAACGCTGCGCAGCGATTGGTTCCGACGTGGCCGAGACTGCTTTGGCCAATGACTGGGCCGGCATTGTGGTGTACGGCTGTGTTCGAGACGCTGAGCAGTTGTCACAGCTTGAGATTGTGGTTAAGGCGTTGAACGTCCATCCGCGCGCCGCCGATGCCAAGACCGACGGTGAACGGGACGTGCCGCTTGTATTTGGTGGTGTGGTCTTCGATCCAGGTGATTGGCTCTATGCTGACCTCGACGGAGCCGTCGTGTCGCCCACTCAGGCCGAGTTCGACTAGCAGCGCGAGTCGCTATTGGCACTTGTTGTTGGATAAATTGCCGCCATGATCACTTTATGAGCCAAGCGCAGTTCGATCCGGTGGCCTACGTCAAACAATTGACGACCCGGCCGGGCGTGTACCGCATGTTCGATGAGCATGGAGAGGTTCTTTATGTCGGCAAGGCAAAGAACCTGAAAAAACGCGTCTCGAGCTACTTTCTGCGCGCGTCGGGCCACGCACGTACCGAGGCCATGCTCGATCACGTGGCCGACGTCCAAGTGACTATCACCCATACCGAAGACGAAGCGCTGGTGCTGGAATCAACGCTAATCAAACGCCATCGACCGCGCTACAACGTCTATCTCAATGACGACAAGAGCTATCCGTATTTGCTTATCACGGGGGATAACGAATTCCCACGCGTGGTCTACCACCGGGGTGCACAGAAACGCAAAGGCCAATATTTCGGTCCATTCCCGAGTTCCGGATCGGTGCGCCAGACGCAAGACACCTTGACCCGATTATTCAAACTCCGAAATTGCCGCGACAGCTATTTCGAAAACCGGACGCGGCCATGTTTGCAATATCAGATCAAGCGCTGCTCGGCACCGTGTGTGGGCTATATAAGCAAATCCGAATACGCGCGTGACGTCGACAATGCCGTCGCATTATTATCTGGTCGCAATGAACAATTGATCGAACGTCTGATCGCCGATATGGAAGCTGCCTCGGCCCGGCTGGATTTTGAAACAGCAGCCGAACTCCGCAGCCGTATTGCTTCGGTTCGGCGCCTGCAGGCACAAAGCCAAAGTGTCGGCGGACGAGGCGATTTCGATATTGTCGCGACTTCGCTTGAAGCCGAAACAGCCGCAGTCGTAGTCACGACGGTACGGGGCGGCAATAATCTCGGTCACCGTAGTTTCTTTCCCCATGTTCCGGCCGAGGCCGATCGGGAATCCGTCGTCGCTGCCTTCCTGAGCCAGTACTACCTCGACCGCCGGCCGCCACCGGAAGTCTTGGTGAGCCCAATGCCGGCCGACGTCGACCTTCTGGCGGAAAGCCTGAGCCAGCGAGCTGAACGCAACGTCTTGATTAAAAACCGTGTCCGCGGCGATCGACGACGTTGGCTGGACAACACGTGCCAGACCGCGGCTCAGTCACTCTCGGCACAGCTCGCCACTCGGGCCGGCGTGGAAAAACAATTGAACGCACTGCGCGACGCGTTGTCACTGGATGCGCCGCCGGTGCACATCGCCTGTTTCGACATCAGCCATACCCAGGGTGAAAGGACAGTAGCTTCTTGTGTGGTGTTTGAAAATGGAACCCCAGACAAATCGGCCTATCGGCGTTTCAACATCAAGGGCATCGAGCCGGGCGATGATTATGCCGCCATGCGTCAGGCCTTGGAGCGCCGCTTTGAGCGCGTCAATGCGGGTGAAGCGAGAATGCCGAACCTATTATTGATCGACGGCGGCCGCGGCCAACTCAGGGTGACCCTGGAAGTTCTCGATCACCTGAACATTCATGATCTTGCAGTTGTCGCGGTAGCCAAGGGACCGAGCCGCAAACCGGGCGCAGAGCAACTCCTGCGCCCCGGTTACCAATCGCCCATTTCACTGCCGGCTGATTCGGCCGCACTGCATTTGATCCAGCAAGTGCGTGACGAAGCGCATCGGTTCGCCATTGCTGGCCATCGGGCCCAGCGCGGTAAAGCTCGCCAATCGTCAACACTGGAAGATATTGAAGGACTGGGCCCGAAGCGACGGAAGAATCTGCTGCAAAGTTTTGGGGGGCCACGTCAGGTAGCGCGCGCGGGCGTCAATGAGCTCAAGCGTGTCGAAGGCATCAGTGGCAACATGGCCTCTCGAATTTACGATCATTTCCACCCGGCGGGATAGCTTTGAAACTGACAACGATGAACTCGTACGTGGCAGGCGGGTCAATTTGAATCTGCCGACCTGGCTGACTGTATTCCGCTTGGCGCTTATTCCTTTTGTTGTCGGCCTTATTTTCGTTCCGGCCGCTGGCTACAGCCAAGCTTCGGCGGCACTGTTTGGCATTGCGCTGATAACAGACTGGCTCGATGGACATCTCGCGCGCCGCTGGAATCAAGCCTCGGCGTTCGGAGCTTTTCTTGATCCGGTTGCCGACAAGCTGGTGGTCTGTGCCGTTCTGGTCATGCTGGTTTATCGCGACCCTCACTATTACGTGGCTCTCTCGGCTACCATCATTGTTGGGCGGGAATTAACGATTTCGGCACTACGCGAGTGGATGGCTGAACTCGGCAACCGCGGAATCGTATCAGTGGGACGCATCGGCAAGTACAAGACGGCAGTTCAAATGGTCGCGATTTTCATCATGCTGTTTAATTTGGGCACTGGCGGCAAATGGTACACGGCAGGAATTGTTCTCCTCGCTAGCTCGGCGGTGTTAACTCTTGTCTCCATGATCAACTACCTGCGCCAGGCATGGCCGCATTTAATTATGGAGTAGCGGGTTGACACACTGGTATTTTTCGATAGGGTATGTAGCTGCGCGGGAATAGCTCAGCGGTAGAGCACAACCTTGCCAAGGTTGGGGTCGCGAGTTCGAATCTCGTTTCCCGCTCCAGATCGCTCTAACCCCGGCCAACGCCGGGGTTTGTTGTTTCGGACGCTCGACGGCCAGGTGGCAGAGTGGTGATGCAGCGGCCTGCAAAGCCGCGGACCTCGGTTCGATTCCGGGCCTGGCCTCCACCGGCATTGCTTGCAATCCCGTTGCTAAAATCGCTATCCGGCCCGGATGGCGGAAAAGGTAGACGCAAGGGACTTAAAATCCCTCGATCGAAAGATCGTGCCGGTTCGAGTCCGGCTCCGGGCACCACTCTATATCCGATCTCTCTTAACGCGCCACTCGAGGTACCGGCGTTTTATAAAGTTTGGCCGGTGACTTACATTAGGGCTCTACTTAATGCTCTACTGTCTTAGGATGCGCCATACTCGTGATTGATCTGGAATATACATATCCCCCGGCCATATGGCGTGCCTACGGCGCCGCTCTCCGCAATGTGTTGCGAGGCCGTCGAAAAATGGCGACGCCCGAAAATGCCCGTGGGTTCTTAATGGGGGCGGCAATCGATCATCGCCGCGTTGCCGAATACGACGCACTTTGCGGCTATGGCGATGAGCGAGCCATCGCACTGACCTATCCCCATGTATTAGCGTTTGGTTTGCAGATGGCGATCATGACTCATCGGGAATTTCCCTTGAGCCTCCTCGGGCTGATTCACACCCACAATCGGATTCGCCGCTACCGGACTATTCGTTTTGATGAGCCCTTGAATGTCCGGGTAGAAATCCAGAATTGGCGAGAGCTCGAATCGGGTTGGACGTTTGACATTGATACCCGGTTTTACGCGGAGAACAGCGGCCAAGCGCTGGTCTGGAGTGAGCGGTCTACAATGTGGGCGCGACTAAGGGGTCACCACCAACGTAACAATCGACGCGGTGGTGAACCATCGCCGGAACTTAAAATCCCGACTATAGAACATTGGTCGATGCCAGCCAATCTGGGGCGTCGTTATGCCCGAATTGCTGGAGATTACAACCCTATTCATCTAGGCCGTCTACCGGCGCGACTTTTTGGCTTTAAACGGCCAATCGCCACCGGCATGTGGCTACAGGCCCGGGCTGCGGCTGCGCTGGATCCGATGCTTGGACAAGAAGCCGTTGAAATGAGCATCTCATTCAAGAAACCGGTGCCATTACCAGCCAAGCGCGAATTTGTTGTAGATGACAGTGTCTCAGATGACATGGCATTTGGGCTGGTTAACCGAACAACGCAAACCGTCCATCTTTCTGGACGCTATCGAGTTTTGCCGCGCACTGTTTTTGAATCTATGGAGGAGACAAACCATGTTGATTCGTAAAGCCGTTTTCCCTGTTGCCGGTCTAGGCACCCGTTTTTTGCCAGCGACCAAGGCCAGCGCTAAAGAAATTTTACCGGTGGTCGACAAACCGCTGGTTCAGTATGCGGTTAAGGAAGCTATCGCTGCGGGGGCGGAGGAAATGGTGTTTATAACGAGTCACACCAAAAACTCGATCATGGATCACTTCGACCGGGACTACGAACTGGAGTCGGTGCTGCGGGAAGATGGCAAGGAAGAACTGCTGGCCGCCGTCCATGACGTTCTTCCGGAAGGCATCAGCTGTGTTTATATTCGCCAATCCGAGCAAAAAGGGCTGGGTCATGCCATACGCTGTGCTTTGCCAGCTGTGGGCGATCAGGATTTTTCGATCATCTTGGCGGATGACCTCATTGCTAACGGGTTTCAGCCTGTCATGGCACAGATGCACCGCGTTTACCAACAATTCGGCACCAGTGTGATTGCCGTACAACGAGTTCCAGAATCCGAAACCCACAAATACGGCATTGTTCAAGTACGCGAAATTGAAGCGGGTGTCTCCGAAATCGAGAACATTGTGGAAAAACCTGACCCTAGTGAAGCGCCTTCGAATCTAGCTGTAGTCGGACGCTACATCCTAACGCCGAGAATTTTCAGATTGCTTGACAAGACCGGTGTTGGTGCTGGAGGTGAAATCCAACTGACCGACGCTATCCGTACGCTGATGACCGAACAAACCGTGTTGGCCTACGAGTTCGACGGTACGCGCTATGACTGCGGCAATAAACTTGGCTATTTGCAAGCCAACGTAGAAATGGGGTTGCGTCATGACGAGATCGGTGATGATTTTCGTGATTATTTGAAAAAGTTTGCCGCCACCCTCGACTAGTCTCGCTGCCGTGCTTGAGCAACGGGGTTTGTTATAATTTGTCGTATAACGAGGCCGCAACCGGCGGGCTCAAGCATTTTGTACTACCGCGCCGACTTATGAAGAACGAGCTTAACGACAAGTTCATAGCCAGCTCAGCCCTGTTCGGCGCCAATGCGGCCTACGTCGAGGCGTATTACGAGCAGTATCTTCGCGATCCGGCGTCTGTTGACCAGGCATGGCGCGACTATTTTCAAAAACTCACTTCAGGCGACAGCAAGACTGATGTGCCGCACGGTCCGATCCGCGACTCATTTATTGACACTGGCGCAACCGCAGCTCAAGGCGCCTCAACTGGTAGCAATACCGGCATGTCGGCATTGGCTGCCCAAAAACAGGCAGCAGTCTTGCGCCTGATCAATTATTACCGTGTTCGGGGTCATCAAGTAGCTGATGTCGATCCACTTGGGTTGGCCCAGCCGGCGCAAATTGAGGACCTTAAACCGTCGTTCCACGGGCTCGACGAGTCAGATATGTCAACCACTTTTAACGTTGGCTCGCTCTTCGCACCCAGTGATGAAATGCGCTTGGATGAAATCATCGATTTCTGCCAACGCGCTTACACTTCGACGCTGGGCAGTGAGTACATGCATCTGACCGACACCGATCAAAAACGCTGGATACAGCGGCGGATTGAATCCTCGGTCGGCAAGACCTTGTTCGACGATGACGAAAAACGCGAGATTTTGCGGCAGCTAACCGCGGCTGAAGGCATCGAGCGCTACTTGCACACCAAGTATGTCGGCCAGAAACGATTCTCCCTAGAGGGTGCAGACAGCACGATTCCGGCGCTTGACGAGTTGATACGTTCGTCGGCTCGCCATCATATCGATGAGATTGTGGTGGGTATGGCCCACCGTGGGCGCTTGAACGTTTTGCTCAATGTCCTCGGTAAATCACCTGAAGAACTATTTGCCGAGTTTGAAGACGATTACGACATCAACGACATTGAAATGTCCGGTGATGTTAAATATCACCTCGGTTTTTCGACCGATATAGAATTTGACAACGAGCGCGTTCACCTCACTCTTGCATTCAATCCATCGCACCTTGAAGCGGTCAACCCTGTCGTTCAAGGCTCGGTGAGGGCACGCCAAGCTCTGCGTGGCGACGACGACGGTGAAACCATCCTGCCGGTATTGATTCATGGCGATGCTTCGTTCGCCGGGCAGGGCATTGTCATGGAAACGTTGCAGTTATCGCAGGCTGAAGGTTATGCAACCGGCGGGACTGTGCACTTCGTGCTCAATAACCAAATCGGTTTCACTATGAATGATCCGATTGAACTGGGGGATGAACGCGCATCGAGATCTTCGCGGTATGCCACCGATGTAGCCAAAATCCTTGAGGCGCCTGTTTTCCACGTTAACGGTGACGATACTGAAGCCGTGGTTTATGCCACACGTTTGGCCATGGATTTCCGTGAGACTTTCGGAAAGGATGTGCTAGTGGACATGGTCTGCTATCGGCGTCAAGGCCATAACGAAGCCGACGAGCCCGCCGTAACCCAGCCTCTAATGTATCAGGCCATTCGCAATTTGCCCACGACACGCAAACTCTATGCTCGGCGTCTCGAAGCCGAAGGCGTGATCGAAGAAGATGCAGGCAAGACATTTCTGGATGAATATCGATCTGGGCTTGACCAGAATAAACATATCTACCGAACCACGCTTGGTTTAATCGGCAATGACTACACCGTCGATTGGAAACGCTTCGCATCAGGTAAATGGTCGCATGTAGTTGAGACCAACGTTCCGATCGAACGAATTCAGAGCGTAGCCGATCGGATGCATGACCTGCCGGAAGACTTTTCATTACATAAACGAACCCAGCGGATCATTGACGATCGCCGCAAAATGGCTGTCGGAGAATCGCGTATCGATTGGGGGTTTGCCGAACACGTGGCTTATGCGACTCTTATTGAAGATGGATACCGGGTGCGGCTTTCGGGTCAAGACTCAGGTCGTGGGACGTTCTTTCATCGACATTCCATTCTCTACGACCAGTCGACTGGCAAACAGCACGTACCGCTTCAACAGATCAATAGCAACGACCCGTGGGCTTTTACTGTTAATGACACCCTGCTTTCCGAAGCCGGCGTGGTCGGGTTTGAATACGGGTATGCCACTACCGATCCCGACACTCTAACGATCTGGGAAGCCCAATTTGGCGACTTCGTCAACGGTGCTCAAGTTATCATCGACCAGTTCATCGCCAGCGGTTATGCCAAGTGGGGGCGGCTCTGTTCGTTGACCATGTTTCTTCCGCACGGCTATGAAGGACAGGGGCCCGAACATTCCTCGGCGCGGCTCGAGCGCTTCCTTCAACTCTGCGCCGAGCGGCATATGCTCGTAGTGGTTCCCTCTACACCCGCGCAGTGGTTTCATCTGCTGCGGTTGCAGATGATACGTAATTTGCGTATGCCACTCATCGTTCTTACGCCCAAGAGCTTGCTGCGTCACCCGATGTCAACATCTTCTCTTGAGGATTTGTCGCAGGGTAGATTCCAGTTCGTTATCGATGACCCAGCTGAACTTGATAGTGACAAAATCGAACGCGTTGTCTTTTGCAGTGGCAAAGTGTTTTTCGATTTGTATAAGGCGCGAGAGGAGCGGGAGATTGACAACGTAGCACTGGTCCGTATCGAACAACTCTATCCCTTCCCGGCCGAGGAGTACGCTTCTGCGATCGCTGCTTATCCCAACGCTTCAGAAATCGTCTGGTGTCAGGAAGAGCCGGAAAACCAAGGCGCCTGGTATCAGATTAAGCACCGGTTGCAATCCCCTCTAGGCGATCAGCACGCGTTGCTGTATGCAACACGTCCCGGCGCGGCAACCACCGCAGTCGGTTATCACAAACTACATGTTAAACAACAAAACGCTGTGGTTGATGCTGCACTGACTGGTGGCGAGCCACTGATTGATCGCGGGACGGTCAGGGCCGACCCACGTGGCAAAAAAAGTGGCGTGAGACCGAACACTGAAACCAAAACCGCCTGACGTTTTTTGCAAGTCAAGGCTGAATCAACCCGAAAACGATCTACCAGGACCTCATCACATGGCCACAGAAGTCAAAGTCCCAGAACTACCGGAATCGGTTTCCGAAGCCACTGTCGGTGAGTGGCAGAAAAACGTTGGTGATTCCGTCGAACGTGACGAAAATCTGATCGATCTTGAAACTGACAAGGTCGTACTTGAAACACCTTCGCCGGATGATGGCGTGATTACCGAAATCCGGGCCTCCTCCGGTGATACGGTCCATGCAGGGGACGTATTGGCTGTCGTTGATTCCGAAGCGCGTGCCGCCGATTCCGGATCTAAACCGGATGCCGGCGATTCCTCTCAATCTTCGGAATCATCCGCGGATACCCGCCAATCCGAGACCGCCGGTGAAGCAACATCGAGTAGTGGCGATCGCAGTGACGTAGCCAGCCCCGCTGCACGCAAGATTCTGAACGAAGGCGGAGTTGAAACAAACCAAGTCGATGGCACCGGCAGAGAAGGCCGAATCACCAAGGATGATGCCAATCAGGCAGTCGCTGACCGGGGCCGGGGCTCAAGCCAGGCCCCATTGAGTCAAGACACGCCTTCGGGCGCACCGGATACACGGTCTACCGCGTCGGCTGGTAAAAGCGAAGCCAAGGCTGAACAAAGCGCATTCGAAATAAGCGGTGGCGAGCGTAATGAACAGCGTGTGCCGATGACCCGCATCCGCAAACGGATTGCCGAGCGTCTGCTCGATGCGAGTCAGAACACGGCCATGCTGACCACCTTCAATGAATTGGATATGTCGGCGGTCATGGCCGTTCGCAACCGCTATAAGGAACAGTTTCAAAAAGAAAAGGAAGTCAAGCTAGGCTTCATGTCGTTTTTCGTTACGGCAGCTGTCGAAGCCTTGAAACGATATCCCGGGGTTAACGCATCCATAGACGGCGACGATATTGTCTATCATGGGTATTATGATATTGGTTTGGCCGTGTCGTCACCGCGCGGACTGCTGGTGCCGATTTTGCGTGACGCAGATGCCTTATCGTTCGCTCAGATCGAGTCTGGCATCCAAGACTTCGGCCAACGGGCCCAAGAGGGCAAGATTGGTATTGATGAATTGACCGGTGGCACTTTTACGATCACTAATGGCGGCATTTTCGGTTCGTATTTGTCGACGCCCATCATCAACCCACCCCAAGCGGCGATTCTCGGCATGCACGCCACCCGGGAGCGTGCTGTCGTGGTCGATGGCGAAATACAGGTGCGACCAATCATGATGCTGGCGCTTTCTTACGACCATCGGCTTATCGACGGACGCGACGCTGTTTTGTTCCTACGCACGATCAAGGAACAGCTCGAAGATCCGGCGCGTCTGCTGCTCCAGATCTGAGGTTGACCTAAAATTAAAATCATGGGCTACGGCGTTACCGCGTCGTGTCCGCGAGTCAGGAATCAAGTGTCATGAGTGATCATTACGACGTTATCGTCATCGGGGCCGGTCCAGCCGGTTATAGCTGCGCCATCCGCGCGGCCCAGCTCGGCCTGGCGGCTGCCTGTATTGATAAATGGCTGAATCCCGAGGGCAAGTCTTCGCTTGGTGGAACATGTCTCAATGCCGGCTGTATTCCATCAAAGGCTTTGCTCGAGTCGAGTGAATTATTCGAGCGCGCCAATAGCGAGTTCGAGCGTCATGGTATTCAGATCGAGCAGGTCAGCCTGGATCTGGCGGCAATGCAAAAAAGAAAGACCGACATCGTCAATGAATTAACTGGCGGTATCGGCAGCTTGTTCAAAGCCAATGGCGTGACTCGGCTTGCCGGCTCGGCACGGATTCATGGCCAGGGCCGTGTTAGTTTTCAACCGAACGATGGCGAAGTAAGCGAGATTACGGCCGACAATATCGTGATCGCTACCGGATCAGAGCCGACGGAGCTGAGCATCGCGCCGTTTGACGGTGACCGTGTTCTGGATTCTCGCGGAGCGCTGGCAATGACTGAAGTGCCGGACCGTCTTGGCGTAATCGGTGCCGGTTATATTGGAGTTGAGCTGGGTAGCGTCTGGTCCCGTCTCGGCGCCGACGTTACCTTATTGGAAGCTGTTGACAAATTCATGCCTATTGCAGACCGGGGAATCGCCGAGGAGGGCTTGAAACAGTTCAGGAATCGGGGACTCGACATACGACTAGGCGCTCGTGTAACTGGCGTGGAAGCCGGCACTACTGGTGTTGAGGTGACTTATGAATCGGCCGGTGAGACCCAAAGCCAGACGTTTGATCGGGTTGTAGTTGCGATAGGACGGAAGCCCCATACTGCCGATCTTCTTGCCGATGAGGTTCCAATCGAACTTGACGATCGCGGATGTATAGATGTCGGTGATGACTTCAGATCGAGTCTGCCTGGCATATATGCCGTCGGTGATGTCGTGGGCAACCCGATGCTCGCCCACAAGGGAATGGAAGAAGGGGTTGCCGTTGCTGAGCGATTGGCTGGTCAGCTACCGCACGTCAATTATCGTACGATCCCATCGGTGGTCTACACTGAACCGGAAATGGCTTGGGTGGGCGATAGCGAGACCGATCTCAAGGCCAGCGGCATCGATTATCGCAGTGGGCAGATTCCGTTTGCCGCCAACGGGCGTGCCAAAGCGCTAGGTAACCAAACCGGTTTTGTCAAAATTCTGGCGCACGCTGAAACTGACGAGATATTGGGCGCTCACATGATTGGACCCAATGTCTCGGAACTTGTTCAGGAAATCGTTGTTGCCATGGAATACCGCGCAGCCAGCGAAGATATTGCCCGTATTATTCACGGCCATCCGACATTAGGGGAAACCGTACACGAGGCCGCGCTGGCGGTTGATGGTCGGCCGATCCACTTTCCGCCTCCAAAAAAACGCGGTTGATACTGCCAGCTACAAGCTTGCAGTTCAAAATAGCCTTATTATTGGGCTTCCGAATGAGACAGCCTTATTATTCTGTAATTAAAATCATATAAAAACCCAGCGCCCAAGAAGGACGCCGGGTTTTTTATGCAAATTGACGTGGAAGGTGTCCGCGGTGTCAGGCCTGAACTTCGAATCGGTCAAGCATCATTACCTTGTTCCAGGCCGCCACGAAGTCGTGAACCAGTTTTTCGTGGCCGTCGTCGGCTGCATAAACTTCGGAAATCTGACGCAACTGGGTGTTGGCGCCAAAGATTAGATCACAACGCGTGGCAGTGAACTTGACGGCATCGGTTTCCCGATCGCGAAGTTCAAATGCCATGCCGTCTTCATCAGCCTTGTGCCAGTAGTAGTCCATTGACGTCAGATTGGTAAAGAAGTCGTTGCTCAAAATTCCCGGGCGATCGGTAAACACGCCTTGTTGTGCGCCACCTGTGTTGGCATCCAGAACACGCAGACCACCGACTAGCGCCGTCCATTCGGGAGCGGTCAGTGTTAAGAGCGCTGCCTTGTCCATAAAGATCTGTTCTGGCGAGACATGGTAGCGCATGTCCGGATTCTGATGATTCCGGAACCCATCAACCGAGGGCTTGAGCCAGTTGAAACTCTCTACGTCGGTTTGCTCTGGCGTGGCGTCCATGCGCCCCGGTGTGAACGGAACCGTTACGTTTACGCCTGCGTCGTTGGCGGATTTTTCGACCGCCGTACAACCGCCGAGCACGATTAAATCGGCCAGTGACACTTTTTTATCGCCTGACTGCGCGTTATTGAACTCGTGCATGACGCCTTCAAGCGTTTTCACAACTTTGTCGATCTGTGCTGGATCATTAACTGCCCAATCTTTTTGGGGTTGCAAGCGGATCCGGGCGCCGTTGGCACCGCCGCGTTTGTCGGAATCGCGATAAGTCGAGGCTGAACTCCAAGCGACACCAACCAGATCTGAAACAGACAGACCAGTAGCCAGGATCTTCGACTTAAGATCAGCAATGTCGCTTCCATTGACGAGTTCATGGTCACAGGCCGGTATCGGATCCTGCCAGATGAGGTCTTCATCCGGTACTTCCGGACCTACGTAGCGATTCTTCGGGCCCATGTCGCGGTGAGTCAATTTGAACCAGGCCCGAGCGAAAGCGTCGGAGAAGTAGTCGAAGTCGGCCAGGAATCGCTTGCAGATCTCACGATATGAGGGGTCGACCTTTAGGGCGATGTCAGACGTCAGCATCATCAGCGGATGCCAGACACCTTCCTGATGCGCGTCCGGTGTTTTCGGCGCTTCTGCATCCTTCGGAGTCCACTGCACAGCGCCTACCGGGCTTTGGGTTTGGACCCATTCGTATTCAAACAGTGTCTCCAGATAGGAGTTGTCCCATTGGGTAGGTTCCGGCGTCCAGGCCCCTTCGATACCGCTGGTCATGGTGTATTCAGCAAACCCCGTGCCTTCGGTGTTCTGCCAACCGAGCCCCATGGCTTCGATCGGCGCGCCTTCCGGGGCTGGACCGACCTTGTTTGGGTCAACCATACCGTGACATTTGCCAAACGCGTGGCCGCCGGCAATCAACGCCACGGTTTCCTCGTCATTCATGGCCATCCGACCGAAGGTGATGCGAATGTCACGGGCGGAATGTTCTGGATTGCCTTGGCCGTTCGGGCCTTCCGGGTTGACATAAATCAGGGCCTGATGCGATGCGCCAAGCGGATTTTCGAGGTCGTAATGTTCTTCGTCGACTTCACCTTCCCAGCGTTTGTCGCGCGTCACCATCTGGCCTTCATTCCAGCCTTCCGGCCCCCAATAAGTGGCGGTGTCCGGCTCCCAAGCGTCGATGCGTCCCCCGCCGAAACCAAAGGTCTTGAAGCCCATGATTTCAAGGGCACAGTTGCCGGTTAGAATCATCAGATCCGCCCAAGAAAGGGATGCGCCGTATTTTTTCTTAATGGGCCAAAGTAAACGCCGTGATTTGTCAGTGTTGCCGTTATCGTCCCAGGAATTGATCGGCGCGAATCGCTGCATGGCCTGTCCGGCACCCCCACGACCGTCTGCGATACGGTAGGTACCCGCGGCGTGCCAAGCCATGCGGATCATCTGCGGTCCGTAGTTGCCGTAATCTGAGGGCCACCAGGGTTGCGAGGTCGTCAGAAAATCCTTGATATCCTTTTTGACTTCGGCCAGATTGAGCTGACTAAAGGCCTTGGCGTAATCGAAATTTTCGTCGAAGGGGTCTGCTTCGGGCGGATCCCGATGCAGCAATTCAACTTTAAGCCGATTGGGCCACCAGTGCTCCAGGGTCGGCTCGGAACCAATCGCACCACCAACACGCGTTCCGCGAATGGGGCACTGACTTTCGTCTTGAGAAGGTGTGTAATCGTCCATCGGTCTATCCTCTATGTTTTGACTTAACTTGGGGTTGTAGTGGAGTTGTGGGAGGCTGATCCGGAGTGTGGGGATGGCGAGCCATCACGCGCTTTGCACACAGGTTGGGCAGAGACCCCAGAACACGACTTCGGCTTCATCAATGGTGAAATCGTGATCGTGGTCAGGCGTCAGACAGGGTTTGGCACCCCGCACACAGTCGACATCATGAATGAGACCGCAACCGCGACATACCATGTGATGATGATTGTCGCCGGTACGCCGCTCAAAGCGTGCCGGATGACCGGATGGTTTGATTTGGCGAACCAGTTGGACATTCATACAATCAGCCAGTACGTCGTACACGGCTTGCTTAGAAATCGAACCGAGCTGTTCGCATGTCCCGTAATAGACCTGTTCAGCCGTTGCGTGCGGATGGTCAACCAACCATGCCAGGACCCATTGACGAGGCACCGTCGCCCGCAAACCATTCTGGTGCAATAAGTTAACGGTGTAGCCGTAATTTGACATGAGCAAAATTGTCCGTTGTTTTTTTGAATGAGTCAAGAAAACACCGATCGTTATACTTGTAGTTCAACCCTTTTGCTATTTATTGGGATACATGTCGATTCATTACCTGGACGACCCGTTAATCAGCCAGATTGCTGCGGGTGAGGTCATCGAACGGCCAGCCTCGGTGGTCAAGGAATTGATGGAAAATAGTCTTGACGCCGAGGCCACATCGATTCGTGTAGAAATCGAGCAGGGCGGTCTTCGATATATCGGCGTCAGCGATGACGGGTGGGGTATCGGTGCATCCGAGCTCAGGCTTGCGCTCACGCGTCACGCCACCAGCAAGATCGACAGTCTGTCTGCACTTGAGGCGGTACCCACGTTGGGATTTCGGGGAGAAGCGCTGGCCAGTATAGCTAGCGTCGCCGGCGTACGTCTGAGTTCGCGACCGCCAGATGCCCGTCGGGGAGCCACGATAGAGGCGAGCGCACCTGATGCCATTCGCCCAGCTGGACTCGAACCGGGGACGCGCTGTGAGGTGCTGGATTTGTTTAGCCGGGTGCCGGCCCGGCGCAAATTTCTAAAGACACCCGCAACCGAATTCCGTCACGTAAGGCGGGTGTTCAATCAACTGGCGCTGTCGCGCTTCGACGTGGGGTTTCGGCTTATCCACGACGGCCGGACTCGGTTATCCTTAGCGCCGGCTTCGGATGGTTCGGCTGCGAAAGCACGAGCTGCCGAGATCTTGGGGTCGGCGTTCATGCAATATGCCGTTGCGCTGGATGAATACGTTGACGGTATGCGTCTGTCTGGTTGGCTCGCCACACCTGGGCTGACCCGGGCCAGTCGCGACCTGCAGTATTGTTTTGTCAATGATCGACCGGTGCGAGACCCGTTGATCAATCACGCCGTAGGTGAGGCTTATCGGGATTTGCTGCATAGCCAGCGCCATCCTGCTTTCATCTTGTATCTTGACTTGGATCCGGCGTCGGTCGACGTCAACGCTCACCCCGCCAAATCGGAAATCCGTTTCCGTTCCAGTCGCCTCGTGCATGAATTTGTCCGCCGCAGCGTCGGGCGTGCGCTGGCCGGCAGCGATAATGTGGTCAACGACGCACGAACCACCGATTTGCCGGTAACCGAGCGATCGAAGCTGAGCGGGCGTGTCTCCGGCCATTCGGCGGTACTCAAAGCCGATGCCTCAAATCAGACTGGCAATAGCCGGCCGAATGGCATTTCGGCTTCACAATCCGCATCAGATGCTTACATCGCCCAATATTGCTTTCAAATGCCAGCACAACCAAGCGGGGTGGCCGAGGAGTCTGCGATCAAGGCGCGCGTCACAACGAGTGACGATACACTCGGACACGCGCTGGGGCAGCTTCACGACCTGTTTATTCTTGCTGAAAACGATGACGGCTTGGTTGTGGTCGACATGCACGCGGCACATGAACGCATCATCTATGAAAAGCTCAAGGCCGAATATTCTTGCGGTGCGTTGGCCTCGTCGCGACTCTTGATGCCTGCTTCGATCGATTTAGCGCCCGGCACCACCGAGCTATTGGAGCAACATGCCAGTACGTTGGCCTCCCTCGGTTTTGAAATAATGCCCAGTGGCCCCGATGAAGCCCGCATTACTACCGTACCCAGACTTTTGGCGGAGCAGGATTATCTTAGCTTGGCCCAAGACTTAATCAGTCAATTGACTGTCGATGGGGTAGCCGGCGGCGCCGAAAACGTGGATCGACATGTGCGTGACGCCGTCGACGGTGTGCTTGCCGATATGGGGTGCAAAGCCGCGATCAAGGCTGGCCGTCGACTGACGCTTGTCGAAATGAATCAGCTGCTTCGTGACATGGCTCACACCCATCACGCAGGTCACTGTAATCACGGCCGGCCCAGCTGGGTGCAAGTCGACCGCACGGGACTGGATCGGCTTTTTATGCGCGGTCGATGAGCAGCTGGAATCAGGAACCGCCAGTCATTTTTCTGCTGGGGCCCACCGCCTCGGGGAAGAGTGAGCTGGCCGTACAGGTGGCCCAGACATTGAACGCCGAAATCATCTCTGTCGACTCGGCGATGGTCTATCGCGGCATGGACATCGGAACAGCCAAGCCTGCTATCTCTACACGCAGTCGTGTTCCGCATTCCCTTATCGACATACGTGAGCCTTGGCAGGACTATTCGGCTGCGGAGTTTTGCAACGATGCGCAAGCTGAAATCAAACGTCTGCGCGCGGCCGGCCGGCCGATGATTCTAACCGGAGGCACCGCCCTATATTTTCGCGCGCTTGAATTCGGTTTGAGTGATTTGCCAGGACGCGATCCAGCCATACGCGCCGAGATTCAATCAGAGGCGGCGCGCCTTGGTTGGCCCGCACTGCACGCCCAACTGGCGGAACTCGACGAACTGCGCGCCCGCCAGATCCATCCCAACGATCAACAACGTATCGAGCGCGCTTTGGAGATAGTACGTGTCACAGGTCGGCCACCGAGCAGCTTGCGAGCTTCGACTCGATCCACTGAATCGGGATCCATACTAGGCAACCGACACTGCAAGATTGTTATCGCTCCTGACAGTCGAGCAGCGCTGCATGAGCGGATTAATCAACGATTGATGCAGATGATGGCAAATAATTTTTTACAAGAGGTTGAAAGGCTGGTGGAAAATCCGAAGATCTCTGAGAACAACGCAGCTGCCAGGGCTGTCGGATATCGGCAACTCTGGCCGGTGGTGGCAGATAACCTATCGATAACCGAAGGGGTTGAACGTGCTAAAACAGCAACACGTCAATTGGCTAAGCGCCAATTGACATGGCTACGAGCCCAGAAAGATGCGATCTGGTTGCATAGCGGGTGTGCCGGCAATCGAAAGCGGGTGATTGAGTCGATTGATCGTTTTTCTTTTCGTTAAATAATAGGTTAACTCCCAAGACGCGGTATTATTTAGCGAGTAAATGTTTTCAAGGAGCTGCAGCATGGCGAAAGTCCAGTCCCTACAAGAACCGTTTCTCAATACATTGCGCAAAGAGCGCGTCCAGGTTTCGATATACTTGGTCAATGGCATCAAGTTGCAGGGGCAGATCGAATCATTTGATTCATTCGTCGTATTGCTGCGCAATGAAGTCAGTCAGATGGTCTACAAGCACGCGATATCGACCATCGTTCCAGCGCGTAATGTCCGTATGGAAACTGATGGTGCCGAACTTTCGGCCGATCACGAGCTGCGCTGAACATTTGATGAATCAGTTGCTGCGCCGTGTTTGAGCGTCCGGCGAGCGGACAAACCGCCGTAATTGTCCATTTGGCGTTTGGCGACCGAGCCTACGCCGAAGCCGATAGAGAATTCCGTGAACTGGTGCGTTCGGCTGACGCTGACGTCCGGGCGCATATTGGTGGCAGCCGTTTGACACCGGATCCGCGGTATTTTGTTGGTGGGGGCAAAGCCGACGAAATTGCGTCTGCGATACAGGAAAACAACGCGGCTCTCGCTGTATTCAACCACGATTTGACACCTAGCCAAGAACGCAACCTAGAGAAGCGCCTAGGCGCCCGGGTACTTGATCGTTCGGGCCTGATTCTCGATATTTTTTCGCGTCGGGCCCGTTCCCATGAAGGCAAGTTGCAGGTTGAGCTGGCGCAACTGCGGCATCTAGCCACTCGGTTGGTTCGGGGCTGGTCGCATCTAGAGCGGCAAAAAGGTGGTATTGGCCTGCGCGGACCGGGTGAAACCCAGCTGGAAGTGGATCGGCGTTTGGTTGCCGATCGTATTGCACTACTCCAGAAACGACTAGACAAAGTACGTGTGCAGCGGGACCAGAGTGCCTCCGCGCGTCGTCAAGTGAGCAATCCGCTCGTGTCGATGGTCGGCTACACCAACGCAGGAAAGTCCACTTTGTTCAATGCCTTGACTGACACCACCGCGTTTACCGCAGACAAACTTTTCGCGACGCTCGACCCCATGTTGCGGCGGATGCCGGTGACATTGGGTGAACCCCTGATCGTAAGCGATACTGTTGGATTCATCCGCGATTTGCCGCACGAGTTGATCGCTGCATTCCGATCAACCCTCGAACAAACCCGCGAAGCGGATTTGTTGCTCCACGTGGTAGACGCCGCCAACCCCGAGCGGCGTGATCAAATGCGTGAAGTCGACGCAGTACTGGACGAAATCGGCGCCGGTGATATCCCAGTGATGACTGTCTACAACAAGATTGACCAAATTCCGGGTCGTGAGCCGGCAATCGAAAACGACGCTGCCGGGCAACCGGTAAAGGCTTATGTGTCGGCTATTTCTGGCAGCGGACTCGAAGCTCTACGCGATGCGTTGGCACGTCGATGCCGTCCGGACGTGAGGTTTGCCCGTGTCGAAATTCCAGCGAGTGCCGGTCGGCTCAGGTCGGAAATCTATCAACTGGGCCACGTCGAGACCGAAACGTTGACGCCAGATGGCAACCTAACTCTCGAAGTCACGGCCTCGCAGCGTGATCTGGAACGCGCAGCGGAACATGCCGGAACTTCTCTCCGAAAATTGCGAGTCTCCAATGATCGTGGTTTTGGGGTTCAAGACCCTAAGCGGACCGATGATCGTTACGATGAGGGGGGTTGTAAGGCTGATTCGACAGTAGGTGGTTCGACAGGGCGCGGGGCGGCCGATAGAATTACAGCCCACATTAGGCAGGATATTAATTAATGGCTTGGAACGAGCCTGGCGGCGGGGGTAACAAAAACCCCTGGTCCGGCGGTGGCGGGAATAATAGCGGCGGCGGCCCACCCGATCTGGACGAAATCTGGCGCCGTATTCGCGATAAGTTGACCCGTGGTACCGGTGGAGGCCGCAATTCCAATAATGGCGGTGGCAACGGATCACCGGGCTTAAGTGGCGCTTTGTTGCTCGGTATTATTGGTATCGGGTTGGTAATCTGGCTCCTGACTGGGTTGTATGTCGTCCAGCCCGGTGAAAAAGGTGTTCTCTTGCGTTTCGGGGCTTACACGCATACTTCTGGTCCCGGCTGGCATTGGCGGTTGCCGTATCCAATCGATAGTGTCTTCAAGGTCGATACGCAAAAAGTCCGCAGCGCAAGTAACCGCGCGGTAATGCTGACCAAGCACGAAAACTATGTTGACGTGGAAGTGGCAGTGCAATACCGCGTGTCCAACGCCATGCACTATCTATTCCGCGTGCGAGGGCCGGATGCCACAGTGTTGCAAGTGCTGCGCTCGTCGGTACGTGAAGTCGTGGGCAACAGCAGCATGAACCAAGTCATACAGGAAGGCGTAGCTGTTAAGCGTCTCAAGAATGAGACCGGCAAGAAAGTTAATCTAAAAAAGCACAAGAAAAAGAAACAACATAAAAAGTCGCCGTTGTCTGGCATGAACAAAAAAGTCGTGCATCAAATCAAGAAGCACGTGCATCAACAACCTCAGATCACCAATCGATCACGCGCGACTTTGCACAGCAATATCCGCAAACTGATGCAATATCGGCTGAACAAGTATGAAACCGGGATTGATATCGTTGCGGTCAATGTCAAATATGCCCAGCCCCCGGAACAGGTGCAACACGCATTCGAGGAAGCTATCAAGGCGCGTGAACAAAAAGTCAGCAAGAAAAACAAGGCTCGAGCCTATGCGCGTTCTCTGGTCGCACGAGCTAAGGGTGAAAAAGCCCAGCGCGTGGCCAAGGCTAAAGCTTACAAACAGCGCAAAGTGCAACGTGCCAAGGGTGATGCAGCGCGCTTTGCCAAACTCGATAAACAATATCAGAAGGCACCGGCTGTCACGCATGAACGCCTCTATCTTCAGACAATGGGCACCGTGCTGGGCAATAGCCATATGATTCTCAACAGCGGGGGGCAGAGTTCAATGAACTATCTGCCCTTGAAGCAGATTTTGTCGAGCGAAACAGCGGGTGAGAAAAACCGACAGGCCGCCAAAGAGGCCAACAAGGATGAGTTTGGCAGCAACGGTGGGTCGAGCAATGGCAACTCGAAGTCACAGTCTAAATCTCAGTCAAAGTCTCATTCTCAGACTCATTCACAGTCTAATTCTCAGTCTCAGAGCGGTAGCAATTCATCGTCGGGGAGCAGTGAGTCGGCGAGTCAATTGATGAACAATAATCTTCGAAACCGGAATCGCAACCGATGACGGGTAAACAGATCGGTGGCCTGATTATCGCTCTGATCGCGATAGTCATCGCCTATAATTCGTATTTCGTCGTTACGCCCCGAGAAAGAGTTGTACTGGTGCAGATGGGCAACATTGTCGGTACGAATTACCAGCCGGGGCTACATTTTAAAAAACCGTTCATTCAGCATGTTCATGAGTTTGATAAGCGACTGAGGTCTTTGACCGGCAACATCAAGCGCGTCCTAACTTCCGAGAACAAAAACCTCTCGGTTAATTATTACGTTAAGTGGCGCATTAATGACACCGTTCAGTTTTACTTGTCGACGCACGGCACCTCACAAAACGCGCAGGGTTTGTTAACCGATTTGATCAAAAACGATCTTTTATCAGCATTTTCCAAGCGTACGATCGAGCAAGCCGTGGGCAGTCAGCGCAATCAGATTCTGGCGGCGGTTCAGGTTCAAGTGAACAAAGACGCTAAGAAATACGGCATGTATGTCAAAGATGTGCGTATCATGAAAATGAACTTGCCTAAACAGGTCAGCCAGTCGGTGTACGAGCGCATGCGTTCGAAACGCCAAGAAGTGATCAAGGCTCTACGTGCCCAGGGCGATGCGGCCGGCCAAGAAATTCGGGCCGATGCGCGGCGCGCTAAAACTGAGATTCTGGCTAAGGCTTATCGGAAGGCCCAAAAACTCAAAGGTGCCGGAGATGCAAAGGCAGCCAAAATTTACGCCAAGGCTTACCAGAAAAATCCGAGTTTCTACAATTTCTATCGAAGTCTGAAGGTGTATCGCAATAATATTGGCTCGGGTGATTTACTACTATTGCGGCCGACAGGGCAACTGTTCAAATATTTCAATCCGTCCCCGGTATCACCGAAACCTAGTGCCTCGAATCAGGCCACTTCTGCGTCTAATAAACCGTAGTCAAGCGTGGAATGGACCGATTTATTTCGAGCGCTGGCGCTCGTATGCGTAATTGAAGGCTTGATGCCGCTGCTGGCGCCGGTACGGTGGCGTGAGACACTGGCGCAATTAACCGAAGCTGATACATCGCGCATTCGTCTTTTCGGCGGTGCGTTAGTGGTTACTGGGCTGGTTGCCTTGCAGTTCATCACTTGAAAACCACACTCTAATTACGGCTCAAAGCAGGAACATAGTGCAAACCCTGGATTCGGATTGCGTGTCTTACGATCGACTATTGTTGCCCGAAGGCGTGCAAGAGGTGCTGCCGCCAAAATCCTGGCAGCTCGAATGCGCCCGCCGCGCATTGCTCGATCTTTATTGGCGCTGGGGGTTTGACCTTATTCGACCGCCGTTGATCGAATATCTAGACTCTTTGTTAACGGGTGCCGGCGCTGACCTCAACGTTCAGACCTTCAAGCTGACTGATCAAGTCAATGGCCGTACGCTCGGCGTGAGGTCTGACATGACTACGCAGGCTGCGCGTATTGATGCGCAGCGGCTCACCACCGACGCTCCGGCGCGCTACTGCTATATCGGAAGCGTTCTCCACACACGTACCGAAGAACCGGGTGGATCCCGGGCCCCACTGCAGATTGGAGCAGAAAAATTTGGCGATTCTAGCCTTACGTCCGACATGGAAATCGTGTCATTAATGCTTGAATCACTTCGGTTGCTAGAAATCGAAGGTGTGGGTCTGGATTTGGGCCACGTCCAGGTTTATCGCCGTTTGGTCGAGCGCGCGAAACTTGATGCAACGGTCGACGCGCGGCTGTTCGACATCGTCCAACGAAAATCCCGCCCCGATCTCGACTCGCTTGCTGCCGACGGTTTGCTGGATGAACGAAACCACGAACGGTTCGCATCTCTCATTGATTTGAACGGTGGTGTGAACACGCTTGCGCGTGCCCGGTCGGACATTGGCGGTATTGACGCTGAAATAGACCATGCCATAGACGAGTTGGCGTCCATGGTGGACGCGATTCAGTCACGTTATGCCGATCACGAGATTTTTATCGACTTCGCTGAATTGCGCGGCTATCGCTATAAGACTGGTTTGTTATTTGCTGCTTTTGCACCCGGTCATGGGCGGGAGCTTGCGCGCGGGGGACGTTATGACAACGTCGGCCGGGTTTTTGGTAAGGGCCGACCGGCCACCGGTTTCTCTGCTGATCTGAACGTGCTGATCGAGCGTGGTGTCGATACGATACAGTCTGATCACTCCTCTATATTTGCCCCCGCTGACGATGACGCGGCACTTGCAGCAGAGATTGCGCGTTTGCGGGACATGGGGCGGCGGGTAATCGTGGCGAGTCCGGGCGCGCTGGAAGATAACGCAGCAGCCAACAACTGCGATTATCGCCTGATACGGGACTACTATCAGTGGCATGTTGTGCCGGTAAACAAACACGTGGAATAAATCCCATGAGCCGAAGGATCGTAGTTATCGGTAGCCAGTGGGGCGATGAGGGGAAGGGCAAGATCGCCGACATGCTCACCGGACGTGCACGACACGTTGTGCGTTTCCAGGGTGGGCATAACGCCGGACATACGCTGGTCATCGACGGCAAGACCACGGTCTTGCGGCTTATCCCCTCGGGTATTTTGCACGCCGGTACCACCAGCCATATTGGCAACGGCGTTGTAGTCTCCCCGGCCGCGCTGGCCGAAGAGCGCGCTGAGCTTGAAGCAAGCGGTGTGCCGGTGTCTGAGCGGCTACGTATCAGTTCCGCTTGTGCGCTGATCCTGCCAAGTCATGTAGCACTGGACGGGGCGCGTGAATCTGGTATCCGGCAACGGACGCTGGGCACTACCGGACGGGGAATCGGTCCGGCTTATGAAGATAAAGTGGCACGGCGTGGCCTGCGAATTGCTGATCTTTTCAACGCCCAGCGCTTGGGAGAGCGGCTTGAGAGCCTGCTCGATTATCACAACTTTGTGCTCACGCAGTATCACCACCTAGAACCTGTGGATTTCGAGCAGACTCGTGACCAGCTGCTAGAGCACGCCAGCGATATCGAACCTCTAACCGGTGATGTCACCGATGCCCTGCGGCACGCCTGTCTCGCTGATGAGTCAATTCTGTTCGAAGGCGCTCAAGGGGCCTTGCTCGACGTTGATCACGGGACTTATCCGTATGTCACTTCGTCCAACACCGTTGCCGGAGGCGCCTCCACGGGTACCGGCGTGGGGCCGACCTACATCGACAGCGTTATCGGGGTGGTCAAGGCCTACACCACACGGGTCGGGGGCGGTCCGTTCCCTACTGAGCTTGATGATGAGTTTGGACGCTATCTGGCTGAAAACGGCGATGAGTTTGGAGCCGTCACCGGGCGACCCAGGCGCTGTGGCTGGTTTGATGCGGCTGCACTTCGTCGCAGTGCCTTCAATAACAGTCTGTCAGGGTTGTGTATTACCAAACTCGATGTTTTGGATGGGCTTGACACTATTCGTGTATGTGTTGGTTATAGAGTAGACGGTCATAGCTTGGATTTTGCCCCGGCCGGGGCCGATTTGCTGGCGCGCTGCCAACCCGTTTACGAAGATCTGCCTGGATGGCATCACAACACCTCCGGCGTACGTGAGTTCGAGCAACTGCCGCGCAACGCGCAACGCTATCTCAATCGGATCAGCGAATTGGTGGATACGCCGATCGATATTGTCTCTACCGGGGCCGACCGGACTGACGCTATCGTGTTACGTGATCCGTTCGGCTAAAACTGCACGCGCGATTTTTTTAACGCTAGGCATCGGCAGCGGCCAGGAAACGATCGACCCATTTGAACGCGTCGTTGTCACGCACCTGTTTGCGCATCGGCCGCATCCGCCTTGAGCGTTCATCTTCGGTCATCCGGTAGGCTTCCACAATCCGGTCGGCCATGGCTTCGATATCGTTGGGGTTGACCAGCAACGCGTTACTGCCGAACTCATCTGCCACGCCCGCGAATTCACTTAGAATTAAAACGCCGGTTTCATCGACTTTGGCTGCGCAATACTCTTTGGCGACCAGGTTCATGCCATCTTTCAAAGGTGTGATCAGCGCAATATCGGCGACGCGGTAGTAGGCCATCAGTTCGGCCGGTGTCATGCGATGAAAAATGTAGTGAATCGGTACCCAGCCGGGTTCGGTTAATTCACCGTTGATTTCGCCGACAAGCCGTTCGATTTCCATTTTTTGTTCGGCATACTGTGGAACTTGCTCGCGCGAGGGAATAACGTGTTGATCAAGTGAAATATTGGAGCGAAGCTCGGGGTAACGCTGGAGTGCATTGCGGAAGGCTTCGAACTTGCGCGGCAGGCCCTTGGTGTAGTCGAGTCGGTCGACTCCTAACACAATTTGCCGCGCGCTCCACATCTTGCGATAAGTGCGCTTAAACGACTCGGCGTCTTCGCCACCGGCGGCTTTCGTTACCTCAGGATAGTCGATGCTAATGGCTAATGCGCCGACTCCCACGTAGCGTAAACGCTCGGGCAGCGTGTCATCTTCGATCGTCAGGCTGATGCAATCGGAGCTCTGCGTTTGCACAACGCTGTCGAACATTGCGCCAATACAGGCGATGAAATTATCACGATCGGATTTTGTCTGTAGCCCGATAAAATCGTATGCCAGCAATGAATACAGCATATCGCGCCACCACGGTAGATTGATAAAAATGTCCACCGTCGGAAACGGAATATGCAAAAAGAAGCCAATACGATTGTCGACGCCCAGTTCGTGTAGACCGGCCGCGACGTTGATTAGATGATAGTCATGGATCCAGATGAAATCTTCTGCCTCGGCCGCATCACACACACGCTCGGCAAAGCGTTGGTTGACGGTCTGGTAGGTGCGCCAGAATGCCGGATCAAAGTTGCAGGCATAGAGCTGGTTATGAAACAGCGGCCAGATGATCTGGTTGGAAAAGCCTTCGTAGAATTCTTGAATTTCGGTCTCCGACAGCGCAACCGGATCCAGCCGGTAATCGACATTCGTGCGATACGCCTCGTCGAGAGCTTCCTGCAATGTTTCCGTGTTTGACTCGGCCACGCCGGGCCAGCCGATCCAGACGCCACCACGTTCGCGCATGACCGGATTGAGTGCTGCAATCAGCCCGCCCGAGGCCGGTTCAGCCCGCCAGGCACCGTTTTCATTGCGCTTGAGCGAAACCGGCAGCCGGTTTGAAACCATAATGATTCCGTGGGAGCGGGGTTGGCTTAGCGGCGTTTCACGGTTATCTTCAGCTGTCATGCAACATCTTCCCGAGCCCAGCTCGAACTGGGCCCTTTTTTTGGACGTCGATGGAACCTTGATTCACTTAGCCGATCACCCTGATCATGTTCAGCCGGTTTTTGGTCTTGTCAACAGCCTACATCAAGTGGCCGAAGTGTTGAACGGTGCGCTAGCCTTGGTAAGCGGCCGTTCTATCGAAAACATTGAACGCCTTTTAGGGGCCAACGCCTTGGCCGTAGCCGGCCTTCATGGCCAGCAGGTCCGCGCGGCCGATGGGCGGGTTCTACGGGCACCGGACCAATTGAGGGCGCTCGAGCGTGCCGCTGTGCAGGCCCGCGCTTTGGCGCATGATCATCCCGGTGTCTATGTTGAAGATAAGATATCCGGCATAGCCCTTCATTATCGTAATGCACCGGGAATGGCAAAGCGCGTGCGCGCTTTCGCCAGCCAAATCGTGAAGCAGTTCCCCAATGAGTTGGAGACTGTTGCCGGAAAGTCTGTACTGGAACTCAAACCCGTTGGCTGTAACAAGGGCACCGCTATAGAAACGTTTATGGCCGATACGCCGTTCACGGGCCGGATTCCGGTATTCGTTGGCGATGATCTAACCGACGAAGACGGTTTTCGCGCGGTCAATGCCTTGAAGGGTTTCGGCATTCGAGTCGGCGACGACACGCATCAACAAACGTTGGCGAAATATGGTCTCGCCAACGTCGACGAGGTACATCAATGGCTTCGTACACTGACGACGACACTGGGTACGGGGTGACCAGTTCCCTCAATATTGGCTTGATCGGCAACGGTCAGGTGGCTGCACTGGTCGACGAGCGCGCACGCATCGTCTGGGGCTGTTTCCCCGGCTTTGCCGGCGATCCGCTGTTTTCACGTTTGATCGATGAAACCGATCGTGGGTATTACGCCGTGGAATTGGAGGATTGTGTATCGAGTACGCAGTGCTATTTGCACAACACCGCAATCCTGCAGACGCGCCTCCAGGACGCCCATGGCGGCCAAGTATCCGTCATCGATTTTGCGCCCGGATTCGAGCAATACGACCGTAACTACCGACCAATAGCACTGGTGCGCCAGGTCAGCGTCGAAGCCGGTTCACCCCGCGTGCGTATCCGGTTGCGCCCGGTCTGCAACTGGGGCAGTGAGCAGCCGCGTATGACCCGGGGTTCCCATCATATCCGGTATTTAACCGACGAACAGTCGCTTCGACTCACCACGGATATTCCAGTCAGCAGGATTCTTGAAGAGCGCGCGTTCGGATTGGTTGGAACGCAGACGTTGATATTCGGGCCGGATGAATCCTTGACCGAATCGCCGGCTACGTTGGCTCGGTCTTTCCTGGAGCGCACCCGCGATTCCTGGCGTCAATGGGTGCGCAGCCTGTCGATCCCCTATGATTGGCAACAGGCCGTCATCCGGGCCGCCATTACCCTGAAGCTTTCGAGCTACGCTGAAACCGGCGCCGTGGTCGCTGCTCTGACTACGTCCATCCCCGAGGCGGCTGGCACCGAGCGCAACTGGGATTACCGGCATTGCTGGTTACGCGACGCCTATTTCGTGGTACGTGCGCTGAACCGCTTGGGGGCCACGCGTTCGATGGAAGACTATATCCGATTTATTCTGGACTGTGTCGCCGACAGCGACGACGGTCAACTTCAACCCGTCTACGGCGTGACCGGTGAAAGCAGGCTGGACGAATGGCATGTGACCCATCTCACGGGCTACCGCAACACAGCCCCCGTTCGGGTCGGCAACGATGCCTACCGTCAGATTCAGCACGATGTCTATGGCAGCGTCATTCTGGCGGCCACTCAGATATTTTTCGATCGGCGGTTACCGCGGCCGGGCGATGTATCGTTATTTCGTCAGCTGGAACCCCTCGGGGAAAAAGCCTACGCCAACTATCTGACGCCCGACGCCGGCATTTGGGAATATCGGGGACGTACCCGCGTTCACACTCACTCGGCACTTTTGTGCTGGGTCGCATGTGATCGGCTGGCCCGTATTGCTGCCGAGTTGCAGCTCGAGGCCGACGCCGAGCGTTGGCGCGACGCGGCCCGTGAAATACACGATGTCATTTGCCGGCGCGGCTGGAACGAGGAACAAAACAGCTTCGTCGAATCCTTCGAGGGCCGCGACATTGACGCCAGCCTGTTGTTAATGAACGAGCTGGGGTTTCTGCCACCCGACGATCCGCGCTTTTTGGGAACGGTAGAAGCCGTGGGTCGCGTTCTGCGACGTGGTGACTATCTGTTTCGCTATGCGGCCCAAGACGACTTTGGTGAACCGGAAAACGCCTTCAACATCTGCACCTTCTGGTATATCGAAGCACTCGCCGCGACCGGTCAGCGCGCCGAAGCCAACCGTCTGTTCGAGAATATGTTGGCCAATCGCAACGCCTTGGGCCTGTTATCGGAGGATATCGATCCTGACACGGGCGAACTCTGGGGAAATTTTCCGCAGACCTACAGTATGGTGGGTATCATCAATGCGGCCTTACGCCTTAGCCGCTCGTGGGAGGAAATGCTCTAGGGCGTGTGATTATGCCCGCGGTAATCGCCGGCTTTGCGTCCTTTGAACAGGCAAAGTCACGTTCGACCGCTTCCGATCGCCTCAAGGTTAATCCAAAGGACTCAAGGGATCGTAAATTTTTCTCCCGGGCATCATACACACGATTCCAATTTAATGTGCCCAACCAAGTAGAATACAGCCTCTGGTGGCAGAATCGACGCCTCGGGCGATAAGCGAGCGGTTGGCCTGCCAAATATAATTTTGGCTTCTATCAAGGCAGTATATATGACGGATAGTGCAAAAATCGTTGTTGTTGGCGGCGGCGCTGGCGGGCTAGAACTGGTTTCTAAACTGGGTAAACGGCTAGGTCGGCGCGGCAAGGCTAACGTAATCCTGGTCGACCGGGATTCAACCCATATCTGGAAGCCGCTGCTGCACGAAATCGCCACCGGTGTGCTCGACCAGAGCCTCGACGAAACGGCTTATCAAGGGCATGGCGCTCAATATGGATACAATTATCAACTGGGCACCATGGCCGGCCTTAATCGTGACAAGCGCGAGGTGAAGTTGGCACCACTCCGAGATGATGACGGCAACGAAGTCTTAGGTGAGCGTCGCATTGGTTACGATTATCTGGTGCTGTCTCTCGGGAGTATTTCCAATGATTTTGGGACTCCCGGCGTTGCCGATCATTGTTATTTTCTGGATAGCGCGAGGCAGGCCGAAATTTTTCGTCGGGCCATGTTGAACAAATTTCTGCGCTACGGCCACGGCGATACCCACAATCATCCTCGATTGTCGATCGCCATCGTCGGTGGAGGCGCAACGGGTGTTGAGTTGTCCGCTGAATTACTCGGCGCGACTCAAATGCTTGCAAGCTACGGGTATTCCTCAATCGGTCGAGACCAGTTGAACGTGCATTTAATCGAGGCCGCGCCCCGGTTGTTACCTGCGTTGCCGGAACGTATCGGCCGCGCAATCTACAAACAACTGGACGCAATGGGCATCGAGATTCATCTCGAGACCAAAATTACACATGCTGACCACTATGGATTCGATACAGCCGGTGGTGGGCGCATCGATGCAGATTTGACGGTTTGGGCTGCCGGTGTACGCGGCGCGGATGTGCTCACGCAACTCGGGCTGTCCACGGCGCCCAATAATCGCATCAAAGTGAATCAAACACTTCAAAGCGTTGACGACAAGCGCATATTTGCGATTGGTGATTGTGCCGCCTGTCCTCAGGGTGACGACGACAAAACTGTGCCGCCACGTGCACAAGCCGCGCATCAAATGGCGTCAACGTTATACACAAATATTCGGGCCGAGCTCGCCGGCAAGCCACTTAAACCATTCCACTATCGTGATTTTGGATCACTGATTTCACTCTCGCACTTCGATGCTGTGGGCAATCTTATGGCCTCCGCGTCAAAAGGCCATTTGTTCGTGGAAGGCCGCTTAGCGAAATGGTTTTACGTCTCCCTCTATCGGATGCATCAGCGCACAATTCACGGCACTTTCAATACGCTTCTAAAAATGATCGTTGATCGTCTCAATAGTGTTCTGCGGCCGAATTTGAAACTGCATTAACCCCTACGTAGATCGTTGTAATCAATTGGTTATGCGCTACTCCCATCTTTGGGCTCAGCCGCACGATCCACAAGCGAATTAAACTCGAGTCGGTCGAATCCGGCCTGACTTGCCCGCTCATGGTGTTGGGCTGATAAGCAGTCTATGGTCGGAACGTTTTCCGGATCGCGAACATAGCGGGCAATCGGCCAAAAAAGCAGTGACTACACTCGGCGCAGTTCTCCTCGCCCACATACCAGTGTGCTTTAAATTTCAAGAAGGATTCCGACCACCGACCACAAGGCTCGTTTTACTGATGCTGCTACGCAGGATCAGTAGCGTTGCGCGATTGGGGTCAGCGAGATGATTTAATTCTGTTCCAGAATTGAAGCATTTTCCAATGTCAGTTTAAGTTACATGGATCGCTTACTAATTTCCGAGTCGGGTTCGGGAGACAGACGGCCGTCCTTATGCTGCAAGTTTTTGGAATTAAGCATATCGTCGTCAGAAAACAAAAATTTATCTGGGACATGACTCATGGTCATCGCTAAAAAATCCCGGCCTCTCCCATCCGTTCTGCTCATTACCCGTAATCTGCCACCGTTGATCGGCGGCATGGAGCGTTTGAACTGGCATATCGCCGACCAGCTTTCGCGCTACGGTCAGGTCAATATTGTCGGCCCGGCAGGCGCAAGAACCTTGGCGCCGCGCGAGGTGCACCTTTATGAAGTCGCGCTGCGACCACTTTGGCGTTTTTTGATGGGGGCGGGGCTACGCGCGCTGATCGTTGCCAGCAAAGATCGACCGACATGCGTGCTGGCCGGCAGCGGACTCACAGCACCATTAGCATGGCTGACGGCCCGCCTGAAACGAACGCAAGCCGCGGTGTATCTGCATGGTTTGGATATTGTCGTGGATCAGCCGCTTTATCGTGCAGTCTGGTTGCCCCTAATTCGTCGTATGGACTGTGTCGTAGTCAATAGCAATGCCACCAAAAAACTGGCAATTAAAGCGGGTATATCAGAACAAAAGATTCATATCGTCCCACCCGGGGTTACATTGCCGGCTGAGGCATTAAGCCCAATGGCTGCTAGAGATTTTCGACGATCCCGGGGCCTAGAAATCGGCCCAATACTCCTGAGTGTCGGCCGCCTGACCGCTCGCAAAGGATTGCTGGAATTTGTGCGTGACATATTACCGAGTGTCGTCGTCGATCAACCACAAATAAAATTCGTGATTGTCGGTAATGCGCCGGACGATGCGCTGCAAGCCGACCTACAGACCCCGGCTCAGATTCAGACTGCGGCAGAGGCCAGCGGCGTCGGCGCACACTTGCATTTCGTTGGAGCAGTGAAAGATTGGGATGAACTCGGAGCAATCTATCGGGCAGCCGATTTGCACGTATTTCCCGTTCAGCAAATACCAGACGACCCCGAGGGTTTCGGTATGGTTGCGGTCGAGGCTGCCGCTTTCGGTTTGCCGACAATCGCCTATGCTACCGGTGGCGTTATCGATGCCGTTGCCGAGGGTGAATCGGGTTATTTGATCTCACCCGGCGATGTGCGTGGAATGGTTAAGAGTATCTGTCGTGCTCTGGACAACCCCTTAAGCCCTAAGATGGTTCGCCAACACGCCGAGCGATTCGCCTGGCCCAAGGTGGGAGCGGAATTGGCAATGCGATTGGGGATGCAAACATCGCCAAGGGTGGAAAAGCCCGCGCTATGACAAAGAGAGCCTTCAGTCACTGTTTTGTTAAAGCGCGCTCATGATTGGTTGATGGTTTTTAACTTAATGACAGCGTCGTGCCAAGCATTGGCTCCGTTCTCGCCCGATCTGAGTCGAAGTCTAAAGTTTGAGTCTTGCCCTGAGAATTCGCTCCTAAAGATATGTGCAGCCGTCGATTGAGCGCACTGTCTGAGACATTGAGTCCAACTAAAATCGTGGGCCGTTTTGCTCCATCCCCGACGGGGCCGATGCACTTCGGATCGTTGTTGGCTGCGGTGGCCAGTTTTTTGGACGCCCGTGCGGCGGGCGGCTATTGGCGATTGCGTATTGATGATCTGGATACGCCGCGTGTCGTACCGGACTGCGACCGTCTACTTATGGCAACCTTAAAACATTTCGGGCTGCACTGGGATGCGCCCGTGATGTACCAGAGCTCTCGACGGGATGCTCATCGACAAGCGGTGGCTGACTTGTTGACCACTGGGCAGGGGTTTGTATGTGGTTGCACTCGGGCTGAGTCGCAAGGCGGCCCGATGGGACTCGAAGGCCCGATGTATCCCGGCACGTGTCGCGATCGCGGCTTGCATGATGTCGCCGGCCGGTCAGTTCGGGCTAAAGTTCCGCACGATTTGTTTGGGGTCAGCGATCGCGTGTTGGGTGAATACACTCAAAATCTGGGACGAGATGTGGGGGATTTCGTGGTGCGGCGTCGCGACCGTATCGCCTCGTATCAGTTGGCGACTGTGGTTGATGATGCGGCACAGGGCATTACTGATGTCGTGCGCGGGGCTGACTTGCTGACTTCCGCACCGCGTCAGGCCTGGTTGAGACAAGCACTGGGGTTGCCAGCAGTGTCGAGCGCACATATCCCGCTGATCAAGACGTCCACAGGGGGAAAGCTCGGCAAAAGCACGGGAGCGACAGCCTTGTCAACCCGAGAACCAGGGAGGCAAATCTGGCGTTGCCTCGAGTTGCTGGGCCAGCAACCGCCGAATAGACTGCGCCACTCTTCGCCTAAGCCAGTGCTCGAGTGGGCAATCGATCACTGGAACTTAGCGACCGTGCCTCGCAGATCAGTGGTGCTGCCAGAGGCTTGAGATTTACCAACGAGTCTTGCCCCATTGTTCGGGGTTAGCCCAGTTTTTGGAATTGAGCCAGCTGGGAACCGGCTTGTAGTTGTGTATATCGAATTCGTAGAGACAATAATTGGCGTCCAGCGTTTCACTCCCGCGAGCCCGCTTGAAACCCAGCGCGATATAGGCGGAGGTGCCACCGAGTGTGGTGGTGGCCTGTTGTTCCAGAACCAGCACAGCGCGGGCGCCAAAATCCCGAAAGTAAGCCAGGAGTCGCTCGGCCTCGTGGCGCGTGTACTCCGCCGCAGGATCGATTACAACGGCCAATTCGAAGGGTGTGGATTGGCCGGTAGTGCTGGCCGGAATATCGGGCGGGTCCAGTGAGTTAATCTGGCAATCGGCTTTACTGACTATTTCAAGTCCCGAAATCGGGGTCCGTCTACTGGGATCGACCCAGGCGACAGGGCCCGGCGAGCGTTGCTCGATTGCTTGGGCTAGATAACGTTCGACGGGTAAGGTTAATTTACTCACACGAGAGTCGATAGCGGTGTAATTCACAATTCGAAACCAGTGGGCCCGAATGAGAATCAAGATAAATAAATACCTATTGTGACACTACCAACTGGGCTGAATCTAACTTAAACAACAACAGCTGTCGGATTGAAGAACGCGAGACTATGCAAAGAATGATTCGGTAAACGTTTCCGGATCGTTGGCTTAAGCGAAACGGGTGATGGTCATGGGTACGATTCCGGCGTACTCTGATGTCATGTTTCTGCAGTATAGACAATCCTCCAATGCAAGGATTCGAACTGATTTTCATGGCACCGCGTTCATATCGACACAAAGGACAGATGAGCCTCGACGCCATTGTTGATCTAGCCAAGACCCACGGTATCTATCGATATACGCGTCGCATGGACAGCGAAAGCGTGGGAACGGATAAGCATAGGCATTCGGCACATTTCTTTGAGTTGACCGATGAACCCGAGGAACTCATGTTCATCGTGGATGATGACTTAGCTGATGAGCTTCTGGAAGCTGTGCATGAACAAAACATCAAGGTTTTCTGTGTCCGCCGGGCAGTTGAGTTTTTCCATCTTGGCTCCGATTGATCGCCTCAGTGAAGCTAAGAAGCCCAAAATCAGTTCAGAACTGGCAAGGGGCGTTCAGTTTGGGCTTTGACGCCCAACGCACTTGGAATACTTTCAGTCAGGCGGGTGTCGTTCGCCCTGAACGTCTGTTACTGGGCTGATAGCTTCTGTTCAAAGAGCAATAGAGACAGATGTCTTGGCCGGGTTGTTGACATATTTTGGCGTGTGTCGATCCAAGTGATGTTCGGTGCTGTATCCCGTATTGCCCCTTATCTTGGATGCGCCAAGGGCGTGAGCGGATATGACGTCTACAAGCATTCTGTTTCGCTCAGCGGATCAGATACGGGGTTGCCGGGCGATTCGCCAGTTTTGTACCGATGTCGACTTCGATGAAATCGTCGCCGCCGCTAGGGTTGGTCGCGACAATTATAAGCTTCAGCCGTTTTTTATCAGCCGCTGGCCTACGTTGAAGCGATTGATTATCCTCAATCCGTGCATTAGCACAGCATTGCTTCTGTGATTTGGTCTGGCCAGAAGAGTGACAGGCCATTCGCTATGCTCTAGCTGCATTTGGTCGCGCAATTTACGAAAGGCGCACCTGGATGACCTATCACCCACAACATAGTGAAGCCGAATAGGCGACAAAAGGTGATGCATGCATATTGATTGCACTAGGCCTCTATAAAAAAGACCAATACCCGGGAATGCGCTTTTGATTATCGTGATTTAAACAGTCTTTATTCGCTATGATCGGGTTTGGTTTACCCCGCATACAGTCCTTGCATCAGTTGTTCCGGGTTAAGTGTTTTTGTAGCTCGCACTGGTCCGCCCAACAGGCCAGGGACCTCATGCGGCGAATAAAGATTCCTTGAACATGGATACATCACTTACCCGTATTGCCATCTATCTTGGCGCCGCTGTGATTGCCGTAACTATTGCCCAACGCCTCAAGCTGGGGTCGGTACTGGGCTATCTGGTGGCCGGTGTAGTGATCGGGCCTTGGGTACTGGGCTTGATCGGCCAGGTCGATCAAGTGCTGCATTTCGCTGAGTTCGGCGTTGTGTTTTTGTTGTTCATTATCGGTTTGGAGATGCAGCCCAAACGCCTTTGGGCGCTTCGCCGTACAATACTCGGCCTGGGCGGTCTGCAGATGGCTCTGACGAGTCTCGTACTGGCTGTCGTCGTCGGTTGGACATTGTCACTGTCGCCTGCGGCGTCATTTGTGGCCGGGATGTCGCTGGCGCTGTCGTCGACAGCGTTTGCAATCCAGATGCTCGCCGAACGGGGCGAGCTGGCATCGCGCCACGGTCGGGCCGCTTTTTCTATCCTCTTGTTTCAAGATCTGGCGGTTATCCCGATTCTGGCGTTGTTGCCCTTGCTGTCGGCTGGCCAGTCCAAGTTCACGATCTTAGGCGGTCTGGAAAAGACCGCAACTGCAACACTCGTGATTGCTGCGCTGGTGATGGGCGGTCACTATGTCTTGAAGCCGGTGTTGCGAGTGATTGCGGCCACGCGCATGCAAGAGATATTCATTGCCATGACGCTGCTGATCGTGGTTGGCACCTCGGCCATCATGGAAGCCACTGGTGTATCCCTGGCGCTGGGAGCATTCGTAGCGGGCGTGCTGCTGGCCGATTCGGAATATCGGCACGAACTCGAAGCCAACGTCGACCCGTTCAAAGATCTACTGCTAGGCCTGTTTTTCATTGCCGTTGGCATGTCGATCAATCTGGGCCTGTTCATCAGCCGGCCAGTTGCCCTGTTGGGTTTGACCTTTGCTCTTATGATCTTGAAAACCATCATATTGGTATTTCTCGGGCGCCGCCAGGGTCTCGACTGGCGCGCAACCCGGAATCTAGGGGCCTATCTGAGCCAAGGTGGTGAATTCGCTTTCGTGATTCTATCAACGGCAGTGGCTGATCGCCTGCTACCACGGCCCGAGGCCGACCTGTTGATCGCCACCGTGACGCTTTCGATGGTGCTGACGCCGTTCTCGGTCAAGGCCAGTGCCTGGATCAACGAACGTCTGAACCCAATAGAGACGAAACAGGCTTACGAGACCCCAGTTGAATCAGAACATGCGGTTATCATCGCTGGGTTCGGGCGTTTTGGCAGTACAATCGCTCGACTTCTGCGCGCCAAGCGGATTGGCTTTACGGCATTGGAAATCAATCCGGAACAGGTCAATTTCGTGCGGCGATTCGGTGCCGAGGTTTACTATGGCGATGCATCACGTGTCGAGATGCTCCGGGCGGCGCACGCCGATCGCGCACGCGTGCTAGTTCTCGCGGTAGCCGACGCCGACGTATCTTTGAACACGATTCACATGGTGCAAACCCATTTCCCACACTTGAAGATCGTTGCGCGCGCCCGCGACAGGCGTCACAGCTATCAATTACTGGAACGCGGCGTGACGATATTCCACCGCGAGACATTTCTATCGAGCGTGGCATTGGCCGGTGATGTCATGCGTGCGCTCGGGTTTGGCAATGAAGAAGTCGAGCGCACCGCCCGCACATTTAGACAATATGATGAAGGTCGGCTTCGGGAGTATTATCGATTGGCCGACGACGCAGAGCGTCTGGCGCGGCTGGATCGCGAAGCGATCGAAGAACTGGAGGATCAGTTCGAACGTGACGAGACGATTTATTCCACAATCCCCTCAGAGGCCGGTAAAGGTTGACGAGCCTGCATCGGATGGTCTCTGAAGACGTTGCGATATGCGGGAAGTGATGTAGTCAGCCACAGGCGCAATCCCGCAGTTTCACCCGGTTGAGCAACCGGCTTCTCAGTAATTAATAGCGGATTAATACGGTATGGTGGCACTGGCATTCATGATCCAGGGCTTAGTTGTTTAGTGTGGCTGCGTTGCGTTTATCTGCACGCTTCAAAGATTGGTTTCACCCAGTTGTCAGGCTTCGGCTGATGCGTGGCTCTCGGCATCGATCGGCTGCCAGCCGCTGCCTATGAAACGATGGATCGGTTCACCGGGGTCACCTATGGCGTACAGAAATAACCATTTGTTAGTGGCTAGATAACGAACGCTATCATGCGATGCCATGATTTGGTCGATAGCCTGTGTCGATGCCTGAACGAAGACACTTAGGCGCAGTGGTTCATGAATCCATTTCTCGCCGTCGTGGAGTGATTGCAGCGACAGGCCAATGCGCATATCACCTCCGTTGCCCTCGAAAACCGCGATGTGGCCGCCGGCGACATTGTGCAATGTTTTGTTCCCACTGCCATAAAAGGTGTTGTCAACGGTAGAGGCGTAGTACTGAAAATTGATCCAGTGTGCCACCACCATGGGAGCGGTCAGGATTGTCTCCAGCACACTGCCATCAGGATCCTCGGCCTCGTTATAGTCGTGCAAAAAAGTTCGGCCTCCGAAATTCAGCTCGCGGGTGCGTGCACGGGGTGCGATGATCAGGCTGGCGTTGCCGGTCAGCCCCCATTCGGGTCGGACTTGTGACCAGTCGTTACCTCGTCGGGCCAGAATATCCCCGGCATTCTGATGGCGCCGGGGCTGACGAATCTCATCAAGCCAGGGCAGACGTTCGGCGTTGGTCTCGACGCGCGCCTCTTCGAGCCAGTGTTTCACCTGCGCGAGCATTTGCGTTTGTCGGCTATCCAGACCATCGACATCAAATAGTGACACCGCGTCGGTCGTGGTGTTGTGAAGTCCCCCCACGAACTGAGTATCGTCGCCAATGCGAATGTCATGCTTAGCCGCAAGTGAGGCGCGGACATCGGCCTCGTTGAGCAGTCTCGCCACTACGCGGGCGTTGACTTCGCCGGAGCGGCCGCAGCAGGCCCCGCAGTCGAGTGTCGACGCTTTCGGATTGTTGCGCGTGGCACTCGCGTGGCCAACAAGCAAAACGATCGGAGCAAAATCTCGAGTGAGTGATAAGCCCGCCAGAATGCTGGCCGCGAGTTCGGTTTTCTCTTCGGTCGAGAGCGCGGTAGGGCCGTGTGCGAGCTCGAGTTGCAACTTCTGGCGTTCGGCCTCATTGAGGCCGTTATCGGTATGGTCGGCGTGATTTTTCAAAAACCCATCGACGAACAATTTGAAGGCATAGAACAGTCCCATCGATTCAACATAAGAAAACGTCGACGTCGGGCCCCAGCGAAAACGACGACTCAGTTCTTTTGCCCCAAGGCGCAGGCGGGCAAGGGTCCCGAGTGTATCGGCGCCTGACTCGGCGGCGCGCGTCGGGGTTTCAATGGCTGTCAGACTCGGAGCCAAGAGGCCCGGAAGTTGCGGCTGCTCGTGGCTAAGACCGTGGGGCTGATAGGCGATAGGCGCGCCGAAAAACCCGGCAAAACCCAAGGTTTGGACGTCGTTGCCTGCAACATGCTCGAGACAGCGTCGAAAGACCTCGGAGCGTACGTCGATGCAAAACGCCGCCTGGAAGCTTGGAGGCCGATCTTGCATCGCACGGGGCGTATCGATACGCGATAACTGCGACACTAGTGTTTTCTGATAGCCCATTTCAAGGGCGCGCTGCCAGATCCAGTCGATCTGCTGATCGTGATGATGGTGCGCCGTAAGACGATCAGTGCGCAATAAATCCGTGTGCCAAGCATGCCGCTGCGCATCGGTAGCTACGTGTTCATATAGCACTCGATCCCAAGCCAGTCGAACCGCCAAAAGTTCGTGCAGATTAGCGTCATTTTTGGCCTCCAGGCTGGCCTGCCAGCCTAGATAGGCACACCACGACGCCCAGCCATTTATGCTCAACAGTAAAGCGTGTAAATAGGCTTCGAGGCATTCGTCTGGAATTTTCATGAATTCCACTGCCTCGAAAATCAGCGCATCGGCATCTGGGGGCAACTGGTGAAAATGTTGCTGCAAACCGGGTTCGCCCATGAGAATCGGGATGCCACGATCCCGTGCCACATTGTATTGCCAGGCTGGATAGAGACTTTTCTGGTGACTTACCGGCCAATCCCCTTGACCGAGGTCGAACTCAGACGCGCAAAGCTGACTGATTTGATGCGTGATCTCATCGCGCCAGGCTGTCCGATGGGTTAGATCACGATCGGCATCGAGCACATCGGCCACCAGCTGCAGTCGGTCGCTTGCCGGTTTTAGGTCCAGACTGGCCAAGAGTTCATCAACGCCTGTTTCGATGCCGGCTTCGCTGCGCGCGGCCTCGAGATCGGCCCGCTGTATGCGGCCTCTTTCCCATTGCTCCAGAAAATAACTCCGATCGGGCACGACGCGCGCGCCTCCGCGAGCGGCTAAGATTGAGGCCGCCTGACTTATGGGACGATCAATCAGTTGCCAGAGCGGGTTGACGGCCACCTGTCGATCCAGTGGCCAGGTCGGCGCAATCTGTCCGCATGCTGTTTTAACAGAACTTTGGATAGTTTCAGGACAAAGCTGCTTTGAATCAATCATGCTTCGGGCTCGGGTGGTGTGACCGCTGAGAATGGAGATGTCGTCGACTGAGGTCGTTGCCGCAGCCTTGGCGGCCAGATCACGAGTGTAAGACGGGTAAACAACTGGTCGAGATAAAAACCGCCGTAGACGTGCGGATGTAACCAACGTAGGTGTCGGGCGCCGTGTTTATTGCCTGTAATCGCTCGCAAGGCGAATAGCCCAGCGAACGCGATAGCTACGCCGATTTCGGCGCCGGCGATATCTTGTGGCGGCCGGGTCGGTTCAAGGAAACTAAACAACGCCGACCAGAATGCGTAGAGCAAAGCAATGGCTACGCCAGCTCCGATTACGCGTCGCCACAACAGCCTGTTTGCTCCCAGCGCGTCGCCGGCCAGAGTAGCCAGGGCCCCAATGACGACGACCACTACAGCCGGGTGCCCACCTGTGATTTGGGGCCATATGAACACCACGACTGCCAGAAACCCAGCGCTAACGGATACCAGGCCCCAGCCGAAGCCTGAAATAACCGATTGGCCAACTGCTGGCGTCCGGGCCCGGCGCGCCGAGATAGCGGCCATTTCTCCCGCAGTCAGGAATGAATGCGCCTTGTAGAGCGAGTGGGCCAACAAGTGAAGTAGTGCCAGGCCGTAAAGTCCGAGCCCGCATTCCAGCAACATAAAGCCCATCTGCGCGCAAGTCGACCAAGCCAGCATCACCTTGATGCTGACGCGGGTCGACATGATCAACCCGGCGGTTACAGCAGTCGTGGTGCCGGCAATGATTAGCAGGGTCTGCGCAAATGTGGCAGGCGCCATCAGCGGAGCGAAACGAATCATCAAGAAACCGCCGATGTTGACGATACCGGCATGGAGTAGTGCGGAGACGGGGGTCGGGGCTTCCATCACCTGAATCAACCAGCCGTGGAACGGGAGTTGCGCGCATTTCAGGATGGCGGCACAGGCCAGTAGTGCACAGGCGATGGTCAGCGTTACTGTCCACGGTGTTTGGGCAGCAGTGGCAAAGACGGCGTTAATCTCGAACGTTCCAAAGTGTCGACCAATGAGGAAAACGCCGATTAAGATGAAAGTGTCAGTTAATCGGCTGCTCAAAAACTTCTTGTGTGCAGCCAACAAGGCCTGCGGGCGCTGGTCATAATAGGCCAATAGCTTATGTAGACACAGGCTGGTGGCAATCCAGGCTAGGGCGAGTAGCCACAGCTGGTTGGTTATGACCAGTGTCGTGACACTGGCCAAGGTAGCCGAGAACCAGCGACGATACATACGCCTGCGCGGATCGACCTTGCCTGGGTCGCCCGCCAGATAGCGACGCGAGTACATCAGGATCACGATCCCGATGTAACCGATGAGTGACAGCATGGCAAGTGTCAGTGCGTCGACGCGGACACTGGGCGCCAGGCCTTCAAGATCGATACCGGGAAATGTGGCGACAAATGCTTGTGACGGACCTGCAAACAATGTGATGGCGCTGGCAAGCAACGCAGAAACCAACACCGCGCCAGCCAGACCGAGTGTTAGCGGCCACGAGGCCATGCGGCTGTTAACCGGCGCTAAACTACAGGCCATGGCCAACAGATAACAAAACGGCGTAGCGGCGATCAGACAGACCGTAACGAGTTCTAATATGGGCATGACAGTACGGCATTGAATAGCGGCATTAGGGTAAGCGGCATTGATCGTTAATTAAAAATAGTTATTATCTGCTTAATCGTTCTTTTTTTTAGAACAATGGCTCAGCTTAATTATCGTCACCTCTATTATTTTTGGCGAGTGGCCATCCATGGCAACCTCACGGAAACAGCCGAACGCTTGCATGTCTCACAATCGGCGTTGTCGAGCCAGATTCGGCAACTCGAGGCGAGTTTCGGTCAGGCGTTGTTCCACCGCGTTGGCAGGCGGTTGGAGCTGACCGAGGCTGGGCGTGTGGCTCTGGCTTATGCCGAGCCCATCTTCAATCGTGGTGATGAACTCATGGCCGTGCTGCGTGACGGGCTTGGCCCTCAGCGGCAAACGTTGCGTATTGGCGCCATGGCCACATTGTCGCGTAATTTTCAAGAAGGTTTTATCGCTCCGTTGATGGACCGCGGGGATGTGACGCTGGTATTGCAATCCGGCCGACTCGACGATTTGCTGGGGCAATTGTCGACCCATCGGCTCGATCTGGTGTTGTCGAACACTGATGTGCCGCGTGGTGCTGAAACGCCATGGCGGAGTCGGCGTATTGCCCGCCAGGCCGTCAGCATACTCGGCAGGCCACGGTCAACTCCATTCCAACTTCCCGATGATCTGGTTAACGCTCGCGTGCTCTTGCCTGGTGAGCACAGCGATGTGCGTATCGCAATCGATATGCTGTTCGAACAATGGGAGATTCAACCTCATGTGTTGGCCGAAGTCGACGACATGGCGATGCTGCGTTTGTTGGCGCGTGACTCGTCCGCTGTAGCGATTTTACCGCCAGTCGTGGTGCGTGACGAAATCGCCGATGGGACCTTGGTTGAATACGCGCATCTACCCAATGTCCACGAACAGTTCTATGCCATCAGCGTCCGGCGCCAGTTTGCCAATCCGCTGATTACTGAATTGTTGGCGCGTTCGTCGAGCGATCTTATCCAGTCCTGAAGGGGGGATGATTCCGCAGTGGTAGTGGCTAGGAATGTCGGCGGTATTCGATATAAGCCTGCAATGCATGCGATTGAGCGTTTCGTCGCGTAGGCCCTGCACCCCTTGGCATGCCGTCATAGGTTGGGACTTTGGAATTTGGTGGCGTATGGTCAAGTTCGGCAAATGGGACGGCCATGGATAGCCGCAGGCATAAGGCTGACGGTGACGCCAGGTGCCGGCGATAGCCTTAGGCATAATGCCGTCAACCAGCGGTATGCGACGGGCCGCTGGAAGGTAGGCACTCTCTTGCCAATCAGGCCTCGGTGCCCAAGCTTCTCAGCGGATTAATGGTAACTGCTGCATAAGGGATCAGTCGCTGTGCCGTCTGGGCTCGAGCGGCGCCAATAACCCCTGACATTCACCCGACATAGGTACGTCTGGGGCGATCCTCCGTGGCAGCACTTCCTCGAAGGCAGAGTAAACTCAGCAGCCACTGCCAAATATGTCAATCAAGTAGCGCACTGAATTGCTTTAGCTTCTGGAGTTCTCGCCGCGCTCGTGCTGCAAGTCTTCATCGTAACGCTGTGCTGGTCATATGGCAGCCGAAGTATTCTGGCATCGGTTGGATCGCATTTGGAGGCGCAGGTGTAGCACTGGCTTCTGGTGTGGTGGACTGGGCTGATTTCGGGTAGTGTGGCACATCGTTTAGGACGCGATTTTCACGGTCTTCGCCCTGATCATCGTTTCGCTGATTCTCGACGAAGCCAGTTTGTTACCGAACCGGTACGGCATCTCGCGCGCTCAGTGGTTGCGGGCGCCTGCTGTTGCCGCTACTCGAACTGTTGGGCATGGTGATCGCAGTGTTTATACCAACGATGGCGCAGCATTGCGACTTACGCCGATCAAGGCGGCCAAACTAATCAGACTAGAGTTCCCCAGGACGGCGGGACTGGATTTAATCATCGCCACCGGTTTCATGGCAGATATGGCGAGTCTGCCCTTGGTGACTTCTAATCTCGTGGGCATCATTAGCGCAAATTTTTCGAGGTCACGTTCGATCAGTACGTGTCGGTCATGGTCGCTGTGGATGGGGCCCCGATGGTTACCACGCTCGGCCTGATGTGGCTGGCATTTGGTCTGTATTTGTCCTTCGTGACTTGTATAGGTGCTTGATATGCTCGCTGCCGCGATTCACGGCTCGGCGAAGTTCCGCGTAATGTACCTCTTGGTAACGGGCAGTGCCGAGCTTATGGATTAAGATGCCTCTACACTTACTTGGCTGGGACAGCCGAACTTTATTGCCGCCACGCTTGGTGCCGGTATTCTGCCGGCAGCCCTCGATTCCTTCATGAACAACCTGCCATCGACGCTTGTCGATGTGCTGGCCCTCAAACTTGCCCATGTTCCGGAGCTAACGCGAAAGCTCATGGTCTATGCCAATATCACCACAACCAATCTGGGGCCAAAAATTTACCCTGACCGATAGCCAGGCCCCCTTGTTTTTGGCCTGCATGTGCTGGACGGAAAGAGCCATCACATCGGCTGGGGTCAGTACATCAAAGTCGGTTTGGTGTTGACTGCGCCATTTCTGATCGTGACACTGCTGACGCTTCCTATTTGACCCTTACTTATCATGTCGGTTGGCAATGGCTGCCACATGGGATAATCACCTGCGTGTTAATTTCAAATCGATTTTGCGAGAAGTTTTGATCGCTCATAAGGCAGTAATCGCTTAGGCAGCAAAAGCTCGGCATGAAGACCCGATCGAAGTGCGGCACCGCGGCGATCAGACCCGCCACCATGTTCCGACGGTTTCGACCTCGAAGCGTTCTGGGTTGCTAGAATATAGTCTCCAAAGGTGGCCTGCGTCGGTGCCTCCGCGACGAACAGCCGTAAACCCCGTCAGGCCCGGAAGGGAGCAGCGGTAGCGGTGACTTCGGGCGCCGGAGTTTTGCTGACGTAGGCCGCCACCCTCTCCCAGGTTCTCAGGATAAAGCCATGTTCAAATGCGTAGCAGACTTCGTCATGACGCCGGTTTGGCCGGTGTTTTCGGTTGTTCGACTGCGCGCGGCCAAGGTTTTTCATCAAGAGACATGAGTTTTCAACCGCTGGCCCGAGCCTGGCGGCCACGCCGCTTTGAAGATTTAGTCGGTCAAGCGCATGTTGTACGGGCCCTGTCCTATGCACTGGACCACGACCAACTGCACCATGCGCTGTTGTTTTCAGGCACGCGAGGAGTAGGCAAGACCACTCTGGCGCGGATTATTGCTAAATGCCTGAATTGCGAACACGGCGTGTCGAGCCAGCCGTGCCGCGACGATGCTTCGGCGTGCGCAACATGCCGAGAAATCGATTCAGGCCGATTTGTGGATCTTATCGAAGTCGACGCCGCATCTCGCACGGGGGTTGACGACACGCGCGCGCTGATGGACAACGTTGCCTATGCACCGACTGTCGGGCGCACCAAGGTGTATCTCATCGACGAGGTACATATGCTTACTAAGCATTCCTTCAACGCGTTGCTCAAGACCTTCGAGGAACCGCCGCCCGGCGTTGAATTCGTTCTGGCAACGACTGAGCCTGAAAAAATTCCGGTAACAATCCTGTCGCGGTGTCTGCAATTTCCCCTCAAACGCCTGCCTGTGCCGCAGATCGCCGAGCAATTGCGGCACGTGGCCAAAGAGGAATCGCTCTCGGTGGACGATACCGCGCTTTTGCAGATCGCGCGAGCGGCCGATGGCAGCATGCGCGATGCGCTGTCACTGGTTGACCAGGGTTTGGCGTTTGGCGGCGGGCGACTGGATGGCGAAACTGTTGATCAAATGCTCGGCTCGGTGGCTGGTGATCGTATTCAGACGCTGGTGGGGGCGATCATCGATGCCGATTCTAGGGCGGCAATGCAGGCCCTTGACGATCTGTACGCGGATGGCATTGATGTCCACTACGTACTTGATGCCATCGCCACAGCCTGGCAACGGATTGCCACAATCCAGATTGTGGGAACATGCGTCGATGAATCGGATGAATCTTGGCAGGCGATGGCCGAGAGGTCCGACCCGAAAGCCGTCCAGATCTTTTATGACATCGCCGTGGCAGGCATTCGCCACCTGAGTTTTGCGCCTGATCCGCTCGTCGGGGCGCGCATGACCGTTTTACGCATGCTCGCTTTTGTACCCGGCGAGCGTGACCCGGCAACGCAAGAACCGGTCGGCCGCGATAATGCGGAGAGAGGTCCATTTCAGACACACGCCTCTGCGCCCCATCCGGTCTCAGAGGCCAACGCACATTCGCTGGATAGCTCCTACGAAGCAAAATCGGATTCGGGTCACGCCGACAAGCCGGCATCAGACCCAAATAGTCCAGAAGCACAGCCTTCGCAACGCGAATCGGCAAGTTGGACCGCAGACGTATCACATCAAACTGGGCGAGGATTTATCGGACAATCGAAAGTCCCAGCCGACTGGCATGCGCTGGTATCACGTCTTGATGTTTCCGGACTGAGCGCACAACTGGCTGCCAATGCAGTTTGCGAGTATTTGGACCATGAACGGGTGGATTTGATACTAGCTGAATCACGGCGTTTTCTATTGTCAGCTACCGCGCGTGATGGACTGGCCGCAGCGCTGGCAGCGTTTTGGGGCGACCCGGATGGTGGGCCAAAACTGTCGATTCGCGTAGCGAATATCGGCGATGACACGCCGGCCAAGCGACGTGAACAGGCTGAGGCTCGCGCGCGAGAAGCGGCGCGCGCTGCGATTGAAAATGATCCGTTCGTCAATAAACTCAAAGAAAGGCTGGGCGCTAGTGTGCGCCCCGAAACCGTAAAACCTGCCCGTGACGGTCGGGCCAATCCATAGCGAGAATGCAATGAAAGGCCAACTCGGCAAGATGATGCAGCAAGCCCAAGAAATGCAGGGCAAGATGCAGGAAGCCCAGCAAGAACTGGCGAAAATGGAAATCGTCGGCGCCGCAGGCGCGGGACTGGTCAAGGTTCAGATGAACGGTAAATACGGTGTCCAGAATGTGACGATCGACGCCAGCGTTTATGAAGAATCCAACGAATTTCTTGAAGATCTGGTAGCAGCCGCCATCAACGATGCCGTCAATAAAGTCGAGACGGCGAGCAAAGAAAAGATGTCAGAAATGACCGGCGGGATGGACTTGCCGGACGGCTTGAATTTACCGTTTTGACGACAGTGGTGCGCTGTATGTTTGTAAGTCGGCTTGTCGGTATTTTAACCGGTCGATGAGCCACGGATTTTCGCCCAAAATAGAGCGCCTGATCGGCGCGCTTCGGATCCTGCCAGGCGTTGGGCAAAAAAGTGCGCAGCGCATGGCGTTTAGCGTGCTGGCGGGGGAGCGACAGGGTGGTGCACAGCTCGCCGAGGCGTTGTCCGATGCTATTGCCAGCGTGGGGCACTGTGATACCTGCCGAATGCTGACCGAGCAGGCCACGTGTTCGATCTGCGCCAACCAGAATCGGCACTTGGCCCGGGTATGTGTGGTAGAAAGTCCGGCTGATGTCATCGCCATCGAAACCAACACCGGGTACGAGGGTCGTTACTTTGTATTGGGGGGCCGTTTATCACCGATTGACGGAGTTGGGCCTGATGAGCTCGGCCTTGATTGGCTTGCCGAGCAAGTCGCAGACGGTCAGATCGACGAGCTGATTATGGCCACTAGCGCTACCATCGAAGGCCAGACGACCGCAGAATATGTCGCGGATTTGGCGCGCAATGCCGGCGTGGTCATCAGCCGGATTGCCCAGGGCGTGCCAGTTGGAGGCGATCTCGAAACTGTCGACGCGGGCACACTCAGCCAGGCATTCGCCGGCCGAAGTGCAATCTAGTCAGTTCTCAATCGATCGACCTTGGCAGCACAGATGAAATCGTTTTCCGAGAGACCGCCAATGGCGTGGGTGGACCAATCCAAGGTAGCCTTGTTGTAGCCGAACGTTATATCCGGATGATGCCGTTCGCAGTGGGCTATCCAGGCCACGGCGTTAACAAAAGCTTGGGTGTGATAGTAGTTCTTGAATTCGAACACCGCGCGCAGTATTTGATTATCCACGATCTGCCAGTGATCGGCGAGATGATGGGCGCGTTCCTTGATGGCTTCAGGTGTCATGGGTGGTGTATCCGCGCTACAGGCCTGGCATTTTTGGTCAGCTAGTTGTGTCAAGGGTATGATCTCCTTTGAACTTATTGATTGATCGTATCGTACGCCGAAAATAATCCAAGTAAAACAAGCGAGTTCAGTGATGGCCGTGAGTGACGACAACCTGATTTGGATCGATTTGGAAATGACCGGCCTGGATCCGGCGTCCGACCAAATCATCGAGATTGCCACGCTGGTGACGGACTCGGCATTGGAACCGATTGCGGAGGGACCGATTTTGGCTATTCATCAATCGGACGACGTGTTGGCTAAAATGGACGAGTGGAATACCCGTCAACACGGCCAATCTGGATTGACTGAGCGGGTGCGCGCCAGCGCTCATGATTGCCGGGCGGCGGAGGAACAAACGCTGGCATTTTTGCGCCAATATGTGCCCCCACGCGCCTCGCCCATGTGCGGTAATAGTATCTGTCAGGATCGGCGATTCATGGCGCGACTCATGCCCGAGTTGGAAGCGTTTTTCCATTACCGCAATCTCGACGTGAGCACCCTCAAGGAACTGGCGCGTCGCTGGTCACCGGCAACCCTGGATGGCCTCAAGAAAAACGCCACTCATCTCGCCATGGATGACATACGGGATTCCATCGCTGAGTTGGCCCACTACCGCCGGGAGATACTCTGTGTCTGACTTGGCTATTGTCTGATCTTGCGTGGCGCTATCTACCACTTTTGATGGTTTCGAATGCCGCCAGCGCCTCTTGGCGAGAGGTCTTTAAGTCCACAATAGGTTTTGGATAACTCCATCCAAGGACGACACCGGCAGTTTCAAGGACTAACTGGGGGGCGGCCCACGGTGAATGCACGTGCTTGGCCGGCATGTTGCACAATTCCGGTATCCAGCGTTTGACATAGTTGCCGTCCGGGTCGAATCTTTGGCCTTGGCGCACCGGATTGAATATGCGAAAAAACGGTGCTGCGTCAGCGCCACAGCCAGCCGCCCACTGCCAGCCCAGCACGTTGCTGCCCAGATCTGCATCGACCAGCGTGTCCCAAAACCATCGTTCCCCGTGTTGCCAGGCGATACGCAGGTTTTTGGTCAAGAACGAGGCCACGGTCATCCGCAAGCGATTGTGCATTATCCCTGTGGCCCAGAGTTCGCGCATGCCGGCGTCTACCATCGGAATACCAGTCCGGCCGCGTCGCCAGGCATCCAAAGCCCACTCGTCATCGAGCCACGGGAAATCCGCAAATCGCACGTCCAGCGACGTATGTGGCGTTTGCGGATGGTGATATAGCACGTGGCGCCCAAATTCACGCCAGCCGATCTCGCTGAGAAACATATCGCCGTTGGCGCGAGCGTCGCTATGATCATTACGCTGCTGCCATGCTTGTACTCGGTGGATGATTTGCCGTGGGCCGATCTCACCGAAATGTAAATGCGGCGAGAGCAGGGAAGTACCGTTTTGTGCCGGTCGTTCACGCATGGTCTTATAATCCTTTGCTGTCCGGTTGAGAAACCGTTCCAGGCGCTCATGTGCACCGGCTTCGCCTGGGTGCCATGCATTGTGTATCTTGTTGGCCCAGGGATGCGCCGGCAGCAAACCCAGCGCCGACAGGGACTCGCTGTGCAGACCGGCAGGTGGCTTGGCAAGCCTTGTTGGAGCAGTAAGCGGCGCATCGACAAAACGATTTCTGACCACCCGCCAGAACGGTGTAAAAACCTTGTAAGGGTTGCCTTGGCCCGTTTTTATTGTCCACGGCTCAAATGCGACGTCGGCACAAAAACTTCTTGCATCTACTTCAGTCTCAGCCAACCATGACTTGATTTTCTTGTCGCGCTCGATAACAGCGGGTTCATACAGCCGATTCCAATAAACCGCCGTAGCACCGGATGCTTGGATTACATCATTCAAAACCTGCTGCGCGGCGCCACGCCGCAAGATCAAACGTGAACCAAGCCCGGTCAGCTCGTTTGCCAGAGCGGCCAATGCGTCATGGAGCCAGACTTGGCTAGCGGCCCCCGGCGCTTCGCGCCCGAGTTCGTCCAGGGTATCGATAAAAAGCGCCACGATATGATCGTAAGCACCGCGAACGGCCGCATCTAGTGCAGGATTGTCGGCGATACGAAGATCCCGCCGATACCATACGATTGCAGTTCGAGACATCGTCTTTTTAGTGGGATGAGATTGAATTCTAGAAACGATCTCCAATTTGTACCGCTCGCTTCAACCACGCTGCACGCTCGCGAATCGGCTTTATCATTGCATTATCGTCACGTTTTCGGCGGATATTGTTCATTTGAAACCTCATACGAGGGTTTTCCTTGAAACGATTGTAGTGACGATCGAGAAAGTCCCAGTAAAGTGTTGTCACTGGACAGGCTTGCTCGCCGCTGGCTTGTTTATAATTGTAGCGGCAATACCTACAGTAGTTGCTCATCTTGTTAATGTAGTTGCCTGATGCACAATAGGGTTTGGTACCAACAATGCCCCCATCGCCGAACTGGCTCATCCCTAATGCGTTCGGTAGGCTAACCCAGTCGATTGCATCGACGTACATGGCCATATGCCAGTCGTTGAACGCGCCGGGGGCAACGCCCAGAAGCTGAGCGAAAAGTCCTAGCACCATCAGCCGTTGGATGTGATGGGCGTAAGCATTCTCGCGTACGTTGCGTATCGCTTGGCTCACGCACACCATGTCGGTTTGACCGGTCCAGTAAGCATCGGGTACGGGTAATGTGGCGTTTAGGGCGTTATGCTCTTGGTAGGCGGGCATGTACAGCCAGTAAATACCGCGCACGAATTCACGCCACCCGAGAATCTGCCGCACAAACCCCTCTACACTGGCAATAGGCGCGTCACCATTGCGGTAAGCTGCAATAGCGGCGTTCACACATTCGCGCGGGTCCAGCAAGTGAACATTCAGGGCGGCTGAGAGGCGCGAATGGTAAGCGAAGTCCATGTCGGTCCATAGCGCATCTTGATAGGGGCCGAACGTGGGCAGACGCTTGGCTATGAAATCATTCAGTGCGCGTATGGCATCTTCCCGTGTGACTGGCAAAGCAAACCCCGCCAGTACACCGGGATGGTCGGCGAATCGGGTTGCCACCATGTCGATCACCTCGCGCGTAACCGTGTCTGGTTCGAACTGTGGGAGCGGGGGTAGGTGCTTGGGACCGTCTTTACCAAATGATTCGCGATTGGATTGGTCAAAATTCCAAGCACCACCGGAGGGCCCGTTATCTTTTATGAGAATGTCGTGTCGCCGGCGCATGGCGCGGTAGAAGTCTTCCAGAACCAGGCGTTTTCTCTCATTCGCCCAAGTCGCGAATTCTTCACGACTTGTATAAAAATGACGATCGGGGCGGACATTCAGTGTCAGTCCGGCATTGGATGCTGCAGTAGCTAGGCATTCGGCAACCCGGTTGTCCCCGCACTCGGTCATCACGAGTTCGGTGGGCAAAAAAGTATCGATGGCGTGGCCCAGTAGTGTAGTAAAATCCTTGCCATCGTCTTCGGCCGGGAGCCTCTCGAGCTGGTGATAGCTAACAGTCAGTCCTTGGTGTCGCAAGCGGTCACGGTGATGCCGCATGGCAGCAAAAAAATAGACCAAACGTTTTTTATGACACCACACGTGGGTAGCTTCGGCGCTATTTTCGGCCATCCAAACAATGTCACGTGCAGGCAAAAAGTCGTCGAGCGCCGACAGATCCATGTCGAGCTGGTCGCCGAGAACGATCACTAGGCGCCGCGTTTTATTCATGTATCGAACCTTTGCATATTTTTATTGTTGCTTAGTGACTGTAATTTTGCATTTCTTAAGCTTATCCCAGACTACTGGATGCAGCCGAACGCATTTGATCGGGCCGTATCACCGTTATTGTGTTGTAAGCGATATAATTTGCTTTAAATAAGGCGGACTGCTTCCGACGGTAAGGTGAAATCGGTATGACGGACAGGCCAAAATGAGTAGCGACAATATAGTACGACATGAATCCCGTGTTGATCGGCGTCAGCGCGAGGCGCAAAATCGACATTACGGACTGACGATTTGGTTTACTGGCCTGTCGGGTTCAGGTAAATCGACGTTATCGGTTGCTTTGGAAGAACGGCTTGCGGCCATGGGGTGTCGTACCTACCGCCTTGACGGTGACAATGTACGCACCGGTTTGTGCCGTGATCTGGAGTTTTCGCCCGAAGATCGTATAGAAAACATACGGCGCATCGGCGAAGTAGCCGGGTTGTTCCGGGACGCTGGCATTATCAATCTGACTGCCTTTATTTCACCCTATCGGCAGGATCGTGACATGGCACGTGCTCTCGCGGACGAGGGTGATTTTGTCGAAGTATTCGTTAACGCACCACTGGCGGTTTGCGAAGCGCGCGATCCCAAGGGCCTCTATGCCAAGGCCCGAGCTGGCAATATCCCCAATTTCACCGGTATCAGCGCACCGTATGAACCACCGGAATATCCGGAAGTCGTTGTGAACACGGATACCAGTACAATCGATGAGTGTGTCGACCATGTCGTCGAGTATCTAGTGACGAACGGCTACATTGACGCCGATCGCCAAGCAAGCGCCTGATCCAGATTTTTTTATTTCCGCTTTATCAATAGTTGCCAATACATGACGTTTATCCGCCTGCTGACCGGTCTGTTTGTGGTTGTCCTTATGGGGGGATGTGCTCTTTTGCCACGCGGGCATTGGCACGACATGCATGTTATCGCTTCCACTGATTACTGCGGCACGCCGTCGCAGGCGTCGAGCGTGGATTATTTTGCAACGCCATCGGCTTTTGGCAAGTGGATTGCCCAGCGCAACCTCAGTGCGTTCAAACCTGATATGGCTAATGGTAACGGCGTAATTGTGGCAGAAATGGGGCAACGCGCATCGTCCGGTTACAACATTAAACTATTACCTGATCATACCCACATCAAAAACAACACATTGACTATAGCAATGAAGTGGACTGCCCCAGGTTTGAATGCCCACGTTAGCGATGCGCTGAACTCGCGCTGTATTGCATTCAGCCCGCCAAAGGGCGACTATAATCGAGTTAAACTAGTGGATCAGTTGGGTAACAAACGCGGCGAGGCTAAGGTCAACCGGCCGTCATCGGATGGCGATTGATTATCGAAGTCGGTTATAGTGCCTCGATTGGCATGCGCCGAGCGGAGAATGTTATGGCATCAGGCTGGGCAAAAGATGGCGCTGTTCAAGAACAGATCGATCAAACCGTTAGCGATGCCGTGGCTACGGCGCGAGCGCATCTCGGAAGCACGGCATCGACGCGTACAACCTGCGTCGAATGCGGCGAGACAATTCCTGATGCCCGTCGGCAGGCCATCCCTGGAGTTCAGCACTGCGTGACCTGTCAGGCAAAACTTGATGTGGCCGAAGCGAGTATTGGGGGCGCTAATCGTCGCGCCAGCAAAGACGCCCTACTCAGATGACCAAGGGTTATTAACCGCCAAAGTCGCTTTGCTTGGCGAGTTTTTTGACCGCCTGTCGACACGCGTTAGTTCCATAGGTCCGATTGCAAGTCAGTGTCAACTGGGTGCGCAATGCGCTCAACCTCGACTTGCTATGTGAGTTAAGTTTGGCTGTTTGAAGAACCGACCGCAGTTGATTGATCGCGCGAGGGTATTCATCGCGCATGGCATATGCCTTGGCCCGGCGGAAATAGGCCTCGCCCAAACGACCTTGCTGGTGGGCGCCCTTGGCTAGCAAGGTTTGGGCCTGGGCCCAGTTTTCTACAAGCTGATCTTTGGATAACAAAAATTCACGCATGGCACCGGGTTTGTTGCATGCAAGCAGCGTAGACGCATAAGCGAGTTTGACCGCACTGTTGTTTTCAAACTTGTTTTTGGCTTTTTTCAATCGTGTAAGCGCCACCTGCTTCTGACCGATGGCCTTTTCGGCACGTGCTAGGGCCAGCTGCCAAGGCGCTTCGTTCGGGTGACTTTGAGCATAAGGAGTCAAGACATTGATGGCCTGGTTGGCACGGCCCAGTCGAATAAGCGTCAGCGCATAGCCGTAGGCGTTGGCTTCGTTATCTTCACCGTGAGCAAGCTTGGTCTTAAAATGGTTGCTCAGACGACTCAGTGTGTTTGATTGGATAACTCGGGCGCGTTCTCTCATCAAGGGAAAAATGGCGCTGGTTCGCACTTTGAGTTTGGGAAGATTGTTTATACGCTCTTCCATATCGGGAATACGTTTGCCTGCAGTGGGTACCGACAAAAACCCTGTGAGCAAATTCCCGATCCCGTTCATATCCTCGCCGATTCCGTTCGTATTCTCTTGGCGTTTTAGCTTTTTTAGCAGAGTGATCATGGCATTCGGATTAAAATGCGCATATGTCATGGTGTGAATACCGAGCCGGTCGGCCTCAGCCTCTTCGGAACGGGAAAAACTTGCCCGTTGTTTTTGCATATTGGTTATGCTGCCGGTAGCTGCCGCTGGGATAGCCCCGTAATTCCCGGTCGAGGCCCCGGCAATAGCCCCAACGAGCATCATAGTGAGGTGTTCCAGCCCCACCCCTTTCATGGCAGCAATTTGCTGGACGACATGATGTTGCGTTGCATGGGCCGTCTCATGGGCCATGACTGCAGCTAATTCACTTTCGTTGCTGCTCGAGGCGATTGCCCCAGTAAATACGGCAATATAGCCCCCAGGAACAGTGAATGCGTTCAAATCTGATCGATTGATGACATGGTAAGTGACATGTTGCCCATTTTTTGTTGTATGCGCCAGAAGTCGTTGTCCGATGCCCCGTATGAATTCTACAAGTTGCGGATCATCCACGATCAGTTGCTTTGATCTTAGCTTGGCATAGATTCGCGCCCCCATTCGATGCGCTTTTGCGGGTGACATGGCTTGGGCGCTTGGGTTGCCGAGATCAGGCAAGTCATAGCCCCGCACGGAAGCCTGGGCATTGGAAAATAGCCCGAGTATCAACCCAGATGCTGCAATAGTTACCAGTTTTGAGGCGCGATTCAACACGGTGGTTCGCTCGTGAGTCATATCAACAATTCGACAGCGACAATGTTGCTTGGTTCGTCCGGCAACCAACAATAACCGCTTATTCAAAAGGTCCAGTGTGACGAACTTAGAGGTGATTGAAATGGTTTCGGTTCAGTTTACGGATGGAGACCAAACCTTGGAGAAAAAGCGGGGCGATAGCGTGGGGTTGTCTATTAACGGCATTGGGTTTCTAACCTATGCGCATTTATACCGTGCTGATACGCATAGGGTTAAGAATGGCAATGAGTTGGTTCAATGATAGCGGACACCCAATTAAGCCACACTGATGGCCGGAGGTGTTCACGATGTCAATATCAAGACGCCGTCGTACCAGGGACGGATTCATGG
>DHHU01000080.1:7500-62219 GCA_002403445.1 Salinisphaeraceae bacterium UBA4764 | reverse complement strand
GTTGCACCAAAGCATAGACCATCTCGCAGCGCGATAACTATTGCTTTTCCGGCACTAAAACGCCTGATGATAAACGGCAAAGTTTGTGCCAAGCATCAGCATTAACGTTCAGACCGTTTTCAATCGATGCTTCGTGAGCGCGGCGCATATCTTCTGGCGTAAAAAAGCGCACAATACGCGAATCGCCATCACTTGATTGACGTGGCCAACATTCTAAGTTGGAGCTGAGCATCAACACTAAATCGTGGTTGCCGCCATTCAACGGGGTCGATTGATAGATGCGTAGCGTTGGAAAGTCCAGTTCGGGCGACACACAGAGGGCGTGAACCTCGTTAGCGTCGCGTCGATTACGCCAGTAAGCCATTGCTGCCAGACCCCGGCGTGCGCACCGGTTCAAATAGCCGCCGATAAGAGCCCGGTTATGGCAAGCTTCGATCCGCGTCATTGCCAGTCCATAGCTCTGGACGTCAGCCACAGAGGCATCAAGGGCTATGCCGACCACACTTAATATGCTCGCACCCTGGGCATTGTAAACACGCCAACAGCCACCTTCGTAGACAACTTCTAGATGCGCTTCGGTTTCGCGCCATAGAAATCCCAGGCTTTTAGCCAATTCTTCAACGCCGTTAAGACCATGTTGTTCTTGCCAAGCGACAGTTTCAGCGGCATCAATGCTGTCACTGCGACGAAAGCCAAGTGCTTCCAGTGTCTTGTGTGTTGTTGTGACGAGCTCGTGATATGACAGATGGATCGTCTCGTCCGACACGCGTCCAGTCCCTTATGCTATTGAGCCGAGTTTGGGGGCTTCAGGTAAAAACCAATCGATGCCTGCGGCTTCACCGCTGTACAGGTCCTCTATCAAAGGCGCCCCCTGGAACAACGTAATGCGTACCCAGCGGTCAGAACGCGGATCGAATTTACTGGCACCGAAAAACGACAATTTGCAACGCAACAAGTCGATTGGACGAAACCCGTCCCCGATCAGGTTGGCGCGGATTTCCCCATATGGCGTACGTGCCATGGTCTGTACACGCTGTACTGCCCAACGATGCTCGGGAGCGGTGAGCATGAAGTCGACCAAACGAGCATCAGGTTGTTTGGCAAGAAAAGCTTTGGCTGCGTCGTAGCAACGGCGTACGGCTCGCGCCACGTCAAGCGGCATCTCGAAGTTTTCGCCGAGGTCGACACCGCGCTCTCCAAGCCTTGGCTCTTCTTTATTTTCGGAACGAAACCAGAAATAACGCTGTTCGCCGGGCGCCTCAAAGTCGTATGCAAGTGCCCAGTTATAATTTGTTTCAATGGTCCTGCATAGTTCTTCCAGCGAACTTTGCGGCGACGTCGCCCACTCCTCGGCGGCGGCCATGTAATCTTCCAACCAATCGACTAGAGACGGATAGCATTCAATGAGAATACTGTTGAACAGTTCTTGGGTCTCCATTGAATAATTCTGGGCGAGCAGTGACTGGAGCTCTGCCCAACTCGAGTTATAGGCTGTCTTGCCACCGTTGATCCAGCGATCAATGTCGCCGAGTTCTGCGATAGTTCGCTCGTTACGAGTGGAATGCTCGTTGTCGTCTACAAAGGTTTCATCCAGATGTCTTTGAGCTCGGGCAAGCAGTGAACGTACGCGATCGAGTGCCTCTGGGGTAAAGTCGCCATATTCGACTACGCGTGCAATTGCGGTCTCGCGCGCGGTGATCCAACGGTCAATCAAGGCGGGGTGATTAATCAGAAACGGCGCCATGCCCAGCCCGGTGGCGTTGCCGATCCCAATATAGCGTTTGATTGCTGGATTAAGTGTCACTGCGGTATCGGGCGCCTGACTTGCTGCAATGTGTTCAACTTGGGCCAGGCTAAAGTGGCGTACCATGAACACAGTAAACATCTGTGCAGCGAACGGGCGTGCGAAGGCGCCGTGTACGCAGAGCCGTTCATAGTCTGCACTACCACATTTACCGTTACCATAAACCGCCGTCGTGCGGTGGATATAGCCGACTTTTTTCAGCGCTTCAATATCCGGTTGGTTGCCCGCGGCAAGCGCATTGCACACACTGTCAAACATTCGAGTGCTGCGATTGGCACGCGACAGCGTCAATACTTTGGAGGCACAGCGTCCAGCCTCTTGGCGCGGCACGTTTTCACGTAATGAAGCTATATCAGACTCGTGTGTCGGGCCATCGACCAGCGCAAATGCCAGATCCCATGCTTCGGCCGTTACACGGTCGTTGCGTTGGGCCGGGTCAAGCGGCTGGGAGAAGATCACGAAAGTATTTTCGCCATGGGGGGGTTGCGACTCGATAGATTGCTTCGCCATAGCCATTGGCGTCGAGATCGAAGCGTTCGGCCCATATCCGCCACTGTTCCCGAATCATCTGACGAATTAAAGTGCGCGAAAAACTCAGCCGGCTTTGATACAAGGAGCCAAGTCGCGCCAGATCCATGACTACGGAGGCCGGGCGCAACTGCAGTGCTTGGGCCTCGAAATTTTCAATTGCCACGTTATCTGACATAGCGACCTCCAAAAACGCCTTTCAAAACGCTCGCTACTATTGCCGCTCAGCCGAAGTTTTCGAGATTTGAGCCGACACCCTGTCGTCAGGGACTATCCCTTGCTCGATTGCCATTCGTCGTGCGAGCTGCGGTCCATTCCAGAGTGATGGCAGCAATATAAGCGAAACGGGAACGGCGGTAACCACAATGAATGACTGCAACGCCGAGATGCCGCCCGAGCCGAGTGTGATCAAGATGCTAGCGGCTGCCCCCATGGTGATGCCCCAGAATATACGTACCGCGGTTGGCGGCTCATCGTTAGCGGTGACAACCATCGAGATGGTGTAGCTCATGGAGTCACCGGTGGTGGCGACGAAAACCGTCGTTAAAATCAGAAAAAGGATCGATATCCAAAACCCAAACGGTAGATGCTGGGTTATCGCCAATAGTGCGGCTGGCAGATTGAATCCCTTAAAAGCGTTGGAGATCGAGCCGGGATCAGCTAGTTCGTAGGCTAGTCCAGTGCCCCCAAGCACGGTGAACCAGAATGTAGTGATGATCGGCGCCCAGATAGAAACTACCAAGATCATCTGACGCACTGTTCGGCCACGGGAGATCTTGGCGACAAATATGGCCATCAATGGACCATAGCCGAGGAACCAGCCCCAGAAAAAAACGGTCCAACTATTCAACCAGCCCGTATTGCCGCGATAGGTTGCCATGGGCAGGAACTGTTCAATGTAGGTGCCAAAGCCTTGGACAAAACCGTTGAATATGAATGCGGTTGGTCCAAGCACGATGATGAATGCCATCAACCCAAGCCCAAGGTAAACGTTGAACCGGCTCAGATTTTCGATCCCGCGGCTGATTCCCAGTACAGCGGAGCACACATAAACTGCCGTTAGGCCGGCAATAACAACCACTTGTGTAAAAAATACATTGGGAATTCCGAATAAGCTTTGCAGACCATAGCCGACCTGTAAGCCGAGAAAACCGATGGGGCCAATAGTACCGGCTGCCACAGCGAGCACACACACGGCATCCACTAATGCGCCCAACAAGCCGTGCATGGCGCGATCGCCGAATAACGGATACAACAGCGTGCGTGGTAGTAATGGCAAACCACGGTCGTAGTGCAGATGGCTCAGCACGATACCGGTGAGACTGGCCAGAATCGCCCAAGCTAGAAAACCCCAGTGCATAAACGAATAGGCCAGTGCATGAACAGCAGTGTTGTAGTTCCCGCCGGCCAGATTGCTAAAAAGCGGTGGTGGATTGACAAAATGGGCAATAGGCTCTGCAGCCGACCAGAACACGCCGCCGCCCGCCAACAGCGTGCACATGATCACGGATACCCATCTAAACGTGGACATATCGGTTTCTAGCGTATTGCCGATGCGCGCACGGCTACTCGGTGAAGCCGCCACACCCAAGCCGATGAAAAAGGTTACCAACAACAACACTTGCCAGTAAGCGCCGAATATATTGGCCGACCAACTGAACGCGGTTGCCACCGCTCCAGACATCACGTTTTCGTCAATTAACGATACGACAACGAACAGAACCAGCGGTAGGCCACTTAGAACGAAGACCTTCCAGTCAACTCCCTCAAATCCGCTGGTTGGCATTGGGCCGACGCGATCAACCGGATTTGTATTTGTATCACTCATCACGCTGCCCTTATGTCCGTTTTGTAAATTTGTGATTACTCGTCGCTTGTTTGCTGATCCGTTGTCGTGGATAGCACGCGAAGCCAGTTTTCACCCATGATCCCGGCGATTTCTTTTCCACTAAAACCGCGAGCAGCTAGGCCAGCCGTTAAGTTCGGGAAATCGGTTGCCTGAGCGAACCAGTCTGTTTCTACTGGCCAGTCGAGATCCGACGTCGCGCCCGGCACCCCCGGGTTCCAGCGGCCTCCGCGCATCCAGCTCAGCACGCTGACCGGCTGGTTTTGGCAGAGATCGGTTCCTATCCCCACGTGCTCGACACCCATAATGTCCACAGCGCGCGCTGCCATATCGCAGAATGACCTGAGCGGTGTTTGAGCACCGTTGGGCAGGTGGCGGGGGTAAGCACTCAGACCCAATAGACCCCCGGTTTCCGCCACGGCTCTCATTTCACCTTCGCTCACATTGCGTGGCGTATCGTGATAGAAGCGTGGATTAGCGTGTGACACCACGATTGGCCGATCGGAGAGCTCGGCCGCATCCAGCGTACTGACTTCGCCGCCGTGGGCCAGATCAATCAACATGCCGACTCGATTCATTTCACGGATAACTTCACGCCCAAACCGCGTGACCCCACCGTCTTTCAATTCAAAACACCCGGAGGCGAGAAGACTCTGATTATTGTAAGTAAGCTGCATCACGCGTAGCCCGAGTTGTCGGAACAACGCAACCAGGTCGATGTCGTCTTCGATTGGCGAGCTGTTCTGGGCGCCCAGCAATATAGCTACGCGTCCCTCTGTCTTTGCTGTCCGGATATCAGTAATCGAGTTTACGGGACAAATTAGGTCATTAAATGCCTGAAACAGCCGATTCCATTCGCCGATGCGTGAGAGTGTTTCGCGTGCGGTCTCGTGATAAGCAACCGTGGCATGGACTGCTGATACGCCTCCGGCTACCAGTTGCTCGAAGATTTGTCGATCCCAGTTGCAATACTCGACACCGTCCACGATTGTCAGCTGAGCATGCAATGCAGCTGCCTCATTAGCATTTAGCATTGACGCAGTGCCTTTGTCGGACTCAGCCAATGCGGACATAACTTGTCTTGATTTTAGTGTAAAAATCGCGAGCGGACTGACCCTGCTCACTCGGACCGAAACTTGAGGCACCGCGTCCGCCGAATGGCACATGGTAATCCGTACCCGCCGTCGGCAGATTGACCATCACACAGCCCGACGCAGAGCGCCTGCGGAACTCTGTCGCATAGCGAAGAGACTCTGTCACGATGCCAGATGTCAGGCCATAATCAGTGTCGTTGGCTATCGCCACGGCTTCCTCGAAGTCATTGACACGGATGACGCAGGCAACCGGGCCAAAAATCTCGTCTCGATTCACTTGCATGTCATTGCGTGTCTCAGTGAGAAGGGCCGGTGATAAAAAGTGTCCAGGCGTTTCTCGGCTAACTCGTTGGCCGCCACAGCGGCGCGTGGCACCCGCCTGTTCACCGATCGTTAGATAAGCTTCGATGCGCTCGAGTTGATTCTGGTTGATGATTGGCCCGATCTGGGCCTCGTCAGCGATTGGATCTCCTACTGTCATGGATCGAAGACGCTTGACCAGCTCATCAACAAATTGTTCGTGGATTGCGTCGTGCACGATCAGACGCGATGAGGCGGTGCATTTCTGACCTGAGCCTGAATAGCCACCCGCGATGGCGGCGCTCACGGCTGTCTCGATATCGGCATCCTCCATGATCACCAGGGGATTTTTGCTCCCCATCTCGAGCTGGACAGCGACACGGTTTTTCGCCGCAGTAGCCAGCACATGGCTGCCGACTTCAAGTGAACCTGTAAAACTGATGGCATCAAGCCAAGGCGATTCGACCAACGCCTGACCGGCTGTCGGGCCAGTGCCATTCACCAGATTGAACTCGCCGTTTGAAAGCGCGTTCTCGTTGCTGATGATATCGGCAAGTGCCCAAGCGCTGTGCGGCACTTCCTCCGAGGGCTTCCAAACCACCGCATTGCCATAGACCAGCGCCGGTGCGATCTTCCAAACCGCCGTAGCCAAGGGGAAGTTCCACGGGCTAATGATGCCCACCGTTCCGACAGGCTCCCGGCGCGTGTCGACTTCTATATTTGGCCGCACCGAATCGATGCGGTCCCCGCTCAATCGGTGCGCCTCGGCGGCGTAATAAGTAAAAAACTGACCCGCGCGAAAGACTTCAGCTTTGCCTTCGGCTAGTGGTTTGCCTTCTTCCCGTGACAACTCTTGGCCGAGTTCGGCACTGCGTGACTTCAAGGTTTCACCGATGCGCATCAAAGCTGCGTATCGAGTTTCCGGCCCGGTTGCTGCCCAAGTCGGTTGCGCGGCGTTTGCCGCTTGGATCGCTTCAGTAATCTGATGGGCGTCGGCCGCAGCGTAGTGGCCTATTAAATCCTCGGTATTTGCTGGATTAATATTGTCAATAACTGTGGTGCCAGACTGCCAAGTGCCATTGATGTAATTGGAATAGGGATTTGCGACCATAACGAACAGCGCGATAGATATTTTAATTTCAAGATTAAAACCGCAAATGTGATTAGTCTATTTTATTTTTTTTATTTTTTGATTAAACTTTTTAATGGTCGATGCCAGTATTCAACAATTGAACCACTTCTTATTAGTGGCGGATTACGGCAATTTTCATTTGGCGGCCGAGCACGTGCATCGAACCCAGCCAGCTATATCACTCTCAATCCGGCAACTTGAAAACAAACTTGGTCAACCGCTGTTTGAACCCAATCGGAAAGCCGTTCAGCTCACCGCTTTCGGCGTGTTCTGTTTGCCACGCGTCCGGCAATTGGTCGAATTGCATAATCGGACGCTCAGAGAGATCACGGCGATTAGTGAAGGTCGGTTCGGCGACGTAAGACTAGCGGCGGTTCCATCCGTTGCAACCCGCCTGATACCGCTGCTGCTGACCATATTTGAGGCACGCTATCCCGAAGTTAATTTAACGCTAAGCGACGATAACGCCCCCAATGTTCAGGCAATGGTTACAAATGGTCAGGTCGAACTGGGAATAGCGAGCTTGGCAGAGCCGGATCCTGCTCTCAATTTCGAGCCACTGATGGAAGATCGGATGGGGCTGGTATGTCGCCGCGACCATCCAATTCTGGGAGCGGCCCAAGCACCGCGCACGCTCAATTGGGCCGATCTTTCAGACTATCGCCTGATCGGCAATTTCACCACGCGTCTACTTAAAGGCACCCAAGCCGAAACCATTGTCCAAGCGGCAACCCATTATTCTGTTTCCAACATGACCTCAATTCTGGCGCTGATCCGGGCTGGTTTGGGCGCAGCGATACTACCGCAGCTCGCTCTAGTCGATGAGGCCAACGAGTTGTGCTTTTGCCCTCTTAATAGACCCGTGATTCAACGCGAGCTCGGGTTGTTAAGTTTGGCCGGACGGGAGCTCTTGCCGGCCGCGGCAGGTTTGCGTGATCTGGTGCTCGAGCAAACGGCGACATTAAATCAAGGATGATTCGCTCTCATATCATAGGAAATTGAACGGCAAACGGATGGGTAAAAGGGCTGTACAGATCCTGTACTCACTTGCTAAGGGAACGAGGTCCCGCCTGTACTCACTAACCTTTGCCTGGCGCACAATAAAATTTTGGTTCTTTGTTGAAACCAAGTTTTGATAATGCTGGGCGGCTGTCTTCGGGCAGTCGCCTTTTTGTTTGGACGGCTCTGTCGTCCATACCGAATGCCAGCGCTACAATAGCGTCATGATTCACACGGATGACAAACTCGTTGTCGGCATCTCCTCAAGGGCCCTGTTCGATCTCGAGGCCAGCCATCGAGTTTTCGAGCGCGAGGGTCGCGATGCCTACTGCAACTATCAGATTGAGCACGAAAATAAGGTGCTCGAACCCGGGACTGCTTTCGAGCTGGTGCGCAAATTGCTGGCATTGAACACGGCCGACCACGAACGCGTGGAAGTGATCCTGCTATCGCGCAATAGTGCCGATACGGGTTTGCGGGTGTTCAATTCGATCGCCCAGCATGGTTTGCCGATCACACGCGCGGCATTTACCAGCGGTGATTCGCCCTATCGCTATGTAGGTGCATTCGGGGCCGATCTGTTCGTTTCAGCCGAATCGGATGATGTGCGTTCAGCGCTCGAAGCCGGCTGTGCCGCCGCCCGCATCGTGCCTGGTCACGCCCATCGCGACGAGGGAGCGACGGGGCCACTCAAGATCGCTTTCGACGGTGATGCGGTGTTGTTCTCGGACGACGCCGAGCGGATTTTCAAGGAACAAGGGCTGGATGCATTTACCGCCAGCGAGTCCGAAGCGGCCGGACAACCGCTGCCGGGTGGCCCTTTCAAGTCGTTTCTGGAGGCACTCAACGGGATACAAGCCGAATACGATCCGGCCGATTGCCCGATTCGCACGGCTCTGGTGACTTCGCGCAGTGCACCTGCCCATGAACGGGTCATCCGAACCCTGCGCGCCTGGCATATCCGGATCGACGAAGCCCTGTTTCTGGGGGGTAAGCCCAAGGCAGATTTTCTGGCGGCCTTCGGCGCGGATATTTTCTTTGACGACCAGACCACGCACGTCGACACTGCTTCGGCGAGCGTGGCCGCTGGCCATGTGCCGCATGGCGTGGCTAACGAGTAAAGAACATGCAACCAGCGCGCCGAACGCGGCGTAACTGACTATGGGTCAGCATAGTGTCACGTGATGCACGCTGACCCGTTCGCATTTGCCGTTTATACTTAGTCAGCATTTAACACCGAGAAGACTTATGGCCTCAACACCACGTCCGGGAGTTGCTCCTGAAGCCGATGCCGACAACAATCACGTCGTCGAAGGTGAATTTAATTGGCTCGTTCGTTCTGTGGGCGCCGGCATCGGCATGTTGCTGGCGCTCGCGGTCGCGCTTGGTGCCGCCACGGCTCTCAATAGCGAAGCAGGCGGTCTGGGCGCTATTGCTAATGGCCTGCTGGTCTCCGAAGTCGTGTTCGCCGCTATCCTCATCCTGCTCGGCAGCACCGTGGAAAGTTACGGCTTTGGACTAGCGCTTGGTACCCAGTGGCCATATACCAAAAATATCGTAGTGTTGACTCTGGCGGGGGATCCAGAAGCCGCTCACCGTCTGGTCGCTACGCTGGTGGGGCTGGTCGCCGTGGCGCTGGCCGTCATCGACCCCGTTTCACAGAATTTCTTTGGTCTTGGCCTGATTGTGGCTACCGCGCTGTTCGGAATGGGTACGTTGTATGTTCTGGCCGGTCGTGCGCCAGCTTTTGTTCACGGGACTCACGGTTTGCTTGCTTATGGCGTTCTAATCACCTACCTGATCGAACTCGCTCACCCGTCGATGTCGATCGTTAGCTACGTCGCCAGCGTCGATCCAATCCGTTCGATCCTGTTCGCCATCTTCATGGGCGGCATGGTCACCGGCCATCGGGGATTCGGACAGCCGATCGGTTCCTTCTACAAGCCCGAAAAACCGGCCCAGTGGGTGTTTGCGGTGCATGGCCTTTCGGCGCTTCTGGTGGTTGGTATCTTGGGCTGGACGATGCCAGCTTATCCGGTCGCATTCCTTCTGGCCGTGACCCAGACAGCGGTCGGCTTTGGCGTGTTCCACGCCGTCAACCTTAAGCCCAAGGCACCCGGTACGGTCGTGGCCTTTCACCAGACCATGGCACTGCTAATCACTACCGCAATCGTCATGGCGTGGTGAAAGCACGTTGTTCGAATAAAGTGTGGATATGAGCCGCTGCTAAATATAGCGCGACGCACTAATTACATACACTCGTGACTAAATTTTAAAGCCAACATTAAGTCGGCTTTCCTCGATAATTTGTGGCTAAGGAATTACTTGTTTTTCGGCATATAGAGATCGGTGAGAGTGCCGGCTGCAGCTTCGGCCGCCATGCCGACAGTTTCAGCCAGTGTTGGATGTGGGTGAATCGTTAGGCCGATATCGTGCGCGTCGGCACCCATCTCGATGGCCAAGCCCAGCTCGGCGATGAGGTCGCCGGCACCGGGACCGACAGCGCCGGCCCCGATGGCCCGGCCGGTATCTTTGTCGAACAGGATCTTGGTGTTGCCATCGGTAGCGTCGAGGCCGATGGCTCGACCATTAGCGGCCCAAGGGAAGGCGCCCTTGTTGTACTCGATGCCCTCGGCCTTAGCCTGTGTTTCGGTGACGCCGGTCCAGGCAACTTCCGGATCAGTGTAGACTACAGATGGAATGACCTTGGCATCGAACGCAGACTTTTCACCGGCACAGCATTCGGCAGCCACTTTGCCCTGATGCGTAGCCCGGTGGGCGAGTTGCGGTTCGCCTGAAACGTCGCCGATGGCGAAGATGTTGTCGATGTTGGTACGGCACTGCTTGTCCACCGGAATGAAACCGCGATCGCCCACTTTGACGCCGGCAGACTCCGCGCCGACCTTGGCGCCGTTGGGTCTGCGGCCCACGGCCACGAGGACGCGGTCGTATTCTTTCGTTTCGGGCGTTTCCTTGCCTTCGAAGCTGACCTTGAGCGCTGTCTTGTTGGCTTTGACGTCCGTGACCTTGCTTGACAGCCAGATGTTGTCGCATCGATTTTGCATGTGCTTGGCAAGCGGTTTGACTAGGTCACGGTCGGCGCCCGGCAGCAAGCCATCAGTCATTTCGACGATGTCCACGGTTGTACCGTGAGCGGCATAGATATTGGCGATTTCAACGCCAATAATGCCTCCCCCGATCAGGAGCATGGAATTGGGCACCTCGTCAGGTGACAGTGCCGCTTCCGAATCCCATATGCGGGAATCTTCCGGCAAGTTAGGCAGCATAACCGGTTCGGAGCCCACGGCGATGATGGCGTTGTTGAAGGTGATCTGCTGCACATCGTCGTTGCCGTCGATTGATAATGTATGCGCATCGGTAAACGTGCCATTACCGTGTACGACGTTGACCTTGCGTTTGCTGGCCATGGTCCTGAGCCCGCCGGTCAACTGGTCAATGACCGACTGCTTGTATTCCATGAGCTTGGCCAGGTCGATGCTTGGGTCGCCAAACGTCACCCCGTTTTTGGCCATGTTCGCGGCGTCTTCGATGACCTTTGCGGAATGAAGCAGGGCCTTGGACGGGATACAGCCAACGTTAAGACACACACCGCCCAAGACACCATGGCGCTCGACTAGCGTGACGTTCAGTCCCATGTCGGCAGCACGGAAGGCGGCCGAATAGCCACCCGGACCGGAACCGAGTACTAGCACGTCGCAGTCGTAGGGATGGTCATCCGTAGATTCGGATGAGCCGTTGGCGGTGGCTCGGCTGTTCTGCTTGGAAGCGGCTGTCTGCTCGGCTTGGGAAGGCCGTTGCGCTGAGCCGGCGGGCTCGGATTGTGACGCCCCGGCCGCCTGACTCTCGTCTTGTTTTTCAGCCACTTCGATTCTGCCAATCACATCGCCTTCGGAAACCGTGTCACCTTCTGAGACCGTCATTTCACTAATCGTCCCGGCAACAGTGGAGGGCACTTCCAACGTGGCCTTGTCGGATTCCAGCGTGATCAGAGCCTGTTCTTGTTCGACCGTGTCGCCAGCGGACACGAGAATCTCAATGACCTCGACCGAGTCGAAATCGCCAATGTCGGGAACCTTGATTTCTTGTGCCATAGCGTCGTGTTCGTCAGGGGTCAGGACAAAAAGGAGTCAGCGCAAGGGCTAGGAGTTACAGCAACAGGGTTCGCAGATCGCCCAGCGACCGGCTAATGAAATTGGTGATGCGCGCAGCTTCGGCACCATCGATGACGCGATGATCGTAGCTAAATGACAGCGGCAGCAAGAGTCTCGGCACAAATTCACCGCCTTGCCAGACCGGCTGCCACGAGTGCTTTGACACGCCAAGAATTCCTACTTCCGGACTGTTCACGATGGGTGTAAACGCCTGGCCGCCGACGCCGCCCAGACTCGAGATCGAGAAGCAGGCGCCTTGCATGTCGTCGCTTTTGATCTTGCCCTCTCGGGCGCGGCTGGAGACATCGTCCAGATCGCGTGCTATGGCATAGATGCCTTTCTGATCGACGTCCTTGATTACCGGCATCAACAGGCCATTGGGCGTGTCGACTGCGACGGCAATGTTGACGTAGTGCTTGTGAACCAGATGTTCACAGTCGGCCGTGAGTGAACTGTTGAGATCCGGAAATGCCTTGAGTGCGGCTGCCGAGGCTTTGAGCAGGAACGCCAGCGGCGTAAGCTTGACGCCATCCGCCTTGGCTTGTTCCTTGTTGGCCTGCCGGAACTGTTCCATCTCGGTGATGTCGGCCGATTCGAACTGGGTGACGTGCGGAATCAGCAGCCAGTTTTTGTGAACGGCTTGGGCCGAGCGTTTGCGGATGCGCGACAATTCCACAGTCTCGGTGTCACCGAACTGTGAAAAGTCGGTATCAGGCTGGGCGGGCAACCCACCGCCGCCGCCTGATGCACGGTCGCCGGAGGCTCGATCGCCCTGGACCGTCTCGAGCGATCGTTTGACGTAGTTCTGGATGTCTTCTTCAAGGATCCGGCCCTTGCGGCCACTGCCTTGGATACGGCCGAGATCGGCTCCGAGTTGGCGCGCGAAGCGACGCACGCTGGGCGAGGCGTGGGCGGTGGTGAACGCAGCTTCATCCACTTTCTCGAGTTTGCTGGAGTCACCGCTGGCCGGCGCAGTCTGGGATTGCGAAGGTGCCTTGTTCTGACTCGCCGGTTTCTCCGCAACGGTTTGCTTTTCTTGGGACTGGTCTGATTTATCCTGCTTGGAGTCGCCGGTCTTCTGTTTGGGGCCGGAAGCGCCGCCATCGGCCAGTTCCATGCGGCCGATTACGTCGCCCTCGGATACGGTTGCGCCTTCGGTAACCGACATTTCCACGATCCGGCCCGCTGCCGGTGCTGGTACCTCCAGCGTGGCCTTGTCGGATTCCAGCGTGATCAGGGCCTGTTCGGCTTCGACTTCGTCACCCTTGCCCACCAGCACTTCGATGACTTCGACCGAGTCGAAATCGCCGATATCGGGTACTTTGATCGGTTGCGATTCGCTTTCGCCAGCATCGTCAAGCGATTTACTGCTAGCTGAAGATGCTTCGCCGGCTTCAGCGCCGCGCCCATTCGATTCGTCTGCTGTGGCCTCATCGTCGCCGGCATCGTCAGCCAGTGTCATGTCGGCGATCACATCACCCTCGGAGACTTTATCGCCTTCTTGGACCTTGACTTCGGCGATAGTGCCGGCGTGCGGTGCCGGCACTTCCAGCGTGGCCTTGTCGGATTCCAGCGTGAGCAGCGGCTGTTCGGCTTCGACTGTGTCACCCGCGCTGATCAGCACTTCGATGATTTCGACCGAATCGAAGTCGCCTATGTCGGGTACTTTGACGGGTTGCGTTGCCATAACGCGATTTCCTTGGTCGGTGCGCCGCCGCCATCAATTGCCACGCGGCGGCGCGTCGGTGTTAGTGCGTTACTGGTTCCGGCTTTTCCGGATCGATGTCGTATTGCTTGATGGCCTTGGCCACGTCCGATTGCTTCAAGTCGCCCTGGTCGGCCAGCGACTTCAGCGCGGTAACTGTAATCCAGCGCCGGTCGACTTCAAAGAAATCGCGCAGTGCCTCGCGCGTGTCGGATCGGCCGAATCCATCGGTGCCGAGCACGTGGTAGGGCACTGGCATGAACGGCCGGATTAAGTCGGCATAGGCCCGGATGTAGTCGGTCGCTGCCACGGCCGGGGCATCGGTGTCGAGGAGTTTTCGTTCCACGAAACTCTGGCGCGGTTTGGACTCGGGGTGCAGTCTGTTCCAGCGCTCGACTTCAAGGCCGTCACGGCGAAGTTGTGGGAAGCTCGGCACGCTCCAAACGGTGGCGCCGACGTTGTGCTCCGATTCCAGCATGTCGGCGGAGGCAATCACTTCGTTCAGGATAGAGCCCGATCCGAGTAGATTGACCTGTTTTTTGTAGCGCTTGTCGCCTTCCTTGAAACAGTACATACCCGCGATGATGTCGTCTGCTGCACCTTCCGGCATCGGTGGATGGGCGTAGTTTTCATTCATCATGGTGATGTAGTAATAGACATCCCGGTGTTCAACGTACATTTCTCGCAGACCGTGGTGCACGATAACGGCCATCTCGTAGGAAAACGTCGGATCATAGACGCGGCAGTTGGGGACGCAGTCGAACATCAGGGGATTGTGGCCATCCTGGTGTTGCAGGCCTTCGCCGTTGATGGTGGTGCGCCCCGCTGTTCCGCCCATTAAAAAGCCGCGTGCGCGCATATCACCGGCGGCCCAGCAGAAGTCGCCAACCCGTTGATATCCGAACATGGCGTAATAGCTGTAGAACGGAATCATGGTCGTGGCATGGTTAGCGTAACTTGTCGCGGCGGCGATGAATGAGGCCATGGAGCCCGCCTCAGTGATGCCTTCTTCAAGAATCTGGCCATCCTTGGCTTCTTTGTAATAGGCAAGCTGGCCGGAATCCTCGGGTACGAACAGTTGACCGACTGACGAATAAATGCCCAGAGACCGGAACATGCCTTCCATGCCGAAGGTGCGCGCCTCGTCCGGAACGATTGGTACGACGCGCTTGCCGACATTCTTGTCGCGCGCCAGAATCTGGAGAAGCCGCACGTAGACCATGGTAGTCGACATCTCACGGTCGCCGGATCCTTGAAGCAGTTTGTCGAATGCCGACAGCTCGGGAATGCTCAGCGTTTCGTAATCCTGACGCCGCTGGGGCAGATAACCGCCCAACTCCTGACGCCGGGCTTGGAGGTACTGCATTTCCTCCGAATCTTCGGGCGGCTTGTAAAAAGGTGCCTCGGCGATATTGTCGTCGGAGATCGGCAGAGCGAAGCGATCCCGAAATTTCTTGAGGGCTTCCTCGCGCATCTCGGTTTGTTGATGCGTGATGTTCTGGGCTTCACCGGCTTCTCCCATGCCGTAACCCTTTACGGTCTGCGCCAGGATTACGGTGGGGCGTCCATTTTTTTCGTTTACCGCCTGATGATAGGCAGCATAAACCTTATGCGGGTCATGGCCACCCCGGTTCAAACGGGCGATGTCTTCGTCGGACCACGAGGCGACCATATCGGCGGTTTCCGGGTATTTACCAAAGAAGTGTTCGCGCGTGTAGGCACCGCCGTTGGCTTTGCACGCTTGGAATTCGCCATCGACGGTTTCATTCATGAGCTCGACGAGCTTGCCCTCGTGATCTTGTGCGAACAATCCGTCCCACATCGAGCCCCACAATACTTTGATCACGTTCCAGCCGGCGCCGCGAAAACTGCCTTCCAGTTCGTTGGCGATCTTTCCATCGCCGCGTACCGGACCATCAAGACGTTGTAGGTTGCAGTTGATCACAAAGATCAGGTTATCAAGGCCTTCACGAGCGGCAACGCCGATTGCGCCGGTGGACTCTGGTTCGTCCGTTTCTCCGTCGCCCAGGAAACACCAGACGTTGCGATCGTCGTTGTTGCGAATCCCGCGGTTTTGTATATAACGCATGAAACGCGCCTGATAGATCGCGTTCATCGGGCCAAGCCCCATGGAGACCGTGGCGAACTGCCAGTATTCCGGCATCAGCCACGGGTGTGGATAGCTCGACAGGCCATCGCGAGTGGACTCGGTTCGAAAGTTTTCCAGTTGCTCCTGGCTCAATCGCCCTTCGAGGTACGAGCGTGCGTAGAAGCCTTCGGCCGAGTGGCCCTGAAAAAAGACCAGATCGCCACCGTGCTCTTCGGTCGGGGCGCGAAAGAAATGATTAAAACCGACTTCATAGAGCGTGGCCGCCGAGGCGAAGCTAGCAATATGGCCTTCAACGCCCGGGTTGCGTTGGCCGGCCTGAATCACCAGTGCCATCGCATTCCAGCGAATGGCCGAACGAATGCGCCATTCCAGGTGCGGATCCCCGGGCGATCGAGCCTCCTTATGAGGAGGAATGGTGTTGACGTAGGCCGTGTTGGCCGAAAACGGCACAAACGTCCCGGCGCGTCGTGCACGCTCGATCAATTGCTCCATGATGAACTGGGCGCGCTCCGGTCCTTCGCGTTCCAGAATGGAATCCAGCGATGCCCGCCATTCGGCGGATTCCTGCGGGTCGATGTCTTCGGTTGTTCTGGCGTGCTCGGGATGGGCACTGGCTCGTGCCATGCGTTGGCTCCTGATCGCTATCTGTAAATAGTCTAAATCATACGCCTGCCGCCCAAGGCGCGACAACGTTTTGATTGGCTGGCTGACGTAGCGAAAGCTTCAGGATTCTCGTTGGGTGCCTGTTTTGACCCATTCAATGCGTAAACGATGGCGTTTGGATCTGGAGCACGAATGCGCTACGTTCCGTGCTAGGGATAAGGTGCGCGAGGCGTCAAATTGGGGTATCCATGAAAAAGATTCTAGGGGTATTTGTTGGCATTCTGATCCTCGCGGCGGTTGTCGCACCTTACGCGATCGGATATCGAACGCAACAGTTATTTCGACAGCATGTGCAAAAGGTTTCGAATTATTTAGCCAATCGCTCCGACGGTAAGATCTCGATCAAGGTGACGGACTACGATCTGGGTTACATGTCATCCACCGCTCGAACCCGAGTCCGATACAAAGGTCAATCATTTACCATTGATCACCACCTGACCCATGGCCCCTACATGGTCTTTGGCTGGGCTCGGATTCACTCGCATCTGGATGCATCGGGGCACGCGCAAACGCGGATTGCGAATATTTTCAATGGCCCTATGCTCACTGTGAACACGAAGTTCGGATTTTTCGGCGGCTATCGTGTGCATGTCCACTCGTCGTCGTTGCGGCATCCACTCTCGGGCCCCCATGCGCGGTTTGATTGGCGGGGCATGAATGCCGTTTACTCACGCTCGGGCAACAGCAGCCACATTAATGCCAAGATACCGGCCCTATCGATCACGCAGGATGGCCACCAAGTGGCGATGTCGGATATCAAGCTGAACGCCGCCCATTCCGGAACATCGCGTTGGCAGCATCACGCTCGAGTCTCGATCCGGCGCCTGGGTCTGGCAGACGGTGATGGCCGCCACGTCAGTGGACGGGTTGCCTTACGTGTCCGCCAAATTCCCACCCACGGCGGCAAACAAGTCAGTACCCATACGCAATTGACGTTCGATAATCTGAAATTGACGCCAAGCAACAAGCCTATCGCCAAAACAGCGCATATCAACAGATTTCAGCTTAAATGGGATTTGAACGGCCTGAATCCCGATGGGTTAGACAAGTTTGCTGACGCCATCCGGGAGGGGCTAAGACACGATCAGAGTCGCACACTAACCCCGGATAAGCTGGATCAGCAACTCGCGAATCTGGCCGAGCGCTACGGCCCTGATGTGCTGACTTCAGATACGGACATCACGTTGTCTATACCGACATTCCAGACCCCATCCGGCAATGCCAACGCCAAACTGGATGTTGCTCTGACCGGCAATGGCAAGCCACACATCAATATCCTGAGTCTGCTGCAGGAACTGAGCATTAACCTGCACGCGGCCGCCAACACCAAACTGATCAAGCACGTGATGGCCCAATCCTTGCCCAAGCGTTCGATACAGTCACGGCTCAAGTTGCTGCAAAGCCGCAATATCATCCAGCACCAGAATCATCGCTACACTCTGGCGTTTCACTATGGCAACGGCAGCTATACGCTCAACGGCAAGCCCGCTAGGGGATTGATGACCATGCTGTTGCACCGAGCCCTAAACGAGTAGGGGCCTCGATGACTTATGTTCGCCGTCACTTATTCGCATTATGGCCAATTAGCAACACGAAAGGCGTGAGAATCGCGAGCAGTACTCCCAGCAGCCAGTAATCGTCGATATACGACAGCATAGCGGCTTGTTGCTGAACCTGGTTGTAGATGACCCCGTAGGCCTGATGGGTGGCGTGGCCGGCGTTCGACCCGAGTTTTTCGAAATGCTGCGTCAGGCCGTGCAGCGTTTTTTTGGTGGCGTGGCTGTAGGGCGTGATGTGCGATATCAGCACGTGCTGATGAAACTGCTGGCGCTTGGCAAGCCATGTGGTCACCAGCGAGATACCCACGCTGCCGCCGATATTGCGCGATAGATTGATCATTGCAGAGACTTCGTCGGTCTTGTCGCTCGGCACACCGTAATATGCGGCGTCGGTAATGGGGATGAACAAAAACGCCAGGCCCACGGTCTGATAAATCCGCGCCCACATCAGCTGGCTGAATGTGACATGGAGGTTGAAACCCGATAGATGGAACAGCGATGCCGACGTTGTGGCCAGTCCGAACGCAATCAGCCAACGAGCGGCCACCTTGCCGGACAGATAACCGACCAGTGGCATGAAAAACACAATAGCCAATCCGCCGGGTGACAGCACCAAGCCCGCCAACATGGAGGTGTAGCCGTACAGTGCCTGCACAAATTGCGGGATCAACAAGGTCGAGCCGAACAGCACGAAACCCAGCATGAACATCAGCACGTTGGCCAACGCGAAATTGGGAAAACGGAATAATTTAAGATCGACCATCGGTGAATGCTGAAACGGCTCCCAGAGCACCAGCGCCGTCAGAGTGGCCACTGCGATGACTGCCATGCTGACAATGAAACTGGAACTGAACCAGTTATCTTGCTGGCCCTGGTCGAGCATGATCTGTAAACAGCCTAGGCCCGCGGCCAACAGAAACATGCCGATGAAGTCAATTCGAAAATGTTGGCCGATCTTAGCCTCGCGGGCTTTCTGATAAGCCGCCGAATCGTGGATGAGCGGCATGGCCAGCGCGAGCAGCAGGGCACCGACCGGCACATTGAGCAAAAATATCCAGTGCCAGCTGTAATTATCGGTGATGTAACCACCAAGCGTCGGTCCGATCGCCGGCGCAAAGACTACCGCGATACCGTAAATAGAAAACGCCATGCCACGCTGTTTGGGCGGGAACGAATCGGCGAGTATGGCCTGCGACACGGGTTGCAGACCGCCGCCGCCGAGTCCTTGCAGCACACGAAAGAAAATCAACCAGTTCAGCGTGGGGGCCAGGCCAGAGGCCAGCGAAGCCACCGCAAACAACACGATCGAGAGTAAAAAAAACCGCCGCCGGCCCAGCAGCTGCGAAAACCAGCCGGAAATCGGCAGGATGATGGCATTGGATACTAGGTAGGCGGTCAGAATCCAGGTGGATTCGCTTTCACTCGCTGCGAGACTGCCGGCAATATGTGACAGCGAGACGTTGGCGATGGAAATGTCGAGTACTTCCATGAACGCCGATAGCCCGACGACAAACGCAATCAGCCAGCGCTGGGATGGATAACCAGACGCGTCCGTGTTCATTTGCCATGGGGTGTGCTGCTTGGATGATCGCCGTGACTATGGTCGTTGCCGGGTAAGTGCACGGTGGGCTCGACCGACATGCCAGGTTCTAGGTCGACCTTGATTTTTTGGGGGTGGTCGAAAACGATCTTTACCGGCACGCGCTTTACCACTTTGACGTAATTTCCGGTCGCGTTTTCTGGCGGAAGGAGGCTGAATGAGGGGCCGGTCCCCGGCTGAATTGACTGCACATGTGCTGCAAAATTTTGATTAGGAAACGCGTCTACGTGTACCGACACCGGCTGGCCGGGCCGCATCCGAGTGAGTTGTGTTTCCTTGAAATTGGCGATCACCCAACGTCCAGTCTCGACCAAAGCCATGGCCGATTGACCGTCGCTTACCGTGCTGCCCGACTCGATTGATTTTTTGGCGATCCGCCCCGCATGCGGCGCATCTACAGTTGTGTAGGACAGGTTCAGCCGGGCCTGATGAATTTTCGCCTTGGCTTGTTTAATCCGTGCATTTGCCTTGTTGACGTTGGCTTTTTTCAAGGCGATCTTTTTTGTGGCGGTCTGGGCACGGGCCAGTTTGGCTTGGGCGTGTGCCACATTGTGCTGCGCGACTCGGGCTCGGGTTTGGGCCTTGTCAAGTCGTTGCGCCGATGTCCGGTGCGAGTGATAGAGCGAGCGGTATCGGCTGGCATTCTTAGTCGCATTCTTGGCTTTTGCCTTGGCCGTCGCGAGCTTTGCCCTGGCCGCTTCGATATTGGTCTGGCTTTTGGCTTGGGTCAGCGACAAGCTGCGCTTGGCTGCTGCTTGTCCGGCTTTGGCCCTCGCCAGTGTGGCTTGGGCCTGTGCCAGCTGCGCCTTGAACGGCTTGCGATCTAGCTTGAAAAGCGGCTGGCCAGATTTCACGCGCTGATTATCGTCGACTAGAACCTTTTTCACCTGTCCGGACACCCGCGGCGCCATTTGTACAATATGCGCTTGGATGGTGGCGTCGTTCGTGCTGATTTCATTGCGCGTCAACCACCAGTAGGCGGCGGCAACAAGCGCAATAACCAAGGCCAGTAGCACGGCAATGACGGCAACGTTTTTGCCCCGGGTCTTTGGGCTAGGCGGTGCTGCTTCGGCGGCCGCTTGGGGAGGGTCACCGGCGGGGCGCGAGTCGCTTTCGGTCATCGCAAGGGTTAGTGATGCGAGCCGTTGGCGAGAGCCCGATCGATACGGAAATGGCGTGCCAGACCAAGTGCTGCCGCACGCTGGATACGGGCGCGAGTGTAGTCGGCCAATGCCCTTACACGTTGCTGACGGGCACTGGCCAGCGAGCTTTGCGCGTTGACTACTGCGATGTTGTCGCGTGTGCCGTTGCGATATTGGTCGCGGGCCTGTTTCAACTCGGCTTTTGCTTGTTTCAAATTGGTTCGGGCCGAGCGCACTTCGGTGGCCAGGGATTTCAACGTGCGCCGTGCAATCCGCACGTTCTGTGCCACGCCACGCCGTTTATCCCGGAGTTGGATCCGCCGCTGGCTGAGTTGACCGCTTGCGCTGTCGATTCGGCCGCTGATTTGACCGCCAGTGAAGATTGGCACGCTGATTTCGGCCCCTATTTGATATGTGGTGTCTTCGCCCCGCGCCGGGGTGTTGCCGGCGGTGCCCCAAGAACCGCTGAACGAGACGGTCGGTAGTCGCCGGGCGCGGGCTGCGCTGAGTTGTTTTTCCCCTTGTTTCACCCGGTCGCGGGCCACTTGAATGTCATTCCGGTTGGCGAGCGCACGCTGGACTGCGCCCTGAGTGGTGGCGACTAGCGGCACGTGCAGAAACTCTAGATGAGAAGCCAGTTTGAGCGGCTTTCCTATTTTTATGCCAATGGTTCGTTCGAGCTGGATCACCGCGCGTGTTCTGGCGGTGCGTGCCCGGGCCAAGCGTGTTTTGGCTTGTGACAGCCGAGTCCGGGCGCGGGCCACGTCCACGTTCGTGGCTACGCCTACGTTGTGCCGGCCATGCGCCAGCGAAAGCAGTTGTCTGGCGAGTTTCAGGTCGGCGCGGGCGGCCGTTATCTTTTCGCGGGCTGCCAATACGGCGATATATTGGCGCTCCGTTTTGGCCGCGACCTGCGTGCTCGCCGCGCCGACTCGAGCCGATGCCGCATGTTGGGCCTGTTGGGCCGCGTGATAACGCTGCCAAGCACTGTAGTCGAAGATTTTTTGCTTGACTGAAAGGCCGGCTTGAAATCGGTTGTACGTGGTGGTGCTGGGAAAAACCGGTGATTTGCCGCCTGCTTGCGGCGAATACACCGATCCGAAGTTCAAACCCCGCGCCTTGAGATTATCGCGCTCTCTGCTCTGGCTGACCTTGGCCGACAAATGCGGCAACAACGTCGACCGCGCCTGTACGCGTTGCCCTGAAGCTACGCGCTGACCGGCCCGGCTGGATTGGGTATGTGGATTGCTTGCCAAAGCGTCATTTATCGCGGTTTTCAGGCTCAAGCCGGATCGGGCTGCCGGTTTAGCGGTGTGTGTTTTGGGTTGCGAGGCGGCATGCGCGCCCAGAATTGAGATCAACAGCCCTAACCCTACGAAAATGCCGGCTGCGCAGTTTCGAACACGCCCCGGCAACTTGCGGGGTTTTGCCGTCAGTAGTCTGTCAGTTGAATCGTTGACGTACACGCGGGAAGAGACTAGCACTCGCATAGCGTACGGTCGAGAATGGCGCGAGTGTCGATATTGCCTTTGAAGCCGCCGTAATAGGGTGAAAAGTGATCTGAGGCAAGCCTTGTTTGGCAAAACACCTCGCCCAGCCAAGGGTGGTCGCCGGTCAGCAAGAGTTTCGCTTGCAGGCCACGTGCAATCATGTCGGCGTGATGGCGCGCGGCGGCCGGATTGTCCAGGTTGTCATCCAGCGCGCTTTCGATCCGCTGCAAATGCCCATCGTACGCTGAGTGCCCGCCGGCCGCCTCTCGCAGTTCAGCACGCAGGGCATCGACGGCGCCAGGTGTCTTGCCCACCGCACGCAACAGATCCAGACACTGCACATTACCGGCGCCTTCCCAAATGGAATTCAGCGGCGACTGGCGAAATAGCCGGGGCAGAATGGATTCCTCGATGTAGCCATTGCCGCCAACACATTCCAGGGCTTCGTTGACCACACCCGGCGCGGCCTTGCAAATGAAATACTTGCCAATTGGAGTGGCCAGACGCGCCAAGGCGTGCTCATGTTGCGCTACTGGATCGACAGATCGTTCGAACGCCTGCGCCAGCCGCATGGCAAGAGCGGTCGCGGCTTCAGATTCCAGAGCCAGGTCGGCCAGTACGCGCGCCATCAGCGGTTGCTCGATCAATCGTTTTCCGAAGGCCTCGCGTTGGCGACAGTGGTGGACGGCTTGTGCCAGCGACTGGCGCATCTGGCCGGCCGAGCCGAGCATGCAGTCGAGGCGTGTCTGGCTGACCATATCGATTATGGTGGCTACGCCGCGTCCGGCTTCGCCGATCGGGTAGGCCTCGGCGTTGAAGAATTCGACTTCGGACGAAGCGTTCGAGCGGTCGCCCAGCTTGTTCTTCAGACGCTGGAGTTCTAGGGTGTTGCGCTGGCCGTCGGCGCGCCATCGAGGCATTAAAAAACACGACAGGCCGCTGTCGTCGACTTCCTGGGCAAGCACCAGAAACCCGTCGCTCATGGGGGCAGAGAAAAACCATTTGTGGCCGCGAATAGTCGCGATATCACCGCCATGACGAGTAGCGACTGTGGTATTGCGGCGCACGTCCGAACCGCCCTGTTTTTCGCTCATGCCCATCCCGATGGTCAGGCCGGTCTTTTGGCTCGCCGGGCAGCTTGTGGGGTCGTAGGCGTTGGCCAGTATGCCGTCGAGCCATGGCCGGACCCAGTCGCCGGCATGGCGAAGGCTCGGCACCGCGGCGTGGGTCATGGTAATCGGACACATAGTGCCGGCCTCGACCTGGTTGTGCATGAAAACCAGCGCTGAGCGCAATACTTGTGCTCCCGATCGATTGTCACTCCAGCTCAGGCTATGCAGGCCGTGGCTCTTGGCCTGTTCCATGCAGCGGTGATAGGCCGGATGAAACGAAACTTCGTCAATACGCTGGCCCAGACGATCGAAGGTTTGCAGCGTGGGCGGATTGGCGTTGGCTTCAAAGCCTAGCGCCATGAGGTCGTCGCCACAGATCGCGCCGTAGGCCGCGAGTTGGTTGTCGCCCCAGCCAGCACCGTGACGCGAGACGGCCTCGACAAGAGCAGGGTCGCTCCAGAAAAGATTCGTGCCATCCAGCGGGGTCGGCTGATTTTTGACGTTGTGGGTGGCGAGTTCAGTGCGCGGTCGATAAGCCATTGCAAACCTCGGCGACAAGCTTGTAAACAAATACTATAGCGCTCGCTCACACGACGAGCGTAGCCGTCAGCGGGCCGGGGAGCGTTGTTCGTTCATTCGTCTGACGGGTGCGAAGGCCCCGACAAACCCAATTTCCGGCGTCAGCCAATAGCCTGTCTCTCGGAACACGATTTGCTGTGTGTGCATGATGAGTGTGCAGACATCAGCTGCGGTTGCTCCACCGCGGTTGATGATGATGTTTGCGTGGCGTTCGGAGATTTGCGCACCTCCGGCTGTCAAGCCTTTCAGGTCGCATTCATCGATTAAGCGGCCAGCGCCGATGCCTTCGATCTTCTGGAAGATCGAACCGGCGGAAGGTTCGCTGTCGAGCGGCGGGTGCCGGTCGGCGCGCCAGACGAGGTTTTCATGCATTATGCGCGCCAGCGGGTCGGCCGGTGCGGGCTCCAGCTCGAATGTGGCCCGCAGCACGATGTCGTCGCGTCGGTGCAGGATCGTGGTGTCGTAGCCGAATTCAAAATAATCCGCCCCTACTGTAAGGCGCTGGTTCTCGGCGCTCAGAAGTTCGGCTTCGGCCAGTATCTCGCCAATATAGATGGTGCGTTCGCGCGCCGGGGCGGGCGATAGAAAATGCAGGTTTTGCCAAAGCGCGCCGCCGACGGTCGATGGAATGCCGACGTAGTGTTCCAGCCCCGACAATCCGTGTTGGACGGCACACTCGATGACATCAGGAAAAAGGGTAGCGCCCGAGCCTGCGGTCAATCGGGTACCGCGAACGGCGATTTCATTGGCCCGGTTGGCGATCACCAGGCCGTCAAAGCCACGATCGCCGATGAGGATATTGGCGCCGCGACCCAGTACGAAATAGTCGACGCCCGTCTCACGCGCAACGCGCACACATTGGGCCAAGGCATCCGGTGTTCGGGGTTCGACCAAAAACCGGGCCGGTCCGCCGATTTTGAAGCTGGTGTAGTTGGCCAGCGGCACGTCTTGCTGCAACGCGCTGCCTAGACGCTGGGCGAGAGCCCGCTGACTGGCGGGCGAAGGTGAAGACGGGTCGGGCATACGGGACTCTGCAAAAATGATGGTCAGATTATAATCGCTGATTTCGGCTGCTTCCCGGAATTCCCACGCGTAATCAATAGCCAAGGTAGACCATGACCAGTACTGCAGATGACAACGCGTCGATTGTCGTTTTCGATCTGGATAAAACGTTGACGCGGTTCGATACGTTTCTGCCCTTTGTTTTTGGTTATCTGCGCTATGTTCAACGAAGCCGGCTGCTGACCTTACTCCGGCTTATGCCACTGATTTGTGTCTTCTGGCGCTGGGCTGACTTTACTTGGTGGAAACACCAGATTTTAGCGATTGTATTTGCCCGGGATACAAGCCAGCGTATACACGAGTGGGGCGCGCGCTATGCACGGGATGTCTTGAACAACGGCCTGCGGGTAAAGGGGGTGGCTTGCCTGCGACGGCATCAGGCCGCGGGAGCGCATATCGTGCTGGCCTCGGCAAGTGTCGATCTCTACGTTGAACCGATCGCTCGCGCTCTTAACATTCCCCAAGTTCTGGCCACGCCAACCTGCTTTGATGCCAACGGGCATCTTCGCGGTCTGGCCGGCGCCAACTGTCGGGACATGGAAAAACTGCGCCGTGTCCGCGCTCTCGACGAAGTGCCGATAGACGGCCGAGGCGTCGTGGCCTATTCCGATTCGCACGCTGACTTGCCGTTACTGGGCTGGGCCGAGCATGGAGTCGCCGTGTGTCCGTCGAAGCGGCTTGGTCGTCAGGTGACGAGCCTTGGACTTCAAGTAGCATACTGGTAGGCAGCGGTCGAAGCATAGCCGGTGGGCAGCCAACTCAGCCCTAGGGCAACCTCAACAATGAATGGCACGACGCCAAGCCACCTCAGCGACCGAACCACTCTGGTTTTCAAGTCCGGATAGACACTGGACGCGTGGGTGGTGTGGCGTTAGGCCAATTAACGTTTATTGCTCGACGATTTGAAACGAATTGGTTCGCGTGTGGCGCCAGCCTCTTCGATTCGTTGGAGATAATCGGCCCAGTTAGCCTCAAAGTTCTCACCCAGCCAGCGCAGTTCGGCCCAGGAATAAATCCCGGTGTTGTGGCCGTCGTCGAAATAGAGCTGAATGGCGTAATTGCCTACCGGTTCAATAGATTCTACGCCAACCTCCCGCTTGTTGGTGACCAGTTCCATGGGCCCACCGTGACCACGGACCTCGGCGGAAGGGGAGTATACGCGCAGATACTCAAGTGGCAGCTCGAATACCGCACCATCAGGATATTCGACCACCAGTAATCGTGATTGCTGGCGCAACGTGATGTTTTCGGGGGTCTCCACATCCATAAACGGTTTATTGCTGTGCTACAGGATGTAGCGCGACAAGTCCTCGTCCGCGGCCAGATCGGACAGTCGGGTATCCACGTAGTCCGTGTTGATCTCGATGGTCTCGCCAGCGCGTTGCGAACCGTCGAATGAAATTTCATCCATCAGGCGCTCCATGACGGTATGCAGCCGCCGAGCGCCAATGTTCTCGGTACCTTCGTTGACCGTGAACGCAATTTCGGCGATACGCCGGACGCCATCATCGGTAAATACGACGTTAACGTTCTCCACGCCGAGAAGTGCGGTGTATTGCGCCGTCAGCGAATAATCCGGTTCGGTTAGGATGCGAACGAAATCATCGGCCTGCAGTGCGTTCAACTCTACGCGAATTGGTAGTCGGCCCTGTAATTCGGGGATCAGATCCGACGGTTTGGCCACGTGGAAAGCACCCGAGGCAATGAAAAGGATGTGGTCGGTATTTACCGTACCGTACTTAGTCGATACGGAAGAGCCTTCCACCAACGGCAATAAATCCCGCTGCACGCCTTCGCGCGACACGTCGCCGCCGCCTGCACCACCGGCTTCACTGCTGCGGCAGACTTTATCGATTTCGTCGATGAAAACGATGCCGGCATTTTCAACCAACTCGATGGCATCGGACTTGATCTGGTCATCATCGATCAGGTTAGCAGCTTCCTCATCCACGAGGGCCTCATAAGCGTCCTTGATGCGTAGCTTCTTGCGCTCGGCTTTCTGATTGGCATTGTTCTGGAACATGGACTGGAGCTGATTGGTCATCTCCTCCATACCCGGGGGCGCCATGATTTCGAAATTAGCGCCAGACTGTCGCAGTTCTATCTCGATTTCGTTGTCGTCGAGCTTGCCCTCGCGCAGCCGCTTGCGAAATACCTGCCGGGTCGATGAGGCTTCGCGCGCCTGCTGGTCGCTGTCAGCCCAGTTTCCGTTGTTGGGTGTGTTGGAAGCACTCGGCAACAGGGCGTCGAGAATGCGTTCCTCGGCGGCTTGTTCAGCCTGTTTCTGGACGCGCGCTTTGGCAGCCTCACGCGTCATCTTGATGCCGTTTTCCACCAGATCACGGATGATCGAATCCACCTCACGGCCGACATACCCTACTTCCGTGAACTTGCTGGCCTCGATCTTCATAAACGGAGCATTCGCCAGTTTCGCCAGTCGGCGAGCGATCTCGGTCTTGCCGACACCGGTTGGGCCGATCATCAAGATGTTCTTGGGCGTGATTTCGGCGCGGATGTCGGCTTCGAGTTGCATGCGCCGCCAGCGATTGCGCAGTGCAATTGCGACCGCGCGCTTAGCTTCACTCTGGCCGACAATATGTCGGTCGAGTTCTGCCACGATCTGGGGCGGAGTTAGTTCTGCGTCATTTGGCAGGATAGCCGCTTGGGTTTCGTCGTCGTTTGGGACAATTGGGGATTCGGCTTGATCAGCCATTGTCGAGTACCTCGACGCTAATGTGGTGGTTGGTGTAGACACAGGTATCGGCCGCGATATGCATCGCGCGTTCGGCGATGGTGGATGCGTCTAGGTCGGTGTTCTCGGCCAGTGCCCGACCAGCTGACTGGGCGAAGGGCCCGCCGGAACCGATCGCAAGGCAGGTGTGCTCAGGTTCGATCACATCACCGTTTCCCGACAGCATCAGTGTTTTGCCAGCATCCGCCACCAGCAAAAGCGCCTCAAGGCGCCGTAACGCGCGGTCGGTGCGCCAGTCTTTGGCCAGTTCCACAGCGGCTTTAGTGAGTTGGCCTCCATGGGCCTTGAGTTTGCCCTCGAAGCGTTCGAACAGCGTGAAGGCGTCGGCAGTGCTGCCGGCAAATCCGGCAATTACGCTGCCATCGTGCAACGGACGGACTTTGCCGGCATTGCCCTTTAATANNGGCGTTTGTCTCAGTGTTTCGATTGTCGTTTGGATTGGCTGGGTCATGGGCGCGCGGATGAGCTTGGTCATAAATTGCCGCAAGCCGAGAGAAATCTAGGTGAGTATAGATTTGTGTGGTCGAAATCCGGGCGTGTCCCAGCATTTTTTGGACCGCGCGCAGGTCGCCGGATGATTCGAGTACGTGTGTGGCGAATGAATGACGAAGTTTGTGAGGGTGCAAATGCACCGGCAGGCCGTGTTTCGTGGCCCAACGTGTCAGGCGCTGCGCTACGCTGGCGCGTGCCAGCCGACGGCCGCGATTGGATATAAAAAGCGCCGGCTCATCGGATACGCACCAGTCTTGGCGAATCTCAAGCCAGGCGCTAAGCGCGGTGCAAGCCCGTGCGCCAACGGGCACTAGACGCTCTTGATTGCCTTTGCCGATGACGCGCGCCTGGCCCGATTGCAATTCGACGTCGTTTTGATCGAGCCCAATGGCTTCGGCCAAACGCATACCGGTAGAATAGAACAGTTCGACGAGTGCGTGGTCGCGGATTTCGATGGCGTTGGCCGGTGGTTGGTCCAGTGCGGCGGCCAGATCGTCAACGTCGATTGTTTCCGGCAGGCGTTGCTCGGATTTGGGTGCGCGCACGTCCACTGCGGGATTGTCGTTGGCTTGGCCGCGGCGAATCAGCCAAGTGTAGAAACTGCGCAGGCTGGCCAAAACTCGCGCGATCCCGGCCGGTGCCCGACCTTGACGATGGCGGTGCGCCACTAATGAGCGAACGTCGGAGGTGCTGACATCGATCCAGCGCTTGTAGCCGCGTCTCGCCATAAATTCAGACGTGGCGGTGAGGTCGCGCCTGTAGGCAGCGCAGGTGTGGGACGACGCGCGTCGTTCGAAAGCTAGCGATTCAATAAACAGATCAACCGCCTCAATTAGCGATTCGGAAGACCGAGGCGTCGCGTCTACCAGCATTGGGGCGGATCAGGCGGGCCCGTGTTCGCCCAGCAGGCGTCGCAGCGCCGTCGTCGCCAGTTGACCCGTCATTTCAAGAAACAGTGTGCCCATTTTGGGCGTGAAATGGTCGGGGTCAACGCTGGCCAGTACCAGCGCACCACTGGGGGCGCGTTTGCCGAGTGGAATCATGGCAGCGCTTTGGGGTCTTGTCTTGTCGTCGCAACTGTGGCCGAACAAGGCATTGACTTGGGCATGATCGAGCGGACCGAGGATGGGTTTGCCGCGGCGAAAGACATTGGTCAATGCTCGGCTGATCTCACTTTCGGGCGGTAATCTATGAATATTTTCCGGCAAAGCGGCTGTCTCGTTGTCCAGGCCCACAAAAACCGAGTCAACGCCGAGTTCATGGCGAGCGACTTCACTGAAATCTGAAACAAATGTCTCGATGGTGGTCATGCCGATGAAAACCTGGGCGACGCGATTGATCTGTACTACGCGTTGTTCATTATCGCGGGCTGTGTTGACCAGTTGATCGTAGCGTTTTTGCAACGCTCGATTGGTATCGCGCAGTGCGGCCACCTGCCGTTCGATCAGTGATGTTGCCGAGCCGCTGCTGTGCGATATGTTCAGAACCTCCAGAACGTCGGGGTAACGCTCGAAAAAACGCGGATTGTGCTCGAGAAAAGTTGCGACTTCTCTCTCCTCGAGCGGTTCGGCAGTTGGTTTTTGCGGCGTTTGCCCGGAGGATTTTTCTTCTGCTTGGCTCATCGGTTGATTATGTTCTGTTGCATCGTCTCCGGTTAGGGCGAGTCCGGATCGACGAATAGCGCACTGTCTGGCGCTTTTGATGAAAACATTATGTGTAATTTAAATCGATTGTGCCATCGAACACGTGGCTGGCGGGGCCGCTTAGATAAACCGGTTGGCGATCGCCGGACCAGGCAACCGTAACTGCCCCCCCTGGTAGGTCGACCGTTACTCGCTCATCGACTCGGCCGCGCCGGATTCCCGAGATTGTTGCGGCTGCGGCCGCGCTGCCGCAGGCGAACGTCTGACCGGCGCCGCGTTCGTATACGCGAAGCCGAATGTGGTTCCGCGACAGGATTTGCACAAAACTTACGTTGACCCGTTCGGGAAAGCTCGCATGGGATTCAAGTGCTGGCCCGATGCTCGCCACATCGGCGTTATCGACGTCGTCGACGTCGATGATCGCGTGAGGGTTGCCGACACTGAGTGCATCGAAGCAAATTTTGTGTCCGGCTATGTCATCGAGTCGGTAGGCGGTGGCGGCGTTGAAGCCAACAAGTGGAATGGATGCCGGTTCGAACACTGGCACGCCCAGGGAAGCGCGGTATTGATAATTGCCAAGTGCGGTTACGTTGATCCGGCCATCGCGGGTTGCGAGCCGCACCAGGTCGGTTGGACCGCCAAGGCCGCGATCGGCTATGAAGCGGGCAATACAGCGCGCGCCATTGCCGCATTGATCAGATTCGCTGCCATCGGCATTGAAAATGCGGTAACCGTAATCTGCATCCGGGCGGTCGGTCGGCTCAACCAATAGGATTTGGTCACATCCGATGCCACGGCGTCGGTCCGCTATGAGATGTGCCCGCGCTGAGTCGATAACGATTGGCTCGCTGACGGCGTCGAATACGACAAAATCGTTGCCAAGCCCGTGCATTTTGGCGAAAGGAGTCATACCGGCACTCATGCAGGCATCAAGTTGCTACAGCCGTCGTAGCACTACCGGCGCTCATGCCCAGTCCGGATGCACCAAAAAACAGCCAGATAATAAGTGCGGCAACGATCCAGCCTGCAGTACAAACGCCTATTGCGCGCAGTGTGCTGGTGTAGTCGAGTGCCTGGCGAACTGCCACGACCATAGTTACGATCATCCAAAGTGTCGCGAGAAAAGCGATTATCGGTCCAATCAACGGGATGAATACAAACACGCGCAAAACGCCCGGCGAAGCTGAGAAACCGGTGGTGCGCAGCAATTGCCCAAGATCGGCCTCTGTTTTTTCTTCGGGCATGAACTGTGTGCCGATGAACCAGAGCACGATAGCCCACATAACCCAGTCAATCAGGGTAGTGATGGTGATATAAACAAGCGCCAGCGGCCCGGCAAAGATAGCGACCCCCACGCTCGCAGCTAGCGAGGCGGCGATGATGACCACCGCAGCTTGCACGGTCGCCGTACGATCGTGCTCAACTGCCTCGTAGGTAGCGACATCAAGTTTTGCGGCGCCAATGGCACGCTCGACAATCTGCATCATCCAAAGACTCAGGTTCATAAAAATTAAATTACACCTCAGTTTCGCTTTATCTGACCGGGTCTGGCAATGACGACGAACGGATATTCGATTAATGTGCTCCGTAGAGTTCCAAGATTGTCTCTATGCTGGCGCTGCTGCTGATCAACCGCCGGTCGCGTACCGGCGCCGCTAACGCGGCAGAGGTTCGGGATGCCCTGCGCGAGCACGGAGTAACCGTCATCGTGCGTGACGCTGATAGCCCGGCCCACGTCGATGCGGCACTAAAGGCACATTCCGAAAGTGTGGATATGGTCGTGGTCGGCGGCGGAGACGGGACCATTGGCATGGCTGCAGGGGCGTTGATGCGAGCAGAGCGGCCCGTAGCGATCGTGCCGCTGGGCACTGCCAACGATCTGGCGCGGACACTCATGATCCCTCCTGATATTGCCGGCGCCTGCCGCAACGCTGTTGAGGGGCGCGCCCACGCGATTGATCTCGGTCAGTGCAACGATGTGTATTTTGTTAATGTGGCGAGCTTAGGGCTGCCCGTCCGGGCCAGCAAATATCGCTCAGCTCTTGCCAAGCGTTGGCTGGGGCCGCTCGGCTATGCTGGCAACGTCATCTCAGCCTATAGGCAAACCGAGCCGTTCAACGCCGAACTGATCTGGGGCGGTCACAGGAAAAGCGTGCATACCATTCAGCTCGTGGTCGGCAACGGACGCTATTTTGGCGGCGGGCTGGCCGTAGCCCGCGATGCGATGCCCGATGATGGCAATCTTGATATTTATAGTCTGGCGCCGCAGACCCCATTGGCTATGCTTGCCAAGCTGCCTGCAATCGTGCGTGGGCCGGATCATGAATTGACCGGTGTGTCGCTGCTCAAGGCCGATGCTCTACGGGTTAATACAGGCGAGCCGATGTCGATCAACACCGACGGTGAATTGTTGACCGAGACACCGGCTGACATTCGCATCATCCCAGGCGCGCTCCAGATCAAGGTGCCCGAAGCTTACTTTCATCTGGCCGAGTCAGCGGCATCGGCAGATGCCGGTCCGACGTACAATTGATCCCAGGCGATAAAGCGCCCGGTGTTAAAATTAGTTCAAAGTGGTCGTATCGACTTTTTAAGCCATGAGTGAATTCAAGGGTATCCCGGTAACTTCGGGACAAAAAATCAGCAAGCCGAACGGTACGCGCGCCATTAAAGACGGTATGAAAGCGCGCAAAAACAATACGGCCCGAGCAAGTGACAAACCCATCGGCAAAAAACCAGACTGGCTGCGCGCGCCGTTACCCAGCGGCGAAAAATACGGTGAGGTTAAGGCCAACGTCCGCAAGCACGGTCTGGCGACCGTCTGCGAAGAATCGATGTGCCCGAATATTGGCGAGTGCTGGAGCCACGGCACTGCCACCATCATGATCATGGGCGATACCTGCACCCGCGCCTGCAAGTTCTGTGCGGTCGATACCGGCAACCCTCACGGCTGGTTGGATTCCGGCGAGCCCGAGCACTGTGCCGACTCGGTCGAGATCATGGATCTGAACTATGTTGTGTTGACGTCGGTCGATCGTGATGATCTATCCGACGGTGGCGCGCAACACTACGCCGATTGCGTAGCTGCGGTGAAGGCACGCTGTCCGAGTACTCGGGTGGAAGCACTCACACCGGATTTCAATGGCCACCATGAACATGTCGACAACGTGGTCGATTCTGGACTAGAGGTGTTTGCTCAAAACGTCGAAACCGTCGAACGACTCACGCATATCGTCCGCGACCGTCGGGCTGGTTACCGACAGACACTGGATGTGCTAGCGCACGCCAAGTCTCATAATCCCAGTGTGCTAACCAAGACCAGTGTCATGCTTGGCCTGGGCGAAACCGAGGATGAAATTGTTCAGGTGCTGGACGATCTTGCGGCCATCGATGTGGATATCGTGACATTCGGCCAATATCTGCGGCCGACCATCAACCATCTACCCATCGACCGCTTTGTGCCGCCGGATGATTTCGCTAAATACCGGCAGTGGGGGTTGGCGCGTGGCTTTTTGGAGGTCGTATCCGGTCCATTGGTGCGCTCGTCCTACCGCGCCGATCGCGTGTTTGACCAGAACAACGCTGGCTTGGAAGCATCAGCATAACGATTCAGCGTCTGATGCCGTCAATCAAGCTATTCAAAAACCTGTCGTTGGCTTTGCCNNGTGTTGAATCGACCGCAAGTGAACTATCTGGTCTTATCGTCACAAACTGTATGTCAAATCTGCTATTTGCGCTGCAAGCACGGGGAATGTGCTGAGATGATTTGATTTCGGTGTTTTCAGCTACATTGCGCCGACCCCCGACAAGTGGTCCTTCCGAGCCGGCACAGTCTGGGCCCATTACTGGGGTCGATTGCAATTGTTGTGGTGGTGGCTTTAGTCGCCCGGCCATTCGGCCCTTTCGTATTCGGGCCGTTAGACGACAAAGTAGGCCGATGCGCCATATTGATCATCACGACTTCAATCATATTGGGGGTATCTTTTTAATCGNNGATGTTCATGTGCGAATACTAGCCCCACAATCGTTATAGAGCTCGAGGCTCATTTCTTGAATTAGACACCCTGGGCGGCTAGGTCCGAGGGCGTTATGGGTTACAGGCATTCGTCTGGGTATGAGCGATGATGCGTTACACGCTTCCAGCTGGGGTGGGTGGATACGGTTTCTTAAAGCCTAGTCGTTTGATCTGATGGGCATATAGCTGCCCTCAGGCTCGGTGAATTCCCCGCGTTTGAGGGCGTTAAGGACCAGGCAAGATTGGGTTTCGGCGAAAGTATTCAGGCCGCGTTTGTCCACAATTTCCTCTTGAATGTGTTTTGTATCAGTTTGGTGGTCTAGCTCACTGTCGCTTATAACGCTGTGTTCACCTATCCGCCGAGTTATCTTGCCATTCTTAGAACAATGAACTCGCTGCATTCACCCGTTTTCTTGATCGGGGTCATAATCTGCATGATGCGCATGATCGGATTTGTCGGCAAAGCCTCTTATCGTCTCGGGGCAGCGTCGAATTCTTCTGACGTCGGCCGTCAGTTTCATCCAGCTGTAATGTTCACCGTTCTGGCTGATGTCGTCCGACACGATCTCGACTATCGTGTTGTCTCGGTTGAGACGTGGTGGTTTGAGGGCTGCAGGAGGGTCCCATGCCAGCGGCTTTAAAGGCTATTTTTCCCGACGCACTTCAAATACTCAAGTTTTGCTATCTCCGACAACATATCGACCTCGCTATTGGGGGCCCGCGCCGTATGTCATCACGTTATTGATTTCACTGAAGGATTTGGATTTTATTCTTGCGTATTATTTAATGCTCGCGGCGGCAATGGCGATCATTCCTAATCTGCTGATCGAGGGGATAGCCAATAAAACGCTGGCCGGATCAAGGTCGCAGTNNTGCTTAGCTGACCACTATTGAATCCCCAAAAAAGCCCCGGCGTGGCCGGGGCTTCTTCAGTTGCACCTAATTATCAACGGTTTGACCGTCGATAGCGACATCAATTAGCCGTCAAAGATCATGATGCCCCAAGTGAGATTGCCAGCGTTGCCGGCGTCTACCCAGTGGCCCAGACCAGTACGCATGTTGTCGACATAAGTCTGGGAAATCTTGCCGGTGTTGATGAGCTCCTCGGCCGATTTATCTAACTCTTCGCGAACGCGACCGTAGTGCCGTGGTAGCTGGTGCGTGTGATCGTCGAAGTCGCGCTCGGAAAAGCCAAGACGGGCCAGTTCCTTGCGATAGAAACCGGGCGATCCCATCGTGTTGAGCTGGATACGCGCCAGCACTGGTTTCAGATCGTCTAGCGAACAATCGTCCGTGGCCATTGGGTCGGTGAAGATGAAGATACCACCGGGTTTCAAAACCCGTCTGACTTCCTCCAGAACGCGTGTGCGGTCGCCGCTGTGCAGCATGGCGTCCTGTGACCAGACCACGTCGAACGAGCTGTCGCGGTAGGGGATGTTTTCGAAGTCGCCGTCGACAATTCGGACCTGATCGGCGAGCCCCTGCTCCATATTCTGGCGCCGGCCGCGACGGTTTTGCACTTCACTTAAGTTGAGCGATACCACCTTGGCGTGATATTCGCGAGCAATGTAGCGCGCCGAACCGCCATAGCCACCGCCGATGTCTAGTACCTCGGCACCGCGGAGGCTCGGTCCGATCTGGGCTGCCATGTGTTCGACTGTTCGATGGCTCGCGTCGAGCACTGGTTCGTCTACGGACTGATACAGGCCGATGTGGATATCTTCGCCACCCCAAAGACTGGAGTAGAAGTTCTCGGCGTCGCTACTGTTGTAGTATTCCTGAGCCGTTTTGACCGCCGGTGAATATTGTTCGGTAGGCAGCGGTTCGGCTTTCCATTCGGTACCGATTACCGCTTCATCGGTTTCGCGGTAAGCTTTTTCGACTACGTGGATGAAGAAATCCGGTTCGCTCTCACCCGTGGTGCTTTGAAAATCGCCATAGGTCTCAACATGCTGGAAGCCGACCTCGTGCATCAGTTTATGAACGTAATCTCGGCGCAGCGGGAACATGTTCAGATAGAACGTGTCGTTCCCGGGGAAGGTGTACTTAAAGCGCGCCAATCCTTCGTCAATGTGCTCGGGTTCGGCACTGACGTTCTCGCCACAGTAGTAATACTTGTGACTCGGTCCGGATATACCGTCGAGCAACGCATCGTAGTTGCGCTGGTCAAGTATCAAAATGCCGTCGGGATTGAGCATCGAATAGAATTCGGCCAATGCCCGGCGACGATCGTGCTCGTCGAAAATATGTGTGAACGAGTTGCCGAGGCAGATCACAGCATCGTATCGCCCGGCGATATCGCGGGAGAGCCAACGCCAATCACTGCGCACGGTGGACAGAATCAGGCCGCGTTCGTGCGCGTTGTTGAACGCCTGCATCAGCATTTGCGGGCTGCCGTCGACGGTGCTCACGTCGAAACCAGCTTTCAACAGTTGTACCGAGTGGAAACCGGTACCGGCGGCTGCGTCCAAAACGGTTTTGCAGCCGTAACGTTTGAGAGTGTCAATAAAAAAGCGGCCTTCACTCTTGGCGCGGCCATCCCAGTCAATGAGTTCGTCCCAGCGCTCGACGAATTCTTTAACGTATTCGTCCCGATAGTGGTCGGTGTGGCGAACCTCGGTTGGTTTTTCGCCGAAATCTTGCTGGCGCTTGAATGCGGCTTGATGGGTGTTCGATTCGCTACTCATGCACATTACTCCTGTTTCCCGCGCACGGCGTAAAAGTGCACGCGGAAAGCCGTCAAATGAGCAACTTATCCTAAGCTGCTCTGAGCATAACTTCAACGTAGGCGGGGGCTTCTGATTGTTCCCAGGTCGCCTGGGTATCGCATTGCCAACAGTCTGTAGGACTGTTTTCGACTGCGTCGGTGCGTTGATTGGTGATGGGCTTTGGGCCTCGACCGGTCTCCGAAATGTATTTTCGGAGTACAATAAAATGCGACACAATTAATGCTTAATGCGCCGTTTTACCGAGCTGTATACCCGCCTCGATGCGACGACCGCGACCAACGAAAAGGTCGCGGCAATGCGCGATTATTTTGCAGATGCGCCGCCGGCCGATGCGGCATGGGCAGTCTCGTTTCTCTGCGGCCGTCGCATCAAGCGCCTTATTCCCAATGCACGGCTTCGGGAGTGGGTCGCCGAGTTGCTTGATATGCCGCTCTGGCTCGTAGAAGAGTCCTATGCGGCAGTCGGCGACTTGGCCGAAACAGTCACTTTGTTGCTCGACGGGGCGGCAGTGTCCGGCAATGAAATCGACAGGTCGCTGGCCTACTGGGTCGAGAGCCGGATTCTGCCGTTGCGCCGGCTCGACGATGCGGCAAAGCAGGCTGAAGTGGCTGCCTGGTGGCGGGCGCTGCCGCACGATGCCAGGTTCACTCTGAATAAGTTGTTGACTGGCGCTTTTCGTGTCGGTGTCTCACGTCGCCTAGTAACTCGGGCCCTTGCCGAAACAGCCGACATCGAGCCCGCGCGGATCGCGCATCGACTGATGGGCCAGTGGCAGCCTAGCGCAGCGTTTTTCGAGGCCCTGCTCGATCCCGTCGATCAGGGCGAGGACGCTGCGCAGCCCTACCCGTTTTTTCTGGCCTCACCGGTCGAGCAGGCCGGCGGCGTGTCGGTACACGATCTGGGTCATTTTGACGATTGGCGTGCCGAATGGAAATGGGACGGTATTCGGGCCCAACTGATCCGACGCGCTGGCGAATGCCACATCTGGTCGCGCGGCGAGGAATTGATGGACGGCCGTTTCCCGGAGGTCGAAGCGGCCGCGGCGGCTCTACCTGAAGGGGTTGTGCTTGACGGTGAACTGTTGGCTTGGCTGCCTGACGATGATCGGCCGCTGCCGTTTGCTCGACTGCAGCGACGTATCAATCGACAAAAACCATCGAAACGCATGTTGGCCGATCATCCGGTCCGTTTTTTGGCCTACGACGTGCTGGAGGCCGAAGGTGGGGATTGTCGCGGTGCGCCGCTTCTGGCAAGGCGTGCTCGTTTGAACGAGATTGTGGTGCCCACCGAGGCTACGATCGCTGTCTCGAGTTTCGTTGATGCCCGGGGATGGGATGAACTCGCTGAACGCCGTGAATACGCGGGCGCATTGGGTACCGAAGGTTTTGTCCTGAAGCGAGCTGATTCACCCTATCGGGTCGGTCGCGTCCGCGGTGACTGGTGGAAATGGAAGATCGATCCTTATGCCGTCGACGCTGTTCTGATTTATGCCCAGCCCGGTCACGGCCGTCGTTCGAATCTGTTGACCGATTACACCTTCGCCGTTTGGTCGGACGATTCGCTCGTGCCGTTTGCCAAAGCCTATTCTGGCTTGACCGACGCCGAGTTGGGCAAACTCGATCGCTGGATACGTCAGAACACTCTGGAGCGCTTCGGCCCGGTTCGGTCTGTGAAGGCGACCCAAGTATTCGAGCTTCATTTTGAGGGTATTCAGGTGTCGAATCGCCATAAATCCGGCATCGCCGTTCGTTTCCCGCGAATCGCCCGTTGGCGCAATGACAAACCGATCGCTGAAGCCGACACACTCGACGAGATCAAGGCACTTTTATCGGCTAGGGGAACTTGATGGTTGATGAAAAGACGCCCAAATCAACCACCGTGTATCGACTCGTGCTATTCCCATAGCATGGGCTACAGGTTTCGTATCAGCGTTCGCGTCTTGTCCCACCTGCTCGACGTTAGGGGACTGGGGTTACCGCTTCTCAAGCGTATTCTGATTGTCATCATTGCACCGATGTCGCTCGCGCCCTATTCGGCGCTCATCCGTCGTCAACAGATGTGGCTGGAATCACGCTTTCATGGCAGTGCGGCCAAAGCGCGCGACTGGACAGAACGTTATGGCCCCTTTTTCTAAGCTTCGTGGCTGACATCGACGAGACACAAACCGGGGGGTTGATCGAGGATTGGTTTGCTCGTCGCGACTGGCAGAGTTTCGATTTCCAGCGCGAGGCCTGGGCAGCTTACGCGCGAGGAGAGTCGGGGCTTATCCACGCGCCAACCGGCACCGGCAAGACACTCGCCGTCTGGTTTGCTGCATTGAACGACTGGCTTGAGCGCACCCATGATCTTGCTGCCACGCCGCCGTTGAAAGTGTTGTGGATCACGCCGCTGCGGGCATTGGCGGCCGATACCGCGCGTCACCTCGAGACCAGCGTCCAAGAACTCGGTTTGAACTGGACAGTTGAGCGGCGTACCGGCGACACCCCGAGTCACATCAAGACCCGGCAGCGCAAAAACCTCCCAAGCGCGCTGGTAACCACGCCGGAAAGTTTGAGTCTGCTGCTGTCTTACGCCGAACATCCGAAATTGTTTGCCGCACTTGAGGCTGTCGTGGTCGACGAATGGCACGAGTTGTTGGCCACCAAGCGCGGGGTGCAGCTCGAACTGGCCCTGGCTCGATTGCGCGCACTCCGACCCGCGCTCAAGACATGGGGGCTGTCGGCAACTCTGGCCAATCTTGACGAGGCCGCCGATGTTTTGACCGGTGGCCGCCCGGTGACCCGCATCGAAGGAATGCAACCGGCCGAGACCCACATCCGGGCGATGATCCCGGCGACGATCGAGCGCTTTCCTTGGGCTGGGCATATGGGGACGCGTATGGTGAAGCCTGTAATCGAGGCGATCGCATCGGCGACCAGTACGCTGGTGTTTACCAACACCCGCTCGCAGGCCGAGCTCTGGCATCAGGCGATTCTGCGCGCTCGACCCGACTGGCTGGAGTCGGTCGCGCTGCACCACGGATCGATGGATCGTGGCCTGCGTGACCGTGTCGAGGCCATGATTTCAGATGGTCGTCTGGCTTGTGTTGTAGCGACGTCTAGTCTGGATCTGGGCGTGGATTTTTCCCCAGTTGATCAAGTCATCCAGATCGGCAGTCCCAAAGGAGTCGGGCGACTGTTGCAGCGTGCCGGACGATCTGGCCACCGACCCGGCGTGGCCAGCCGGATCTGGTGCGTACCGACGCATGCGTTCGAGCTTGTCGAGATTGCTGCCGCCCGCCGTCAGGTCGAAGCCGGCCGGCTGGAAGCGCGCCGGCCCTTGACTGGTGCGCTCGATGTACTTGCCCAGCATTTGGTGACGCGCGCGCTCGGTGCCACCCGCGATGGCGGGATCAAGCCCGAGACCCTGGCCGCCGAAATACGGGACACTCACGCCTATCGAGATTTGGGCGAGGCCGAATGGCAGTGGACGCTAGACTTCATTACGCGCGGTGGAGCCGCGCTTTCGGCATATCCCGAATTTCAGCGTGTTGCTTGGGTTGATGGTTGTCTGGCGGTCACCGATCGCCAGATCGCGCGACGCCATCGCATGACGATGGGCACGATCACATCCGATGCCGCGATGAGTGTTCAGTGGCTCAAGGGTGGTCGTCTGGGCTCGGTGGAGGAGCGTTTCATCGCCCAACTCTCGCCCGGTGACGTGTTTTTGTTCTCGGGTCGGATGCTGGAGCTAGTCCGGGTGCGGGATCTGACGGCCTATGTGCGTTCGGCCCGCCGCTGCAAGCACCATGTCCCGCGCTGGGCCGGCGGTCGACTGGCGATAACTGGCACCCTCTCCGAGGCGATCTGCGGCATTCTGGAAGAAGCGCGCGACGGTCAGACGGAGGCGCCTGAAATTCGTGCCATCGGCGGCGTGCTGGCGGTGCAGCGTCGGTGGTCCCGCCTGCCAGCGTCTGATGAACTGCTTGTCGAGCACGTTACAAGCCGTGAAGGTCGACATTGGTTTTTCTATCCATTCGCTGGGCGACTGGCCCATGAAGGATTATCTGCGTTAATGGCGTGGCGGCTGGCACGTATGCGGCCGGCCACTTTCCGGTTTTCGGTCAACGACTACGGTTTCGAGCTGGTTACAAGCAGTCGGGTGACGTTTACGCACGCCGAACTTCGTGATGCCCTGACGACACATAACCTGGTTGACGATTTATTGACGTGCCTAAACGCTGCTGAGTTGGCCAAACACACGTTTCGAGATATTGCCCGTATCGCCGGGCTTGTGTTTAGCGGCTATCCTGGCGCCCAGAAAAGTGCGCGCCAGGTTCAGGCCTCGAGCGGGCTGGTGTTTGACGTACTCAGGCGGTACGACGCCGACAATCGGCTGCTGGCGCAGGCGCACACCGAAGTACTGGAGCGTGAGCTAGAAATCGAGCGGATTCGCAAGGCGTTGTCGTGCATAGCCCGACAGTCCCTCATTGTGACCGAGCCCCCGCGTTTGACGCCATTGGCGTTCCCGCTTTGGGTTGAGCGCGTAGCCAGCCAGGTCACAACCGAATCCTGGCGCGATCGAGTCGAGCGTATGACTCAGTCACTGGAAAAAGCGGCAGACAATAAAAAACCGGTCAACGCAGCTAAATAGTCAAACCATGGTGTAGGCTTTATTGCGCGGGCAGGCTTATGAAAACAATCAGCCATATCACAAATTCAGTTACGTACAAGTAAATGGTGTTTTGAATCGCCTGTCTTTGCCAATGGCTGGATATCTTGTGATGACACGCCCTAAGATTCGTCCGAAATAATCGGCGAGTGATCTTCCGGCATTCGGCGTTAAACGGGCTCTATGTCCTCTGCTGCACACGCAACTACTGATTCTATGGCGTCATTGGCTGTTACGTTAGCCAACGAACAATTGATTTTGCGCGCCGACTGCAGCCTGTTCTGGCCTACGCGCTCGACGTTGTTTGTGGCCGACCTTCATTTTGGCAAGGCTAGTGTCTTTCAGCAGCACGGTATGGCGTTGCCGGCGGGCACAATCGGAACCGATCTCGAGCGACTGACAGCAGCCTTGGTCGATACCGGCGCCCGTCGGCTGGTCGTGCTCGGTGATCTGGTGCACGCGCCCCCTGCGCCCGACGCGCCGTGGTTGGCAGAGTTAGCGCTCTGGCGCAATCAACATTCTGATCTGGTGATCGACGTCGTTCGCGGGAACCACGATCGCATGTTGAATACGCCGCGTGAGCTAGGGGTTGATACGTTTGAAGCCTGCCTGATCGACCCGCCATTCGTTTTATGTCACGAACCAGCACCCTTTGAGCGAGGTGTTTGTCTGGCCGGGCATCTACATCCTGTTGTCCGGCTTCGGGACGGTAGCGAAAGCCTGCGGCTGCCGGTGTTCTGGCAGTCCTCGGCGGGGATTGTGTTGCCAGCGTTTTCCAGCCTGGCGGGCGGTGCGCTAGTCGCGCCCGGGCCCGTTGATCGACTCTACGCAGTGGCGCCGGACTGTGTCGTCGAAGTCTCGGCCCAGTCCGGTCAGAGACGGCGGCAGAAAGCGCCGCATCGTATTGATCGGTAAACTAAGCGGTTATGTGGATATTTGCTTTAATTGGCGTAGTTGTTGGTTGGGCGTTCGGCCATCTTGCCGGCGCCATTTTAGGCGGTGTATTGGTCTACGTTGTGGCCCGACTGGTCACCATGTTTTTTTTCAGTGGCAAGCTCGGCCAGATTCGCTCGCAATTCCTGGATTCTACCTTCGCGGTCATGGGGGCCCTTTGCAAAGCTGACGGCCAGGTCACGCGTGACGAGATCCAGGTCGCCGAGCAGTTGTTCACCAAGCTGAATCTTGGGGATGACCAAAAAGCAAGCGCCCGAAAGGCGTTCAATCGCGGGAAGGCGCCAGATTTTGATCTGGACGCCGAAGTGGCGCGATTTGCGCAGGTGGCACGTGGTCAGCGCGCGCTGTTTCAGATGTTTCTCCAGGTTCAGATCGAGGCCATCGCAGCCGACGGCCAGATCGATGCCAACGAACACAGGATGCTTGCGCGTGTGGCACGAGGCCTGGGCCTGTCCGAAGCCGAAATCGAGCAACTCGAGGCCATGCTCGGTTCGGGGACCGGCACCCGGGGCGACGGGTTGGGTTCGACCGCCGGCCAGAGTCAAAAAGATCAGCTCAACCAGGCTTACAAAGTGCTGGGCGTGGATCCGTCGGCCAGCGACAGTGAAGTCAAAAAAGCCTATCGCCGACAGATGAGTGCCAATCACCCGGACAAGCTCGCAGGCAAAGGCATGCCCGAGAATATGCGCAAGATGGCGGAAGAAAAGACCCGTGAGATCGGCGCGGCTTACGAACGTATCTGTAACGCGCGCGGTATCAATTAGTCTCGTGTCGCTCCTCCTAGTGCCGATATGGCTCCCAGTTAAGCACGTCACCAGCCGTAATAGCCATCAGAGCATCTACGATGGCTTTCGGCGATCGTGGTGGTTCGATTGCCGGCCTCATATCCTGCCGCCAAAAACGACACCCAAAGGGGTTCAAGGCAAATCCCATAACTTTGTTCAAGTGCATCCCGGGGTATGGCTTTGCCCGGTGTCTCGTGCCGGTCTTTCTCCGAGCCGCTAACTACAAACTCGAAACACATTGCTGTGTTGAAACGAAGGTGGTGAACGGTTCAATCAATGGACGAACTCTGAGTTTGAGGTGCCTTGTTCATCAGTGATGGCGGCGTTTTTGAGATTAGTAAGTTGACCACCATTTGTTTTTTCGACGTCAACGTCAGCGAGTCGATTCACTTTATTTGCCAGTTTAAGACGAGCGCGTAATAGGGATTGCCATCACTCGGGTGGGTGATCGCCACCGTTGACTCCGATAACTCCCGGTTGTTCTCAGGCTCGTTAGACGGTGCAGCCAAGCTTAGGTGATTTGCGACAAACTCCGGTTCAGTCTGGCTAGAAATCGAAGTTACGAGCTAATGTGTGTTTTTTCCAGTTGCTACTTTGCCAACGCCACTAGAAGAATGCTTTATTATTCGGCTTCTCAGCATAATAGACTAGATATTGAGCGGCGGGCATGTTGAGCGCAAAGCGCTTATACAATGAGTAAATCCGTCATGTTTTTTTGTTTCGGTTTGTAGGAGTTTATAGATGACAAAAATACTGGTGCTGTTCTACTCCATGTATGGTCATATAGAAACGCTGGCCCACTGCGCAGTCGAGGGAGCCCAGCATGTCGACGACGTGGAAGTCACATTGAAGCATGTGCCTGAGACAATGACCTCAGACGCATTAGCGGCCGCTGGCGCCAAAGGGACAATGGCCGGTGAAGACGCCACGCCAGATGAACTGGCGAATTACGACGGCATCGTATTTGGCACCCCGACCCGTTTTGGCAACATGGCTGGCCAGATGCGCACGTTCCTTGATCAAACCGGTGGCTTGTGGGCTAATGGTGCGTTGGTCAATAAACCTGCCACCGTATTTACTTCGAGTGCGACTGGCGCTGGCAATGAAACCACGATCACTTCGTTCTGGAACACCTTGGCGCATCACGGCATGTTGATCGTACCGCTTGACTATGCCGGGGCTCAGGAGTTGTTCGATATTTCTGAACTGCGCGGTGGCTCGCCTTACGGCGCATCGACCTACGCGGCAGGTGATGGCTCACGCCAGCCTTCGGATACGGAGCGTACGATCGCGCGTTATCAGGGCGAAAAACTAGCCCGTTTGGCAAAACGCTTGGCCGATTGAGCGTTTGCTCGTCGAACTCTATTGAAGTCCTAACGATTCACTAGAAAAACGCCTGCCCGAAGACACATGCCTTTGCTATAGCAAGGGCGGGCAAGGTTATTTTTGACCGACAACGAGGGCTACACGCCATGGCCAAAACTGCCCTGACCGATCACGCAATCCACAACACGCTTGCAGTGCGCTGGAGCCCCTATTCGTTTTCGAACCAACCGGTTGCCAGGGCTGATCTGGCAGCGCTTTTTGAGGCTGCACGCTGGGCACCGTCGTCATACAACGAACAGCCTTGGCGATATATCGTGGGGATGGCAGACGCTGACGGCGACGATGATACCCACGACCGGATACTCAAGGTACTGGCCGAACCCAACCAGGCTTGGGCCCGCCACGTACCGGTACTCGCACTGGGGGTGGTGACGCATGAGTTTGCCGCCAGCGGCCAGACCAACAAGGCAGCAATACATGATCTTGGACTGGCCTCGGGTAATCTGGTGGTCGAGGCAACAACGCGGGGCCTCTCGGTGCACCAAATGATCGGACTCGATGCGGCTGCCGCGGCCAAGTCCTTTGATGTACCCGACGGTTCGGAAGTCTTGACTGCGCTCGCGATTGGCTATGCCGATCGTGGGCCCAGCGCCGACCCCGAATTCCGTAAGCGTGACTCGAAGCCGCGCTCACGCAACTCCATCGGCGAGTTCGTGTTTTCGGGCCGGTATGGTCAATCGGCATTGTTCTAGCATTTCGGCGAGTGCCCGGCGTCCGTATGCTATTTAGTTGCGCGATAGATTATCGCTGATGGCGCGTAATCCGTTGGCGTTGGTGGCTGATAATACGCCACCGGTCATCCTATGGTTATTGATTGCCAACGGCGTTGCGTTTTTGCTTAAAACGTATGCTCAGTCGTTCGTGCTTGAACATTTTGCACTGTGGCCGCTCGGCAATTATCGGATTCAAACCGGCCACGGTGTAGCCCAAGGTCTGTTCGAGCCGTGGCAACTGATCACGTACGGGTTCCTGCACGCCAGTATCCTGCACCTGTTCTTGAATATGTTCGTGCTTTGGATGTTTGGCCGGGTCATTGAAAAAACCTGGAGTCAGTGGCGATTCATCTTTTTTTATGCTGTGTGTATTATTGGTGGCGGGCTTACCCAGCTTGTATCACTGTATTTTTTTTCGCCCGGCGAGATCGAGCCGACTATTGGCGCATCAGCGGGTGTTTTCGGGGTGCTGCTGGCGTTCGGGGTCATGTTTCCAAATGTCTGGGTGATGTTGGCGTTGCCGCCAATTCCCATGAAAGCCAAATGGTTCGTGTTGGTGATTGGCGCACTGGAGTTGTTCTATGGCGTTACCGGCACGGAATCAGGCATTGCTCATTTTGCGCATCTGGGCGGCATCGCTTTTGGCGGTGTGATTCTATTGTATTGGTGGCGCACCGGCCGTTTATTGAATTAAACAGGCCAATATCACCCGGTGATTACACAATGCGCGATAAATTAGCTATGGTAATTTAATGAAGCGCAAATTGGCTTTGCCCAACCGAATATACTGGCAGTGTATTCAAGCGAGTTTTTGCCTGCTATTGGGCGTTATGCTCACAGGTTGTGCGTCCCAGCAGCTTGGCTATCATCGGGCGGCCAGCCCGGGTGATTTTGGTTATAGTAATAGTGCGATCACCAACCATCATTACCGTGTCAGTTATACCGGGAATTATAGCTTGGCACGATCCACGGTGGAGAAGTTCGCTTTATTCCGGGCGGCCGAGTTGACACTCGCCCATAGTCGGGATCGGTTTCGCATTGTCTCGCGCGAAACGTCGCCGGTGACGACAACCGAGGGCACGTCCAGCGCAAACATCGGTTTTGGCTTCGGCTATCCGTATTTCGGCACGGGATTCGGTTTCCCAGTCACTGTATCCAGTGCGACACGCTATGAGTCGGTGCTGGATATACAAATCGGCCCCAAAGTGCCTAAAAACGGGCCGGATGTTTATAACGCCCATCAGGTCAAGCGCCATCTGGCGGCCACAGTGGCCGGTGGCTCCTGATGATTAAGTGACCGTCTCGATGGACGACGTCCGACTATTGGATGCGTACTGGCAGGCTTCGCCCAATGCAGATGCTCGGCCTAAAGATTGTGTTATTGACACAATAGTTATTCACAGTATTAGCTTACCGGCTGGCAATTTTGGTCACAACATCATAGCGCGGCTGTTCACCAATCGATTGCCGGCCTCGACCCACTCATCGATGGTTGCGGCGGCCAAGGTGCAAGTCTCGGCACATTGCCTTATCGACCGGGTTGGGGGCCTGACCCAGTTTGTAGCCGTCGACCGGCGCGCTTGGCATGCTGGTCACTCAAGCTTTGATGGTCGCGAGCGCGTCAACGATTTCTCAGTCGGCATTGAGTTGGAAGGGACTGACGATTGCCCTTACTCACCCGCCCAGTATCTACAGTTGGCGCGAGTCTGCCGTTGGCTTCAGAATCATTATCCGTCGATTACCGATCAACGTATCGTGAGCCACGCTTATATCGCTCCATACCGCAAGACTGACCCGGGGCCGGCCTTCGACTGGCACTGGTTTTCTGCGGCGTTGGCGCACGCCGAATGATCAGCCGGTATAATTTCCATTAATTCTGGATTGCCACATGGCTTGGCGCGGGTGCAAAAGCCAAGGTTTTCAATGGGCGGGTGGCATACCTTCTCGCCTTATTTGTTGTGCGGCTTCCTGCTGCGACTTCAACTGATTTGATTGATCAAGGAGGGCGTGTGAGTGATTGGCAGTCTTATTTGGCGCCGGCGATAGACGCTGCGCGTGCCGCTGAGGAGGTCATTCGCCACTATTATCACGGCGGTTTTGAAGTCACGCGTAAGGCTGATTCAAGTCCGGTGACTGAAGCGGATGTTGAATGCGAGCGGGTGATCAAGGAAACGTTGTATCATGCATTTCCCCAGCACGGCTTCTACGGCGAAGAACTTGGCCAAGAGTCCAGCAACCTTGATTTTGTCTGGCTCATTGATCCAATCGACGGCACCAAATCTTTCGTTCGCGATTATCCGTTTTTTTCCACCCAAATCGCGCTGGCCTATCAAGGTGAGCCAGTATTAGGTGTGTCGAACGCTCCCATGTTCGGCGGCGGCGAACTGGCAACGGCGGCGCGCGGCGCCGGGGCCTGGCTCAACGGTGAGCCTATTAAGGTGTCGGCCATTGACTCATTGACCGATGCCAGTTTGTCAATTGGCAATTCGGCCTCGCTTGCAATATCACCGGCATGGGCAGACATTGGGCGCCTGATTGCCGACGTTGACCGCATCCGTGGCTACGGAGACTTTTACCACTACCACTTGCTTGCCAGCGGCCGCATCGACGCAGTCATTGAATCCGATCTCAATATTCTGGATATCGCCGCACTCAGCGTAATTGTGACCGAGGCTGGCGGGCGGATGACCGGACTGGACGGTTCTCCTGTCGGATTGGCAACGCGCTCTATCCGGGCTGACAATGGCTGGCTACACGACGCGATCACCCCATATATTCAGCATTGGTCCGAATAGTGGCCGAAGCGATGGGTTGGGCGTCTAGCTCGGCCGGCCCATATAGTCAGGGAAGTGGTCGCCGCGCAGGCTGATATGTGGCCAACCGGCGCGCTCGGCTTCGGCTGCCAATGTCGGGTCGGCGTCGACAGCTATCGGCACGTCGACGTTGCGCAGCAACGGCAGATCGTTGTGTGAATCGGAATAGAACCAGCTGCGGTCAACTGCTTCGGCCAGCTTTGACTGCCACTGGCGCACCCGGAAAATCTTGCCTTCGCGATAGGCGGGCGTGCCGACGATTTCGCCTGTGTAGCCGCCGTCGATGAATTCCGGATCGGTAGCAATCAAAGTGTCAACCCCTAGCAAGCTCGCAATTGGTCCTGACACGAACCGGTTGGTTGCCGTGATGATGACCGGAGTGTGGCCTGCGGCGACGTGCCGATCGATCAACTCGCGGGCATGGGGCGCGACGATCGGCTGTATATAGTGGGCCACAAAGCGTTCGCGTGCGGCTTCCAAAGTCGCCCAGGTGCGCCCGAAAAGGGGTGACAGTGTAAACCGTTGAAATGCTCGGATATCGAGTTCGCCTGCTTCGTATTGGGCGTGGAATGCGGCGCTATCGCAGGCGTGAGCCTCGGCATTGACCCAGCCTTCATCCACCACGAATTGGCCCCAGGCGACGTCACTGTCACCGGCGAGCAGGGTGTTGTCGAGGTCAAAAAAAACGGTTTGCAAGGCTTAGGATACGGTTGGGCGCTCAATTTTATTTGCGGGCAGCTTATCCCTGTGACTGGGCTTTTATGAACGCCGAATGGCGCCGCCAGTACTTTGGAACGGAATCGACCATTGGCGCATTGGGCGATGCCCGCGACCTGTGAAAGAATAGATTAATATTACAACAACCGGACATGCCATCGTGATAGACGCTGAAGGATTTCGCGCCAACGTTGGAATTATTTTGTGCCGGGGCAGTAACGAATTGTTCTGGGCCAAGCGAGTTGGTCAGCAGTCCTGGCAGTTCCCGCAAGGGGGTATCCGCAGCGGCGAGGCGCCTCGCGAGGCGGTTTACCGCGAACTCGAAGAGGAAATTGGGCTCAAGGCTAGCGATGTTCGTATCATTGGTGCCACACGCCGATGGCTTCGCTATCGGCTCCCGAAGCATCTCGTTCGGCGCCACAGCCGACCGCTGTGTATCGGCCAGAAACAGAAATGGTTCATGTTGGAATTGCTCGCTTCGGAAACGAATGTCTGTTTTGACCATACGGATACACCGGAGTTCGACGGCTATCGCTGGGTCGATTACTGGCATCCACTGGTGGAGGTCGTGCCGTTCAAGCGGCAGGTGTATCGACAGGCGCTTGATGAATTGTCGGGTTACATGGCGCAGGTTCAGATCACGAATAGATGACTGGCAGTCATTCTGATTGACAATCATTCGCATTCAGGTTGTAATCGATTCGTGTTCAGAGGTAGTCATGTACGTTTGCATTTGTAACGCCATCACCGACCGTCAAATTATCCAAGCCCATAAAGAGGGCGCATGCAGTATGCGAGCACTGCGTAAGAAACTTGGCGTTGCCGATTGTTGCGGCCGTTGTGCTCCTGCTGCACGTGATGTGCTCGCTCGTTGCAAGGCCGACCAGATAGGCAGTACGGCGACACCTTCCGTCAGGGCTTCTTCAGGCTGGCTGTCTCCCTCATCCGCAGCTGGCGACGTGGCCTAACGCATCTCGGATTCAAAGAGCCTGATGTGTGGTCAGAGCCGGAAAAACCCGTAAGAACTGATTCTATGTTGCGATAGCCTGCCTCGGCAGCGGTCGCCCGTGCGATAGTCGAATAATTGTTAAACCACCGATCGTCGTCTAACCTAAGTCATAAAGCAACTGAATAGACAGGAGTCATCATGCAAGGGAATCGGCAAGTCCTGGATTATCTTCAGGCAGCCTTGAAACTCGAACTCACGGCGATCAACCAGTATTTTCTCCATGCGCGCATGTACGATGACATGGGGCTGATTCAGATCGGCAAGAAGGAATACGAGGAATCCATCGAGGAAATGAACCATGCCGATCGGTTCATCCAGCGTATACTCTTTCTTAACGGCCTGCCCAATCTTCAGGATTTGGCCAGGCTGCGCATTGGTGAGAATCCCAAGGAAATGATGGAAAGCGATTTAGCCGCCGAGCACGAATCGCACGCGCTTTACACTGAAGCGGTAGCGGTCTGCGAGCGCGAACAGGATTACGCCAGTCGGGATATGTTTGCCGAGATTCTAGCCGATGAGGAAGGTCACATTGATTTTCTGGAAACCCAGCTCGGCCTCATCGAACGCATGGGTGAATCCAACTACGTGCAGTCACAGGTTGGCCCCGATCCCAATCAGGAACAAGACAATACGAGCGAATAGAGATTCATCTTTTGCTTTAAAACGAAAACGCCGACTCTGACCAGTCGGCGTTTTTTGATCAAGCTGCCTCTATATCGCAAGTCAAAATGGCTGGACGAACACTAGAATCATGATTCCCACGAGAATGACTGTGGGTACTTCGTTGGCCATTCGGAATGTATCGGCCGCCAGTCGGTTGCGGCGTTCTCGGAAGCGTTTGACCTGGACCTGACACCAACCATGAAAGCCGATAAGAAAAACTACGAGCACAAGTTTGGCGATAAACCAGCCGTTGGCGAGAATCCAGTCGCCGCCTTTGAGTAACGTCAGCCAGACGCCGAAAAAAATCGTGCCGGCGGCGGCGATAGAGGTCAGTATCGATAGTCTTCGCTCCATCGTGCAGAACCGATCGAAGCCCAATTGATCGTGGGTGTCGGCGTGGTAAACAAAAAGCCGTGGCAAATAAAACAGCCCAGCAAACCACGACACCACGAACACCATGTGAAACGCTAATAGCCAGCCCATAGCATCATTTCCTTGTTGCTCGGTTTTCAGTCTCGGCATAAGATTATACTGACTGTAGAGCGAGTTGGTTCGAGCGTGTTGGCACGCTAAATCGTGATTAAATGGCAGGATGATGAATGAACCCGTAAATATCGGAATCGTAGGCGCCACAGGCTATGCCGGTGGCGAATTGTTGCGTTTGCTGAGCGCCCGTTCTGATGTTTGTGTGGCTGCGATTACATCGGACCGCGCAGCCGGTAAGCACGTGACTGATTTCTATCCGGCGTTACGCGGCTGGTTGGATTTATATTTCGACTCGCCTTCGCTTGACAGCTTGGTCGAATGTGATCTGGTATTTTTTGCTACACCTCACGGTGTGGCCATGAACATGGCGCCAGACTTGTTGGAAGCGGGTAAGCGCGTCGTCGATTTGTCGGCCGATTTTCGGTTACGGGACGCCGATGTGTGGGCGAGCTGGTATGGTCAGGCTCACAAAGCTCCTGAGTGGTTGCCACAGGCAGTCTATGGGCTTCCGGAACTCAGTCGTTCGGGCATTGATAACGCGCGGCTCGTTGCCGCGCCCGGATGTTTTGTTACAGCTGTGGTGCTAGGCCTCAAGCCCCTGCTCGAATCTGGGTTGATCGAACAGAACGGTATTATCGCTGATGCCAAAACTGGCGCATCCGGTGCGGGTCGAACGTCGAATCCCGTTTTCGGTTTTGCCGAAGTGGCTGAGTCGATGCGGGCCTATGGTGTCGCGGGTCATCGGCATCTTCCAGAGATACAACAGGCACTTGACTCTCTATCGGCTAGCCCGGTCGATCTCACGTTCGTACCGCATCTGGTACCCATGGTTCGCGGGATGCAGGCGACCCTCTACGCCCGCCGGATTGGGTCGGGCGATGTACGGGCTGCCTTAGAAGCCGCTTATACTAACGAGGCATTTATTGATGTGTTGCCGGCCGGGCATCAGCCAACTACCGCGCAGGTGCGCGCAACCAATAATGCAATGCTTGGGGTATCCACCCTTGAGAGCGGGCGAGTTATCGTCACCACGGTCATCGATAACTTGCTCAAAGGCGCCGCCGGTCAAGCGGTCCAGTGTTTCAATCGGATGATTGGCGTTTCCGAAACCACCGGTCTCGAGGCCGTGGCGTCTTGGCCTTGATTGCGGCGCGTTTGTCGGCATAGTCTAGAATAGAATTAAATATTGTTGAATTGGTAGCACAATGACTACGATCGCAGAACCAACGACCGAAGCCGAGCAGCAGGACGATGTGCTGGTGTTCACCGACGCAGCAGCCAGTAAGGTCAAGACACTCTTGGAAGACGAAGACAATGACGCACTCAAACTGCGGGTGTTCGTCTCTGGAGGCGGCTGTTCCGGTTTCCAGTACGGTTTCACGTTTGATGAAAACGTGGAGGACGGCGATACCCTGATTAAGAATCAGGGCGTCACCCTGCTGGTTGATCCCATGAGCGTGCTCTATCTGACCGGCGCGGAAATCGATTTTTCCGATGGCGTCGAGGGTGAACAGTTTGTGATTCGCAACCCGAATGCCACAACAACCTGTGGTTGCGGTAATTCTTTTGGTGTCTAGCCGCGTTTAAGGTCTCATCCTGGGCGGCAGGAATACACCGCCTAGACAAACCGCAATTTGGGCACCTGTCACGCTGGGAATATTGCCTGGCTTGCCGTTGAGCCGTTGTCGAGCTAACCAAGCGAAAGCCATGGCTTCCACCGCATTGACATGGAAACCTAAGTCGTTGCTGATGGAAACCGGCCGCGGCGCCACAATATCGGCGATCATCGCCCGGAGGTAGGTATTGTATGCGCCACCGCCGCAGATAATCACATCGCTGCGCTGCGGGCTATGAGCACATAGTGCGTCGCCTGCCGAAACGGCTGTAAACCGGCATAGCGTTGCTTGAACATCTGCCGGGTGCAACTTGATTGGGCAGCGGTCGATTCGGGATCGTAGCCAAGCCAGCCCGTAATGGTCCCGGCCCGTGCTCTTGGGCGGTGCGCGACGTATGTATGAATCGGCCAGCAACTCCATTAGCAAGTCGGTGTCGATGACGCCAGCGGATGCCCAACGGCCTCCGCTGTCATATCGTAGGCCCCGATGGTGTTCGATCCATGCGTCCATCAACGCATTGCCTGGGCCAGTATCGAAGCCCAAAACATGGGGCGTCTGGCCGTGCTGACAAGGCGGAATAATCGATAGGTTGGCGATGCCGCCGATGTTAAGCACAGCCCGCGTGCGCTCTGGGTGACCGAAAACCGCGGCATGAAAAGCCGGCACCAACGGCGCGCCTTGGCCGCCTACCGCTATGTCGGCGTTGCGAAAATCGGCGACCACGGTGCATCCGGTTTCGGCGGCAATGCGGCTTGGCGAGCCGATTTGCGTACTAAAACCCAATTCTTTTTCTGGCGCGTGAAACAGTGTCTGCCCGTGACTGCCGATGGCGCAGATGTCGTCAGCATTCACGCTGGCGCTTTGCATAAGGGCGTTGGCCGCATGGCCGAACCAATAACCGATTCGCTGATCGATTGCCCCCAAATCGGCGAGCGAGACATGTGAATTTGCGTCGGCCAGCGTGAGCAGCGCGCTACGGATGTCGCTTGGCATGGGCTGAGCATGCAAATTGACTAGCGCCGGACTCTGGGGGTCGGTGAAATCCACAAGCGCGGCATCGATTGCGTCGGCACTGGTGCCGGACATCAAGCCAATATAGAGCTCGCGGTTGGGAATCAGTTGGCGCATCCGATGGGTACGGTACGATAACGTCCGACCGTTGTCAGTAGTGCAATGGTTCAAGACCATCAACAGTGACAAAGAGTGAACGACAAGCGTGATTTATTTCGACTGGTCTGAATTGGCCCGAGGCACAGAGGAAATCATCCCCGAAGCCCAAGTTTTCGATCAATTCGAGGCCGCTGCAAAAGGCGGCGAGGCTTTGACAGTAAAAGCCGGTTTTGACCCGACAGCGCCGGACCTCCATCTCGGACACACAGTGCTGCTGAATAAGCTCCGGGCTTTTCAGGATATGGGGCACACGGTCGTGTTCCTTATCGGAGATTTCACCGGACGTATCGGTGACCCCACTGGAAAAAGTGCCACTCGCAAGGCGCTGAGCGCGGATGAAGTGGCAGCCAACGCAGCCACCTATGAAGCCCAAATTTATAAAGTCCTCGACGCTGAGCGAACGCGTGTTGTTTTCAATACCCGCTGGCTGGACGCCCTCTCGACCAGCGAAGTGGTGCGGCTAGCAGCCAGCCATACCGTGGCACGCATGCTTGAACGGGACGATTTCGACAAACGCTATCGTCGGGGACAGGCTATTGCGATTCACGAGTTCCTTTATCCTTTGTTTCAGGGGTACGACTCTGTGGCACTGGCGGCTGACCTGGAAGTCGGGGGCAGTGATCAGAAGTTCAACCTATTGGTAGGACGGACGCTGCAACAGGCCTACGGCCAGACGCCGCAAGGTGTCCTCACTATGCCGTTGCTGGAAGGGCTGGACGGTGTCGAAAAGATGTCCAAATCGCTCGGCAATCATATTGGAATTGACGAACCGCCCGATGAACAGTTCGGCAAGATCATGTCGATATCCGACACCCTTATGTGGCGCTACTATGACTTGGTGTCCAGCCAACCCGTGGCCACTGTTGATCAGTATCGCCGCGAGGTAACCGAAGGTGCCAACCCGCGTGACTACAAACTGGGTTTGGCCGAAGAGGTCGTCGCCCGCTATCACAACAAAAGAGCTTCTCAGGCGGCACGTCAGCGTTTCCACGAGCGCTTTGCAGAACATCGCTTCGAAACAGACATGGAGCCCACTTATATTCATGTTGATCGCGAAGGGCTGCCCATTGCCGCCTTGCTCAATCAGGCTGGACTGACTAAAAGCAACAGCGAAGGGATGCGACTTATCAAGCAGGGGGCTGTGCATGTGGATGACCATCGCATAACCGACTCGCGCATTGTGTTTTCTCCCTCTCGGGAGCTGCTAGTCAGAGTAGGAAAAAAACGTA
>DHHU01000080.1:0-2500 GCA_002403445.1 Salinisphaeraceae bacterium UBA4764 | reverse complement strand
GAGAGGACCGGGATGGACGTACCTCTGGTGTGCCGGTTGTCACGCCCGTGGCATTGCCGGGTAGCTACGTACGGATAGGATAAGCGCTGAAAGCATCTAAGCGCGAAGCCTTCCTCAAGATAAGATCTCGCTAGCTCCTTGAGAGCTCTAAAGGGTCGTCCGAGACGAGGACGTTGATAGGCCAGATGTATAAGCGTGGTAACGCGTTGAGCTTACTGGTACTAATTGCCCGTGAGGCTTGGTCATATAACGCTCAAGCGCTTTTGTTGCGCGAGCTATGTAAGCATCAGTGTTCGATTGCATTTGAATTGTTTACCGTCTTGCCTGGCGGCCAAAGCGATCGGGAACCACCCAATTCCATTCCGAACTTGGAAGTGAAACCGGTCTGCGCCAATGGTAGTGCGGGGCCTCCCCGTGTGAGAGTAGGACACCGCCAGGCATCTATTCGTAACGAGCTCCAATGCCGCGTGCATTGGAGCTTTTTTTATGGCTGATGTATTCCAAGTCTATGGTCTTAAAGAATTATAGAGATCGAATCCATAGCGGCACTTATGGAAGAGGCCCCGCGGGGCGTGATTCGGAACAACTGCAACACACTGTTAAAGATAATTTCGGTCGAGATCGTTAACTGGGAGACCAGATGCGACTGATGGTCATTGGGGGTGGGTCATGGGGACAGCATGTCATCCGGAATGCCTTCGAGTTGAATATTCTGGCTGGCATTGTGGAAGGCGACAATGATCGCAGCGCCAGTTACGACATCGCCTATCCGCATGTTGCGCGTTTTGAAGATTGGCGCAAGGCACTAGCAACCGACTGCGATGCTGTGGCGATCGTCACCCCCACCGAAACGCATCGAGAGATTGCCCTGGGGGCAATCGCGGCTGGTAAGGATGTTTTCGTCGAGAAACCCATCGCCCGTAATGTATCCGACGCGCGTGAAATGGCGGAAGCTGCGGAGGCCGCCGGCCAGATAATGATGGTGGGGCATTTGTTGCTGTTCCAGCCAGCGATTCTGCGTATCGCGGCATTGCTTGACGCTGGAGAAATCGGTTCTCTCTTGGCCCTGCGTCACGAGCGGCTTGGTCTGGGACGTGTGCGTAGAACCGAGAGTGTGATCTGGGATCTGGCCGTTCATGATATCGCAGCGATGCATTACCTAATTGGCACCGTCCCGATCGATATTCAGGCTAGCGGTGCTAGGCTTCTGGGGCAGCTTGTTGACGACGAAATTCAGGCACACTGCACATTTGTTAATAGCATCCGCGCCGATCTGCACTGTAGCTGGCTTTGGCCCGAAACGCAGCGACGAACTATCGTAAGAGGCACGCGCGGTATGCTGGTTTTCGACGAAACTAGACAAACCTTGACGCGCTACGATCGCTGGATCGATACCAATCTGGAAACGCGCAACGACGGTCAAGAATACCTCAATATCGAAAATGGGCAGTCTTTACGAGCCGAATTGGTACACTTCGCCGATCGTGTTGCCGATCGCCGCGTTCCGCGGAGCAATGCTAAAGATGCCGTCACAGTAATCGAAATACTCGAACGCATCGAGGCCGCTGCAAAAACCGCGTTCCATAAAGATATGAACTGACAATGCCACAACGAATGACGGCGGCATGAGTCGAAGCCGTCGTCATTCTCAAGGATCGAATTGACCAGCGCGAGAGCATGTTGGCTTCGCTTTAGCCTTTACTATTCGGGTCCGAGAATAGCGGTGCAATCCAAAGAAGTTTCCTGAACGCCACTATTATGCACCGTTGCGATCATTTTGCTGTGCCGTTGACGCTGCCGCCGTTTTGGCGTTTGAGCATGCCCGTGATCGTTGGTCAGCTCATCGCCGGCATATTGGTGGTTCAGAGTAGTTCCGGGATTGTGCATCAAGGTGGACAGTTACTTTATGTACTGTCGTTTTTCAGCTTTGCCTGTTTGATGATTTGCTCCGGCCTGGAGATAGATTTCTCGAAAGCGGGCACGCTTGGATTCATACGGTCAGTGCAAAAGTAAAGCCATTTTTTCAACTGGAGTAGGGAGCCAAGGATCTTTCGCGGCCGTCCGTTAAGCTTTTGAGCCATATCGTCGATCGGTTGTTGGCTCAATGGACCCAAGTCTATCTCTTTCGGAAAATACGGCCTGAGCAAGCCATACGTATTCTCATTCGTGCCGAGCTGCCAGGGCTGCGCGGATCGCAGAAATACACCGGCATGCCTGTTTGCTCAGTAAGTTGCTTGTGTGCGCCAAGCTCAGGCCCTGGGGCTCGCGGGCCAAGCTTTGTCGTCAATGCTCTGGCAAGTCCCGCATTCGCGCCGAAACGGCTCGCACGACGTCGCCGGTCGTCTTGCTTTTGAGCTTGACCCGAACGGTGTAGCGGGTATGTCGCTCGACCCGCTTCGCCATTACGATTTGTCTGTCACCGCAGGTCCAATCGCCTTCCCAACGGCTGGGCCGGATTCAACCCTCAACAAGGCCCGGTCCCGCCCGAATCGATTCCCCG
>DHHU01000064.1 GCA_002403445.1 Salinisphaeraceae bacterium UBA4764 | reverse complement strand
TCTGCCCAGTAGATGCTTCGCGTAAACAGCCATGCGATAAGGCCGATGACGATGCCGAATAGGATGTAGGTCACCAGCAATGTGAATGAGTCCAATTGCAACGAGCTGCTTGTGATCGTCGCGATATTGAATAAGGGCGCATTGCCGAACAGCGAGTGGCCAATGAATGCGGCTGAGCCGGTTGCGAGGGCCACCGGGATCAGTGTCCGGCTACTGGTTTCAGGCAGAATGATCTCGATTGCGAATAAAAGTCCGCCTATTGGGGCGTTGAATGTGGCCGTGAGGCCAGCGGCGGCGCCGCAGGCTATCAGGGTGTTGCGCTGCCATTCGCGCAGCAAGGTCAGTTGGGCGACCGTTGACCCCAATGCGGCACCGATCTGAATAATCGGACCTTCGCGTCCCACAGCACCGCCGATGCCGATGGAAATCGAGGACGCCAATGCCTTGGCGCCCGCAACNNCCGTGGCCTTTGGCCTCCGGTGCTGTCTTCTTGATGATGAAAGTGACGAGCGCACCGCCAATAATGGGGGCCAGGATTATGCCGGCGCCCCAGGGGCTCGCCGCGGTATGCTTGGTCGCGTTGTAGACGAATGACAAGTCGCCAGTAAAGGCGGCATTGTGAAAAAAGGCGATTAGCGCTCGAAAAAGGCCGGCTCCATATCCTCCGCCGATACCGACCCCTACGGCTAAAAGGCTGAGTACGAGACCGGAGCGTTCGATGGTGCGGGGGCGAGACACTCAATTCCTTAAAATGCGCGCTCTTCCACTGTCGTGCATTGCAGTGGAGGCGCGGTTTAGTTAAAGGATTAGTCTATCGTATCTGATCAACCTAATCGAAATCCGACACCAAGTTAAACCCTCGCCGGTAAGGTGTCGCACCGATAACGGCGGAGCTTAATGATCCTGGATTACCGAAAAGCAAAAACCATGTTTATCAAATCGATGCCGGCCACTTGGCTAGTTGGCTTTAGTCGACGGTTTACCGCTTGGTTGGCTACCGACGTGCGGCCACGCGGGATGCCGCGAACCGACTATTATCGACTGCTCGAGAATCTAGAATTGGCAGACGTGGTGCTAGTCGAGGGCCGAACGCGCATGTCGGGCGTCATTCAAAGCGTCACCCTCAGCAGTTGGAGCCACGCAGCATTGTATGTCGGACGCCTTGGGGATCTGCCGTCTGATTCTGTCAGCGAGCATGTGCTTCGCGCCTCTGGTAACGATTCAAGGACTCCCGTGGTGGTCGAAGCCGAGATCGAGCAAGGCGTCCGATTGCTGCCATTGTCGCGCTATGCTGGCGAACATCTGAGGCTATGCCGCCCAAGCCGGCTAGATCCCGCGGACGCGATGAGGGTGCGGAACTATGCACTGGCGCGTCTTGGCACGCCCTATGACAAGCGGCATATCGTGGATCTGCTACGTTTTCTCATACCGTTCGGAGCACTTCCGCGCCGCTGGCGCTCGACACTTTTCGAAGCTGGACACGGGGATTTGGTGGCAACAATTTGTTCAACACTGATCGCCAATGCGTTCGCGAGTGTACGCTACCCGATTCTCCCAACCATGCATCGCGGGCCGGATGGTCAGCCGGTATTCCATGCTTGCAATTCGCGGCTGATTACCCCCCGCGACTTTGACTATTCCCCTTATTTCGATGTGATCAAATTCCCGTTTTTCGGGGACGACGTTGAACGTTATCGCGAACTGGAATGGAATTGAGCCCTTCAACAAACGCTTTTCAATTGCGTGGCATGGTGAGCGACAGTAAAGTATCGTACGACTCACGTGAAATATTTTGGTCCTGTCAGGCCCTCGACGCCGATCGAAGGGCCCGAAAAGCGGAAATGTTTCCTTTGGTTGGAGAGCCAAACCAACTAACACGGGTGTACGCCTGTTGCTAGAATCAATGAGCGTGCAAGCGCTGCCTGACGAGTTCGACAATTTTGGTCTTTGGCTAAATACCATTCGCGTCTGTTGCCATTAGCACAGCTGAAGCGCGAGACGTGCCATGGCCAGCAGATTTTCTACGATGCAGCTCGTTTCCAATAAAACGGTGAATCACACAGTACCAATCGCCTGTGATCTCTAAAAGGTAATTTAATAATCTCAGCCTCCCATCCAACGCAAACGCATGGCGCTGACTCGGAATACGGACACAAACACAGGCATGGCTTGAGCGGCGGCCATCAACGCGGAAGGGGTCGGATTTTGTTTTTGTCGCTGCGCGCTCCACTGGCGTTTACCTGCGTGGCCTTGGTGGCCGGGTGGTAAAATCGACCTCTGGCGCTTATGTCGGGTGGCAGCCATGTGTTTGCGGATACAACGACACTGGATATCCAAGCTTTTGCTTCCTGGTTGGCTCGGCGCCCGGCATCGTCCACGCATTCCTTCGGGCTGCAGGGTGCCGAGGTGCTGGGTGCGATGTTCAATACGATGCTCACGTTAGCTCTGGTTGTGGCACCCGCTCTGGCCGCGCTTGTCGAGGTCGGAAAAGTTATCGGATTGGTAATCGGTTTTGCCGCGTCTAGAGCGTTTGTTCGGCGAACGGTCCCCGGTCACACACACGACATTACGGCCCAAAAACAAGTTGGTGGCCAGCCATTGTCTAGCGGGCAACAATTGTGGTGTAACCAGCTACAGTTAAATCCGATTGTCGCCTGATAATGATGGGCATCAATCCTCGCTAACTGGCCATACCCGCTTGTCGGGTACGGCGGGCCCCAAAAAAGAGTTAATCCGATTTTTGGTTCTGGAAGTATTCCATGAGGATTTCAGCGACTTCCGGACGCGAAAATTCGGCGGGGGGTGCTTCCCCACGTCCGAGCATCTCGCGTACCTTGGTGCCCGACAGAATTACGAAATCATCCATCGAGTGATCCGGCGCGTCGCGCATCATCACCACTTTGCCCAGTTTCTTCGAGTAGGCAGTATGGTCGGCGGCGAATATCTGGATATCCAGTGCGTTGGACGGCACGTGATGCTGCAAAAACTCCTGGGCCTCGAATGCACCGTAGAAATCACCCACCCCGGCGTGGTCTCGGCCTACAATGAAGTGGCTGCAGCCGGCGTTCTGACGGAACACTGCGTGCAACGCAGCCTCACGCGGGCCGGCATACATCATGTCGAAACCGTAACCGGCGATCATCACAGTATTGGGCGGAAAGTACAGTTCGACCATTCGCCGGATAGCTGCATCACGTACCCCCGCCGGTACGTCACCCGGTTTAAGCTGGCCCAGAAGCATGTGGACGAGCACGCCGTCGGCACCGGTGGCCTCCAACGCCATTTTGCAGAGTTCTTCGTGCGCGCGGTGCATGGGGTTGCGCGTCTGAAATGCCACGACGTTGTTCCAGCCACGCTCGGCGAATTCGTTTCGGATTGCCGGTGCAGTGCGGAAGGTGTTAGGGAAGTCGTGTTCGAAGTAGCTATGGTTCAGCACCTGGATCGGACCATGGACGATAAATCGACCCAGTGACTTGAAGGTTGCTACGCCCGGATGTTTCTCACTGATGGTGCCGAATATTTGTTCGACGAGTGTGTTCATCTCGGCGTCGGATAGCTCGTCGATGCCCTCGATGTCCTGAACCGCGAGTGGCGGGGTGTCTTGGACATTGGGGTCTCTGAGCGCGATGCGGCTGGCGCCGCGAATGGGCGCCACATCGTCGGTGATGTTGACCACCGGGATTGGCCAGAATAGGCCATCCAGGGTTTGCATGTCGCGGGCCACAGACTTGGCTTCGGCCTTGCTCATGTACCCTGTCAGCGGATTAAAATACCCGGCTCCCAGCATGACCGCATTGGCCGCCGCAGCCGAGTTGAGTGTCAGCGCCGGTAGTTCAGCGGCTTCCTGCACCAGTTGTTCTCGGTCATGGCTGTTGGAAACATAAAGCGGATTAAGCACGTCACTGCCGTGGGGTCTAATCATAAGCGGTCGATTGTTGTTGTTTCGAAAAACTGTAGCCGGACACGGACTTTTGAAGAGGGGGGCTAACGTGTCGCTGTCTAGCGGGTATTACTTGTTCGTGGTTTTGCCAGTTGTGTGATCTGGCATGTTGTTTTCACAGTTGGCGGTCTGGCAATCGCCATAAAGTACCAACGTGTGTTTTGACAAATCGAAACCTGATTTCTCAGCGAGGCTTTTCTGACGTTCTTGTATTTCGTCGTCGAAAAATTCCTCAATATGCCCGCATTTCATGCATATAAGATGGTCGTGTGGCCCTTGGTCCAGCTCAAATAGTGCGTGACCGTCCTCAAAGTGGTGGCGTATGACTAGGCCGGCATCTTCGAACTGCGAAAGCACGCGATATATCGTGGCTAAACCGATGTCTTCGTTGCTGTCAATCAGCCGCCTATAAACGCCTTCGGCCGACAGGTGATCGGCACGGTTATGCTGCAACACTTCAAGGATTTTCAGGCGCGGAAGTGTCGCTTTGAGACCGGCTTTGCGTAGGTCATTTGATTGCATTATCCCGAACCTCGATCGCGGTTCACCTAGCGGGCTTCAATAATGGGGTATCGTCGGTATCCATCAATTGCCCGACCCTCGCTAGCGCGCGTAGGTAAGCGGCTGGCCAGCATGTAATGACTGCATTGTATCGTTGGCGTAAGCAATTTGGCCAGAAACGATCGTGGTTTGAATACGTGCATTGAATGACTGCCCCGTGAACGGTGTCCATCCGCAGTGGGCGTGTATGGGTTCCTCGTCAACTACGGTGCGTCGCGTGGAATCCACAATGACCAGATCCGCCCAGTAGCCTTCGCGGATATATCCGCGCTCGGCCACCTGAAATCGATCAGCTACGTTATGGGCAGTCTTACGTACGAGTTGCGGCAAACTTATCCAACTGGCCCCAGCCAGGTCGACCAAGGCGATTAAAACGTGCTGCGCCAGTGGCATGCCGGCTGCGGCCTGTCCGTACGGCCCGTCTTTTTCGTGGATTAGATGCGGTGCGTGGTCAGTAGCCAGAATGTCGATCCGATCTTCTGCCACTGCGCGACGGATCGCGTCACGGTCGGCGCCTGTTTTGATTGCTGGGTTGCACTTGATACGGGTGCCAAGCCGTTCGTAGTCTGCATCGGAAAACCACAGATGGTGGATACAGGCTTCGGCAGTGATGGATTTATCACCCATGGGACCGGCATCAAAGAGGACCATTTCTTCTTCTGTGGTCAGGTGCAGAATGTGCAGTTGAGTGCCATGACGATGCGCCAGGTCGACAGCTTTACGGCTTGAGGCGAGGCACGCTTCGCGTGAGCGGATCAAGGGATGCATGGCCATCGGAATGTCGTCCCCGTACTGGGCCTGAGCGCGAGCCATAGCCGCCTCAATCATCGGTGTGTCCTCGCAGTGGGTCAGGACTGTCAGCGGCGCATGTTCAAAAATAGCCTCGAGCGCATCGTCGTCGTCGACCAGCATCCTGCCGGTTGAAGCGCCCATAAAAACCTTGATTCCGGCTGCCGCCTTGTGATCGACGGATTTGATGGCTTCGATGTTGTCGTTTGTGGCACCTAAGTGAAACCCGAAGTTGGCCGCGCATCGGCCCTCAGCTTCAGCAATCTTGGCGTGAAGGGTATTGTTATCTGTAGTAGGAGGCTTGACGTTCGGCATGTCCATGAAACTGGTCACACCGCCAGCCACTGCCGCGCGCGATTCGGTTGCCAAGTCCCCCTTGTGACACAAGCCAGGCGTTCGAAAATGCACTTGATCGTCGATCATGCCCGGCATCAGATAATTTTCGTTGGCTTCAATTACATGAGTTCGACTGTGCGCTTCAAGTTCAGAAGCAATCGCCTCAATGCGTCCATTGACCACACGCACGTCGCCCGAGTGGATTGTGCCTTCGTTAACGATACGAGCGTTTTTGATCAGAAGTTGGTCCATTATGGTCAACCTNNGATTGGGTTTGATAAGTGGCAAGAAGACAGGAAATTTCCAAACTGACTTTAGGGGGCTGGCGCGTGGTCGTAACCGTTCGCTAGTTTGGCGCTCTGTAGCCGTTTGAGTATTCATAAAAACCAAAGCGAAATGAACCCGGCGCATAGATTTGGGCGTCAACCTTCGAACACTCCCTGTTGACTTTGCTCATCGAAATGCGAACAATTATGCAATCAAGGAGGGATAGCCAAGCGGTCAACGGCAGCAGACTGTAAATCTGCCGGCTCAGCCTTCGGGGGTTCGAATCCTCCTCCCTCCACCAAGGTCCTTCATCGAAAGCGGAAACAAATTGCCCGTTAGGTTTTGATCCAAACCCAAACTGTTGCCGTGGATTTCTAGCGCCAGATTTTTGAAGAACACCTACAATTTCCATAATGAGGAAGTAGAACGTTAATCGAGATATAGCCCGGCCATGGCGGGCTGCACGTTGTGTGTTTCGCTTTCCTGAATGACGAATAGAGAATAGTGTAGTTTATTATCCCGCCAAGGGTGCGCGGGCGTAGTTCAACGGTAGAACTTCAGCCTTCCAAGCTGATAATGCCGGTTCGATTCCGGTCGCCCGCTCCAGCATGGCCCATGTAGCTCAGCGGTAGAGCACTTCCTTGGTAAGGAAGAGGTCACCGGTTCAAATCCGGTCATGGGCTCCAATTCTTTGTGTTGATAGACGCTCCAGGTTTCTGCTATAATTTACTGCTTCACAGCAGAGCTGTGCCGGTTCGCATAGGTCAGTAGCTCAATTGGAAGAGCAGCGGTCTCCAAAACCGCAGGTTGGGGGTTCGAGCCCCTCCTGGCCTGCCAGCGTCGACGCAGCCGTTTTTCAAGCCACATTAATAGCGACTTACGCCAATGGCGACGCAAGAAAAACAGGCAAGTTCCTGGCTCGACACAGTGCTCCTCTGGGTGGCCGTGGTAATTCTGGTCGCCAGTATCGTTGGTTACTATTATTTTTCACGCTATAGCGATCTGGTTCGTGTTCTCGGCATGATAGGTGGTGCAGGTGTTGCGGTTCTTGTTGCCGTTCAGTCCGAGCTTGGCCGCATTGCTTGGGGGTACGTGCAAGGTTCGCGTACTGAAGTTCGTCGCGTCGTCTGGCCCACACGCAAGGAAACGGTTCAGACTACCGCCATGGTGGTAATGGTTGTGTTGCTTCTGGCGATATTCATTTGGGCGCTGGATATACTGCTCGGTTGGGGTGTATCCCTATTGACGGGTCGGGCATGAGCGCCAGGGCATGAGTGCAAGGCAAGAGAATCATATGGCCAAGAACTGGTACGTTGTACATGCGTTGTCGCAGCACGAGAAAAAGGTTCGTGATGCACTCGCGGATCATGTTGCACGCAACCAAGCCGATGACGCATTCGGGGACATCTTGGTGCCCACCGAAGAGGTCGTCGAAGTCAAGAATGGGCGACGCCGCACAACCGAACGCAAATTCTTTCCGGGCTATGTGCTGGTACAGATGGAGATGACCGACGATACTTGGCATTTGGTCAATAGCGTACCGGGTGTGCTGGGCTTTATCGGCGGCACGGCCGATCGCCCGGCGCCGATTTCTGATCGCGAAGCCGAGCAAATTCTCAATCGTGTCGAGGAGTCGGTCGAAAAACCCCGGCCAAAAACTGTTTTTGAGCCAGGCCAAGAGGTTCGCGTCGTGGACGGTCCATTCTCGGAGTTCAACGGCGTTGTCGAAGAAGTCAATTACGACAAAAATCGATTACGAGTCGCGGTCACGATATTTGGGCGTTCAACGCCGGTCGATTTGAGTTTTGATCAGGTAGAAAAAGGCTAGCCCGGCGGGCTAGCCGATTAGGGGAGCGCGGTTTTGAAACCGTGCGCAAGAACCCAACAAAGAGGTAATAATGGCAAAAAAGATAACGGGCTATATCAAGCTCCAGATTCCCGCGGGTAAGGCCAATCCCAGTCCGCCGGTCGGTCCGGCATTGGGCCAACATGGCGTCAATATCATGGAATTCTGCAAGGCTTTCAACGCTCAAACGCAGGATGCGGAACAGGGGTTGCCGACCCCGGTCGTTATCACAGTGTTTTCGGATCGTAGTTTCTCGTTTGTCACCAAGACGCCGCCGGCGGGTGTGCTTCTGAAAAAGGCCGCGAACATCAACAGTGGTTCGAGTGACCCCCTTCGTGAAAAGGTGGGCACGGTTTCAACCGCTCAGCTCCAGCAGATAGCTGAGACGAAGTGGCCGGATTTGAATGCTGCTGACATGGATGCGGCCATCCGAATTATCGGCGGCAGCGCTCGGAGTATGGGCCTAGAGGTTGAGGATTAATCATGGCGAAGATGACCAAACGAAAAGCCGCCGCTCGAGGGCAGATTGATCCCGTGAAGAGTTACTCGGTTGACGATGCGATCACCACGCTCAAACAGCTCGCCAGTGCTCGATTCACCGAGTCTGTTGAAGCCGCCGTACGGCTAGGTGTTAATGCCCGCAAATCAGATCAAAACGTTCGTGGATCGACGGTTTTGCCACATGGCACGGGACGAAGTGTGCGCGTCGCCGTATTTACCCAGGGTGCGAATGCCGAAATAGCCAAGGCAGCTGGCGCCGATATTGTGGGTTTGGAAGATTTGGCCGAGCAGGTTCAAAATGGTGAAATGAATTTCGACATGGTCGTCGCATCGCCCGATGCCATGCCAGTTGTTGGTAAATTAGGGCAAATATTGGGTCCGCGCGGCCTGATGCCGAACCCCAAGACTGGCACGGTTACAACCGATGTGGAAACCGCTGTGACCAATGCCAAGGCCGGTCAGATCCAATACCGGATCGACAAGGCAGGCATCGTGCACTGCGCTATTGGCAAGATCGATTTTGACAATCAAGCGCTGGCCGAGAACTTGGCTGCTTTGATTGCTGATCTTCGGCGTGCCAAACCGTCCACGGCTAAGGGCACCTATCTCAGAAAAATTTCGCTGTCAACGACTATGGGGCCGGGTTTGACACTCGATCCTGCATCGTTGGCGGCCTGAATGCGGGCTGGTATTCGTACCAGTCCAATCGAGTCCTTTGTAGTGCAGCCAGTTGTAGTGGTTGCGGCTTCAAAGACCGCAAGGTGTTCAGCTTTAAGGAACCGTTGCAAGGCAGTGGTTTCTGTAGCTGTGCTTAATGGCAACTTGCCAGCCTGCGTAGACGGCGTAAACCGGTTTCAGTGCCGGTAACCGCTAACAAAGTTCCGGCGTTGACAGCGTCGGGTGGTTGATTAGGAGAAAATATAATGGCCACGAGTTTTCAAGCCAAGCAGGCCATGGTCGCGGAAGTTGGTGATGTCGCCAAGCGTGCGCTATCGGCAGTTCTTGTCGAATATCGCGGTCTTGACGCTGGCCAGATGGACGAGCTGCGTAGAAACGCTCGTAATGACGGGGCTTATCTGAAAGTCGTCAAGAATAGTGTGGCTAAGAGGGCAGTTGCGGGTACCGACTATGCGTGTCTCGATGCGGCACTAGTGGGACCTGTAATGATGGGGTTTTCGCTGGATGATCCCGGGGCTGCAGCGCGTGTAATCACGAAATTTCGTGACAATCACGGCGTAATGCAGGTCACCGCTGTTTCGCTCGGTGGTGAACTGCTGCCGGCCGAACAGGTAGAGCGACTTGCCAAACTGCCGACATACGACGAGGCAATTGCGCAGTTGATGCGAGCCATGCGGGGGCCGGTCGAAGCACTGGCACGTACGACTCGTGAACCGGCAGCCAAGCTGTCGCGCAGTGTCGCCGCGGTCCGAGATCAGAAACAGGCCGCTTGAGCTATTGAATTGATATCCGGCAACAGCATTTAAGGAGTAACAAATGGCTGCCACAAAGGAAGAAGTATTGGAATCGATCAGCCAAATGTCCGTCATGGACGTGGTCGAGTTGGTCGAAATGATGGAAGAAAAGTTCGGCGTTTCTGCTGCGGCTCCTGTTGCAGCAGCGCCATCCGGCGGCGGTGAAGCCGCGGCGCCGGCCGAAGAGCAGACCGAGTTCGATGTGGTACTTACGAGTGCTGGCGACAACAAGGTTGGCTGCATCAAGGCCGTGCGTGCGATTACTGGCCAAGGCCTGAAAGAGGCCAAGGAAGTGGTTGAAGGTGTGCCGTCGACCCTGAAGGAGGGCGTCGAGAAGGCTGACGCCGACGAAATGAAATCCAAACTTGAGGAAGCCGGCGCAACGGTTGAGCTTAAGTAATAACCTACGTCGTTCAGCGAAACGACCATTTATACGCCACCCCCGCGGCGGCTTGATCCGGGAATTGGCTGGTGTCCGAAAGGGTACCGGCCTGTTCTCGTTATTGATGCGATCCGGCGTCGAGGGCGCCGGGCGTGTCGGTACTGCCAATACAACTGCGAAGAGTTGATCCCATGGCCTACTCGTTTACCGAAAAGAAACGTATCCGCAAGAATTTTGCTCAGCAACCTTCGGTTTTGGAAATGCCGTTTTTGCTGGAAACCCAGATTCATTCCTACCGCCAGTTTCTGCAGGCCTCCCAAGCGCCAGATGCTCGCGAAGACATGGGGCTGCAGGCGGCATTGTCGTCTGTTTTCCCCACGCAGTCACATTCCGGCAGTGCCGCGCTTGAATATGTGAGCTATCGTTTGGGTGAGCCGGACTTTGACGAGTCCGAGTGTCGTGTACGTGGCATGATCTATGCTGCGCCGCTACGCGTTACGGTGCGCTTGGTCATCTATGACAAGGACAGCAAGGCCAATCCGAAGCCGGTCAAGGATATTAAGGAACAGGAAGTCTACATGGGTGAACTGCCGCTCATGACAGATACCGGCACCTTCATTATCAACGGTACTGAGCGTGTTATTGTCAACCAGTTGCATCGGTCGCCCGGTGTTTTCTTTGACCATGATCGAGGCAAGACCCACTCCTCTGGGAAATATCTCTATACCGCACGCGTCATCCCGTACCGAGGCTCTTGGCTGGACTTCGAGTTCGATCCCAAGGACAACGTGTTTGTCCGGATCGATCGCCGCCGCAAGTTGCCGGCTACGGTTTTGTTGCGGGCGCTTGGCTATGACACCGAGCAGATACTAGCTAAGTTCCACGACACCACCACTTTTCACCTGGGCGATTCCGGTGTGACTATGGATTTGGTCGCCGAGCGCTTGCGCGGCGAAACGGCGACATTTGATATACGGGCTGGCGACCAGTTGATCGTGCCCGAGGGCAAACGCATCACGATTCGCCATATCCGCCAGCTTGAACAGGCCGGTATTGAGACACTCGACGTGCCGGATGATTATCTGGTGGGTAAAGTGTTGGCACGTGCAATTGTTGACGAGAACACGGGCGAGGAGATTGCGGCAGCCAACGCCGAGATCACCGAAGAAATGGTCAGTGCTTTCCGCGAGGCCGGTATCCACGAGGTTGTCACGCTCTATATCAACGACCTTGACCACGGCCCCTATATTTCGAATACGTTGGCTATTGACCCGACCACAAGTGAGCTCGAAGCCAAACTGGAAATTTATCGCATGATGCGGCCTGGCGAACCGCCAACCAAGGACGCGGCCGAGAATCTTTTCGGCAATCTGTTTTTCAACCCTGACCGGTATGATCTGTCAGCAGTTGGCCGCATGAAGTTCAATCGGCGTATTGGTCGCGAATCGGCCGAGGGCGAGCTGGTGTTATCGACCGAAGATATCGTCGTAGTAATCGGCGAGTTGTTGGCTATACGCAATGGTCATGGCACCACCGATGATATCGACCATCTGGGCAATCGGCGAGTTCGAAGTGTGGGGGAAATGGCCGAAAATGCCTTCCGCACAGGGCTCGTCCGGGTGGAGCGTGCAGTGCGAGAACGCTTGTCCCAGGCTGAATCCGAAGGTTTGATGCCGCAGGATTTGATCAACGCCAAGCCGGTTGCGGCAGCGGTCAAGGAATTTTTTGGGTCATCGCAGCTATCCCAGTTCATGGATCAGAACAACCCGCTGTCGGAAGTCACCCACAAGCGGCGTGTTTCGGCCCTTGGCCCCGGTGGTCTGACACGGGAGCGGGCCGGTTTCGAGGTACGCGATGTGCATGCCACGCACTACGGGCGCATCTGCCCGATCGAAACACCGGAAGGTCCGAACATCGGTTTGATCAATTCCCTTTCGGTGTATGCGCAGACCAACAAATATGGGTTTTTGGAAACACCCTATCGCAAGGTTGTGGATGGCAAAGCCACCAAAGAGATCGAATATCTGTCGGCAATCGAGGAAGGCCGATACGTTATAGCACAGGCCAACGCTGAGCTGGATGACAATGGCAATCTAGTGAGTGAACTGGTGTCGTGTCGGCATCAGGGTGAATTCACGCTCTCGGCGCCCGACAAGATTCACTACATGGACGTATCTCCGAAACAGATCATGTCGGTCGCGGCCTCGTTGGTTCCTTTCATTGAGCATGACGACGCCAACCGCGCACTCATGGGGTCGAATATGCAGCGTCAGGCTGTGCCGTGTCTGCGAGCGGAAAAACCGCTGGTCGGAACCGGCATCGAGCGCAAGGTGGCTATCGACTCCGGCAATGCCTTGGTCGCGCGACGGGGTGGTGTGGTTGAGAAAGTCGACGCATCACGCGTGGTTATCCGTGTTCATGATGATGAAACCGGAGACGATGATGCTGGCGTCGACATCTACAACATGGTCAAATACACTCGTTCTAATCAAAATACCTGCGTCAACCAGAAACCGCTGGTCTCGCCGGGTGATGATCTGGCACGTGGTGATGTGTTGGCCGATGGTCCCTCAACCGACATCGGTGAATTGGCACTCGGCCAGAACCTGCTGGTGGCTTTTATGCCCTGGCACGGTTACAACTTCGAGGATGCGATCCTAATCTCCGAGCGCATTGCCGAGCAGGACCGGTTTACGTCAGTACATATCGAAGAGCTAACCTGCACCGCACGCGAGACCAAACTGGGCTCGGAAGAAGTTACGGCTGACATACCAAACGTCAATGAATCGGCGCTTTCCAAACTTGACGAAGCAGGCGTGGCTTACGTAGGGGCTGAAGTCAGTGCCGGTGATATTCTCGTGGGCAAGGTGACGCCCAAGGGCGAAACCCAGCTCACACCGGAAGAAAAACTTCTACGGGCCATTTTTGGCGAGAAGGCCTCGGATGTAAAAGATTCGTCGCAACGGGTTCCGCCAGGTATGGATGGTACTGTTGTCGACGTTCGAGTCTTTACCCGTGACGGTGTCGAGAAAGATTCACGCGCGCTATCGATCGAAGAAGAAGACCTTGCTGCGGTTCGCACAGATCTCAACGACCAGCAGCGAATCTTCGAGGATGACTTATTCGATCGACTGAGAACTATGCTGCTTGGCAAGGTCGCTGACGGCGGCCCGAACAAGCTTGCAGCGGGATCGGAGATCGATGCCGACTACCTCGATAGCTTCGACGACCGACAGAAATGGTTCGATATCCGTTTGCAGGATGAGGCTGCCCAGAGCCGATTGGAAGCTGCAGCCAAACGCCTGTCGGATCAGAAGGCCGAGTTCGAGCGGCGCTTTGCTTCGAAGAAGGAAAAGATTACCCAAGGCGATGAATTGGCGCCCGGCGTGTTGAAGCAGGTCAAGGTCTACTTGGCGGTTCGCCGGCCCATCAAGGCCGGCGACAAGATGGCCGGGCGGCACGGCAACAAGGGTGTGATCTCCGAAATCGTGCCGGTCGAAGACATGCCGCATCTGGAAGACGGCACCCCGGCCGACATTGTGCTCAATCCGCTCGGTGTGCCGTCACGTATGAACATCGGTCAGGTGCTGGAAACACATCTCGGCTGGGCTGCACGTGGCATTGGCAACCGTGTACAGGACATGCTTGAGCGCGAGCAAGCTGTGGGTGAAATCCGTGAGTTCCTGAATCAGGCCTATCATGTAGAAAACGGTACCCAAGAAAAAATCGACAGCCTCACTGACGAGGAAATGCTGGCCATGGCCCGCAACCTGGTTGGCGGTATGCCGACTGCCACGCCTGTATTTGACGGGGCTCACGAGGATCAGATCCGTGAGCTGCTAAAACTTGCCGGCTTACCGGAATCCGGTCAAACGACGTTGATCGACGGTCGCACCGGTGAAACCTTCCAGCGTCCGGTTACGGTGGGCTACATGTACATGTTGAAGTTGAACCATTTGGTCGACGACAAGATGCACGCGCGCTCGACTGGGCCGTATTCCCTGGTTACTCAGCAGCCGCTGGGGGGCAAAGCACAGTTCGGCGGTCAAAGATTCGGCGAGATGGAGGTCTGGGCTCTGCAGGCATATGGTGCAGCCTATACGCTGCAGGAAATGCTCACCGTCAAATCCGACGACGTCGGCGGTCGAACGCGGATGTACAAAAACATTGTCGACGGTGATCACCGTATGCACGCGGGAATGCCCGAGTCGTTTAACGTGTTGACCAAGGAAATTCGCTCCCTTGGCATGAATATCGAATTGGAACAGGACGAATAGCGGGAAAGGGGCGTCTTAGGCGCCCCGTTATCGATGTAATTTTAGAACGCCAAGCGCCCGCCTATTTATCCGGAGTAAGGATATGCAAGACCTACTGAATCTGTTCAAAAACCAAGACGAAGTCGAAGACTTCGACAACATCCGAATCGGGCTTGCCTCGCCCGACAACATTCGCTCTTGGTCTTATGGCGAAGTCAAAAAGCCCGAGACTATCAACTATCGCACGTTCAAGCCCGAGCGCGACGGTTTGTTCTGTGCCCGAATCTTTGGCCCGGTCAAGGATTACGAGTGCCTTTGTGGCAAGTACAAACGAATGAAGCATCGCGGTGTTGTCTGCGAAAAGTGCGGCGTCGAGGTTACCCAGACGAAGGTTCGCCGCGAGAGAATGGGCCATATCGACCTGGCTGCCCCGGTGGCGCATATCTGGTTCCTTAAGAGCCTGCCGTCTCGCATCGGTTTATTGCTGGACATGCCGCTACGCGCTATCGAGCGGGTGCTTTATTTCGAGGCATATATCGTGACCGATCCGGGCATGACGCCCATGGAGCCGTTCACGCTGCTGTCCGAGGAGGAATACCTCGATGCAGTTGAAACCCACGGCGACGAGTTCAGCGCCAAGATGGGTGCCGAGGCTGTTCTTGAAATTCTGAAAAACATGGACCTCGCGGCTGAAGCAGCTCGGGTGCGCGAGGATTTGAATGCCACGGGTTCGCAGACCAAGATCAAGCGGCTTGGCAAACGCCTCAAGATTCTCGAAAGTTTTCAGGCCTCCAACAACAAGCCAGAGTGGATGATCTTGCGGACGTTGCCGGTGCTGCCGCCAGATTTGCGTCCGCTCGTGCCGCTTGACGGCGGGCGATTTGCTACTTCCGATTTGAACGATCTCTATCGCCGGGTTATTAACCGTAACAATCGGTTGAGCCGTCTGCTTGATTTGAATGCACCTGACATCATTGTGCGTAACGAAAAACGCATGTTGCAGGAGTCGGTGGACGCTTTGATCGATAACGGCCGTCGCGGTCGCGCGATCACTGGCCAGAACCGGCGTCCCCTGAAGTCGCTGGCCGACATGATCAAGGGCAAGCAAGGTCGTTTCCGGCAGAACCTGCTGGGCAAGCGTGTTGACTACTCAGGGCGCTCGGTCATTGTGGTCGGCCCGACCCTGAAACTCCATCAATGCGGTCTGCCCAAGCAGATGGCGCTTGAATTGTTCAAACCGTTTATTTATTCAAGGTTACAACGACTCGAGTACGCTTCCACCATCAAGGCTGCAAAGAAGATGGTTGAGCGCGAAGAACCGCAGGTCTGGGACATGCTCGAGGACGTTATCCGCGAGCACCCCGTGCTGCTCAATCGCGCACCAACATTACACCGACTAGGTATCCAAGCGTTCGAGCCAGTATTGATCGAAGGTAAGGCAATTCAGCTGCATCCCCTGGTTTGCACGGCATTCAATGCCGATTTCGACGGTGACCAGATGGCGGTTCACGTACCGCTGTCGATCGAAGCCCAGATGGAATCGCGCGTGTTGATGATGGCGTCGAACAATATTCTCTCGCCGGCGAGCGGGGCGCCCATCATTGTCCCCACCCAAGATGTTGTGCTGGGGCTTTACTGGATGACCCGACTGCGAATCAATGCGCCGGGTGAAGGTACGACCTTTGCCGACGTGTCCGAAGTTCGGCGTGCCTATGATGCCGGTGCGGTGCATTTACAGGCCCAGGTCAAAGTACGCATCAATGATTCCGAGCGCCAAGAGGATGACACCTTCATCACGGTTCAACGCATTGTCGAGACTACAGTTGGCCGTGCGTTGCTGCTTGAAATCCTGCCCGAGCGGATTCCGTTTGATTTGATCAATCGCGAGCTTGATAAAAAGGCCGTGGGCGAAGTAATCAATGCCAGCTACCGTGACGTCGACCAGAAAGACACCGTGGTCTTTGCCGACCAATTGATGTACACCGGTTTTCGAATGTCCACTCAGGCCGGCATCTCAATCGCAGTCGATGACATGGTTATTCCGAGCGAAAAAGCTGGGATCCTTGACCGTGCTCAAGAAGAAGTCAAGGAAATTGAGGAACAGTACACCTCAGGGTTGGTGACGCAGGGCGAGCGCTATAACAAGGTAATCGACATTTGGTCACGGGCCAACGAGCAGAATGCTTCGGCCATGATGGATAAACTCGGGGTTGACGAAGTCACTGACGCGGAAGGCAACACCACTACCCAGACGTCGTTCAACTCGATTTACATGATGGCGGACTCGGGGGCGCGCGGTAGCGCGGCACAGATTCGGCAGTTGGCGGGAATGCGTGGCCTCATGGCCAAACCGGATGGTTCTATCATCGAGACGCCAATCACAGCCAATTTTCGCGAGGGCTTGAATGTCCTGCAGTACTTTATTTCTACCCACGGTGCTCGAAAGGGACTGGCCGATACGGCGCTCAAGACGGCCAATTCGGGGTATCTCACGCGCCGACTGGTGGACGTGTCTCAGGATGTGGTCGTAACTGAGTTTGACTGTGGTACCGACGAATCCATCCCAATGTATCCGATCGTGGAAGGCGGCGATGTGGTCGAGCCACTGCGTGAGCGCGTGCTCGGTAGAGTGCTGGCCGATGACGTAGCCGACCCGGTCAGCAACCAGACATTGCTCGAAGAAGGCACCTTGCTAGATGAGCATCATATAGATTTGCTCGAATTGCACTCGGTGGATGACGTCAACGTACGTAGCCCGATTACATGTGAAGCTAGAATCGGAGTCTGTGCACAATGCTACGGACGAGATCTTGCGCGCGGCGAACCCGTGGCTATTGGCGAAGCGGTCGGTGTTATCGCCGCCCAGTCTATCGGCGAGCCTGGAACACAGCTCACCATGCGTACGTTCCACGTTGGTGGCGCTGCGTCGCGTTCGGTTGCGGCCGACGGGGTTGAAGTTAAAACCGACGGCACTGTCAAGTTGCACAACGTCAAGACCGTTGAACACGCCGAATACGGCCATTTGGTCGCAGTGTCCCGATCGGGCGAGTTGGGTATTATCGATGAGAACTATCGGGAAACCGAGCGTTACAAGATCCCCTACGGAGCCAAGCTCAATGTGGCTGACGGGGACGTTGTCGAGGCCGGTGATCGTGTAGCCGATTGGGACCCCCATACCCATCCGATCGTTTCGGAAGTGGCTGGCAAAGTGAAATTCGAGTCATTCGTCGAGGGCGTGACTGTCCAGCGTGACATGGACGAGGTGACCGGTGTTTCGACACTGGTGGTTACTGATAACCAACAGCGCGGTGCCAGCAGTAAGGATCTACGGCCCGTGATCAAATTGGTTGATGACAATGGCGAAGAGTTGAACTTCCCCGGGACTGATATTACTGCTTCCTACAGCCTGCCGCCGCGTGCCATCGTGGTGGTTGAGGACGGTCAGCACATCGTCGTTGGCGACGTCTGCGCGCGTATTCCTCAGGAATCATCCAAGACACGCGACATTACTGGCGGTCTGCCACGTGTGGCCGATCTATTCGAAGCCCGCAAGCCAAAGCAGCCGGCTATATTGGCTGAAGGCGAGGGCACAATTCGCTTCGGCGAGGCAACTAAAGGCAAACAGCGCCTGAAGATTGTCGACGTTGCCGGTCACGAAACCGAGGTCATGGTGCCAAAATCGCGCCAGATTGACGTATTCGAAGGTGAATATATCGAGAAGGGTGAAGTCATTTCCGAGGGTGAACCACTACCACATGACATCCTAAGGCTACAGGGCATTCCGAAACTGGCCGACTACCTGGTCAAGGAAATACAGGATGTCTATCGCTTGCAGGGTGTGCGGATTAACGACAAGCACATCGAAGTGATTGTTCGCCAGATGCTGCGGCGCGTGGAAATTCTCGATGCGGGAGATACGCCGTTCTTGCAAGGTGAGCAGATCGAATACCAGGCTGTGGTTGAAGCCAACAAGCGTGCCGAAGCGAGAGGCGAAGTGCCGGCACGATTCGAAAGGTTATTGCTCGGTATCACAAAGGCCAGTCTATCTACTGAGTCTTTCATTTCCGCAGCGTCTTTCCAGGAAACAACCCGGGTTTTGACCGAAGCTGCTGTACGGGGTGGGCGCGATACGCTTAAAGGCCTCAAGGAAAACGTTATTGTCGGTCGGCTGATCCCAGCTGGAACTGGATTGGCATACCATGAGCAGCGACGGCGCCAACGAGCGGCGACGCTCAACCTCGAGGGTGCCTTGCCCGCCAATACCGTCGCTAACGGTGACGAGCCAAAGTCCGATGGCAGTACCGCAAATGACTCAGCTGAAACAAGCGACTCAAGTTCGGTTGCTAAATGAAGGCTTTGAAGCAGGTGCCAGCTACGGTGTAGATTGACACCGTAGCCGGCAACCAATAGAATGCGTAGTTTAACTTTAGTTAATTCTTATTATTCTGGCCCGCCGCCTTACATCGCAAGAGGATGATTCAAGTTTGTCTACCGTAAATCAGCTCGTTCGCAAAGGACGTAAAGACAAGCCCAAAAAGGACCCGGTGCCGGCGTTGGAAAAATGTCCGCAGCGCCGTGGTGTGTGTACAAGGGTTTATACCACGACGCCCAAAAAACCAAACTCAGCGCTTCGTAAGGTTGCCCGTGTGCGTCTGACCAACGGATATGAGGTCGCAAGCTATATCGGCGGTGAGGGTCACAACCTCCAAGAGCACTCGGTGGTGCTCGTGCGTGGGGGGCGTGTCAAGGATTTGCCAGGTGTTCGTTATCACACCGTCCGCGGGGCGCTTGATGCCTCGGGCGTCGATGCGCGACGTCAAGGCCGATCCAAGTATGGCGCCAAGAAGCCCAAGAAATAACCCAGACGAGTTAAAAGTCTATGTCCCGTCGTTTTTCTGCTCCGCGTCGCGAAATACTGCCCGATCCCCGCTTCAATAGTGAGGTATTGGCCAAGTTCATGAATATGATCATGAGTCATGGCAAGAAATCCAAGGCAGAAACCATTCTTTACGGCGCTATTGATCAACTTGCCACCCGCAAGGGAACCGACGAGCCGTTAGAGGTTTTGGAACAAGCCCTCGAAAACGTACGGCCTGCGGTTGAAGTTAAGTCGCGTCGTGTCGGTGGCGCAACATATCAGGTCCCGGTCGAAGTAAGGGCCGTGCGCCGCACGACGCTTGCAATGCGCTGGATAATTACCGCTGCCAAGAAACGAAGTGAAAACACTATGGCGCGTCGGATGGCGGGTGAGTTGAGCGATGCCGCGGAGCATCGGGGTGCTGCCGTTAAAAAGCGTGAGGACACGCACCGCATGGCAGACGCTAACAAAGCCTTTTCTCATTTTCGCTGGTAAGGCGCGCGACTAGACACATTAAATATAATTTTTATGGCACGTAAGAACGACTTAAGCCACTATCGGAACATCGGGATTGCCGCACATATTGATGCCGGCAAGACAACCACTACCGAGCGTGTGCTTTATTACACTGGGATTTCCCATAAAATGGGGGAGGTCCATGATGGCGCTGCCATCATGGATTGGATGTCGCAAGAGCAAGAGCGCGGTATAACGATTACGTCCGCTGCCACTACCTGTTTCTGGCAAGGTATGGAGCAGCAGTATCCGGAGCAATACCGGATCAACATCATTGATACCCCAGGTCACGTCGATTTTACGATCGAAGTTGAGCGTAGTCTTCGTGTGCTTGATGGTGCGGTGTGTGTGTTGGATGCCAACGCCGGCGTCGAGCCGCAGACGGAAACCGTTTGGCGGCAAGCCGATAAATACCATGTGCCGCGCATCACCTTTGTCAATAAAATGGATAAGTTGGGGGCTGACTACAGCCGTTGCCTGACCATGATGCGTGAGCGGCTATCGACTACGCCCGTGACGGTGCAGCTGCCGATAGGATCNNTCGAGATTCCGGATGAGCTCAAGTCTGATGCCGAGGCTGCACGTGGCGAAATGATCGAGGCGGCAGCCGAAGCCAATGAAGATCTGCTGGAAAAGTATTTGAGCGACGGCGAGCTTTCGAATGACGACATCAAATCTGGCCTGCGGCAACGTGTGATCAATAACGAAATTTGCGTCACGCTTTGCGGGACCGCGTTCAAAAACAAAGGTGTTCAGGCTATGCTGGATGCCGTAATCGACTATCTGCCATCACCTACTGAAGTTCCGTCGATAAAAGGTTATGACGCCAACGATCCGGATACGCCCATCGAGCGCAACGCAAGTGATGAAGAACCGTTTTCGGCGCTAGTCTTTAAGATTGCGACCGATCCGTACGTGGGTACGCTTTCGTTTGTGCGCGTTTATTCAGGAATCCTGAAATCCGGCGACACGGTCTACAACCCTCTTGAAAACAAGAAAGAGCGAGTTGGCCGCATCTTACAGATGCATTCGAACTCACGTGAAGAGATCAAAGAGGTTCGTGCCGGCGATATTGCTGCGTTGGTCGGACTGAAGAACGTAACGACTGGGTACACGCTATGCTCTGTGGAAACGCCGGTCGTTTTGGAACGCATGGAGTTTCCGGACCCGGTTATATCGGTTGCTGTAGAACCCAAGTCAAAAGCTGACCAGGAAAAGATGGGGATTGCGTTGGGTAAGCTTGCTCAAGAAGATCCCTCATTCCAGGTTCGGACTGACGAAGAGACAGCTCAGACGATCATTTCGGGCATGGGCGAGTTGCATCTAGAGATCATTGTTGATCGGCTCAAGCGCGAGTTCAAGGTTGACGCGAATATTGGGGCACCGCAGGTTGCCTACCGCGAAACCATTCGCAGCCAGGTCACCCAAGAAGGAAAGTTCATTCGCCAGTCAGGCGGTCGTGGTCAGTACGGCCACGTCTTTCTTCGAATCGAGCCTCAAGAGGAGGCCGGCGCCGGTTATGAATTCGTTAATGCCATCGTTGGTGGTGTGGTGCCGCGTGAATATGTAAGTTCTGTGGACAACGGGGTCAGGGAAGCCATGGCAGAAGGCGTGGTGGCTGGTTATCCCATGGTCGACATGAAAGTGACACTCTATGATGGCTCTTACCACGATGTTGACTCGAATGAAGCCGCATTTAAAATAGCTGGTTCTATGGCCCTGCGCGAGGGTTCGAAGAAAGCCTCGCCAGTGCTGCTTGAACCCATGATGGACGTGGAAGTCGTGACGCCTGAGGAGTATATGGGCGACGTCATGGGTGACCTTAATCGCCGGCGCGGTCATGTAGGTGGCATGGATGATATTCCGGCCGGTAAACAACTTTCGGCGCTTGTGCCGCTGTCGGAAATGTTTGGCTATTCGACCGATCTGCGTTCAATGACGCAGGGTAGGGCGACTTATACCATGCAGTTTGAGAAATACTCGCAGGCGCCGGCAAATATAGTCGAAGCAATAACCCGGAACCAACCCGAGAAGGCATAAGAGGAAGTAACCGTGTCCAAGGAAAAGTTTGATCGCAGCAAGTCCCACGTCAACGTCGGCACCATAGGCCACGTCGACCACGGCAAAACCACGCTGACTGCGGCTTTGACCGTGGTGTCTAATAAGTCTTTTGGTTCCGAGGCTAGAGCCTTTGACGCCATCGACAAGGCACCAGAGGAAAAAGACCGCGGTATCACGATTTCGACCGCACACGTCGAATATGAATCGGCTAGCCGGCATTATGCCCACGTGGATTGCCCGGGTCATGCTGACTACGTCAAGAATATGATTACCGGCGCCGCGCAGATGGATGGCGCTATTCTGGTGGTTTCAGCCGCCGATGGCCCCATGCCACAAACACGTGAGCATATTCTTCTCGCGCGCCAAGTGGGCGTACCCTTCATCGTTGTCTACCTGAACAAGGCCGATATGGTAGATGACGAAGAGCTCCTCGAGCTCGTTGAGATGGAAGTTCGAGAGCTACTTGATGAGTATGATTTCCCTGGTGATGACACGCCTGTGGTTATTGGCTCTGCACTCAAGGCGCTCGAGGGTGATGAGGGTGAGCATGGTACTCAATCGATCATCAAATTGGTCGAGTCCATGGATGCTTTTATCCCTGAACCCGATCGACCAATAGATGGTCCCTTCTTGATGCCGGTTGAGGATGTGTTCTCGATCTCTGGTCGTGGCACTGTGGCTACTGGTCGTGTCGAGCGCGGAGTGGTTAATGTGGGTGACGATGTAGAATTGGTGGGACTTCATGAGACCCGCAAGACCACTGCTACCGGGGTTGAGATGTTCCGCAAACTCCTCGACAGCGGTCGGGCAGGTGACAACATTGGTGTTCTGCTTCGTGGCATCAAACGTGAAGATATTGAGCGCGGCCAAGTACTGGCAAAGCCGGGATCTATCACTCCGCATACCAACTTTGAATGTGAAGTCTACGTTTTGAAAAAGGAAGAAGGCGGCCGCCATACTCCGTTCTTCAAGGGGTACCGTCCACAATTCTATTTTCGTACAACGGACGTAACAGGTACTTGTGAATTGCCCGCAGATACCGAAATGGTTATGCCGGGTGACAACGTCACGATGAACGTTGAACTAATTGCGCCGATTGCTATGGAAGAAGGTCTGCGATTTGCGATCCGCGAAGGCGGCAAAACCGTGGGCGCTGGCGTTGTAACAAAGATCACCGAGTAGAGCACGATAATGGCGACAAGCCAAAATATACGTATCCGTCTGAAAGCCTTTGATCACCGACTGATCGATAAGTCGGCGAGTGAAATCGTTGAAACGGCTAAGCGGACTGGGGCCCAAGTGCACGGTCCCATTCCGCTACCGACCAAGATTGAACGCTACACGATATTGATATCACCGCATGTTGATAAGAAAGGGCGAGATCAATACGAGATACGTACGCACAAGCGCATGATGGATATCGTGGAGCCCACTGAAAAAACAGTGGATGCGTTGATGAAGCTCGATCTTGCCGCTGGTGTTGATGTTCAAATCAAACTGCAGTAACTCGTAATTTTCATTGGCAACTGATTACGATAGTGCTAAAATCGCAGTCTTAGTTGCCTAGCGTAGGCTCGCAACGTCTGAACTATCGCCCCCTTTAGCGAGTGGCGATAAGCGGAGTTGCCGTTACCCGAGGCAGCCATTTTAGGCTGCATAAAATTTGGCAGATATGGCTCGGCTTTCTACACCGATTCATTAATTCTGCGCCGATTGGGAGGCGCCATGAGCGTCGGTCTTTTAGGACGAAAGAAAGGCATGACACGTGTATTTGACAGTAATGGAGCGGCTACGCCCGTTACTGTCATTGAAGTTGGTACTAATCGTGTCGTTATGCATAAAACACCAGAGCGTGACGGCTATCGTGCGGTCCAAGTAACAACTGGATCACGTTCGGCTAATCGTTTGAATGCACCAGAGGCCGGTCACTTTCGAAGTGCCGGTGTTGAAGCTGGCGATATATTATGCGAGTTCCGTCTCGATTCGGATGACGATACTGAGTCATTCGAGCCCGGGACTGAGCTTACGGTCGAGCGTTTGCAGCCTGGTCAATATATTGATGTTGTGGGCCAATCCATTGGCAAGGGCTATTCTAGTGTAATTAAGCGCCATAACTTCCGTGCACAACGATCGACCCATGGTAATGCCAAGGCACATCGTGCCCCGGGGTCGATAGGTCAGAACCAGTCTCCTGGTCATGTATTCAAAGGGAAGAAAATGGCTGGCCAACATGGCAATGCGCGAGTTACTAAACAAAATCTTCGTGTGATCCGTTCTGACATTGAACGAGGTTTTGTGCTTATTGCCGGTGCCATTCCCGGACCCAAAAACGGTTATGTTGAGTTGCGCCCGGCGATAAAGAAGCCACAGCCGAACACAAGCGAGGCTTAGGACTGATATGGGACAGCAGGTTAACGTTGCCGGTTCAAACGAGCGCGCTGAATTGGCTGAAGCAGTGTTCGGGCGAACATTCAACGGTCCACTTATACATCAAGTTGTAACTGCCGAGCGTGCAGCTGCTCGTGCAGGTACTAAACAACAAAAAAACCGTTCCGACGTGCGCGGTGGTGGCAAAAAACCATGGCGACAAAAGGGTACTGGGCGTGCACGTGCGGGTACGATCCGTAGTCCAATCTGGACTGGCGGTGGCGTGACTTTTGCAGCCCGACCGCGGTCTTTTAAGCAGAAAGTTAATAAGAAGATGTACCGTGGTGCGCTCCGGTCGATGCTGTCTGCGTTGGTCTCTGCTGGTCAATTATCTATCGTTAGTGATTTTTCTTTGTCTAGTCGGCGGACCAAGGATTTTTTGGCTGCGATGTCTGAACGTAATGTGGCTGATTTTGATTTGGTCGTAGTGTCGAATTCAGACGATGCTTTAATCTATTCATCACGCAATTTGCCCAATGTCAATCTGGTTACTGCTCATGAGCTGAGTGTAGTTGACTTAGTCGCCAGTGAGAAAGTTGCGATAACAGCCTCGGCTAAGGCCGCAATAGAGGAGCGTTTGTCGTGAATAAAGAACGGATGTACGACGTTATCCGGACACCTGTGGTGTCTGAAAAAGCATCGAATCAAACAGAAATTGCCAATCAAGTAGTATTCGAAGTTAGGTCAGATGCCACTAAATCCGAGATCGCAACTGCAGTAAGCCATTTGTTCGAAGTGACAGTCAAAAAGGTGAACACTGTGCGAATGCCTGCCAAAACCAAGCGCTTTAGGGGTTATGCAGGCAAGCGTAATGCTTGGCGGAAAGCCTATGTAACCCTGGCCCAGGGTGATCAGATCGACTTCCTCAGCAGCGTACAGTAAATATCGGAGCCCAAGATGGCAATAAAGAGAAATAGACCCACGTCACCCGGCTGTCGGTTTGTGGCAAGTGTGCGTGATTCGCGATTATATAAAGGTGAGCCTTATAAACCACTAACTGTTAGAAAGACTCGTAGCGGTGGACGGAACTCTTCTGGACGTATGACAGTTCGCCGCCGCGGTGGCGGACATGAGCAGCGCTACCGTTATATAGATTTCAAGCGGGATAAAGACCAGGTGCCAGGCCAAGTTGAACGTTTGGAGTATGATCCCAATCGCAGCGCTAATATTGCCTTAATCTGTTACGAAGACGGTGAACGGCGGTATATTTTGGCGCCCCGTGGCCTAGAAATCGGTCACCGAGTCGAAAGTGGTCCAGATTCAGCTATTCGCCCGGGGAACGCAATGCCATTGGCTCAAATGCCAATAGGTTCAATTGTCCATTGTGTTGAGTTGCGACCCGGAAAGGGCGGCCAGTTGGCCCGCACGGCTGGTGTCGGAGTTCGATTTGCTGGTCGTGCCGGTGAATTTGCCGTATTGCGCCTCAAATCAGGTGAGACTCGACGCGTCCATATCAATTGTCGCGCTACGATAGGTGAAGTCGGTAATTCAGAGCACAATCTTGCTCAGTTCGGTAAAGCCGGTGCAAGTCGTTGGCGTGGCAAACGGCCAACAGTTCGTGGCGTTGCCATGAATCCCATCGATCACCCGCATGGTGGTGGCGAAGGTCGTACGAGTGGCGGTCGGCATCCGGTAAGCCCATGGGGTTGGAAAACCAAGGGGCACAAGACCCGGTCCAATAAGCGTACCGATAACATGATTCTACGACGTCAATCCAAGCGCAAACGCCGCTAGTCCTAGCCCAACGAATTAATCTGATATGCCACGTTCTATCAAAAAAGGCCCCTTTGTCGATCTGCACCTTCAGCGCAAGGTCGATGCCGCACAAAGTTCTGGTGCCAAAAAACCCATTACAACTTGGTCACGGCGTTCGATGGTTACGCCCGACATGATCGGCCTCACAATCAATGTCCATAACGGCCGACGCCACATCCCTGTGCTGGTGTCCGAAAACATGGTCGGACATAAGCTGGGTGAATTTTCTCCCACACGTACGTTCAAGGGTCATTCTGGCGATCGCAGGAGTAGGTGAAAATAATGGAGACAACGGCCAAGTTACGTTTTGCGCGTGTTTCACCGCAAAAAACCCGTTTAGTTGCGGATCAAATCCGTGGCTTGTCGGCAGAAAAAGCTATGACTTTGCTCGAATTCTCGACTCAGAAAGCCGCTTCGGTTGTTCGGAAAGTCTTGGAGTCTGCAGTTGCCAATGCTGAGCACAACGACGGCGCGGACATCGATGAGTTGCGTATCTCCGAAGTCATGGTCGATGAAGGCCCGATTATGAAACGCATGAAGCCTCGAGCCCGTGGTCAAGCGGACCGTATCCAAAAGCGAACGAGTCACGTTGTGATTCGCGTGGCTGATAGTTAATTAGTGGATAAGCACCATGGGACATAAAGTACATCCAATTGGGTTTCGTCTGGGCATCACTTCTGAGTGGAGTTCGCGTTGGTATGCTGAAGGCTCGGAATACCGGAGAACTCTTCTCAGCGATATTGAAGTCCGATCGTTTATACGTGAGCGCTTGGCTAATGCCTCGGTCAGCCGTATACAAATTGACCGCCCGGCGCGTTCCGCGCGTATAACGATTCATACGGCACGTCCAGGCATTGTGATCGGCAAGAAGGGTGAAGACATTGACCGATTACGCGGTGAAGTTGCTGAACGCATGGGAGTGCCTGTGCATTTGTCGGTCGAAGAAATTCGACGCCCTGAGTTGGATGCTCATTTGGTTGCGCAGAACATTGCTCAGCAGCTTGAACGACGGATTATGTTTCGTCGTGCCATGAAACGCGCGGTTGGTAATTCAATGCGTCTCGGTGCTGGTGGTATTCGTGTAAATGTGGCGGGCCGTCTTAATGGTTCGGAAATTGCACGTACTGAATGGTACCGGGAAGGTCGTGTCCCACTGCATACACTTCGTGCCGATATCGATTATGGGTTGGCTGAGGCTAAGACGTTATATGGTGTGATTGGCGTGAAAGTATGGATCTTCAAGGGCGAAGTTTTCGACGCCGATCCAGTTCCTGATGCCCCGTCGCAGGGCGAGACGACCGCAGGATAGATTATGCTACAACCAAATAATCTTAAGTTTCGGAAAGTTCAGAAAGGCCGCAATCGTGGTTTGGCCCAAAGGGGCAACGAAGTTAGTTTTGGCGAATACGGTCTCAAAGCTACAACTCGTGGGCGGCTAACGGCCCGTCAGATCGAAGCGGCACGTCGTGCATTCACACGTCATATTCGTCGCGCTGGAAAAACTTGGATCAGGGTGTTCCCTGATAAACCTGTTACGACCAAGCCAATTGAGGTTCGAATGGGTAAGGGCAAAGGAAACGTAGAGTACTACGTCGCCCTTGTTCAGCCTGGATCAATGATCTTCGAAATCGAGGGAGTTAGCCAGCCTATTGCTCAAGAAGCATTCCGATTAGCGGCCTCTAAGTTGCCAGTCAAGACTGCGTTCGTTGAACGCAAGGTATTGTAAGTCGTGGAAATCGAAACACTACGTGGCAAATCTATTCAAGAGCTCGATACTGAACTTGTAGCTTTGCGGCGTGAACAGTTTAATTTGCGCATGCAGCAAGCTACTGGGCAGCTCACTCAGACACATCAATTTAAGACAGTTCGCCGCAACATCGCACGTATTAAAACTGTAAAACGCGAAAGGTCGGCTAAGGAATAACCATGGCTATAGATGCTGAACACTCAAATGTGTCTAAAGATAAGGGCAACGCGAGAAGTCAAACTGGTTTCGTCGTTAGCGATGGTATGAACAAAACAGCTGTCGTTGTTTTCGAGCGTCGCACGAAACATGAGTTATACAAGAAATACGTTCGTCGAAGCACTCGAATTAAGGTGCATGATGAAGATAACACCGCTCAAGTCGGTGATTTCGTTCAGGTGGCTGAATCGCGTCCACGTGCTGGTAGCAAGAGTTGGGTGCTCGTTCGTGTCATTGAGCGAGCCAATGATGTTGGAGCATAGGTGATCAGATAATGATACAAACTGAATCAGTACTCGGTGCAGCCGATAACAGCGGAGCTCGCTCAGTGCAGTGCATTAAAGTTCTTGGTGGTTCCCATCGCCGGTATGCACGCATCGGTGACATCATCAAGGTCAGTGTTAAAGATGCGATCCCTAGGGGTCGTGTTCGCAAGGGCCAAGTTATGAATGCTGTGGTTGTGCGTTCGCGGCGTGGTGTTCGACGTGATGATGGTTCTTTAATTCGTTTCGACGGCAATGCGGCGGTTCTGTTGACGAATGAAAATCAACCGGTTGGGACCCGGATTTTTGGTCCGGTGACGCGTGAACTTCGTGCAAGGTTTATGCGGATTATCTCCCTCGCTCCGGAGGTTTTATGAGTTTTTCGAGAATTCGAGTCGGCGATCAAGTTGTTGTCATGACGGGCCGATCTCGTGGCCAGCGTGGCACTGTGACTCGTAAACGTAGCGATGATCGAGTCATTGTTGAAGGCGTTAATCTCGTCAAGAAAACCGTCCGTCCGGACCCCAATCAGGGGATTCAGGGTGGTATCGAAGAACAAGAAGCGCCTATTCATATTTCAAACGTCATGATTTACAACCCATCAACAAAAAAACACGATCGAGTAGGGTGCAAGACAATCGATAACGGCGGCCAATCGCGTCGGGTTCGGATTTTTAAGTCGTCCGGCGAAGTAATCGACGGATAGGTTCAATAGCATGAGCGCAATAAAACAATCAGGATCCCGGCTTCATGGTGTCTATCGTGAAACGATAGTGCCGAAGTTGCTCGAAGATTTTGAGTTCGGCAATGTCATGGCTGTTCCAGCATTGTCTAAGATCACGATCAACATGGGTTTGGGCGAGGCAGTAACCGATCGCAAAGTCATTGATCAGGCGATGCAAGAGCTCGCGCTGATTAGCGGGCAAAAACCTGTGGTCACTCGGGCACGAAAATCCGAGGCGGGCTTCAAAATTAGAGCCGGTTGGCCCGTGGGGTGCAAAGTAACCTTGCGCCGTAACCGCATGTATGAATTTCTCGACCGCCTGGTTAATGTGGCATTACCTCGTATTCGAGATTTTAGAGGTATCAGTCCGAAATCATTTGATGGTCGAGGCAATTACAGTCTTGGTATACGAGAGCAGATTGTGTTTCCTGAAATTGATTACGACCAAGTTGACGCTGTGCGTGGCATGGATGTCGTTATAACCACCACGGCGCGAAATAATGCCGAAGCCCGGGGTCTGCTCGATGGTTTCGGGCTTCCATTTCGCGCGAATTAGGGATAGTTTATGGCTAAGAAAAGCATGATCGAGCGTGATCGCAAACGGGCAAAAACTATAGCCCGCTATGCGGAGAAACGTCGGGCCATCAAGGCACGTATCGCAGACCCGAATGTCACAACAGCCGAGCGTATGGCGGCTTGTCAGGAATTACAGCAGCTGCCACGTGATGCAAGTCCGACTAGGTTGACTCGGCGGTGTGGGTTAACTGGCCGTGCCCGTGGCAACTACCGCAAATTCGGACTCTCACGCAATCAGCTGCGGCAAGCAGCGATGCGTGGTGAAGTTCCCGGTTTGACGTTGTCTTCCTGGTGAATCGACGAGGTTATCGAAAGTCATGAGTATGACGGATCCAATCGCGGACATGCTGACCCGCATTCGTAACGGTCAGGAAGCTGAACACAGTACGGTTCGTATGCCGTCTTCCAAGCTTAAATGTGCATTGGCGCGAGTTTTGACCGACGAAGGTTTTATTCAATCGTTCACCACTGAAGGGACTGATGACAAGCCTGTGCTTTGTATTGATCTCAAATATTACCAAGGTGATGGCGTTATTGAGCGTATTGAACGTGTCTCTAAACCTGGACTACGCGTCTATCGTGGTAAACGTGATGTTCCGCGGGTAGTTGGTGGGCTCGGGGTCGCCGTGCTCTCAACTTCAAACGGTGTTATGACCGACCGCCAAGCTCGAGAAACTGGCTGTGGCGGCGAAGTTCTTTGCTACGTCGCTTAACTTCTGTGAAAAGCATTTAAAGGTACGAGAAATGTCTCGAGTTGGAAAAGCACCGGTGGATATTCCTCAGGGGATGGAGTGCAAAGTAACGAACGGTATGCTCACCGTTTCGAGCGCCGACAATAGCCTGAGCACTGAGATGCCGCCTGGAACTGATGTAACTATCGAAGACGGCACCGCTACTGTGATTTCTACTGCCCGCCGATCAAACACCGCGATGCTTGGTACAGCACGTGCCAATTTACAGAATCTGGTGACTGGGCTGACTCAAGGTTTTGAACGTCGTCTCCAGCTGGTCGGTGTTGGCTATCGAGCACAGGCGAGCGGCAACAAGGTCACATTATCCCTTGGTTTGTCGCATCCAGCCGTCTATCAGGTTCCTGAGGACGTAACGGTAGAGGTGCCATCCGCTACAGAAATTATACTGCGTGGCGCCGATAAGCAGGCCGTGGGTCACGCAGCCGCAGAAATTCGTCAATTTCGTCCCCCTGAACCTTATAAGGGTAAAGGAATTCGTTATGCCGACGAATATGTGATACGCAAAGATCCCAAGAAGAAATAGCGCTCAGCACTCAACATTAAGTACAAGAGCAGCAGATATGCAATCCAAAAAAGCTCAGCGCCTCCGCCGCGCACGTCGTGCCCGTGGCAGCATTCGGCGTCAAGGTGTCACCCGTTTGTCGGTACACCGTACCCCGCGTCATATTTATGCCCAGATCATGCAGTCCGACGGTTCGCGTACTTTAGTATCGGCCTCGACAGTAGAATCATCTGTTGCAGATGAATGTGAGAGTACTGGTAATCAGGCAGCCGCAAAAATTGTTGGACGCACGATAGCAGAGCGCGCCATAGCTGCCGGAATCGAACGTGTTGCGTTTGATCGGTCTGGGTTTGCGTACCACGGGCGTATAAGCGCGCTTGCAGATGCTGCCCGCGAGGGCGGTTTACAATTTTAGGATATTAAAGATGGCGAGTCGTAACGATCAAAGAACTGAAACCGATCTTCTGGAAAAGTTGATCACGGTCAATCGCGTGGCCAAGGTTGTCCAAGGTGGGCGGCAATTTCGTTTCGCCGGTCTCACTGTTGTAGGTGACGGTGAGGGTCGTGTTGGCTATGGTTACGGTAAGGCCCGTGAGGTTCCCTTGGCAATTTCCAAATCTATGGATGCCGCTCGAAAAAACATGATTTATATGCGGCTTAACGAGGATATGTCTTTACAGCATGGCTTAGTCGGCCGTCATGGGGCGACCAAAGTTATCATGCGTCCCGCTTCTGCCGGTACCGGTATCATTGCCGGTGGCGGCATGCGCGCCGTATTCGAAGTGGCCGGCGTCAATAATGTTTTAGCAAAAAGCTATGGATCTCGTAATCCTGTAAATATCGTACGTGCCACGATCAACGGACTGCGTAGTATGCACGATCCAGAATATATTGCCGCCAAGCGCGGTATGAGCGTTGAACAGATTCAAGCTTAGGAGCACTCCAAATGGCGGATATGCTACGGGTTACACTCACACGTGGTCTGGCGGGGAAGACTAGGAGACGCCGTGCCTGCGTGCGTGGCCTGGGCCTGCGCCATCGGCAGCACCAGGTCACAATATCGGATACCCCCGAAAATCTCGGCATGATTAACAAAATCGTGGACATGGTTACGGTTGAGCGAGTTTGATATATGCGTATGAATGAACTGAGTCCGGGCCCAGGCGCGCGTCGATCGCGAAAGCGTATCGCTCGTGGTCAATCATCAGACCACGGCAAAACGGCAGGCCGCGGTCATGCGGGCCAAAAATCACGTTCGGGTGGTCTCAACAAAGTTAATTTCGAAGGGGGTCAGTTTCCTATACAGCGCCGTGTACCCAAACGCGGTTTTGCGACCCACAAACCGACGACTTATGAAATACGCTTGGATCAGTTGAATCGGTTTTCGGGCAATGTTGGACTGGATGAACTTCGTAGTGCTGGTTTGATTTCTCGCGGCGCACGCCGTGCCAAGGTCATTGCTTCTGGTGAATTAAGCCAAACGATCAATCTCATCGGGATTTCAGCGACTCAGGGTGCGCGCCGAGCCATTGAGGCACAGGGCGGACGTATAGGCGACTAGGCGTGGCAACTAATCAAGCGGCAGCTGGTAGCCGTAACAGCATGATGCCGGAAGCCGGGAAGCTCAAGGAAGTTCGCTCCCGGCTTCTGTTTCTTATCGGAGCGATTGTTGTCTTTCGCGTGGGGACTTTTATCCCAGTTCCTGGTATCGACCCCAGTCAGCTTGCGCACTTATTCCAACAAGAACATGGCACTATTCTTGACGTCGGCGTGATGTTTACCGGAGGTGCGTTGAAGCGCCTTTCCATATTCGCGCTCGGTGTTATGCCGTATATTTCGGCGTCTATTATCTTACAGTTGCTCACTGCGACTGTCCCTTCTCTCAAGGAAATAAAGAAAGAGGGTGAAGCCGGTCAGCGTCGGATCACACAATACACACGCTACGGCACTGTAGCACTTGCTTCGTTCCAGTCGTTGGGTACCGGTCTTGCACTATGGAATCAAGGTATAGCCGAGCCTGGCATTAGCGAATTCAGTTTCGTTTTTACAACTGCCGTATGCCTCACTACAGGTGCTTTGTTTCTGATGTGGTTGGGTGAGCAGGTTACCGAACGTGGTATCGGTAATGGTATATCCATGCTGATTTTTTCGGCCATTGTATCGGGTCTTCCATCCGCTATTGGTGGCACGCTCAAACTTGTTCAATCGGGTGAACTCAGTGTATTTTTCGTTATAGCCCTACTGATTGGAGCTTTAGCATTACTAGGCGTTGTGGTGTTCGTTGAACGAGGCCAAAGGCGCATCCCTGTCCATCATGCACAACGGCAAAGTGGACGTCGTATGTACGCCGAGCGTACTCAGCATCTTCCATTAAAGCTCAATATGTCGGGGGTTATACCGCCCATTTTTGCTTCAAGTATTATATTGTTTCCGGCCACCGTAGTAAGATTTTTCGGTCAAGGGGGCAGTGTTGCACAGTGGGTTTCGAACGCTATTGCTCCGGGACAACCCCTGTATGTGTTGTTCTACTCTGGAATGATCATTTTCTTCTGTTTTTTCTATACAGCCCTTGTTTTTGATTCCCGGGAGACAGCGGATAACCTTAAAAAATCTGGCGCTTTTATTCCAGGCGTGCGCCCGGGTATTCAGACCGCGAATTACATTGATACCGTGCTTACACGTCTTACAGTTGCTGGTGCTGCATATGTCACCTTAGTCTGCCTGTTGCCCGAGTTGCTTATTCTGCAATATAATGTGCCGTTTTACTTCGGCGGCACGTCAATCCTGATTATCGTCGTGGTAGTAATGGATTTCATGTCGCAGTTGCAGGCACACCTAATGTCCAATCAATACAGTGGTTTGATGCAGAAAAACAACCTCAAATCCAAAAAAGGGACATCGAAACGACGAACGGTATCAGCTCGTTAAACGTGAGACTGATCTAAAAACCACTAAGTCATTCAACGACGACATGAATGCTGTCGCTACATTGAGATCATCAACATGAAAGTACGGGCCTCAGTTAAAAAAATCTGTCGACATTGCAAAATTATTCGTCGAAACGGGGCAGTAACTGTCATTTGCCCCGTCAATCCTCGACACAAGCAGCGCCAGGGCTGATATTCCCAAGGGTATGCTAGTTATGCGAGTTGCGTATCTAACTAGCCCTGCGTTACCATATATGGCTAATCTGGGCGGGTTAAACCTCGCCCCCATCTGATCGAGAGAAACGACATGGCGCGAATCGCCGGGATCAACCTGCCGATATACAAGCATACGAACATAGCTCTGACCTCAATATACGGGATCGGGCCGACGCGTGCCAATCAAATATGCGACGCAGCCAACGTACCTGCCAATACAAAAGTACGTGATCTCACAGAAGGGGAGATCGAGGCATTGCGTGAACAAATCGGTCATTACACTATTGAAGGTGATCTGCGACGTGAGGTATCCATGAATATCAAACGTCTGCGGGATATGGGCTGTTATCGCGGTATTAGACACCGGCGAGGTCTGCCGTTACGGGGGCAGCGAACCAAAAACAACTCCAGGACCCGTAAAGGTCCCCCAAGGCCGATTCGCCGATAGCACGTTACGACGTTTTTATATAAAGACCAGTTTTACAGGTATTAGATTATGGCGAATTCCTCGGCGTCTAGTCAGGGACGAGTTACACCTAGCCGTGGACGACGGAAAGTTACTGATGGCATTGCGTTTATATACGCGACTTTTAACAATACCATTATCTCTATTGCTGACCAGCAGGGTAATGTTCTGAGTTGGTGTACATCAGGTACTTGCGGTTTTAAGGGGTCGCGCAAATCGACCCCTTTCGCGGCGCAAGTTGCTGCTGAGCGGGCCAGTGAAGGTGCAGCGCGATACGGCATACAGAATCTGGAAGTGCGCGTTAAAGGACCAGGCCCGGGTCGCGAGGCATCTGTCAGATCGCTCAACGGCTATGGCTTCAAGGTCACTAACATCGTAGATACGACGCCGATACCGCACAACGGATGTCGTCCGCCGAAAAAACGGCGCGTCTGACTTTCGACTCAAGAGGCGAAATATTATGGCGAAATACACGGGTCCACGTTGCAAGCTTTCTAGGCGTACCGGTACCGATCTTCTGCTTACCGGCCATGCGCGTTCCATCGAGTCGAAATGTAAATTTGAGACACCGCCGGGCGCCCAAGGTGCAGCGCGTCGTCAACGGTTGTCTGACTATGCGACTCAATTGCGTGAGAAACAAAAGCTGCGTCGTATGTATGGCTTGATGGAGAAACAATTCCATAAGTACTACGTTAAATCTTCACGGCGTAAGGGCGCTACAGGCGTCTTGTTATTACAAGCACTTGAATCGCGGCTGGACAACGTGGTGTATCGAATGGGTTTCGCTGCAACTCGCGCTGAGGCACGTCAGCTCGTAAACCATAAAGCTATTGCGGTCAACGATCGTTTGGTGAATGTTCCATCTTACGAAGTACAGGCAGGCGATGTCGTGGCGGTTCGCAATCGCGCTAAGAATCAGAATCGGATCGCTGAGGCGGTTTCGGTTGCTTCCCAAATCGGATTTGGTGACTGGCTGTCAGTGGACGAAAAGAAACTTCAGGGCACCTATTCGCAAGTTCCCGATCGCGATCAGATATTGCCGGATATCAACGAGAATCTGGTTGTGGAACTTTACTCCAAGTAATCGATCCGGCTCGCCGGAGGAAATTGTATGGAATCCAACGAACTTTTGAAACCGCGGCTGGTTGAAGTCGATCGAATCAGCGGTAATCGGGCAAAAATTGAACTTGAACCCCTAGAGCGTGGATATGGCCACACTCTCGGCAATGCGCTTCGTCGCATTTTATTGTCCTCCATCCCCGGTGCGGCTATAACCGATGTCAATATTGACGGTGTGCTGCACGAGTACACCACCATTGAGGGGCTGCAGGAAGATGTAATCGATGTTCTGCTTAACCTAAAGCAGGTGGCGGTTCGCATGAATGGCCGTGAATCGGCGACTCTTCGATTGAACAAGTCTTCATCTGGGCCCGTGACGGCTGGTGACATTACTACCGACCATGAGGTGGAAATTGCCAATCCGGATTTGGTAATAGCACATTTGACTAACGGCAAGCTCGATATGGAGCTTACAGTCCGGCGCGGTCGTGGTTATCAACCTGCCGCACAGCGTGCATTGGAGTCGGCTGAGGATGATGGCAGCGCCGTTGGTGCTTTAAAGTTAGATGCTTCCTTTAGCCCGATTCGTCGTGCGAGTTATGAGGTTGATCGGGCGCGCGTGGAGCAGAGAACCAACCTGGATAAGCTCATACTGGATGTTGAGACCAATGGGAGTATTGAGCCACAGGAGGCCGTTCGGACTGCCGCTGCTACGCTCTACGATCAACTATCGGTATTTGTGGACCTTGAAAGCAGTACGACTTCGACAGGTACGCAATCTTCTGGCGCTGTTGATCCGATGATGCTGAAACCCATTGAAGATCTCGAGCTCACAGTGCGCTCAACCAACTGTCTAAAAGCCGAAGACATTCATTATGTTGGGGATTTGGTGCAGCGCTCGGAAAACGAGCTGATGCGCACGCCAAATTTAGGCAAGAAGTCTTTGACTGAAATTACAGAAGTGCTTTCGGAGCAGGGTCTTTCGCTGGGTATGGAAGTGGCCAACTGGCCGCCCGCTGAAATCGAGAACGCCTAGTAAATGTCTACTTCTAGCCAGTAAACGCCTACTTTATTAAGGATATCGAATACCATGCGTCACCGAAAAAAAGGCGGCAATCTAGGTCGCTCGTCCTCACACCGCCGTGCCTTGCTTGCAAACCTGACGGTGTCGTTAGTGCAGCACGAAATCATTAAAACAACACTTCCACGTGCCAAAGAGCTACGTAGAACGGCTGAGCCCCTTATCACGTTGGCAACAAAGGATAGTACGGCCAATCGACGTCTGGCTTTCAACCGCCTGCGCAATAAAGCGGCAGTCGCCAAACTATTCGGTACATTGGGCGACCGTTATGCTGATCGGCCTGGTGGATATCTTCGTATACTAAAGTGTGGTTTTCGGCAGGGCGATGCCGCGCCAATGGCTTATGTGGAGTTGGTGGATCGTCCGACAGAAGAAGAAAACGAAAGCGACGCCGCTTGAGTCAAACTCGATTAGTCATTTCATAGACAGTCGGTTATAGCGTTACCTGACCGAGTAGATAACTGATTGGCCTTCGAGCTCGATGGCTGTGAGCGGGCCGCCCCATGATGCTCCTGTGTCTACACACCATACGTTATGTTCGGGCCAAGCAATCCGGCCAAGTGCAGCCCAGTGACCGAACACGATTGGATGATCGCGATTACGGCGATCTTTTGCTGCGAACCACGGCACAAGGCCGTTTGGTGCGGCTGCTACGGTTTTTTTATACTCCATATTTAATACGCCGCTAGTGGACTCGCAAAACCGTTGTCGTGTTAAAGCGTTAGCGATGTACCGATTACGTTCAACTTGGCCTCGAGCTTGTGGCCATGTCGAAGGTTCATTACCGAACAACTGTTTGAACAGGTGCATCCAATCAGGGCTGCGCAAACCGTTTTCGAATTCTCTTGCGTGCATCTTGGCTTCGGTTAAGTCCCAACAGCCCGGTATTCCCGCATGAACCATGATCCATTCCAGGTCTGGGCGATCATGGATTAAGGGACGGTAGCGCAACCAGTTGAGTAGATCATTTGCATCGTCACTGCTTAGCAAGTCCAGGACGCCGGTATCAACTTTAGTCTGTTTATCTGTGTCGGCTGCCGTAGCCAATACAGTCAGGTCATGGTTGCCAAGCACGACATGTGCGCGCTCACCCAATTGGCGAACTCGGCGTAGAACCCCTGCAGAATCCGGGCCACGGTTGATCAAATCGCCGACAAACCAAATCTCAGCACTCGCGTCTATTGTGTCAAGCCGGCAGAGTAGTTGGTCGAGTTTTTTCAACTGTGCATGGACGTCACCGATGCAAAATGTCGTCATATGCGAGTCTAAGGGGTGCGCTTTTACTGAATTGCCTGCTATAAATCGTGCTTGGTCGCCGCGTTGGCAAGAGCCACGTAATCATTCGGCGATAGCTCGGCGGGTCGGCGTTGCGGGTCGATACCCAGTGCATTGATTTGCTCAGCTGATAGCCAACCCGATAGTGCATTCCGGCATGTCTTGCGTCGCTTGCCAAATGCGTCGGTCAACATCTGGTTAAATAAACGCCAATCGAAAATGTCTGGGCGCTCCTTAGCCGGCTTGATTCGTACAAATGCTGAATTGACCTTGGGTTGTGGTCGGAATGCGCTGGGGGGGACGTCAAAAAGCGAAATCGCATTTGCGCGCACAGCCACACCGACACTGAGTCGGCCATAAGACCGTTCCCCCGGACATGCCACGATCCGGTCCACCACCTCTTTTTGTAGCATGAAATGCATATCGGTGATGGCATCGAAAATATCCAGTGTTTGAAAGAGGAGCGGTGTTCCAATGTTATAGGCTAGGCTCCCTACCAAGCGTATTGGCTTGCCGCGCTTGACGGCGTGCGCGCTATAGTCGAAGCCAAGCGCGTTGTGGCCAATCAGCTGAACTATGTTTGGTTCGTTGCTGAATCTGGCCACGATTGAGCTTGCAAGATCACAGTCAATTTCTATCACGTCAAGCCGGTCGAGTTTGGCAGCAAGCGGTCCGGTAATCGCCCCGTGCCCAGGGCCGATCTCGACCACAGCGTCATCATGCCGGGGAGCGATCGTCGCAACGATTTGATCCACGATTCCCGGGTCAGCTAGAAAATTCTGGCCGAAGCGTTTACGTGCCACGAGATCGCACAATGTCTGCCGCTGTTTCGACTGCGGCTCGCAGGCTTTTGGCTTGTGCCCGTCCGGTACCGGCCAGATCAGCTGCAGTACCATGATCGACCGATGTGCGCACTATAGGCAAACCGAGTGTGACATTGATCACTCGACCGAAACCGGCATATTTAATTGCCGGTAAGCCTTGATCGTGATACATGGCTATCACGACGTCACCGCGTGTCCTCAGGTCATCAACGAACACTGTATCGGCGGAAAATGGCCCTTCGATATGGATACCGTGGTTTCGGGCGGCCAGGATTGCCGGCTTGATAACGTGGGTTTCCTCGGTTCCAAGGGTCCCGTCCTCTCCGGCATGAGGGTTCAGGCCAGTAACCAGTAGACGGGGCGATAACAGCCCGAAATCGCGTTGCAACCCGTCGGCGGTGGTTCGAAATACATGCTGCAAACCCTCAACACTGAGGGCAGTAGGTACGTCGACTAGTGGCAAGTGCATAGTGGCCAGTGCGACGCGGAACGATTGATCAGCGGTGGTTAGCAACATGATGGGCGGTGGCGCTTGGCACCGAGTGGCCAGATAATTGGTGTGGCCGTCAAACGGCTCACCGGACTGGGTGATGGTTGCCTTATGGATTGGCCCGGTGACGAGCGCATTGGCGCGACCGATCAGACAGTGATCAATCGCGCGATCCAGCGTAGTCAAGACATAGGCCGCGTTGCCGGACGTCAGTTTTCCCGCGACAACGGAGTACATGCAGGTGACATGGTCTACCGGCAGCAAACCGGCCCGGTGTGGTGATGGTGCCGTTGCGTAGTTGGCGGGCTCCATCGAGATCGATAACCCCAGTAGATGAGCACGTTCGGCAAGCATGTTGGAATCAGCCACCGCGACGATCTCAAATGGCCAGTCCTTGGTTGCTACTTCGAGCAGCAAATCGGGTCCTACGCCGGCGGGTTCGCCCGGTGTGACAACTAGCCGAGGCACCGACCGTTTGCCTGTGTTCAAAATCACTGTCCGATAGAAAAGCCGGCTTGGGGTTGATAATTTTTGATACGGATATCGATGTAGGCTTGATCGCGCAGTTTGTGCATCCAGATCTTGCCGCGCTCTTGAGCTTGCTTTTGACCCAGTGCTTGGCGAGCCTTGTTGCGGCGTTTTTGTCGAGCTTGATTTTGCGTGCGGCGTTTTTGCAGTTTGATGATCTCGAACCCTTTGGCCGCCTTGAGTACAGGTGATACTTGGCCTGGGTTCAGATTAGAAATGACGCGACGCGTCTTGGGATTGATCTGATTAACAGTAATCCAGCCTAATTCACCACCGTCACTGGCAGTACTCTTGTCGTCAGAATATTGTTTTGCCACGCTAGCAAAGCTATCACCCGCTTTAATTTCATGTCGCAGACGGTCTGCCAATGCTTTGGCTTTTTTCCGGTTACGAATGGCGTTGGTGTCGATGACAATGTGGCGTACCTTAACTTGCGTCACGGTGTTGCCGGAATGGCTGCCGCCAATAGGCCGACGGCCGAGCAGTTTAAGCAAAATCAAGCGGTTGCCTTGGTGGATCACGTTACTAATCCCGCCCTGACTCAAGTTGCCCAGCGCTTTGGCGATGGGCTGGGACAGTTGGCTCGCCGGAGTCCAGTTCACCAACCCTCCATGGGCTGCATTGGGGCCACTCGAGTTTTTACGAGCCAGGGTGGCAAAGTTCGCGCCGTTCTTGGCACGTTGGCGTAGATTCTCGAGTTCTTTGCGCTTGGTACCGTTACCGGAAGTCGGTTTTTCGATGATACGGCGAAAACGGTATTTGTTTTTCACGCCGTTTTGCAGATCTTGCGTGTGCAGATATTGATTGACGTCGTCCGGAGTGATCGACACTTGTGACATAACGTTTTGTCGACGCACTTTCGCGATGAGCATCTGCTTGCGAATCTGTTTTTTCAAGCTTTTGAGTGTCAAATGGTGTTGTTGCGCCGCTTGCTTGAACTGAGCGACCGACATATTGTTGCTCTTGGCCAAGCGTTGTATACCTTGGGCGAGCTCGGACTTCGATATGGTTATACCTTCGCGGTGCGCTTGTTGCAGTTCGAGTTTGCGCATGATGAGCCGATCAAGCACACGCGAACGGAGCACATTCCGAGGAATGTTGCGATTACCCTGTTGCCGGGCCTGTGCCACGGCTTGGTTCAGACGGCTTTTGAGAATGACGCCGTTATTGACCACTGCGGCAATGCCGTCGATCGAATGCTTTGAGTGGTGCCCTCCCGATGAACGGGATGGTGCCAAAGAGAAACTGCCAAGCCCGCTGCCCGACGTCAACGAATTGGCCCCGGCAAGCGTAGTGGCGCTGCAAAGGCAAAGCAGGCAGGCAATTTGAGTAAGACGTTTCATTGAGTTTGTAGCGTGTTATAAGTGTTACGAGAGCGGCCGGGTTTGACCCCGTTGAATATATTGTTGGATACGAAAGACTTCGATGTATTTCCGAGTTTTTCAAATCCGCGGAACACGAATTGAAATACGATACTGTTTTGAAATTTGCCGTTACGGCCCCTGTTATCTACGTATCGTCGCCATGATAGCTGTGCGGCAATACAGCATGAAGGACTGTACTGGATACCAGCAATAGTCTCTATTGTTTGGTTTATTTCAAGTGAATAGTTCCAGCGACCGACAGCCTTGAAATGTTGCCCCAGCGGTGCATAGGCTTTTATTGCAATTTGCTTCAGTGTGTCGTACTGATTCGGTCGCAATTGAATTGTGCCATTTGGACCGAGATTGGCACCTCGAGCTGGTCGGTAGCCGCGATAGTAGCGATAGCCCAGATTAACGCCGTACCCTGCTTTAGTTGCGTACAAAAATTCGGCCCGGCCACGATCAATCCTGCTATGTTCGCCGCTATAAGCCACCGACCCCAGCAACTGAATCTGGCGGAGAGGGCTGAGCGTTAGGCGTCCGACAAAATCGGAGCCATAGTTGGAATAACCCGTCAGGCTGCTGTTGGGCAGAGTAACCTTGAGTTTCCGTAAACTTGTAACGCGGCCAAGCTCCAGTTTGGCCAATCTACGCCCACTGTCGGGTGAATAGATACGCGTGCTCGCCCCAAGCGTGATCTGATTGGCGTCGCCAATGCGGTCAATGCCGGTAAAGCGGTTGCTTGCAAACAACCGCTGGTAGTGTAGTTGCGGCATGCCACTGTCAAATATCGGAATATTTTTCTGATTGTCGTAGGCGGTGAAAAGGTATTCGGCCTCTGGAGTCAGCGTCTGTATCCAGCCATTACTCATGGTACGCGAAAACCGCAGTCCCGAGCGTAGCTTGAATGATGGAATACCGCGGTTGATTGACGTAGATTGACGGTTGGGGCCAGTAGTTCTGACGTTACTTAGACTGTAGTGCGTGAACTCGTAGGCAGCTTGACTGTTAACGAACCAGCCGCCGTGATCGATCGACCAAATCAATTTGGGTTTAGCGTTGTAGCGTTGGGCTTCCACGGCATTCGGATTGCCGCTTACGAAATTGGTGTAACTTGCGTTCAGACCCAGCTGAAAAGGTGCAGTCGGCGATAGCAGATGCAGTTGAACACTCGGCAGACGCTTGTAAGGGTTATAGTTGAAAACGTTATAAAACGACGTTCTGTGGCTCGTCGGATATAGGGTTTGGAAATCTTGAACTAAAACGTTCAGCCTTGCGCCAGTGGTGGCAAAAGTGAGTTGCGCGCCACGCTCTAGAACCGACGTCGATGTGCCGGTTGGCCCATTTTTGAAATCCTTGAAATAGGTTTTGTCGCTGGCGCGATTATAGTCAGCTTGGAATCCGATGTATTTATTGAATTGACCCTGATCCTGAAAATGCACAAAGCTGCGGCTGCCGCCGTATCGCTGGTCGTAAGGCAGATATTGCCCGGCGATATTGCCTTTCTGGTGCTTGAACTGATAGCGCCCGAGTGCACCAATCTGGAAGCCTCGTTTGCCGTAATAACGTGGAATGAGCGTCAGATCATATTGTGGCGCAAGGTTTATATAGTACGGCGTCGCCAGGCTAAAGCCGGATTGGCTCGAATGACCTTCATAAGGCGCTAGAAAACCGGTGTGACGCCTGTTATCAATGGGAAAGCTGAAATAGGGGGTATAGAAGATCGGCAGTCCATATAAATGCATCACCGCATTCCAGGCGTCTCCCCTCCCGGATTTTTGGTTCAAATCGACATGGGTGGCTGAGATATACCATGTTGGCGAATTCAGCGGGCAGGTGGTGTAGGTGGCTTCGCTAAGTCGATAGTGCTGTTTAGATTTCGAGTCCACCGTGGCTGCGTGGCCGCGAACACTGCTATGGGGCAATTTATACGTAACCTTGCTAAAAACACCAGTGCTGCTGTTAATGTTGATCGCACCTTTTTGGGCCTTGAGGAATAAACCGGGTTTGTAATAAAGCAAACCACCGTGGGCGTTTGCAGCACTGGAATTCAAGTTGTATTGAACGTAGGGCGCCTCCAACGCTTGTCCGTCGCGGGTCAGCCGCACGTTGCCGTGGGCAGTCGCCACGCCATGTTGCAGGCTGACATGATTCGCTCGAACTGTTGCTGGTTGCCCTTTGGCAGCAGGCGCAATCGGTATCGAGTGTACTGGACAGCTTCCTGCTGAGGCACCCGATGCGACATTGGCGCTCGCCAAGGCACCTGCGCCCAACAGTATTGCCAGCGCACAGAATCGTTTGTGGTGCCTGTATCTGGAGCGCAGTGTATGTGACTCAAGTCGTGAAATCGCGATTAAGCCCAATTGACCGCCTTGGCAAGGTTGATTCAAATCGTACGTCGCTTTATCGGTCTAAGCTAGATTATGCGCACGCCGGTTGTGTCCCGCAAACTCTATCGAGGAGCAGGCGGCTTAGAAAACAAGCGGCTGCGCAAGGTGATTGGGTCATAATACCCTTGACCCGCTCAATGTCGTTAAATTCAGTAACCAACCGGCTTAAATGTTCGACCTCTAATGAGCGCTCAGGCTTACACCAATCGAACACTTTCGTTCGCAACCTCCCTGCGACGCAAGCACCTGGCGTGTGTGTATTGAGAACCTTAAAAACGGCCAACTGTCTTAACTCTGTCATGGACCAACGTGCCCTTGCTTTAAAGGAGTGGGCCGAGTCCAAAATGGGTGTGTGCTGCGACTGGCAGATCGTGAGTGCTGATGCCAGTTCGCGCCGATATTTTCGGGTGATTCCATGCGCAGAACCAGCGCAAGCCGACAGCGGAGCACTGATATCGCGTATTGCCGTCGATTCGCCTCCGGCGAGTCAGAATAACGACGCTTTCGTGACCATTGCCGGCCGCGCAGCGGATGCCGGATTGAACGTGCCTGAAGTTATTGCCTTCGATTCGGCGAAAGGGTTTTTATTGTTGAGTGATCTGGGGGATCGATCCTATCTCGATGCGTTACAGCAGAACGACGCCCCCGATAACCTTATGCATGCGGCAGTGGATGCCTTGGTGCATTGGCAAGTTGCCATGCCGGCAGACAATCTGGACGTTCTGGATCGCACAGCCTTGCTCGATGAGTTGCGCTTGTTTGGTGAGTGGTTCGTTGAGCGGTATCTGGGCCATGGCTTGACCGAGGCCGAGACGGTCTCGCTGGAATCGACGTACAGTGTGATTCTGGATCGCATCGAACGCCAACAGCATGTGGTTGTGCATCGAGACTATATGCCGCGCAACCTAATGGTTTCGAGACCCTTGCCCGGTATCATTGACTTCCAGGATGCGCGCTCAGGCCCTATTGCTTATGATATCGCCAGCCTCTGTCGCGATGCATTCATCGACTGGCCATCGGAGTATACGGTCCGGTGGCAGTATCGCTATTGGTGTGCTGCGCTGGATGCCGACTTACCAGTTCCCAAGATCTGGTCGCAATTTTACGAAGACCTGATCTGGATTGGCCTCCAGCGACATCTCAAAGTGCTGGGGGTGTTTGCCAGGCTTTGGTGGCGTGATGACAAGCCGCTTTATATTGCCGATGCTGCGCGTTTCATTGGCTATGTTTTACCAGTTGTGGAAGCGTATCCCGAACTCAGCCCGCTGCACCCTTTTCTGCGTGTGTTGGGCTGATGCGTGCCATGATTCTAGCGGCCGGTCGCGGTACGCGACTGCGGCCAATGACCGATGATATTCCGAAGCCTTTGTTGGAAATCGGTGACCAGTCGCTTATTGGCGCGCGGATTCGCGCTTTGGCTCGAGCGGGTATCCGCGAAATCGTGATCAATTTAGCGTATCGCGGCGATCAAATTCGTGCCGCGCTTGGCGATGGTGCGCAGTACGGCGTCAGCATTGTCTATAGCGAGGAATATCCCGATGCGCTGGATACCGGCGGGGGCGTGCGGGCTGCGCTGCCTTTGCTAGGGGGGGGGCCGTTCATAGTTGTAGCTGCCGATATCTGGACCGATTTCGATTTCTCTTTGCTTACTTGGCCTGCCGACAGGCCGGAACTGGTATTTGTTCCCAACCCACCGCATTGCCCAGGTGGCGATTATGGCGTAGCCAGAGGCTATGTAAGCGAACACGCTTCATCGCGCCTGACCTATGCCGGCATTGGGCGGTTTACGCCCGGTATGTTTCACGGATTCGAAGAGCGTACGTTTGGGCTGGCGAAAGTGATTGACCGCAGCTTGGTTTCCTCTGACTTGCAGGCGCGGGTTCATCGTGGTGCATGGCGTGATGTGGGGCGCCCGGATGATTTAGCACGAGCCCGCAAGCTTTGGACCGGCCGCAATGCCTGATAAAGTAGCGTGCTGATAAATCAAAGATTACGAATCGATGAGAAACTGTTGGCTCGTGCCAGTGCCACGAGTGGTTATCGCCGTTGCGCTGGGGCTGATGATGGCCGTGCCCTTCACACTCGGCGGCTGTGCTGGCGGGCCGGATCATAGTGGCGTTGGACAACCGAATGTGTCGCTGCTGGCACCGGCTCAAAAAGCTATCACCCGGGCCGTAAAAAAGGATTGGTCAAACCGCGCGCCGTCGCTCATGAACGCGGCGCGATCGCGCCTTACCATGGCCCGATCGATCGTGTATCAAGCCGCAGGAAAGAACAAAAAACTGACCGACAAGGAACGCCAGCGGGTCAATGCACTGGTTAAAGCCGTCAAGCTCGATGTGAGAGCTGCTAAGGCCCGGAGCAAGGCCATCAAAACTCGGACTCGCGTCGCCGCGTTGGCTGGTAATAAGCAGCGAAGTCAGAACCAACAAGCGCAGACCACCAATCGACACACACTGCGCCCTTCGAAGTCGAAAACCCATGCGGTACCGACGCATGAGCACAGGAAACATAGCCGTGGCTCGCGAGCTTCGCGCCACCGGCCGAAAGCCATGGGTAACGGCAAGAGCGTGCAACACAACACAACTGGCCCCGTGAAGTCCGGCGCCCTCGGCGGTTAAAGAAACACCATGCGACTTATAACTAGTCTCCTCATGACGATCGCACTAGCCGGATGCTCGGTTTTTTCCAACCACTACCCCTCGGTTGGCCCTGATAAAACGGGCTTGTCGGCAGCCAATAAACAGCTCAAAGCCGAAGTTCATCCCGGTGTGGGTGATAGCCCAGCGACGTTTAAACCCCTACGTCTTGCTCATAATGCGCTCCAAAAAGCGCGGCATGCTGGTGTTTCAGCCCGTAAACTGAGTTCTGCGCGCACAGCGTTTCAGAAGGCCAAGTCGGCGTGGCAGGCCATTAATACCCCTACCCACGCGTCCGGGGATCAGCTGGCCTCCGTGTCACAGGCTGCGCACCGTGCTCAGCGATTGGCGCAAATTGCACGCTATCAATTGGTGACCAAAAAGAATAAACACCGCATTAAACAATTGGCTGGCGTTGGTGGAAACACATCGGAGGGCGCTGCTAACAGGCAAGTTTTAGTGCCTGGTCATTTGGGTGTCATCAAGTTCCATGAAGGTTCAGCTCGGTTGAAAGCCCAAAGCCGTCGGGTAGTCGCGCACGTTGCCAGCTTGCTGCAGCAGCCGAACCGGCAAAAAGATCATGTGGGAATCGCAGGTCGAACCCAGCCTATTTCACCGAGTAGTGCCGAAGTGACCAGTTTTATAAAGGCCAATCCTAAAGTGGCGAACAAGACATCTAACGCGAGCTCTAAGCGCGCCGCCTACAAGCAGGCGCTCGCCATTACTCGAGCGCGCGATATCGCTCGGCTACTGGTTCGAAAGGGCGTCTCGGGTAGCCGTATCGGCTTGGGGGTTAGCCACCGTAGCGGGAAACGGGGTGACGTGTCGATCGAGCTCATTCCTGCCAACGGCGGGAGCTAAACAACCGCTGACCTTTTTTACAATCGCGCCCGATTAGATGCTCCGCTGGGTAAGGCAGAATTTATGTCTGGCGCAAGGGGCTGTAGTCAGAAAACAATGCCGGTACTCTTGTACATCCGCTATGGTGTCCATATGAATAATCAAAACTATGACTGTGTCGCCATAACCGTGGTTACCAGCTGCAATAAACGTCGCCAAGCTGCATAATGCAGCGATACGACACCGCATACAACACGGAGTCGATGGAATGGATGTAGTACGTTTTCTAACTGATGCGGGCACACGCTTTACTCGTGTCCGCCAAGCGTCTCGAGACTCGGTTCGGATTGCGATGGACAGTCAACGTCAAGCCGCCGGGATTGTCCTGAGCAACGGTCGCACGTTGATCAATACCGAAATCGGCGCAGCAAAGAATCTCTCTGCTGCCGTGCGCGCCAGCGTGCGTCGTGCCCGCAGTGCTGGAATCCGGCGCGTTGCCGGTAAACCAACTGATTATTTGCCAAATGGCCGCCGACAGATCGTAGCGGCTTTCAAGGATTCGGCCGGCGTTTTGCAACGGACCGGCGATGAATTGAACCAGACATTCAAACAAGCTTTAAGCGGTCTTGCCGAAGCTCGTGAGGGAACCGGGGCCACCAAATCACGTAGGGCCAGTACGTCAAGCGATTCTGGCTCAACAGCTGACGCTTCACCAGTACAAACTTCCGCTGAATCTCCGGCGAGAGCCTCACAATCGGGGCGTGACCAGCGTCAAAACGCTAGTGAGGAGGCAAATACCGATCAGGCGAGGACTAGTAAATCATCGGCATCGAAGAACTCGAGCCGAGCAAAGCGTACGAGCCAATCGACCAGCACAACTGCGAAATCGAATAAGAGTACAACCCCGGGCGCTAGGACTCAGCCAAAGTCGACACGACAAAAATCTAGCACTGCAAGGACAAAACAATCGAATAAAAATAGCGAATCAACGACCAAGCCGGCCGCCGGCGAGAGTCGAACGGAGCAGTCATCGTCTGCCGGCAATCGCTCGTCCGGAAAAAGCAAGTCACAGGCAAGCCGTAATCATAAAAATCAAGGCGACTCAGAAAAGCCCATTGATGCCAAAGACGCGAGTGAGCGGCAATCCACAAACAACACCAAAAACGACAGTACCGGCAACAGTGACTCTAACGACAACAACAGTTAACCAGTACGACAAACAATGTGCCTTGGTTAAGCGTCATCCTTGTCGTATTCAATCATAGCGTAAGCTGAGTGGTTGTGTATCGACTCGTAGTTTTCCGACGCCACGCGATATGCTCGAATACGAGAATCCTCATTTAAAACAGTCGCGACATCACGAACAACATCCTCGACAAATTTCGGATTATCGTACGCGCGTTCAGTGACATATTTTTCGTCGACACGCTTTAGAACCCCGTAAAGTTCGCAGGAAGCTTGGGCCTCAGCGATGTCGACAAGCTCCTCGAGCCAAAAAAATTCGTTCGATCGAGCCCGGATGGTGATCAGCGACCTTTGGTTGTGTGCGCCATACTCAGAAATGTCCTTGGAGCAGGGGCACAATGTGGTGACGGGTACCTGCACTTCGACGGCCAGCTCGGTGTTGCCACTGTAGCGGTCACCGATAAAATTGACTTGGTAGTCCATAACGCTGTGTTCGCCGGTTACTGGCGCTTGTTTATCGATAAAAAACGGAAACGCCATTTCAATATGGCCATTGTCGGCTTCCAGCCGCTCAGTGACTTCAACCAACATGCGCTTGAATGAGCGTACGGTAATTTCGTGTTCATGAGCGTTGAGTATTTGCACGAACCGCGACATGTGAGTGCCTTTGAAACGATGCGGCAAATTCACGTACATCCCGAAGGTCGCGATAGTGGATTGCTGACCACCGCTACGCTGTGCAATAGATACGGGGTGGCGGATGTCACATACCCCTACCTTGTTAATCGCCAGGTGGCGCCGGTCGGCGCGGCTCTGGACATCTTCGATTGTCGGATCCGGTGAATCGTCCGCTTCTCGAGCAGAAGTGGACGGTGTGTAAGCGTTTTGAGTCATGTGTATGCAAAGCCAGTGGGCGGCAGGTGTTCGCCATGGGGGACGTCGTCTGTCATCCGGGTGGCCAGCCAAATACTCGACCGGCAAGAACATGAATATGTAGATGGAAAACGGACTGGCCAGCGTCTTCCCCGTTATTGACTGCCAGACGAAATGCATTTGCATAACCGGCGTCGGCGGCAACGGTTCGGGCTACGAGCATCAGATGGCCCAGAAGGGCACCGTCGTCGTCGCCGGCGTCGGTCAGTCGAGCTATGGCTCGTTTGGGGATTACCAGCACGTGTAATGGGGCTTGGGGATTGAGGTCGTGAAACGCAAGCGATTGATCGTCTTCAAAGACGATATCGGCATTTATTTCTCGATTGATAATCTTTTGGAATACAGTATCGCTCACGGCGTTGATTTCCGGGGCAAAACAAATTCGTATTATTGCAGATCAGTCGGCTGATTACTCGTTTAAAGAGGTGAGCGGACCGCTTGTCAGGCGTTCGCCATACTGAGCTCACGACGCTGGGCAACGGCATCTGCAAGTTTGTCCAGCAACGCTGCCGTGTCGTCGAAACCTAGACACCCGTCGGTAATCGACACACCGTATTCCGGCTCGATACCCGGGACGAGTTTTTGTTTGCCGGAGTAGATCAGCGACTCGATCATGACGCCGAAAACGGCGCGACTCCCGGCGATGATCTGGCCAGACACATCATCGCCGACTTCGATCTGTTTTTGGGGTTGTTTGCGGCTATTGGCGTGCGAGAAATCGACCATCAGGCGCGCCGGCAGATCAGCTTGTTGCAACATCGCGGTCGCACCGGCCACTGAGTCTGCGTCATAGTTCGGCCCATTGGATCCCCCACGCAGAATTATATGTGTATCGGTGTTGCCGGAAGTCGAGAAAATTGCCGACTGACCGGTTTTGGTGACCGATAGAAAACGGTGCGGATGATGCGCTGCACCTACTGCGTCAACTGCCACCTTGATCGCGCCGCCGGTACCGTTTTTGAAACCCACCGGGCAGGAAAGGCCGGACGCTAATTCACGGTGCCCCTGACTTTCCGTGGTGCGTGCACCTATCGCACCCCAAGACACCAGATCAGCCAGATATTGCGGAGTGATGAGGTCGAGAAACTCGACACCGGCTGGAATACCGCGTTCGGCCAATTGCAACAACAGTTGGCGTGCTTGACGAACCCCTTTGTTAATGTGGAACGAATCATCAAGGTCGGGATCATTGATCAAGCCTTTCCAACCCACGGTCGTGCGCGGTTTCTCGAAATAAACCCGCATCACGATCAACAAGTCGCGCTGGTAGCGAGCTCGTAGCTCCGTTAATTTATCGGCGTAATCGCGGGCTACTTTTATATCGTGGATAGAGCACGGACCAACGATAACCAGCAGGCGATCATCGGAGCCTTCCAACACATTGCGGATTGCCGTACGGGTTTCGGTTACGGTCTGCGCGGCTTCGGCGCTGACAGGTAGCTCATCGATCACCGTTTTTGGTGTGGCAAGTTCCTGTATTCCGGTAATCCGCAGATCGTCGGTTTCTTGCATGGTGTTGGTTTTGTGAATACAAAAGGTAGAACTGGAGAATATCCTAGCAGATCAACGCGATCGCAGCGTGGCGTTTATGGATTAAAACGCTCTTAGACCGATGTCTTGTTTGATCCGATACAGCGTTCTAGCCACCACGGAAACCTGTTCAAGCTAAATATAATTTAATGTGAACTTGACAAAATTGCGCATTTGGTTGAAAAGTTGAACAAATGGAAAGTTTCAAATAAAGGCCTATCGAGACTCCTAAATTTCTGATGATAAACAGATTCCCACCAGATATTCGACGTCGGTCGTTGTGATGGCAACCGGCTTGCAAGCGCCGATGTCTGGGATTTTAAAAATAGACTTGCTTGAAGAATTGGGAGACCAATGGAATGAGTGATTATTTGGTTCGTGCGGCGTCACGCCCACTTTTGAGCGGGTTGATGCGCGCCTTGCGTTTGCCCACGCCAGTAACGCTCAACCGTGCCGAACCGCCGTTCGTGCCGGAAGCCTTGGAAAATCAGACGTTCTATATCGGGCAGACAGATAACGCCCGTTTGGGCCGAAAGATTGGCAATGTTCTATCTTCGGGGGGCGCCCACGCGCGCACATTGGAAGATGTTGATACCGAAGGATCCACTGCCCATCACGGTCTGGTATTTGACGCAACCGGTATGCAAGGCGCCGACGATCTGTCGGCGCTGTATCTTTTTGTGAATCGGGTTGCGCGCCAGATTGCCGCATGCGGTCGTGTGGTGATCCTTGCGGATGCCCCAGAAAGGCTTGATAGCACCGAAGCCAGTGCTGCGGCTCAAGCCGTGGAGGGATTCGTTCGCTCCTTCGCCAAGGAAGTTGGAAAATTTGGCACCACCGTCAACGGCATTTATGTTGAACCCGGTGCCGAATCACGCATTTCTGAACCGCTTCGTTTTTTGTTGTCGGATCATAGTGCTTTTATTGACGGTCAAGTTCTTACCATCAGCGGAGCAGGCCGGGCGCCCCGGTCTGTGCCGACCAGGGGGACTCTTGTAGATAAGGTTGCTGTAGTCACGGGCGCGGCTCGTGGCATCGGTGCGGCCACGGCGAGGCGTCTTGCCTCGGAAGGGGCAAAAGTGGTGGCCATCGACGTACCTGATAACCGCGATCCACTCGAAAACTTGAGCCAGGAAATTGGCGGTGCAGCGCTGGCGTTGGACATCACATCCGGTCAGGCAGCCGCCGAAATAGGCGATTTCTGCAACGCACAGCATGGCGGCATTGATGTGTTTGTGCACAACGCTGCCATAACGCGTGATCGCTCGCTTGCCAATATGAGCACTGATGAGTGGCAAAGTGTCTTGGCCGTCAATCTTCAGGCCGTGCTCTCAATCGATGCGGAACTGGATCGACGAAAGCTCCTGCGCGACCACGCACGTATTGTGTGTATGAGTTCCGTGGCGGGTATCGCAGGCAACCGGGGTCAGACCAACTATGCTGCCACCAAGGCTGGATTGATGGGATTTGTGCGGGCACGTTCCGACGCCCTTCGCAGTCGTGGCGTTTGTTACAACGCTGTGGCGCCCGGTTTTATAGAAACCGCCATGACTGCCGCCATGCCACTGCCCTTGCGTGAAGCCGGTCGACGCATGAGTTCGCTTGGCCAGGGCGGATACCCTGAAGATGTGGCATCTGTTGTGGCATTTCTTTCGACGCCGGGCGCCGGAGGCTTGAGCGGCAATGTCGTTCGAGTCTGCGGCCAGGGGCTGATCGGCGCCTAGAATATATTGCTGGTGCCATATACCCAGCGCGAACACCGGAGCTCTAGAGGCAGATTTATGACGCCGAGTGGGTCGTTGGGACTAGCCGAACAGTGCCGCGCCACCTACAACCGCGAGACAAGCAGCGACAATGACCGTCAGCGTTCGACGGAGAGTTAAAAAATAGCCCGGTACCCAGCCCTGTCGACCGCCGTTTTCGTCGGCCAGCCAGGCTACGACGAGTGCAGAAAGCACCAGTGCAAACGACCAAGTTTGGCCCCACATCACCCCGAGCATCACACCGACCCAAGCAATTAGTGCCGGACAGACGGCGGCACTCATGCCGACTAAACGCGCTTGTTTTTCTGCGATCTGCAATCCCCACTGTACGCCGCCGATAAAAGACACAATAGTCGAGGCATAGACCACCAGCCATTCCAGTGTTCGGTCGGCAATGTTGCCGTTGAAGGCGATGGCAACGTAGCATCCCGCAAGAAATGGCACCAGCGCAAGCAGCCCCAGTGTCCAAGTGAGTATCGGCTCGCTACGAGCCGTAATCGGTCGGTTTACTGCCATGTCGATCGCCAAGTCGCATGTTGGGTGGGTCGATGATTCAAATGCGTGAAGTGGTTATTGGGCACTACTATGCCGCTGCCGGCAAAACAGTGCTCGACACGGTGCGAAGTCATCTGGAACCGTTCACAGGGGAAATAAATATGGAAGTGTAACGCTGGCAAGTTTTACCGGTCAGCAGGCTGGGACTGTTCAAAATACGTTACCAAAGAGCGTACAAGAGGTTTCATGAAAAAATTGTTATCCGGCATGAGGTCCGGATCGACACCTGCATGTTGGAGCGATTCTGCCACTAGTGGGCCAACAACAGCGACGCACGTTGAATTCAGTGCGGCTGTGAGTAACTCGGTCCGTCGATGTTTTTGGGCTACCGCAAACAAACGCCGAACTTGGGTGGCGCTTGTCAGCGCGACTGCATCCAAATCCCCCTGGATGAGGCCTTCGATGAAGTGATTCACTTGGTCTTCGTCGGCGTCGTCGGCATAGACATAGGGCGCGATCGGCAATGGTTGGGCGCCGCGGTGACGTATAGCATTTTGCAATTTATGATTTGGCTCTTGACCATAAAGTTGTAGCCCGACTCGTTGTTTGCCGAGGTCGATTGTGTCAAGAGCCTCGATGACACCATCGGTGGTCGGAGCAGGGGCGGCGATGTTGGAAGTCAGCCCTAAAGCGCGCAGAGCGCGTACCGGCTTGGGCCCGCGTGTAATTGTCGTGGCATAGGACAGCTTGGTGTGTAGTTGATCGCGATACCCCAGGCGTTCTGCGAATCCGTCGATGCGCCTAACGCCTTCACCAGTCATCCAGATCATGGTGTCCAGTTCTTGAGTGCAAACGTCAAACAGCCAGCGTTCAATCGAATCCACGTCGGGTGAATCCCGAATCGCGATCAGCGGGCACCGCACCACACGCCCACCGCGCGTCTCGATCATGCGCGCCAACAAATCCAGCTCGCGTGATTCGGGTATGCCGATCAGGCGGTTGGCAAGTGATCGGTTGGCGACGTTTTCTGGCATGCAGCTGATAGCGAGCCGGGTTTTACTGGCGGCGGCTTCAAACCCTTTGGGTTTCTTTGGATTGTCAGGCCTGGCCGAAGTCGTCTGGCAGTATGGTTGTGGTTGCGCCCCAGGATAGACCCACGCCAAAGCCGACAAGCAGCAGGCGTGCCCCGGGCCAGGCTTGGCCGTTCGCGTGCGCACGTTTGATTGCTATGGGGATACTGCAGGAAACCGTGTTCCCAATATCATTCAGGCATACGACAAATCGCTCGCTTGGCAGATCGAGTTCGCGACGAATGCCGTTGAGTACCATGGCGCTGGCTTGATGTGGCACCACGGCGTCGATATCGTTAAGGCTTAAGTTTGCCTTTTCGCAAGCTTGGTGAATGGCGCGGGGTACTTCGCGCAGCGTAAATTCCATCACGGCGCGACCGTTCATGAAAATGTTTTTATTGGTTCGAGTGTTGCCGTGACGATCGGTATATTCTTGCGGGGTGTTGGTTGTCGCTCGCCCGCGCATGCCACTGGTTGGCACGATCAAATCTTGGGCGCCGCTGCCGTCGGTGCCGTAAACGAACGGGCCGATACGCTCGGTGCTGTCGGTGGCATCGCTCATCAAGGTTGCGGCTGCGGCATCACCGAATAGTGACCGGACACTCTTGTCGGCCGGATGTACGAACTTTGAGTAAGTGTCGGTGGTAATCAGCAGCAGGCGATTGGCCTGACCGGTTTCAATGAGGGCCTTGGCGACCCCCAGCGCATAGATATAGCCGGAACAACCGAGGTTGATGTCCATAGCGCCAATCGTTTTGGACAAGCCGAGTCGATCTTGGATGACGCAGGCCGTGGACGGCGTTAGATAATCCGGCGTCTGGGTGCAGACAAGCAGGAAGTCGATATCGCCACGATCGGTCCCCGTGGTGTCGAAGAGGCGTTCGGCTGCCGCTACGCCAAAGTCCGATGAATACTCGTCATCGTCTGCGATGTGGCGGGCCCGGATACCGGTTTTTTCGGCAATTTTTTCAAGCGGCCAGTTCGGAAACCGTGCGGCGATCTCCTCAATCGATTCGGTTCTTGCCGGCAGAACGTATTCTATGGCGTTGATAACTGCGGACATCAAGAAACCCGAATGCTTTACCAGTTGTCGATACCGACGCAATAGCGCCGCTTACGATCACCTACGCGCGACCGCTATGCACCGAACGTATCGTAGCGTTTTGTTGGAGCTATGGCCAGTGGTACGGGCCGTGATCATCCATGGTTCTCAGTCATTTTCGATTCCGATTTGCAGCTGCCGGCTGTCTTCACCTAGGACTCGCGTTCGAAAGCGGTCAGTTTAGGTCGCTGATTGATAATGGCTGCGCGTCTGTTTCTATAGGTCCTATTTAGAAAGACCATATATCGGTTGATGGCACACCAAGGCTGCAATCGAAGACGGGGCGGTCTGCGGCTTGGGTTACCCTCGCCACTGTCAGCCACTTGCTCGAGACCGGCACCACTGTGTGATATGTAATCCGATTCGTGCGTTACTGGGTCAAGCCGAAATCAAACGGCACAATGATCGCGATCTGGCTTCGTTGCATACTTGCCGGCAGCGCACCGAACGGAGCTGCTTTTCTCACGGCTTTCAACGCGGCCTGATCGAGGCTTTTGTGCCCGGAGGATTTTGCGATCGACAGATGTGAAATCTTGCCGGACTGCTGAATAACTACGCGCACTTCCACGTGGCCCTGCAACTTGTGGCGCCGAGCCGATCGTGGATAGCGTTTCTTGGCAGCTATCGCCTTGCTTAGCGCATCAGTGTAATCCTTGGTCGTGCTTGCCTTTGATCCGGCACGATGCTCGGCTTGCCGTTTCTGTGATGTGGTGGTTGCTTTAATGCGATGCGACGTCAAGTTTTTTGACGGCGGATTTGCAGGGCGACTTTGTGCCTTTTGGGCTGGCTTCTTTTTTGCCTTGGCCCTATTGGCGGGGGGTGGCGTCTGCTTGGCCTGACTGGCCGCAACCGGGGATTGGGCTTGGGTACCCGGTATACCCGTGCTGGCTACATTACGGGCCGCGGCCGGGGTCGGCGAGCTGAGGGCCAGCGATTGATTGGCAACCGCTTGGGCTGACGCCGGCGCAGCTGATGTTGCGGCGGTCGCCGACGACGCCGGCGTGGCTGTCTTGGCCTTGTTCGACGTTGTCTTGGCTGCTTTCGGTTTGCTGCCCAGATCGCTTAGTGAGACTTCAACACTGTGCGATCCCGAATGGGTGGCGGTGTTGGGAGCCCACAGAGCCAGTACGACCAACAATACCGCCAAATGCACGATGATGGCCGCGACAACGGCCAAGACCCAATGAACCGGGTTTAGATCCACGGTTAGCTTTTGCCGCGAGTGACAAGACGAAGTTTTTCGACTCCGGCACGATGCAGTACCTGCATCACCTGGATGACTTGCTTGGTGCTGTCCTTGCTATCAGCTCGCAGTAGCACATCGCCACCCGACGATGCCGACCGTTGACTGCGTACCGTCGCAGCGAGTTGACTCTTTGCAACGCGCTGACCATTAACTGCAATGCGTCCGTTGGCGGCAATTTCCACCCGCAATGCCCGACCGGATACCGGTGCTTGACTGTTGGATGTCGGTGGCTGTACTTCAAACGCACTTGGTTGCGTGATCCGGCCGATCAACAAGAAAAAGATCATGAGCAGAAATACGATATTCGTCAGTGGCAACAGCGCGATTTCGTTGTCTGACCGGGAAGTTGGTTTCGAAAACTGCATGAGGTCAACCGTTCCCTGCGTCGCTCATTAGACGCAGGTCACTTACGCCGGCTGTTTTAACTTCGTCGAGCACATTGACTGTCTGCTGAAGATTCACACCGTTCCCAGGATGAACCAGCACTTTCAAGTCTGGATTTTCAGCGTGCAACTTGCGAATACGTGCCACCAGGGCCTTGGGCGATAATAATTGCCCGGCAACACGCGCGCCATTAACGCGCACATTGACCAACAAAGCGCCGGTCGAAGACGAGTGACTACCGCCGCTGGCCGGGGAGTTAAGCACGATGGCGTGGTCGTGACTGAAGTTTGACGCCAGCATGAAAAACAGCAGCAAGATGAAGACGACATCGATCAGCGGCGTTAGGCTGATCGACAATCGCTTGGGGCGTTGACCATAGCGCGCGCTAAACGAAGGGGGCTTGGCGCTCTTTCGATTCATGCGAGGCGTCAGGGTCAAAGCTGGTGGAGTGGGGCTCGGTGTTCGGGTCGAAGTGCAGTGAAAGATCAGATGTAAAAATACGGGTGACAACGCTGTCCATCTGGTGTGACACGCGGTCGATGGCGCGCTCGAACCAGTTCACAGCCACTGTTACCGGCATAGCAACCGCCAACCCTACCGCCGTGGTCAATAGTGCTTTCCAGATACCGCCGGACAACACAGATGGATCGACCTGACTGCCGGCCGCCTGGAGTTTCTGGAATGCCTCAATCATGCCCAGCACGGTGCCAAAAAGCCCGAGTAACGGCGAGATTGATGCGATCACTTCCAGCGGCCGCATGAAACTTCTGAGTTGCTCGAGCATATCGCCGCCAAACTGGAGCAATTCTTCGCGCACGGCTGTTTCGGAGGTGCGAGACTGGGCTTTGAGCTGGATCGCGCGGGCCGTCACGCGCGCCGCTGGGTTCGGCGAGCGATTGGCTGTTGTCACCGCTGCGTTGGCATTGCCAGACCGATAAATCTTGAGCGCGCTGGTCGCCGTGCTTCGGTCGTTAATTCGCACGCGCCGAAACTGGATGAGCTTGATCAGGATCAACACCAATGCCAGCACCGACATTGCGATCAGAATCCAAACGACAAACCCACCGAGCGAAGTCAGCCGCAACAATGCGTTCACGACTTGGCCCCAGGCTGAATTAACACTCGTCAAGCGTGAACTCCTTGTCTTGTATTGCGCCGGTTCGGCGCTAGGACTATTCGATAAACGATACCGAACCCCGCGCCGAGACCGATATCAACGAGTCGCAATGCTTCACCGGGCCTTTGGTTGTGCTACATGAAAGTACCCCGTTCATGAGGAACTGGCCCAAGTTATTGCACTGGGTTTTGTTGATATCGAACACCTTGACGCTGGTCTGATTGGGATGGAGCGGCCCGAGACCGACAGCCAACCGCTTAGAAATAATCCCTTTCTTGTTGAACATTACGATGTCAAGCTGAAGCTTCTTGAACTGTTTCTTGGTCAAATTCTGCGTTACCAGAAACGCTCGACAGGCGTTGTTTGACTGCTGGAGTTTATTTAACTCGATTTGCACGCCGCCATTGTCTGCCTGCGCTACTGAGGTCGTCAGCAAAATGGCGAACATAGCCACAAACCAAAGGGTGCGTTGACCCATACAATAATTTCGCATGTCACATTCCGTGAAGATTAGTCAAATGCCAGATCAGGTTACTCATTGGTAAGGATATAACACTTGCGGCGCTTGTTGCAGTACGAAAGCATTGTCAAGTCCATTGACGGCGTTCACCGAGCCGAATCGAGCATGCGTCAGGCAACGCTATCCCAGTCCGGCGCAAATGACGGATTGATCAACCGACCCTCCGGCGTGTATAGATCGCTGATCTGTTTCATCTCGCTGGTACTGAGTTCGAAGTCGAAGACATTGAAGTTGGAGGCCACGTGATCGGCCTTCGATGACCGCGGGATTGCAATCACATCTCCGTGCTGCAAAAGCCAGCGAATGGCCACTTGGCCCTCGTTTTTAGCGTGCCGTTTGCCAATCTCTTGCAAGGTGTCGTTGCCGAATACCTGGCCTTGGGCCAGTGGACAGTAAGCAGTGAGTGCCATATTGTGTCGACCGAGGGTGTCGCGCACCCGCGTTTGATTCAAAAACGGGTGATACTCGACCTGATTGGTCACCAGTGAATGGCGTGACACGGCCACGGCCTCGTCGATCTGGCGTGCAGTGAAGTTGCTGATGCCGATGTTGCGAGTCAGCCCCTGATCCATCACGTCATTCAACGCGCCTATGGTTTCATTTAGATCGACNNGATTGCTGCAGGTCGCCGTCGTGAAAACTGTCGGTCCAGACCTTGGTGGTCAGGAAAATATCTTCGCGTGCCACATCCGAGTTGGCGATGCCTTTGCCGACCGCCGCTTCGTTTTTATAAGCTTGGGCCGTATCGATATGGCGATAGCCAGTGGCCAATGCGGTCTCGACCATGGCCTTGGCCTGGTTGTCCGGTAGTTCGAACGTGCCGAACCCAAGCGCCGGAATCTGGGTGCCGTTGGCGTTTACGTATTGCATCGTTACCCTTTGTCTAAACGGTTGAAGTAAATCTGGTATCAGCTATTGTCCCGATCAATTTGGGCTTGCGGACGGCGTGCCGCAAGCCCGAAAAAATATCAAACGGAAGTGTCTTAGGCCGCCTGTTGGAAGGCCATTTCGTGTTCGTCATTGAGGTCAACAGTCACCGTGTCGCCGGCACTGAACTCGCCGGCCAGAATATGCTTGGCCAACGGGTTTTCGACCAGTGTCTGGATCGCACGTTTCAATGGCCGCGCACCGTAGACCGGATCGAAGCCGGCTTCGCTCAGCTTGTCCAAAGCGTTGTCGGTGACCTCGATCTGGATATCCCGATCGGCCAGTCGCTGCCGAAGATCGGCCATCTGGATGTTGGCGATCTGACGGATTTGTGCGCGTTCCAGCGGATGGAAGACCACCGTATCGTCGACCCGGTTTAGAAATTCTGGCCGGAAATGCTGGCCTAGGACTTCCATCACCGACTTTTTCATCGTCTCGTAGTCGTTGTTCGGCCCCATCTCCTGGATGAGTTGGCTGCCTATATTTGATGTCATTACGATCACCGTGTTGCGGAAATCCACGGTGCGGCCGTGGCCGTCGGTGAGTCGGCCGTCGTCGAGGACTTGCAGCAGGATNNGCTTCGGTCAAATAGCCTCCCTGTTCGTAGCCGACATAGCCCGGCGGTGCGCCGATCAGACGGGCGACCGAGTGTTTTTCCATGAACTCGGACATGTCGATGCGCACCATTGCTTCGTTGGTGTCGAATAAAAAGTCTGCGATCGACTTGCACAGCTCAGTCTTGCCAACGCCCGTCGGGCCGAGAAACAGGAATGACCCGATCGGCCGGTTTGGGTCTGACAGACCCGAGCGTGAGCGCCGGATTGCGTCTGACACAGCCGTCACGGCTTCGTCTTGGCCGATGACCTGCTCGTGCAGCGCATCTTCCATGCGCAGCAGTTTCTCGCGCTCGGCTTCCAGCATTCGAGAGACCGGAATACCTGTCCAGCGTGACACCGTGTCAGCGACTTCCTCTTCGGTCACGCTGTTGCGAACCAGTGTGTTTTCGCTGGCGTTGGCTTCCGAGGCCTCGGCTTGTTCAACCTCTCGCTCGAGTTGCGGGATCCGGCCGTACTGGAGTTCCGACATGCGGTCGAGATCGCGGGCGCGCTGCGCAGCCTCCAGTTCGAGACGCGCCTGTTCGAGTTCCTCTTTTTTGGCCGCAGCACCGGTAATACTGGCTTTTTCGGCTTTCCAGGTTTCCTCGAGATCAGCGTATTCGCGTTCAAGCTCTTGGATTTCAGCATCGAGATTCTCAAGCCGCTGACGCGAATCCTCGTCGGTTTCTTTTTGTAGCGCCTGCTTTTCGATCTTGAGCTGGATTAGGCGCCGATCAAGCCGGTCGAGGCGCTCGGGCTTGGAATCGATCTCAATACGGATCTTGGAGGCCGCTTCATCGATCAGGTCGATTGCCTTGTCCGGTAGTTTCCGTTCGGTGATATAGCGGGTCGAGAGCCGCGCCGCGGCAATAATGGCACCGTCGGTGATACGCACGCCATGATGGACTTCATAGCGCTCCTTCAGTCCGCGCAGTATGGCGATGGTGTCTTCCATCGTCGGCTCGTCGACCAGCACCTGCTGGAAGCGGCGTTCGAGCGCAGCGTCCTTTTCGATGTTTTGGCGGTATTCTTCGAGCGTGGTGGCACCGATGCAGTGCAATTCGCCTCGGGCCAGTGCGGGTTTAAGCATGTTGCCCGCATCCATTGCGCCTTCGGCCTTGCCGGCACCGACCAGCATATGGATTTCGTCAATGAACAGGATTACGCGGCCTTCTTCCTTAGCCAGGTCGGAGAGCACGCCTTTTAAGCGATCCTCGAACTCGCCTCGGTATTTCGCGCCCGCGATCATCGATCCCAGATCGAGCGACAAAACGCGCTTGTCGGCCAGCGAATCCGGTACCTCGCCGTTGACGATACGTTGGGCCAAGCCTTCTACGATGGCGGTCTTGCCCACGCCAGGGTCGCCGACCATGGCCGGATTGTTCTTGGTGCGCCGGGATAGCACCTGAATGATGCGACGGATCTCCTCGTCGCGTCCGATCACCGGATCGAGCTTGCCAGATTCAGCACGTTCGGTTACGTCGGTGGTGTATTTCTCCAATGCGTCGCGCTGATCCTCGGCATTGGGATCGTCGACGCTTTCACCGCCGCGCAGTTCTTCGACGGCATGGCTAATGGCATCCTGGGTTGCCCCAGCGTTTTTGAGTATCTTGCCAGCGTCAGATTTGTCGCCGACCAGTGCTAGAAGAAATAACTCACTGGAAATATAGCTGTCGCCGCGCTGCTGAGCTTGCTTATCGGCCAGGTTGAGGACGCGCACCAAAGCCTGGGAAGGGCTGACTTCACCGGTGGGGGCGCCGACTTTGGGTAGGCTGTCCAGATTCTTGAGTAACTGGTTACGGATTTCGGCTACGTTCAGACCCATTTTGTCGAGTAATGGGCGTACGGTGCCGTTTTGTGCATCAATCAGGGCCAGTAGTACATGCGCCGGTTGAATTTCGTTGTGATCGCGGCCCACGGCCAGGCTTTGTGCCTGGGCTAGGCCCTCTTGCAGTTTGCCGGTAAGTTGGTCCATTTGCATGGAAAAACCTCTTGTAATGTCGGAAAGATAGGGTGTGGTGCGGTGCCACGCTGTTGACAATGGATATAGGCTCTTATCCCCATCGTTTCAACTCGCATGACACCAAAACGCTGTCAAGACTCACCAGACCCGCTTCAAGGAAACTCTTTTGTAATGACCAAGGCCTATAAAGATCGGGAATTCATCAACAGTGCTGCAGCGCGTCCACTGCGGCTTTTGTCCGAGTACATCGAGCCACGCGATCGTTTCGAACGGTTCGGGGTGAATCGGGCGCTGATTTTCTGGGGGTCAGCTCGCATACGCCCTAATGCCGCCGATTCGGTTGATGAAAGGGCCGATTATTATGCCGAGGCGCGCGAACTGGCGGCGCGCATGGCGCGCTGGACCATGGACAAGCACCCCCGCGGCGAGCGCTTTGTGATCTGCACCGGCGGCGGTCCGGGCATTATGGAGGCCGCCAACCGCGGGGCGGCCGATGTCGATATTGAACTTTCAATGGGCTTGGGTATCGATCTACCGAATGAACAGGGGTTGAACGACTACGTTTCCGATGCACTCAATCTGGATTTCCACTACTTTTTCATGCGCAAATTCTGGTTCATGAACGTAGCGCGGGCATTAATCGTTTTTCCTGGCGGTTTCGGCACCATGGACGAGTTGTTCGAGATGCTCACCCTTATCCAGACACGGCGCCAGGAATCTATGCCGGTCATCCTGTTTGGGGGGCATTTCTGGCGACGCTTGATCAACTTTGACGTGTTTCTGGAATTGGGCCTGATAGCGCCCGAGGATGTTGATCTGTGTCGCATAGTCGACACCGTTGACGAAGCCGAGACCCTTTTGACTGATCGGCTGGGTGCGACGTGACTCAGGTGTCGTCGTAGGGTGGCTTGGCAGCGGCCTGCTGGGAGAAGACAATTGCCTGACGGCTGGCTTCCGCCAGTCCGCGCCGATCATGCCCGATAGCGCTGATTGGCTCGCAGATTTGCACTTGCGCCGTCACGGACTTCAGCTTGAACAGCCCCACAAAATTCGGCCAAAGCGGTGCATTTACCCAGGGTACCAAGGCCTGATGCTGGTCTGCCGGAGTGCGGGGGTCGGTGTAGCGTAGCGCGACAGGCAGCACGTCGAAACCTTCATCGACGGCGGGCGCGAACAACCGCGCATGAAAGCGGGGCGGCATGGGTGAGCGGGCCGTTGTCGCCTCGGGAAACAGCACCACGGACCGATTGTCGGCTAGCGTAGCGCGTATCTGTTCGCCCATGGCCTGGGTTTGACCGGCACCGCGGGGCAAAAACAGGGTACCGGCCGCGCGCGCCAGACGCCCGACAATCGGCCAGCGTTCGACTTCGGCTTTGGAGATGAAACTCGCCCGAAACACGTGCCCAAGAACCATGATATCCAGCCACGAGCAATGATTGGCCACGATCACGACCGGCCGAATCGGCTGTTGACCTTCCACCGTCAGCCCGACGCCGAGTGCTTTCAATGCCAGGCCGTGCCACCAGCGAACCACGTCGGGCGTGCGTTTTCCAAAAACCGGCACCAGCGGCACCATAGCCAGCGCGAATAACACCAGAACAGCAAACCAGACGCCGCGGGCGGTAAGCGCAATGGGGCCGTGATATAACCAAGATGATCTAGACATGGTGTAGTGGGCTTTTCCCGGCAATTGGGCGTGCGACGGGGAATGGAGGCTACAAGTCGCTTGAGCCGCGGGAAGAACTGTCTCGGTTGGCCCAGGCGTCAAAACGGTTGACTACGGTGCAGAACAGCCGCGCCGTCTGTTCGGTGTCGTAACTAGCCGAATGGGCGCGGTCGTCAGACCAATCCAGGCCTGCTGCTTCAACAGCTTTTTTAAGCACGGTCTGGCCCAGCGCCACACCGCCGAGGGTCGCGGTATCGAAACAGGAAAACGGATGAAACGGGTTGCGCTTGATACCGGACCGCGCGACCGCGGCATTCACGAATCCCAAGTCGAAATGCGCGTTGTGGCCGACCAGTACCGCTCGATTGCAGCCGTTACGTTTCACGGCAGCGCGCACGTCGGTGAAAATGCGCGACAGCGCATCGTGTTCGGTAATCGAAGGCCGTAGCGGATGATGCGGATCGATGCCGTTGACCGCCAGCGATGCGGGTTCGATGTTGGCACCGGTAAACGGCTGCACATGATAGCTCGTTGATTGCGAAAGAACGAGCTGACCGCTGTCGTCGTACTCGACCAGCACGGCGGCGATTTCCAGCAGCGCATCGGTGGCCGAGTTGAACCCCCCGGTTTCGACGTCGATGACGACCGGTAGAAACCCGCGGAACCGCCCGCCCATTTTCGGTACCTCATCCGCCTGTGCTTCAGTAGTCATGTGCTAATGCTAGCAGGCTGTGGCGGCGCTCCGGCGAGCCAGCCGTCGACGATTGTTAACGGCTGTATAATCCAGCCCGAAAGTAATTCCCGACAACTTCCATCATGGCAGGCATCAATAAAGTCGTCCTCGCTTATTCCGGCGGCCTCGACACCTCGGTCATTCTCAAGTGGCTGCAAGAACATTATGACTGCGAGGTCGTGACGTTCACAGCCGATATCGGCCAAGGTGAAGAGCTCGGCGACGTCCGGCCCAAGGCCGAAGCGCTGGGTGTGAAGGAAGTGTATATCGACGACCTGCGTGACACGTTCGTGCGCGATTACGTGAATCCCATGTTTCGCGCCAACGCAGTGTACGAAGGCGAATATCTGCTGGGCACTTCGATCGCCCGCCCGCTGATCGCCAAGCGTCTTGTTGAGATCGCGCGCGAGACCGGCGCCGACGCCATTGCTCATGGCGCTACCGGCAAGGGCAATGACCAAGTGCGATTTGAACTGTCGGCCTACGCGCTGGCGCCGGATATTCAGATTATCGCGCCGTGGCGCGAATGGGATTTGAATTCACGCGAGCGTTTGTTGGCCTACGCTGAGGACAACGGCATCGACATTCGCAAGAAAGCCGACGGTGGCTCGCCGTATTCCACCGATGCCAACGCGCTCCACATTTCCTACGAGGGTGGGGTGCTAGAAGACCCGTGGACGCCGGCCGAAGCATCCATGTGGGAATGGAGTGTATCGCCAGAAGCCGCGCCCGACACGGCCGAGGAAATCGATCTGACGTACGCCGGCGGGGATATCAAAGCCATCGACGGCCGTGAGCTGAGTCCGTATCAGGTGTTGGCTGAGTTGAACCGGCGCGCGGGGGCACACGGCATCGGTCGTATCGATATAGTTGAAAACCGATACGTGGGCATGAAATCGCGGGGTTGCTACGAAACTCCGGGAGGCACCATCATGCTCAAAGCACATCGTGCCATCGAATCAATTACCCTTGATCGCGAAGCCGCGCATCTGAAAGATGAGCTCATGCCACGTTACGCCAACTTAATATATCAGGGATACTGGTTCGCGCCCGAGCGCGAGATGCTGCAAGCCGCTATCGACCGCTCACAGATATCCGTTAACGGTGTAGTGCGTCTGCGCTTGTACAAGGGCAATGTCTTAGTGGTGGGGCGCGCCTCGGAAAACGACAGCCTGTTCGACGCTGCCATCGCGACGTTCGAGGATGACCGAGGGGCTTACGATCAAGCCGATGCGGCCGGCTTTATTCGGCTTAACGCGCTGCGATTGCGCTTGGCGGGAGGCCGAAACTAACTTGAATGACGCCTTTTGGCAGTGACCTCGGATTAAGCTTGCACATCCTCTCGCTTTCGAGTGAGGTGTGGAAAACCTTACGGGTTCCAGCTGATTGCAAAGCCCCGTTCTCCGACCCGCCCAATGAGTCTCAGGATGGCGAAAAGGCTCAGGCCGTGAAGCAGCCTCGTTCAGTTCCCGTTGGGCCCGGTCGGTCTACGATCCGTTGGCCCGCTAAAAGTCGAACCGGTCAAGCCGCCTCGCATGGTGCCGCTCGGCCAAAAGAATACAAAAACAATGCAACAGGCTTTCGGACAATAGAACATAATTCCATATGAAACAGCACTTCATCCTCGTGGTCTGCGTGGTGCTGCTCGCCGGCTGCGGCAACGGTCAGAGCCACAAGAACAGTGACGGCCAATCGCGGGCTGGCAACAGTCAGCAGCCCAACCATTCCAACCCATCAGGCGGTACGCCAAAAAATAATAAAAATTCCAAGTTCAGTAGCAAGCAGGCCAAACAGAGCTATGCGCTGGGCATGAACATTGGCCATTCACTCCAGAAGATGCCGATTAAGGTCAACACTGATGAGCTGGCCTCGGGCATCAACGATCAACTCGGCTCGGGCAAGACGCGCCTGACCCAGAAACAGGTTCGCAACGAGATGGCCCAACTGGTCAAGCAGATGCGCTCCAGCCAGAACAAGAAACACCAACAACGAGCAGCCAGGAATCTGAAAAAATCCAAGATGTTCCTGACTAAGAACAAAACTAAGAAAGGCTTCAAGACAACAGCCGACGGTCTACAGTACAAAGTGTTGAAAAAGGGCAGTGGGCCCTCGCCTGAAGTCGACGATAACGTCACCGTGAGCTATGTGGGCAAATTGCCCAATGGCAAGGTATTCGATTCCACCAAGCAACACGGCAAGCCGGCCAATTTCTCGGTAGCAGCTGTCATTCCTGGTTTGACTGAAGCACTGCAGCTGATGCATACGGGGGCGAAATACAAACTGGTAATTCCCCCCAAACTGGCTTACGGCAAGCACGGCGCCGGTAACGTGATCGGCCCAAATCAGGTGCTGATCTTCAAGGTTACCCTGGAAAAAATCACCTCGGGACAGAACAAGGCTAAAAACTCGGGCCGAAACAGCTCAAACAGTACCTCAAGCAGGCAATCAAGCGAGTCGAGTCAGTAGCCGCCGAGATTGTGGCTGAGGTGTTCTGAAGACAATAAGATTGCCGAATAAATGCTGGCTTTATTTCTCGATATTATCGGCGCCAATGTGCTCAGGTAACCCACCAACGGGTGGAGGCCAACCGTGGCCCGGATAGTGTTAGATGCATTCCGGATGCCAGCGGCCCAACACCGGCTGGCGTACCGGTGTAAATCAGATCACCGGCGGCCAACGTCCAATCACGACTCAGCATAGCGAGCAGCTCGGCAACGCCGACGATCAGGTGCGATGTGTTACCGCGTTGTCTTATTTTTCCGTCGATACTGAGCTCAAATTCGATATTGTTCAGATCCATGTCGTCACCAAGCGGCGTCATTTGCCCCAGCGGCGCGCTGGAATCAAACGACTTGGCCCGCTCCCAGGGCTCGCCGCCCGCTTTGAGTTTGTGCTGCAGGTCACGCAGCGTCAGGTCGAGGCCGAGTCCAAGCGCGGCGATGTGCGAGCGTGCATCGGAGGTGGTGATGTTCGATCCGGCTGCGCCGATCTCAACGACCAGTTCGGCCTCGTAATGTACCGATCCTTGGCCTTGCGGCAAGGTGAGCGACTCCTCCGGCGATATCAGTGCACTTGCAGGTTTCATGAATACGATTGCGTTGTCGCCGGCCATTTTATTGCCGAGTTCCTGCACGTGGTCGGCGTAGTTGCGGCCGATACAAAAGATCCGCGGCGTGTCGCGGTGCGCAAAGGCACTCGCCGGTTGGGTCTGATTCATCTCGATTCTGGAAATTCAAGTTTGTGCTTATACTCGCACAGGTCATTGATGATGCACGTGGGGCATTCGGGCGCCCGCGCCCTGCACACATAGCGCCCGTGCAGGATAAGCCAGTGGTGCGCCCCCTGGCGATAGGCTGCCGGTACCAGCTGATTGAGTTGATTCTCGACGCTGATGACGGTTTTCCCTCTAGCGAGTCCGGTACGGTTGGCGACTCGATATATGTGCGTATCGACCGCGATCGTGGGTTCGCCGAATGCCGTGTTGAGTATCACGTTGGCTGTTTTGCGGCCCACGCCGGGCAGGGCTTCCAGTTCTTCGCGCGTGTCGGGAACCTCGCCCTCGTGGCGATCAACCAGTTCGCGACAGGTCTTGATGATGTTAGTTGCCTTGGCGTTATAAAGTCCGATCGTTTGGATATAGGGCTTCAAATCCGCCTCGCCGAGCGCCAGCATGGCCGAGGGCGTGTTGGCTACTGGAAACAGTTGGGCCGTAGCCTTGTTGACGCTGGTGTCGGTGGCCTGTGCCGAGAGAATTACTGCGATCAACAACTCGAAAGTCGATTGGTAGACCAACTCTGTCGTGGGTGAGGGGTTGGCTTCTTTTAGACGCTCGAATATTTTGATTCGTTTGACGTTATTCATAACGCACCCTCGATCCCCCTGTGTGCGCTAATGATCAAGGGATAGTGACTTGAGGAGCAAAGAGGTCACTGACTTGATTCGCGCTTGGCGCGGGCCCTGGCAACGGCATTGTTGATGGTTAGTTTACGGTCGGCCAACTGTGCTTCGTCCTGGGCGTCCGAGGTTGGATCGTGCCGGTTGACGCGGCGTTGTCGCGACAAGTGATGGTTGAGGCGTTTCTGACGGGTCTCGAAAAGGGTTCGCGAGCGCTCGGCGCGCTGTCGGTCGATTGCGCGCCGGGGGGGCCACAGCGGTTGGCCGGTATCGGGGGTTGATTCGGGCATGTCGATACAGTCAACCGGGCAGGCCGGAACGCACAGTTCACAGCCGGTACAATCGGCTTCTATTACTGTATGCATCACCTTGGCGGCGCCGATGATGGCGTCGGTCGGGCACACCTGGATACACCGTGTACAACCAATACACTCGGCTTCCCGGATACGCGCCACACGCGCCACACTGGCGTCGCCGCAGTCCGGATTGAGTGGCTTGGGATCGCGGCCGGTAGCTTCGGCGAGTTGGTCGGCCGTTTCTTGTCCACCGGGCGGACAGCGATTGATATCCGCTTCACCGGCGGCCATGGCCTCAGCGTAGGGGCGACACCCGTCATAGCCGCAGCGTCGGCACTGGGTCTGCGGCAACAGGGCGTCGAGAAAACTGGCGGTTGGTTCGGTCATAACCCAAAGGATTGCAAGTTCTGCGACTGTATGCCCGGTTTGGCTGTTATTTGATTGGGTCACCCGGCTGAGCGCCGTCGTCGGGGGCCAGCAAGTAAGGCCGGTTCCCGGCGGCCAGGACCATGCCCTGCGAGACACCAAAGCGCATCTTGCGCGGGGCCAGATTGGCGACGAGTGACACCAGCCGATCTTGGAGTTCGGTGGGATCGTAAGCCGACTTGATACCGGCGAACACTTGGCGCTGGCCTAGCGGGCCAACGTCGAGTATCAGCTTCAGGAGTCTGTCGGCACCTTCGACGGGTTCAGCACTGATCACCCGCGCCACGCGCAGATCGATTTTCGTAAAGTCGTCTATTTCAATGGTGTTGTCCTCCGCGCTGGTCCCGTCGGATTCGGAAGTATTGTCGGCTGGTTCGCTTGATTTGGTTGCCAGGTCTTCGCTGCTGGCAGCCATCATGCGTTCCACTGTCTTGTCGTCCACGCGTTTAAGCAAGGGTTTGAATTGGTTGATGTCGTGGTCGAGCAGCGGTCGGTCGAGCTGCGACCAGTCGAGTGGGTTGACGTTCAGAAATGCTTCGGCACGAGCCGCAGTATCTGGCAGGATCGGTTTAAGATAAGTCGTAAGTTGGGCAAAAACGTTCAGAGCCGTGGTGCATATCTGCTGAAGTTCGGTCTCGCGACCTTCTTCGCGCGCAATTTGCCACGGTGCGCGCTCGGCAACATAGGCATTGGTCTTGTCGGCCAGCGCCATGATGGTGCGTATCCCTTGGGCAAAACGCCGCTGCTCGAAACGCCCAGCGATCTCTTCGCGTGCGGCAGCGACTTCTTGAAATAGTTCCGGTCGATCCAGCTCACTACTTAAGCGGCCGTTGAACCGCTTGCTAATGAAGTTGGCGGTGCGGCTGGCGATGTTGATGTATTTGCCGATCAGATCGGCATTGATGCGGGCGACAAAATCGTCGAGGTTGAGATCGATGTCCTCGACCCGGCCCGATAGCTTGGCGGCGAAGTAATAGCGCAGATATTCAGCCGGCAGATGATCGAGCCAAGTGCGGGCACGAATGAATGTACCGCGTGACTTCGACATCTTCTCGCCGTTAACGGTGAGAAAGCCGTGGGCGTGGATGCCGGTGGGCGTGCGATAACCGGCGCCTTCGAGCATGGCCGGCCAGAACAGCGCATGGAAATAGACAATGTCCTTGCCGATGAAGTGATAGAGCTCGGCCTCGGAATTGCGTGACCAGAAATCATCGAAATTCAGATCGTCGCGACGCGTGCACAGGTTAGCGAACGCTGCCATATAGCCGATTGGGGCATCCAGCCAGACGTAAAAATACTTGTCGAGGGTCCCCGGAATCTTGAATCCGAAATAAGGCGCGTCGCGGGAAATGTCCCAGTCTTTGAGGCCGGCTTTGAACCACTCGTCAAGTTTGCGAGTGATGGCCTCCTGAAGCTGCTCACCGTGGGTCCACTCGTGCAAAAAGTCTTCGAATTGGCCGAGCTGGAAGAAATAGTGTTCAGAGTCGCGTTCGACCGGGGTGGCACCCGACAGCACGGAAACCGGATTGGTGAGTTCGGTCGGTTGATACGTCGCGCCGCAGACTTCGCAAGCATCGCCGTATTGCTCGGCAGCGCCGCATTTCGGACATTCTCCTTGTATAAAACGATCCGGCAAAAACATGCCGTACTTTTCGTCGAAAGCCTGAGAAATGGTGCGACGCGTGATATGACCTGCGTTCGACAGCCGATTGAAAATCGTCTCTGAAAGCTCACGATTTTCTTTGGAATGTGTTGTGTAGTAATTGTCAAAGCCTATCAGGAAATCTGAGAAATCCTTTTGGTGTTCGGCACCGTAATCGGCGATCAAGTCCTCGGCATCGATCCCGGCTGCGCGGGCTTTGAGCATGATCGGTGTGCCGTGTGCGTCGTCGGCGCAGACATAAACACAGCGGTTGCCAAACAGGTTTTGGAAGCGCGCCCAGACGTCGGTCTGAATATATTCGACCAAATGGCCGAGATGAATCGAGCCGTTGGCGTAGGGCAGCGCCGAAGTAACGAGTATGTCGCGTGCCATAGGGCGTTTGAGTCACATTAAAGTTGGATAGTATGCCAGACACGGCACGTCGGGCTGTTGCGCGACGCGAGTATAATTAAAATAGTGAAACAATATGGCCAACCGTATGAGCGACGACCTTAAAGCCCGAATTGAGAACGTTCTGGGCAACTACCACGAACCGTACCTCGATACCGATCTCCAGTCTGCCCGAGTGATGCGATCGCTTGAAGTGGACGGTGGATTGGTGACAATGGAGATTGATCTTGGTTTCGCCTGCGGTGATTACGGCCAGAAACTCGCCGAAGCACTGCGTGACCGTGTCGAGGATCTGGATGGCGTCGAACGTGCCGACGTTACGGTGGGATTCACGATTCAGCCGCGCGAAGTTCAAGGCCAGCTCAAACGCTTGAACAATGTCAGCAACATCATCGCCGTGGCCTCAGCCAAGGGCGGTGTCGGCAAGTCCACAGTAGCTGCCAATCTGGCGTTGGCGATGGCCGCCGACGGCGCCTCGGTGGGGTTGTTGGACGCCGACATCTACGGCCCAAGCCAGCCCCGCATGATGGGCGTAAGCGACCGCGCTAAGGCTGAAAATAAAGACACTATCATCCCCAACGTTGCGCATGGCCTGCAGACGATGTCGATCGGCTATCTGATTGATCAGGACTCGCCGGCGATTCTGCGGGGCCCCATGGTGACCTCTGCGCTGCAGCAGATGCTGTTCCAGACTGCTTGGGATCAACTGGACACGTTGGTCATCGACTTGCCACCCGGTACCGGCGATATCCAACTCACGCTGTCGCAGAAGATTCCGGTCTCTGGGGCCATTGTGGTCACAACGCCACAGGATCTGTCGTTGATTGATGCCCGCAAGGGCATCGAGATGTTCAACAAGGTCAACGTACCGGTACTTGGCGTGATCGAAAACATGTCGACCCATGTATGCTCGAACTGTGGTCATGAAGAAGCCATCTTCGGTGCGGGCGGCGGGCAGCAGCTTGCCGATGACTATGGTGTCGACCTGATTGCGCAACTGCCGCTCGATATCTCGATCCGTGAAAACGCCGACTCGGGCCATCCGAGTGTTGTCGCGGACCCGACCAGCAGTGCCAGTCAGGCGTATTTTCAGGCCGCGCGCCGAACTGGTGCTCGTCTGGCACAGCAGAAAAAAGACTACGCCGACAAGTTCCCGAATATTAAGGTCGAAAACAGCTGAGTTTTGCCGTTTCCTTACGGAAGTTATCCTGTTCTAGGCCACAGCTGGGCACAAAAGACTTGGTGCTGACGAGGGCCCTCACCCCTTCATAAACGGCTACAGGACAAGCTTGAGCACTCGGGGCATCGGGGTAATGCCGTGATCGGTTTAAGCCGCAGCCCGTTGAAGCATAGGATCATTAATATGCCGAGCCAGCGCGCTTCTCGAAGCTTGCGATTATCACTGCGAAGTTGTCGCAACTCAGCGCTGTGGTCATCGGTCGATCCAATCAGTCGAGACCTGACGGCGCCAAAGATCAAGCAATGATTGATCCGAGTCATCGGGGAACCATGGCCAAGATGGCTCCGTTGGCGTCGCGAAGACCACCGTATGTGCGTTGAGTTTGTCGCTTTAATCGACTAACTCTTTGTTTCGCTATCAAGAACAACAACGAGCCCTCTGTGTCGTTTATTGGGACTACGGTGTCAAAGAGTTCATTTGGTGTTTCGGGGTTTAGGCTAGGGCCCTAGGCTTGTCAGTCCATACTATGTGAGGCCGTATCTTTCGCCGTGCCGTGTTTTTTCATCTGACGAGTCTCATATAGCTGCCAGGAAAGCAAAGCAGGGACGCCGATCATGAGTTCGCGTCCACGCTTGATCAGCGACAGCGCTAGGGCCGCATCGCTGGACAAGCCCAGCATCTGCCCGAACACCATAAGCCCCGCTTCCTGAACACCCAATCCGGCCGGTACCAGAAAAGCCAAGTGTCTTATCGTCAGCGTGACGGCCTCCAGGACCATGGCCACTTCCACGCTTACCGGATGGCCGAGCAAATGCAGCGCAAACCAGACTTCGAAGCTGCCTGCTACCATGCCCGTAAATTGCCATAATGTGGCGGCGATAAGCCGTCGCTTATGCTCGGTTAAGCACGCAATTTCCTGATCCAGTGTCGCGCCGCCACTAAGCAGTTGAGCAAGCCGGCTGCGTCCGCCTAGTGCGCGTTCGGCTACCCACTCCAATCGCTGAAAGATACGGCCGTTTCGAAGTAGCAGCAGCGTGATGATCGGTGCGGGGCAGGTCAGAGCCAGGCCGATCAGTACTTGATTGGCGATTTGCCCGGGTTGAGTTAGGCTAATCAACATCGCCACTCCGATGGCGGCGATCATATACTGCCCCACAAGCGACATCAGAACCTCCACGACCACACTGGCAGTAGCCGCCGAGCTGTCAATCCCACGAACAATGAGCAGCCGAATGCCAGCGATTTCTCCGCCAACACTGGCGACTGGCAAAAGGCGGCTAACGCCTTCGCGAACCAGCGCGATCCAGGTAAGCATGCTCCATCCGGCACGTCCAATGGGATCACGCGGCTTGATCAAAACTCGCCAGCCGAGCGCATCGAGCCCGATCGGGAATAGATGATAAGGCGCAAGCCAAAGCAGGTTCCAGCCGCCTGCTTCGAGCGCTTTAAATATGTCGCGATAGCCCGTTTGAACGATCAGTGCAATGATCAGAGCCCCGCCAGCTAGCGCAGCGAAATAGGCAAGTCGCTTCATGCGCGAGCTCCGCGATCGGTTGGGTTGGCGGGATTTGGTGCGATCCAGGGCGTTGGGTGTTGGTCAGACATCAGAGCCTCGGAAAACTTCTGCGTTATGGTGCCAAGCGGCCCTTTAGAGTCGAACGCATTATACGGATACGTTGTTGGCGCAACGATTGACCGGTCGATCAAACGCCCAAATCGGCAAAACGGATAGGTGTCAACTCAGCCGCCTGCAAAGCCTGTGCCACCCGCGGGCTCAGTAGCGCCGCGAACTCGCCGCAGTGATCGTAATTGGCCATGGCTGAGGTCAGGTTGTTACGGCTTGCCGGATGCAAGTAGATTTCAGCCACGCCATCCGCCGCAGCGTCGGCTACGGCAGCCAATAGCCGCGACTCGTTCATGTGTCCAGTTGCTCTCAGGCCCAGCAATCGCTCGTTCGAGCGCACACCGGCTGCGTTCAGTCGCCTGCGCATCCACCGCAGCCAAGGCCGCATTAGTACGGTTTCCAGTTCTGCCCGGCGGTTGCTGGATGCGCTAGCTGCCACCGCGGCTGAATGCGGCTCGCTAGGCAAACGCACCGCACGGAGACCGTACTCACGGCCAATGGATAGCGCCAGATTCAGAATTGTGGGATGGACATGAAAGTGCTTGTGCGTGTTGACGTGATCCAACACCAGACCGGAGGCGGCAAACGCGTCATATTGCGCGCGGATCTCGGCGGCGAGCTGCCGCCGGACCGCAGGTCGGAAAAAAAATCGAGCGCCGGCACGCGCCATGCCATCGTGGAAATGCCCACTCGCGTCGACTAGATCCGGGATCTCGGCCGGTGGCAATACCGCTACGCCGTCGGTGAGTACCAAGTGTAGGCCAACACCGAGCGTCGGTTGTGATTTCGCTATCGCAATCGCTTCGTTTGCGGCATCGGCACCCACCATCAGGCTGGCCGTAGTGAGCACACCCTCAACATGTGCCTGCGCCACGGCTTCATTGACTGCCGGATGCAGGCCGAAATCGTCGGCGTTGACGATGGCACTGCTCCGGCAGCTATTTACCCCCGGCTGCTTTATTTCGGATTGCGCCTGGCGATTTTTACCGATGACTAAGGAACTGCGCGAATTCGCGGCCCTCGCGCAATCGTCGGCCGATCATGCTGGGATGGCGTGCCATCTCCCCAGTCAATTCGGCAATCTTGCGTGGTCGGAAATAGAATTGCTTGTAAAAGGTCTCGACCGATTCGTAGATTTCTTCTTTGTCCAGATGCGGGTAGCTGATTGGGGCAATCTGCACGCCGTCGTCATTGACCAGTGCTTCGGGATCATTGGTATCGAACCAGCCGTTTTCCATGGCTTGGTCGTATAAGCGTGTACCGGGATAGGGCGCGGCAAGTGAAACCTGAATGGTGTGGGGATTGATTTCGCGGGCGAAATCGATGGTTTCACGAATCGTATCCCGCGTTTCACCGGGCAGGCCCAGGATGAAGGTGCCGTGGACGGTGATGCCGAGCTTGCGACAGTTCTTGGTGAACTCTCGGGCGATGTCGGTGCGCAGGCCTTTCTTGATGTTGTGCAGGATCTGATCGTTGCCCGACTCATAGCCCACCAGCAGTAGCCGCAGACCATTCTCTTTCATGATCTTAAGCGTCTCGTACGGCACGTTGGCCTTAGCATTGCACGACCAGGTCACACCCAGCTTGCCCAGCCCTCGTGCGATTTCTTCGACGCGCGGCTTAAAGTCGGTAAAGGTGTCGTCGTCAAAGAATACTTCCTTGACGTGCGGCATTTCGCGCTTGATATAGGCGACTTCCTCAACAACGTTCTCAGGACTGCGCACCCGGTAACGATGCCCGCCGACGGTCTGTGGCCAGAGGCAGAAAGTGCATTTCGAGCGACAACCGCGACCCGTATAGAACGATACGTAGGGGTGTTCCAGATAGCCGATAAAGTAGTTTTCAATGGTTAAGTCGCGGTTGTATACCTCGGACACGAACGGCAGCTCGTCCATGTTCTCGATCATCGGCCGATCGGGATTACGTATGTGCTCGCCGTTGGCGTCGCGGTAGGTGATACCAAGTACTTTGGACAGATCTCGACCCTCGGCAATTTCCTTGCAGGTGTAATCGAACTCCTCTCGGCCAACGAAGTCGAGGGCAGTGGACGCGCCCAAAGATCCATCCGGATCTACTGCCACCTTGGGCCCGACCATGCCGATCAGCAGATTCGGATTCTCGCGCTTGAAGGCTTCCGCGACCTGAACATCTGTGGGGAATGACGGGGAACTCGTGTGCATGATCACCAGTTCGTACTCGTTGGCCAGCGGCAGAACGTCGGCCAGGGTCAGACCATCGGCAGGCGCGTCTACCAGCCGGCTGCCCGGAACCAGAGCGGCTGGCTGGGCAAGCCACGTCGGGTACCAGAACGACTTGATTTCGCGCTTGGCCTGGTAGCGTGCGCCGGCGCCCCCGTCAAAACCGTCAAAGGAGGGGGCCTGTAGAAAGAGTGTCTTTTTCATTGGGTATCCGTAGGAGATTGTTGCAAAGTGCCTTGGGCGCTGATTCTATAGTCTCGGCCGCGCCAAATGATAGGGCTGTTGCGCATTCCGACGATCCAGACGCAGAGCGTGGTGAATTCACGGAACGGCCAGAGCCAGATTCTGTGGGCAGTGCCACGCCCGGCGCAGCGGTTCTGAATCCCGTGCAGAGCGACGCGGGCAGCGATGGTCAGGCCCAGAAGACCAAGCGCGGCAGGGCGAGCCGTTGCCAAAGCTGTGCCGAGCAGAGCCATCGGTAGTGTGCTGGTAATTAAGAAAAGATAATAGCTGACCGGGGCCAGTGACCGGATAGTGCGCATCCATCGGATTTCGTGAGCGAGCGCGTCCGCCAACCGCGGTTCATCGACCACGGTGTCGACCACGATATCCGACAGCACAATGCTCCGTCCGAGCTCGCTGATGCGATTTCCCAGCATGTAATCGTCGGCCAGCTGGTCCGAGAGCGCCGAGAATCCGCCGACAGCCTCGAGATCAGCGCGCCTAAACGCCATTGTGGCGCCACCGGCGTAGCTGCGGGAGCCGAACAGCCGGCCGATCCATACTGTCGGCGCGAACCATTGGTCGATAAATAGCGTGTTGAGATATGACCAGCGGCTGTGAGTTGGGCGGCCACGATAGAGACATGTCACGACCCCGACAGAAGCGTCGGCAAGAGGTGCCAAAACACGCGCGAGATAATGGGGCCCGACGCGGATATCGCTGTCGGCCACAATCAAATGGTCGTAGCGTGCGACTTGCATCATCTGCGCCAGGTTAGCCACCTTGCGGTTGCCAGACTGGGGATCGGCTTCGATACGTATGTCGATTTCCAGATCGGTATATTCGGCCTGAAGCCGCTCGGCGAGAGTGCGTGCTGGATCGGCGGGATCCTGAAGTCCGAACACGATTTGGTAAGGGCCATCATAATGTTGATTGCAGAAGCTGCGCAGGCAGGCTTCCAATTCGGCCTCTTCACCACAAAGCGGTTTCAGAATTGTCACTGGAGGCGCGAAAGTGCGTTCTTGATCGCGATGCACACGGCGTGTCTGGCCTCGGATGGTCGCTATCAGTGCCAGCAGACTGTACAACGCGGTCGCGGCCACGATCAGCATACCTATCCAGTCCAAAACTACGACTCCCACCGGGTGCATTGCCATGTCATGCTATCGCAAGCCTATGGATTAATAACTCTTAACGTCTGGCCTGAGCCCCGTGCCAGAGTCCGGACGATTGTCAGTAAACAAACGTAAAGCAAGTACAAAACTGCACGATGACGTCAACCGCATTATTGCCGTCGTGCTTCATCACCAATATCGATAACGATTTTGCCGATTGCATCGCCGGATTCCAGATGGGCGTGGGCAGCTGCAACCTCCGCGAGTGTGAATCGTCGCTTATCGAGCCGGGGCGCCATTTGGCCAGCAGCTACCAAACCTGCTGCTTTGCCGAGAATAACCCCGTGGTGATCCGGATGGACGCCGTTGAGCATCGCTGTAAGCATGAATATCGTGTGCAGCGTCAAGCTCTGGGTGTGCATCGGAGTCAGATCGGCGGTGTATTGGGACACAATAGTTGCAACCTGGCCGTTTACTCGGGCGCCGGCGAACGATGTGGCCAGATCCGATCCGCCGGTCGCGTCGAACACGATGTCGAAGCCACGGCCAGCGGTAAGGCGTTCGACATAGTCCGCCACCGCTTCTTCGCGATAGCGAATTGTCTCATCGGCGCCACAGCGGTGAGCGATCTCGGCCTTGAAGTCAGTGGAGACGGTCGTAGTGACCCGAGCCCCCTGTGCCTTGGCGATCTGTATTGCGATGTGCCCGACACCACCTGCACCGCCATGAATCAGCACATGATCACCGGGAGCAGTGCGACATCGGTCGACCAGCGCCTCCCAAGCCGTGATCGTGACCAGCGGCATGGCCGCCGTTTCTCGCCAGGATAAGGTTTTCGGTGCAGCAGACATCAAGTTGGCATCGACCACAACGTATTCCCCGTAGCCACCGCCGCGGTTTACCACGCCAGCCGCACAGCCGTAGACAGCCTGGCCGGTTTCGAATCGCGCTACGCCTTCTCCCACCGCGTCCACGATGCCGGCCACATCGCAGCCGAGTACTGCGGGCAGGGCTGGAGCGATCGGTGGCCCTGAGGCGCGCAATTTGGTATCGACCGGGTTGACACTTGAGGCAATCTGACGGACGCGAATCTGTCGTGGGCCGGGTTCCGGCATCGGCACTTCGGCCGTCTCGAATACATCCGTACCGCCAAATTCCCGTATCTGCTGAACCTGCATAGTCCTCTGCTTAGCGCTTAAAAATTGAAACGCGCACGGTACCCTAAAATCGCTCTGGTGTGATGTGGGGCTTTATTGGACCAGTTAAACTCCCCAGTAATGACGAGTCGACTAAGTCCCATCCGATGAGTATCAAATCCGACCGCTGGATCCGGCGCATGGCCGTGGAACATGGCTTGATCGAGCCGTTTTCGGCCGACCAAATTCGTTACGCCAATGGCGAGCGTATCGTGTCTTACGGTATTTCCAGCTACGGCTATGACGTGCGTTGCTCGCCGCATTTCAAGATATTCACCAATATCAACACCGCCGTGGTCGATCCCAAGGCGTTCGATTCGAAGAGTTTCCAAGACTTCGAGGGCCAGACCTGCATTATCCCGCCTAATTCCTTTGCGCTGGCTTCGACGATTGAGTATTTCCGGATTCCGCGCAATGTTTTAACGATCTGTCTGGGTAAGTCGACATATGCGCGTTGCGGCATCATCGTCAATGTCACGCCGCTGGAGCCGGAATGGGAAGGCCACGTTACGCTGGAGTTTTCCAACACCACGACGCTGCCGGCAAAGATCTACGCCAATGAAGGCGTGGCTCAGATGCTATTTCTGGAGTCGGACGAAGTTTGTGAAACCTCTTACGCCGATCGGGGGGGCAAATACCAAGGCCAGCGGGGAGTCACGCTGCCGCGAACCTGAACGCGTTATTTCTTTGCAGGAGGCTGGGATCAAACCAGCCATTCAAATCGCGTACTTCAATGCTTGATATGGCCATTGAGAACGAGCTTGCGCATGTTCATCTCGAACGAGTTCCCGCCTGATGTTTTTTCTACACGAACCGGTATCCAGTCGGCATTTTTTGCCAGCCAGAACTTTAGCGGATGGTTGTCGTTAACGCGTTGCACCAACAACACCGAATAGTGTCCGGCTGGCACCGATACATCCGGCGCGGTCTCGACTTTCAGTTTGTAGGGCTTGATGTCGTCGCCGTCAACTAGCGTGAAAGTGCGCTGCCCGAGTTGTGTTGGGTGGGAGCTGGCCTCAATCCAGCGGCGCGCCGCAATTTGTAGCGACAGCGGATCAAGGGCCTGTTTGCCGATTCGCAACGTTTTGTTTTTGCCTTTGCCGTTTTCATAGTGCACAACATGTCGGGACCAATCGAAATGCAGCGTGTAACTGTGTTTCTTGTCGCCGGCGATGTGGTGTTTGAAATATGACGGATGGATATGGCCGTTGGTGATGCAAAAACGGCTTTTTTCGGTGATTTTGCCAATGAACAAATGTGCCAGCGCGTTGGGATTGGCGTGGCCGGTATAGACATAGCAACCGGGCTTCTCAGCCGGCCTGAGATGAAATGTGGCCGTTCCGAGCCCAAGGACACCCCGGCTCACGTTGAAGTGCGCCTGGAACGGTGTCATCGCATCGGCGCTAGCTGTGGTGGCGATGCCGGCCAGGGCGGCAATCATCAGGGCGTGGCCCCGCGTACGTTTAAGCATTGTGCTGGGAAGACGATGTCGTGTCGTAGCAAGCATTCGGCGGTTCCTGCTGTGGCTTGCCGTCACGATAAATAGCGTTATTTCGATAGTCCACGGTGCCGTTGATTAGTTCGGCGAGCGCGGTCGAATACAACTGACGCTCGACGCACGCCATGACACGGTCACCCAGGGTTTCGGCGCTGTCATCCGGCTTTACGTGAATATGGCCCTGGCGAATGACCGGACCCGCATCGAGTTCATCGGTAACAAAATGCACGCTCGCCCCGTGCATGCGCTCACCAGCGGCCAGTACTCTGGTGTGCGTATGCAAGCCTTTATAGGCCGGCAGAAGCGACGGGTGGATATTGACCAACCGGCCAGCAAAGCGATCGATGAAATTCGCCGTGAGTATGCGCATGTAGCCAGCGAGCACCACCCAGTCCGGCGCTACGGCGGTGACACGCTCGGCTAAGGCAGTGTCATAGCTCGCGCGGTCGGCGTAACGCTTGGGTTGAAGAGCATCGGCTGGAATGCCTTTTTCGCGAGCAAATGCCAGCGCAGGCGCACGTGTCCTGTTCGAAAATACGCCCACAATTTGTGCATTTAGGTCGCCTAGATCGATCGCGGCTTGAATTGCTTCAAGGTTGCGGCCGCGACCAGAGGCCAAAATTGCCAGGCGGGCTGGTTGGGTCATAAGCGCCGACCTTTTGGATCCGGTGATCGGGGACGGCGGGTTTGCGTACGGCGCCATTGACACCGATAACGAGGCGCCGTGTGGTAAACAAACTGGTACTTGCTCCGCCGAAACGACTGGTATCTTTGTAACCGAACGCTTATGGAGTCGGGTTGTGACGTGGGTCCGGACGGCGCTGTCAATCCGTTGGGAGTCATGGGCACACGATTGTATTTTGTTAAGTACGCATCACGCGCTAAAGGAATGGTGAGATCGCGAGGATCGGATTCCAAAACTCAAATGAGCGTTACGGCGGCCCCCTGGGCCGGACGCTTGTCGATTTCCCCGATCACGCTTGCCGTTTCGCCAACCGTTTCTAGCGCGGCCAGTGCCGCGTCGCGGTCGTTTCGACTCATAATCACGCAAAAACCGATGCCGTTATTGAAGGTACGCTGCATTTCACCGGACTCGATGCCGCCGTGCTCAGCCATCCAGTCGAATATCAACGGTCGCTGCCAGCGCTTCGTATCGATTTGAGCACGCATCGAGGCCGGTAATACTCGGGCAAGATTATCGGCTAGGCCGCCGCCGGTGACGTGGGCCATGGCCTTGATGGGCACAGTATTTAATAGTGAGCGAACCGCCCGGGCATAAATCCGTGTCGGTGCCATAAGGTGTTCGATCAGCGGTTGACCTGCGAGTTCGCGGTCGAGTTTGGCGTTGGCGTCGGTCAGCACGCGTCGAATCAGTGAGTAGCCGTTGGCGTGCGGGCCGCTGCTGGCCAAGCCAATGACGCAGTCACCTACATCGACGTTGGAACCGTCAATAATGGCGTCGCGTTCCACAACCCCCACACAAAAACCCGCCAAATCGAAGTCGTTGGCTGCATACATGCCGGGCATTTCGGCGGTTTCGCCACCGATCAATGCAGCACCCGCCTGCTCGCAGCCTATGGCAATGCCGCTGATCACCTTGGAAGCGACATCGTCATCGAGTTTGGCCGTGGCGTAATAATCCAGAAAAAACAGCGGCTCCGCGCCCGTGACCAAAACATCGTTGGCACACATGGCTACAAGGTCGATTCCGATGGTGTCAAACCGCCGGTTGTCGATCGCCAGCCGGAGTTTCGTGCCTACCCCGTCGGTGCCGGAGACCAGCACCGGTCGTTGGAACCGCTCGACGGGGAGTTCGAACAGGCCGCCGAATCCACCGATTCCAGACAGCACTTCCGGCCGCCGGGTGGCTTCGACTTGGTCGCCGATGCGATCTACCAGCGCATTGCCGGCATCTATATCCACGCCGGCATCGGCATAAGTCAGGCCGCGCTTTTCAGACACTCGTGCTCATCTTCCAGGCAAAGAAACAAGAGGGCCTGATTGTAACTGCCATTCGGTTAATCCGCGCTGAATTCGATCGATTATGCACCGTTTGGTTCCGGGCCTCGGATGGCAGCGCGTGCCAATGCCGAGAAATCGTCGAGCCGATAGTCAACGATTGCTCGCACGATTTTGAGATTCAGTGCTTGATAGTCGTGCACGGCGATGTTGTGAAACCCAACCATCGCCTGCATTCGAGTGCTGATCTCGCTGTCGAGTACGCTGGCCTCGGTCAGCATGGCAAACGCCTGACGGCTGCCTGGCGGCAATCCGAGTTCGCCGCGCCGGATCCAGTGCCTAGCGAGATCGATCGATGCCACGCAAGCACGCTGCAGATTGAAATTTACAGCGTCCTGGCGGGTCATATCCGCTCGAAATTCATGTTGATCCCGCACATAGTCAGCGTGAAAACGTTGTTAACAGCGTTCAATGATGGCCACTTTGTTCAGCACAACTTCATCGCTGCTAGACACCATGGCGTGCCTCGAAGTCATCAATTATCGGTTGGCGCGCATCGTTGAGACGCGNNCGGTAAGGTGCGTCGCAGATCGACGAGGCCCACGTCACGGCCGAAGATCGTCCCCAGGTCCTGCGCCAGATCTAAGATTGTTACTGGGTCATGGGCTTGTTCGGTCAGAACAGCCACGTCGATATCGCTGTCGAGACGTTCGTAGCGCGTGCCGGCGTTGCTGAATCGATAGATCGCCCGTGGATCGGGGAGTTGTCTTTCGATCGCCGCAAGTATGTGATCGTCTTTTGACGTTTTACCAGTCGTGGCCGTCGAGTTCATGGGCGCACCCTGATTGAGCTATTAGTGCGACGTCCTTAATAACCGCTCAGGATTTTTTAATGGCCCGTGGTTCCGGCTGTCTGATGGAACAGTCGCCGGCGTGCAGTTTCGGTTTTCGGGGCGTTTGGCTGCCATTCCTTGCCGAGGTCGACCCCGCGCTGCACGGCAGGGCGCTCCTTGATTCGCTGGCGCCAGTCGGCTACGCGCGGAAAATCGTCCAGCGGCTGCCCCATGGCCTTGGCGATCAAAACCCACGGCCAGTTAACGATATCGGCGATCGTATAGCGCTCACCGACCAGGTAGTTTCGGCTGGTCAGGCGCCTCTCCAGTACTCCCAGACACCGATGGTATTCATTGCGGTAGCGTTGTTCGGCGTAGGCGTGGTCGCCGCGCGCATAGTTGACGAAGTGGCTCATCTGGCCACCCATCGGTCCGAGGTTGCCGATTTGCCAGAACAACCATTCGTCGACCTCTTTTTGCAGTCTCGGTTCGGCTGGCATAAAGCTTTCGTGTTTATGGGCGAGATACCGCGCGATCGCGCCCGATTCAAACACCGGCAAGGGTGACTCACCATAAGCGGCTGGCGGAGTCGCGTCCACGATCGCCGGCATGCGATTGTTTGGCGATATCTTCAGAAATTTGGCACAGAACTGGTCACCGGCGTTAATGTCGACCGGGACTAGGCGATAGTTGGTCTCTAACTCCTCAAGCAGTATCGAGATCTTCCAGCCGTTGGGCGTTGGCCAGTAATAAAAGTCAATCATCGGTTCGATCTGGTTCCGCAACGGTCCCGGCAGCCAACAAATCCTGAATTTCGGCGTATGTGAACCCGTGTTCGGTTAGAACAGAGCTCGTATCGGCGCCGAGTTCAGGTGCCCCGCCGCGCGGTGGGTCGTCCATAGCGGAAAAATGGCTCGCCGGCCGGGCTTGGCGAAGCGAGCCGGCATGTTCGTGCTCGTATTGCTCGACGACGCCATTGGCTTGAATCTGCGGATGTTCGATCAACTGACGGCGTGTCAGTACCGGGGCGCAGGGCACGCCGTAGGCGGTCAGGCGGTCGAGCCAGTATTCGGCACTGTTCGCAACCAGGCGCTCCTGGGTTTCTGATAGTCGGGCGTTGACGTTGGCCTGACGGTCGGCAAATGTGGCGAAGCGTGGGTCGCTGGCAAGTTCGGGCGCTTCCAGCGCGTCGGTCAATGCCTGCCATTCGGTGTCGTTCTGCACCGCAACGCTTATGTAACTGGTGGTGGTTTCATAGATCAGATCGATGAAGCTTGCAGCCTCGGCCTGTGAGAACTCGTCGCCGATAAACGTCTGGCTGTTCATGTCGGAGTGCCAGAGAAACTCGATCGCCGCGTCGAGCATCGACACCCGAACATGTTGACCGGGGGCGCCCCGTTCACGCGCGAAAAGTGCGGCCGTGATGGCCTGTGCAGCAATATAGCCCGTCAGTTTGTCGGGCAGGATGGTGCGCACAAGTCGCGGCCGCTCGCTGTCGCCGCCGCCTTGAATACTCGCCAGACTCGAAAGCGACTGGATCAGCGGGTCGTAGACTGGCTTGGCGGCGTATGGCCCGGTCTCGCCAAAACCGCTGATCGAGGCATAGATTATATCGGGGGCGGTTTCACGTATTGAGGCTTCGCCGATGCCCATGCGTTCAGCTACGCCCGGCCGAAAGTTTTGGACAAATACATCGGCCGAGGCCGCCAGGCGTTTCAGAATCGACAGGCCTTCGGCCTGTTTCAGGTCCAGCGCCAGCGAGCGCTTGTTGCGGTTATTGTTCAGAAAGTTGGCCGAAAAACCGCCTCGGCGGTTGGCGGCCAGGCGCGTATAGTCTCCCGTATAAGGCCGCTCGATCTTGATGACCTCGGCGCCCTGATCCGCAAGTTGCATGGTCGCCAGCGGTCCGGAAACCATAGCGGTAGTGTCAATGATTTGAAGGTCGGAAAGCGGTCGTTTCATGGCCGCATTCTAGCGCTGCAGTACAACTTGTGTGCTGCCAAGCGACAAGAAGCGTCTCGGCTCAGTGGTTATGATCGTGCCCACTCGATACTGGGGATCAATACATAAGCCTAAACCAGTGTAGTTATTGTTTCAGGGCTCGAGATGAAAGTCGGACCGCTTGTGGCTCTGCCATGAGTACATCCCACGCAATCAGAGACTTGACCTGAAGATGCCAACCTAAGGCGCTTTATTGTCGCGAACCTAGGCTGATCAGCCGATAGCGGCGATAATGACGGATGACGAGTCCACCCTTATGAGCTTCCGGGTTTTCATCTTCGAAGACCAATATCCAAGCCTTGATTACACTGCCAACTGTGGGCCGATCAAGAGCCCGGAGCAAAGCCCATTCGCTAAGCCAACTCAATGCCTGCTTCGAACGAATGACTCCCCACGGCTAATAAATCGGAAATAATCGGACAGGCTTCGCCGTCAAGGCCTGATCGACCGATAGCTCGCGTTCTGCGCCTTAATTGTGCAGTCCCTGAATTCTGATGGCAGTTGCGCCGAACTCGTGCGTAGATTGTAGGTGCACGCGATCGTTAACGCAGTACTCTGCAGCGGGCGGCACCCACTGCTCCAGCACAGTCTGCGCGATTTGGATCTTATGGGCTTCCTTGCTCTTGATCGCATTGCAGAACCCTCTTCAATTAGGTTTGCGATGGGATTTCATCCGTGCCCAACTTAACCCACGTAAGGTCAAGTATGGACTGGTGAAACCATTATCTCTAAGCTTGTTTGGCCCCTCCAGTTTATTCAATTCCCCAATTACACAGGCGGAGCAGAACTTTCAAAATGCCAAAAAGTCCTTTAATTTCAAATCGAGGGGAAATACAAGGTAACCCCACGACAAAGACGCCGGACTTTTTTATAGTCGGTGCGCCGAAGTGTGGAACAACGTCTTTGGTTACGTCCCTGAATAATCATCCACAAATTTGGTCGCCAACACGCGAAATGAACCCGCTTGATTTTGAATGGCTTTATCGGCGTCCAGATTGGACAACGGAGTCGACTCGAGAGTCGCTGCGCGTGAAATGGTATTCAAAATTGTTCACACAGGTTCCGCAATCAATGGTTGCCGGTGATTATTCGAGCGGACGCTATTTCTACTCAACCCGCGCCGCTGATTCGATAGCCCAGACTTTTCCCGATGCCAAGATTCTGATCATGTTGCGTGATCCGGTTGACCGGGTTTTTTCGGCCTATTGGCAGGGCGTGAGGAGCGGCCAGATTAATGCCAATGTGCCATTATCGGAGCAAGTGTTAAGCGAGGCCGGTATTATCGAACAAAGTATTTATTCGGAGCCGGTAGCGCGTTATGTGAATGCCTTGGGTGCAGATCAGGTTAAGGTAATCCTCTTTGAAGATTTCATCACCAACCAATCAAATACATTGCAGGCGGTGTGCGCTTTTCTGGGCGTCAATACGTCATATCAACAACTTCGACCCGTTTGGCAAAACAAAGGTCGTTACCCAAGTAGTTTTATCTTTCAGTCTCTATTCTGTCGCATCGGGAGCGCCGCGCGTCCCCTTCGCTACACTTCATTAGTCGGCGAACCGGTGACAACGAAGTTCTATGTAAATTTTATGATCACCTGTTATAAATTGGTTCGCAAACTGCATACACACCTAAATATGTGGCGAAAAACGAAGCCCCAAGTAGATTCACAGATGCGTCTCAAATTGTCGGCTTTGTTGCGTGATAAAAACCGTGATCTGCAGACATTATTGAATCGGGATTTGGAAAATGTCTGGCCCACTTTTCGGCGTGCGCACGAAAAAACGGATAGACCTGTACAGAAACTCCCCACCAACGCAAGTAAAGTTAACTGTTAAGTGATTTACTTAAGCCCCTATTCGCGTTTGAGTAAAGCTGTGCCCAAACATAACCGTGTGCTGCCACCAAACGTGATATTCCATATCAAGCAGCGACGAATAACCGGCAAGCTTGTTTTTTCTCGGTCGCTGATTACCGTTTCTATCTGGAATGCCTGCAAAGGTTTGCGGCCAACGAACAGACTTCCATCCTTTCCAGCGTCTTGATGACGAACCACTTGCGTCTCTGTTTTGAGTGTGCGTACGACCGCCGGCAACGTCGCCGCCTGAAATAATTCGGCCAATGCAACTTTCTAGATATGAACCGCACTTTTTGGCGCAGCGACACGCTCATAAATGTCGATTCCGTGCTGCTTTATAAAGGAAGTGCACTCCGTGATGGGGTGTGCCCTGTACATATAACTCGATCCCGTCCACGCTGAGAATGTCGGGCACCCGGCTGGCTGAACCACCCCGGGAATGGTGGTGCCTCCAACGCTTGAGTTAATTGGCGTATGAAACATCGGCCCCTTTATTCCCCGGGAAGTCCGTGACCGAGCGCTTCGGATGGTCATTGAGCATCAGGCGAAATACGCCTCGCAATGGATCGTTAGCGTCTCAATTGCCGGAAAATCGGCTGTACGCCCGAGACTCTACGAATCCAGGAGTCCCCGAAAAGACGGGGGCGGTTCAGTAGCACTTGGCCACTGCTAGGATGTCATCGGTGGAAGCATCGTCGGTGACGATCAGCTCGAAGTCGGTAACAGTCTGAAATAGAACGCTCTGTATAGCCCTATCGATAAAGGCCTCGGCATTGTAGAGCGGGATAAATACGGTCGCCCGTGGGGTTTATCAGCCGGCATCTCTCGCTATTCTGCTTGACGGCGATGGTTGAGTCAGCAACGATTCGATCAACGCCTCATAGGCGTCAACGCTGGCCTGAATCGAAAAATTATCGGCACGTTGCTTGAGTACCGACGCTTCAATCGGCCGGTCGAGCGTCGCGGCGATGCCATCGGCGAGCGCCGAAGCGTCGCCGACCGGCACAAGCGGGCCATAATTGCCGTCTGCCAATATTTCGCGCGGGCCGCTGGGACAATCCGTTGCGACTACTGGACAGCCGCAGGCCATCGCCTCGATGAGTACGTTTCCCAACCCTTCATAATCCGATGACAGCACAAAAACGGCGGCCCGGGAAAACGCAGCATATGGATTGCCGGAAAAACCAGGCATCGCGATGTCGGATTCGACTTTCATGTGTTTGGCAAGTTTTTCCAATTCCGTTCTACACTTGCCTTCCCCGAGTATTAGAAGCCGGGCTTCGCGCTGAGTTCTCAAGCGGGCAAAGGCCTTGATAAGAAGCAGAAAGTTTTTTTGTGGCTTGAACCTCCCTGCTGCGACGATCACCGGGGGACCATCGTCGTCCAGCCACGGATGTGGTGCCAGTAAATTGGCCTTTTTGAGCAGGTCCGAGGTTACAACCGGATTATAGATAGTCATTATGCGTTCGCGTGGCAGATTGGCGATATGAGCTAGATCATCCGCCACACCTTCAGATACGGTAACGATCGCATCTGCATCAGGATAGACGCGGGTGACCATCGGTACGATATGTCGCCACTTCCATCGACGCGTGCGTTCACTCTGCAGTGACAGGTGGGTGTGCTCCGAGACGATAATTCGGGGCGAAACCTCAGCAAGCCGGCGTGCCCAAATGGCCAGAAGATTAGTTGGCGTATTGGCACTCAGTACTATGTCCGGTTTCGACTCATTGAGATAGTGGGTCAGGTCTGCTAGGTAGCGCTGGGTAAAAGAGGGGCGTAATGCGACGAGCGCCGGGCGTGCCACTTGAGCAAGTCCGCCGAGCTCTAAGCGCGCCACTCGGAGACGTGCAGATAAGCTGTTCTCGGGCTTTAGCTTGATCAGTCGAACGGATGCAGGTAAATCATTCTCATAAGCGCCAAAAGGGCGACATGGTATAAAATCCACTTCATAGCCGCTGCCCTGGAAACCCTTGGCGAGGTCTAGCATTACGCGGGTGATGCCTCCGGCTGCCAGCGAAGGTAAAAGGATCAAAATACGATTCCGGCGTTCGTTATTACTTTGGAATGATACGGATGAAGCGTTTACTGCCATCGCGCGTATGTGAGTCATATCTCGGGCTGAACTCTAGGCATTATTGAATGCATGTAAGCAATTACCGATTCGGGGTTGGGTTCAATGTATTCTGCTTTCCAGGTAAGTTTGAATAATGGTGCAGAAGACGCTTCTATCAAACGTTTGTTCTGTTCATTTATAATAGATCTGTAGCCAATGCGGGCTACTAGCAAAGGATCTGCAGCTGAATATATCGGCGTTTTATCCCAAACATTGCGAAAAGTTTCGTCATGTTTTAAAAAGTCGGAAAAAAGATCATTAATGAGGAAATAAGGCGGATATAATTCCTTTCTCTGAATTATTTTTATCAATAAATTGTTTCTTTTTTTGTGATTTAGAAGAAATCTGGGTATAGTTTTCTGGGCTTTACGCCACAGCTTTATTCGGGGTTTTACATATGTGAAACGACGATAGGTCAGCCAATAGGTTTTCATCGCTCGGTTAAGTTTCACCGGAATCGGATTATTGGCGGTTGCCGCGAGAAACCAACAGCTTGACACACGTTTTTCATTCTCTCGTGAAAATGCAAAAAAGCCCGAATTCATGCGTTCGGTTAGCCATGAATTGAGGGGTTGCCTACAGTACAGTGTAGCGTCGGCCCAGACCCCCCCATGCTGGCTGAGAAGCGCAACCCTCAAAACGTCTGAGAAGTGATTCAGCGATAGCTTGTCCAACGTTTCTTTCGGCATATCGATATCGACGTAATGACCAACTGTTTGCCGATCCAGCACGTTGACTTGCCAGTCGGGATTCTGAGTAACCCAGGAAGTTATACATTTCTTGACGATGGATGGGGCGTTATCGTATCCCTGCACCCATAGAATCCAGATCGTTTTATTCATGTTGAGTCGAGCCTAAGCCAGCGAGATGTAAATCGGATTTAATGGAAACTGGACTTTTTAGCGGATAATGGCCGGATGGGCACGATGAATTAACCGTTGTCTAAGACTAGGGACACAAACTGTCAGACTACAGGTTTGCCAGTCCATATGAAGTTGGCGCACTGTCGAAAATTAGTGAAATACGCGATAATGGCTTTCTCAAATCTGGTTTGAAAAGACCTTTTTTAAGGTGTTTGAAAATCGCTTGTACGCGGTTAATCTCGCGAATATCAAATAGGAACAATAGATGACGGTTCATACCCGTCCACAGGTTAGTGTCGTAATACCGGCCCATAACCGCGCGGAATTAATCGGCGACGCCATCGACAGTGTGCTGGCGCAGTCGTTTGAGGATTTCGAACTAATAGTTGTCGACGATGCGTCGACTGATGATACGGCCGGAGTTGTAAAGCGCTATGCCGACCCCCGGGTCCGGCTAGTTTCCAACGCCAATAACCTGGGTATTCCCGGCAGCCGCAACCACGGTATCGAAGTTGCTCATGGGGCTTATATTGCTTCGCTGGACAGCGATGATTATGCATATCCAAAGCGCCTTGAAGTGCAGGCGGCTTTTTTGGATGCGAATCCGGATTGCGGAGTAGTGGGGTCCTGGACAAACTGGATGGACGCCTCGGGACGGCTACTTCGCCATAAAGTTAAACGACGGCCTGCAAACCCCGATGACGCCGCGGCCATGCTCATATTCAATAGTTGTCTTGCGCAGCCGAGCGTGATGGCCCGTACCGATCTGCTGCGGCGCTTCCGATACGATGAGCAATTCGACATGAGTGAAGATTACGAGCTCTGGGTGCGGATGGCCCCTCATTGTCGGATGCGAAGCCTGCCTCGGGTACTGGTGTGTTGCCGGGCGCACGGCAATCGCTCGACCAAAGCTAATGCGAGGCGCATCGAAGAGCGACAACGGGCGATATATCGCCCACAGTTGGATTGGCTCGGCATGGCATACAGCGAGGCCGACCTGGAGCGACACCAATTTCTGCCGCGCTCGGCCACAAAAGAAGGTACGACTGATCTAGAAAGCCTTGTATGGGCAGAAGACTGGCTGTTGCGTCTACAAGCCGCAAATGCGCGCGTCGGGCTTTACGAAAGCCGGGCGTTCGAACGGGTGCTGGGATGGGCTTGGGCAGCAGTATGTCACCGCACTCTCCGGGTACATCCGCGCTTGGGGTTTAACCACTTGATAAGGTCACCATTAAGCAGGTTGGTGCCTTCAAGTATCATTACACAGCTTCGAATGCGGTGCTCCGGGCTCTGGCCGGTCGCGCTACGTGGCTGATTTCGAGCCCAGTTCGGCTTCGGTGTCAGGCGCGACGGACAGTAAAAGGCCATACCGCTTGAGTAGGGCGCCGCGCGTCAAAGTATTGACGTATCACCACGTGGGGGATTTCGCGCGTCCGAAAAACAGTAAGGGCCAGTATTGCCATATAAGCCGGTTTCGTGACCAAATGCGTTTTTTGCTCGAGTCCTGTTTTACAGTTATCGATATTCAAACCGCTTACGAAGGCTTGTTCCTTAACCAACCGTTGCCGCAGCCGGCAGTTGTGTTGACGTTCGACGATGGCTATCAGGATTTTCATGACTATGCTTGGCCAGTGCTGCAGGAATACGGACTGCCGGCGACTGTTTTTATAGTGGCAGCGAGGATTGGGGGGGTTGCCGATTGGGTCAGCGGCGAAAAAGCCCAATCAGCGGCGTTGATGGGCACACAAAACCTGCGTGAGCTGGCCGCAAACGGCATCACGATTGGCTCACATACCGCTACGCACCCGCATCTTGGCGCGCTCGACCCAGAGGCTCAGAAAAACGAGTTGCGCGCCAGTAAACTAGGACTTGAGGATCTGCTCGGCCAGCCTGTACAGCATCTGTGCTATCCCTACGGTGACTACAATCAAGCCACGCGATTCATCGCGAAAGAAACGGGTTATCTCACAGGGTTTTCAACTCGTCGTGCCAGTGCCAATACCGCCCCGAATGCCTACGAGATTCCGCGCCAGTCGATTTCATACAGAGACACACTCGTTCATTATCGTTATAAGTTATGGCTTAAAAACAGGCTTAATGAGTTCCGGGCGAGTCAAAAGGCCTGAGGACCACTTTTAGCCAAGTCATTTTGAATCGAGCGCCCCCCTAAACTGCGCTGGCATTTTCTAGTGCATTTCTCTAAGAGTAGTCCCTACATCTGGTAGCGGTGACCCAATAGGGCCGCGATAAAATCCAATGCCGTGGATTAAATGGCGCCTAGTGGGCCCGATTTGGGCAGCGGGCTGTATCATATCAATATGACTTCCCGTTGATGCATGGGCTTTAATCCTTGGGCGTACTGAAATCGTTTATCCGTCAATACCCGAAGCAGTGCATCGTTGTAGCGCTGAGTCTGATCGTCGCCGGGTTGGGTGAGGGGTTGACGCTGACCACGCTGTTGCCACTGCTTACCATGGCCAAAAGTACCGCGGGCAGCATGGGTGACAGTGGTGCTTCGCGAGCAGTCTCGGATATTCTAGCGTTCTTTGGTCTGGCGCCGACGCTGGGGGTGCTGGTCGCCTTAATCGTGATGGGTCTGATCATCAAAACAGCGTTGGCGGTCTTCGCCTATCTTCAGGTGGGCTATACAGTGGCAATGATTGCTACCGACATGCGGCTGCGGTTTCTGCACGCGCTGTCGAACTCGCGCTGGACCTATTTTCTGCAACAGCGCTCGGGTGGCCTAGCCAATACGGTGTCGACCGAAGCCACTCGCAGCGCCGATGCTTTTCTGAGCGGCGCTCGGTTGACGGCCACCTTGGCGCAAGCGGTTGTCTTTCTGGTAGTTGCACTTCTGGTCAACTGGCGGGCGGCTGTACTGGCTGTGGTTGCTGGTGCGGCGATATTTGGCTCACTCCGTGTTTTCGTGAGCATGTCGCGCAAAGCCGGTTCGAAACAGCAGCTCATGTTCCGCTCGCTGTTGTCACTGCTTACCGATTCGCTGGCTTCGCTCAAGCCCTTAAAGTCGATGGCGCGGGAGTCCGAGATGGACGCATTGCTCCAGCGCCAGACGCGGCGTCTCAACAAGGCCCTGCGCAAGCAGGTATTGAGCAAGCATGCTCTCAAGCAGATGCAGGAGTTTCTGACCGGATTGCTTTTGGTGGGGGGGGTGGTGCTAGCGCTGGTGACTTGGAACTTGAAACTCCCTGAAGTGATGGTCCTTGTTGTGGTGCTGGCGCGGATGCTCACCAATCTTTCGAAGTTGCAGCAGCAATATCAGCAACTGGTGGTCAGCGAGTCGTTCTACTGGTCGATGCAGGCGTCTATCGCCGAGGCCGAAAAAGCTTACGAGCCGGGCTTTGGACTGCGCCAGCCAACATTAACTCAGGGCGTTGAATTCATTGGTGTGGGCTTTGGCTATGGCGACCAAAGCGTATTGCACCATCTCGACTTGTGGATTCCGGCGGGCGGTGTGGTTTCGCTGGTTGGGGAATCGGGCGCCGGTAAGACCACGGTGGTTGACCTGATTATCGGGTTGTTGCGGGCTGATACAGGTCGCATCGAGATCGACGGTGTTCCGATCGATGATCTGGATATTCGGGCCTGGCGCGGCATGATCGGATACGTGCCACAGGACACCACGCTGCTGCACGACACGATTTTGGCCAATGTTGCCGTCGGCAATCCGGACATTAGCGAAGCCGACGCCGTCTGGGCATTGAAAAAATCCGGCGCCTGGGATTTCATTGAACAGCTGCCAAACGGTGTGAACGCCGACGTAGGTGAGCACGGTAGCCGGTTTTCCGGCGGGCAGCGTCAGCGTATCGTTATCGCACGCGCCTTGGCGCACAGCCCCCGCTTGTTGATACTTGACGAGGCCACCAGCGCCCTAGATCCGGAAACCGAGGCCGCCGTAAGCGAAACTCTGCGTGACTTGGGCCACGAATATACTATTTTGTCGATATCGCACCGTCCGACTTTCACAGAACTGGCCGACCATGTCTACGAAATACGCGGCGGTCGGGCGACGCGTCGGGAAAACCAACTCGCGGCGGTGGGTAACGGGTAAAGGCCTTGAGTAGCGGTCTGGATATTATCGCGAATGCTCTGGAGGCGGAGTTGAAAGACCAGCCGGGCATTCGACTCGAAATCTTGTGCGGTCCGTCGGCCAGCGCGTGCTTGACCGTGGAAAGTGATTTCGATGTTCCCGTGCGCGGTCATACGTCGCACAGCGCCGAATGAGTCTGCGAACTCATGACTCTGCTGGCTGAAAAATTTGGGCGGCCAATGGATCTGGTTGATCTATCCACCGCCCTGAATCATCGTGTCGAGTTAGGTGTTGCCCACCGGCCGCGTGGTATTTCAAGGCGATGCTAACTCTATAGCGATTACCTTACTCGCATTCTAATCGACGGCGCCGATTTTCTTCCCCACTACGATCGTATACTCCAGATGCGTCGCTAGGGGTGGCTGAGCGAATCCTAGAAATCAAGCTGGAGCCGCTCCGGCACTGTCTGTCATGGATGACAGACAAGCCGAGCAGTGGCGTTGGCTGAGCTGGAGGTCGATCCGGATCGGCAGGATGTTCTGAACTTGAACCGCGGCGTTCAGATTTGCATGGATGCGCGCAACCTATGGGCTCGCCTGACAGGACAGGCCACCACCTGTCTGTAGGGGCGGAAGCGCTCGACGATCTTGCCCAAGCCGGTTCGATTGACAAGCGCTTTGAAGCGCGCCTAAGTCGGCAGCAGATTCTTACTGTGGCATTGTTTAGTTATCAACAGTGGAATCTGACTGTTGTGCGAGCGATCAGTTGGCAATATCTGTCGCAGTTCGAGCATTATGCTCAGGCTATTTACGATGCTAATTGCGGACAAAAACAGCAGATTGAAGGCATTTAGCTACTCCGGCACACAAGCGATATTTGATTCAGTCATTGGCGCCGGTGTGCTTAGGACAAGCCCGTGAATGATGCAGGCCTCATTCGGAGTTCTCGCGACCGGACGCGGCAAGACGCTTGAGCGCATCGGCTAAGGGTCGATATTCAATGCCTTCGGCGATCGAGTGCATTTGATCAGCTACGCGATCGGGGAATTGAAGACGCGGTCGTGCCGGGGTTGGTGGGTCAAACTCGCCGGGACGAACCCGGACTTCCAAACCGTCTAGTGGCAATTTGCGTTGGCGTGCCAGTGCTCTGGCGATCTGCGGCTGCATATAGCGTAGCCTCGTCGCCAATGAACCATTGGCCACATGTAATGTCAGCTGCGCGCGTTCATACGCGGCAGTGTGGACTTGGCCGGCCAATTCCGGGGGAAGCGCCTCCAGCACCACGGCATGGATCTGCCGCAGATAATTCACCCGCTTGAGAGTGTGGCCCATCCGGTCACTCGCGGCATAAAGCACGGCCTGAATGGAACGCGGTCTGCTTGTTGGCGTCATACCACTAAAAGATCCGCCCGTCGCCAAGTAGCTACAGGCATGAAACCGGTAAGGCGGCTAAGTTATCATTAAGTCATATCTCCGGCATACGTATGCCGTCTTTCTCAACAGTTTGCACGTGCATGGCTAACATAATTACTCGACTGATCGGCAGCCGCAACGACCGCATTGTGAAAAAACTTCACAAGGATGTCGACGCGGTCAATAAGCTCGAGCCCAAGCTGGAAGGGTTGTCCGACGCCGAACTGGCGGCCAAGACCGAGGAATTCCGCCGGCGGCTTGAGGGCAAGGAAACCCTGGACGACTTGCGTGACGAGGCCTTCGCCGTGGTTCGAGAAGCCGCCAAGCGAACCGTGGGCATGCGGCATTTTGACGTGCAGATCGTGGGCGGTGCGGTACTGCATCAAGGCAAGATTGCCGAAATGAAAACCGGCGAAGGTAAGACATTGGTTGCCACGCTTGCCGTCTATCTCAATGCCTTGACGGGCGAAGGCGTGCATATTGTGACCGTTAACGACTACTTGGCATCGCGCGACGCCGAATGGATGGGCCAGCTCTATGGCTTTCTTGGTCTTACAGTTGGGGTCATCTACTCCGGTCAGGATCAGGACGAAAAACGCGCGGCTTACGCCGCCGACGTAACCTACGGTACCAATAACGAATTTGGCTTCGATTATCTGCGCGACAACATGGCGTTCTCGCCCGAGGATCGCGTCCAGCGCGGTCTTCACTACGCGATCATTGACGAAGTGGACTCGATTCTCATTGATGAGGCGCGCACGCCTTTGATCATTTCCGGGCCTACCGACGAAGATCCGGATATTTGTCGCAAGATCGATCCGCTGGTTGGATATCTCACTGAACAGACTGAGGAAGAGGGGCCAGGCGACTACTGGAAAGAAGAAAAAGATAAACAGGTCTATCTCACCGAAGAAGGTCACGAGCACGTCGAGCAATTGCTTCAGGAGGCCGGTCTTCTGGGTGCGGAAGATAGCCTGTACGACGCCAACAATATCGCGCTCATGCACCACATGAACGCAGCACTCCGGGCGCGTACCCTGTATCAAAACAACGTCGATTACATTGTCTCGAACAACGAGATCGTCATCGTGGACGAATTCACGGGCCGGACCATGCCAGGGCGGCGCTGGTCGGATGGTTTGCATCAGGCGATGGAAGCCAAGGAAGGCGTGCCGATTCAGCAGGAGAATCAGACGCTGGCCTCTATCACGTTCCAAAACTTTTTCCGGATGTACGATAAATTGGCGGGCATGACCGGCACCGCCGATACCGAAGCCTACGAGTTCCAGACAATCTATGGTCTGGAAGTGGTGGTTATCCCCACCAATCGGCCGTTGCGGCGAACCGATCTCCCTGACCAGATCTACATGACGGCGAACGAAAAGTTCAACGCGATCGCCGACGAGACCCAAGAAGCCACTGAAAAAGGCCAGCCGGTGTTGATCGGTACAGCGTCCATCGAGGCTTCGGAAGTACTATCGGACCTGCTGCAGAAACGCGGTATCAAGCACGAAGTGTTAAACGCCAAACAACACGAGCGGGAGGCCCAGATCATCGCCGATGCGGGCCAGCCATCGGCTGTTACTATTGCCACCAACATGGCTGGTCGAGGTACCGATATCGTGCCCGGCGGTAATTCCGATCTGGCACTCAGCGCCCTCGAAGAAGGCGATGAAGTTGGACGTCAGCGCGTTTTAGACGAATACAAGAAAGCCTACGAGCAGGTGGTCGAGGCTGGCGGACTGCTTGTAATTGGCTCGGAACGCCACGAATCACGGCGTGTCGACAACCAGCTCCGCGGCCGCTCCGGGCGTCAGGGCGATCCTGGCTCTTCGCGCTTTTACCTGTCGCTTGAAGACAACCTCATGCGCGTTTTCACGCCGCCCCGTCTGCGCTCGATGCTCCAAAACATGGGGCTGGAAGAAGGTGAAGCCATCGAACACCGTTGGGTCACTCGCGCCATCGAGAACGCCCAGCGCAAGGTCGAATCGCACAACTTTGACATTCGCAAGCAGCTGCTCGAATACGACAATGTCGCCAACGACCAGCGCCAAGTCATCTATGAACAGCGCAATGAAATTATGGATGCCGACGATGTCGGTGACATCGTGGACAACATCTGGTCGGACGTTGTCGACGAAATCATCAGTGAACACGTGCCGCCGGAAACCCTCGAGGAACAGTGGGACATTGCCGGGCTGGAAGAAGCTATCGAGCACAACTTCGGCCAGAATCTGCCGATTAAGCAATGGCTCGACGAAGAAACCGGACTCGACGAAGAAGGCTTGAGAGAGCGCATCGACACCCGCCTCAAGGATGCCTATGAAGCCAAACGGGCCGAGGTGGGGCCCGAGATCGTGGCCGACGTTGAGAAGGCGGTATTGCTCCAGGTGATCGATTCACTCTGGCAAGAACATTTGGCGGCCATGGATTACCTGCGCAAGGGTATTCATTTGCGGGGTTTTGCCCAGAAAGATCCGAAAAATGAATACAAGCGTGAAGCGTTTGAAATGTTCAACACCATGCTGGAGCGCTTGAAACACGAAACCGTCACGGTGCTGGCCCGCGGCCAAATTACGGAAGAAATTTCCGAAGACGCTGAACAGGCCAGCCGCCGTCAGCAGGCCAATCTCAATTTTCAGCATGACGAAGCTTCGGCACCGACCGATCCGGCAATGGCAGAAGCGGAGGCTGTATCGGCAGGTTCTGGAGTCGGCCCCGGGAGCGGTGCGCCGCCTGGAAGCGAGCAGGACGCCGACGTTGTGCCGGAAACCATTGTGCGGGATGGACGCAAGATTGGTCGCAATGAACCTTGTCCCTGTGGCTCTGGCAAGAAATACAAACACTGCCACGGGCGCGGTTGACTCCTTGTTTCGTGACGCGAGTTTTTCAACATTGTTTTAAGGACTGAATACGAAAGAGTGCGCAGGCTTAAAACAGACAGAAATACAGTGGCGACTAGGCCACCCTTGGGTTAAAAGCCAAACAGAATCCGTTTTGTCGGCTTTTAAGCTGCTCAAGACAAGTTTCGAATTGCACTTATTGCTGGACCACCTCTCATTGGATGTCTGCTCATTGAACTACTGTCCCGAACCTAATGGCTGTTAATCTCACTGAGCCCCATGATCTATTGCCAGTATCCGGCGCACAGTGGGCGGTCGTGGATGCCGCGATCAAAGCGGCGGGTCGGCCTGATTTGGTCTTATTACAACTGGATGCCGGTAGTGTCGTGTCTGCCGTGTTCACACGTAACGCTTTCGCTGCGGCGCCGGTCCGGGCCGCTCGAGAAGCGGTCGAACGGGGGTCGGTTCGTATGCTGCTTGTCAATAGCGGCAACGCCAATGCCGGCGTCGGAAGCCAAGGGGAGATCGATGTTGGGGAATGTTGTCGCCGCGTGGCTGAAGTCTATGGCGTGGCGTCACAACAGGTCGCGCCCTTTTCGACCGGGGTGATCGGGCAGCGGCTGCCCATGGAGCGTTTGCTGTCGGCGATCGATCGATTGGCCGAGACGGAGGCCGCGGGCAGCTGGCTCGACGCAGCGCGTGCGATCATGACCACGGATACTGCAGCTAAGGGCGCTTCGCGTCAGATTACCACGGCAGAGGGTCAAACCGTTACGCTGACCGGTATAGCCAAGGGCTCGGGCATGATTCGCCCGGACATGGCTACTATGCTAGCGTTTGCGGCAACCGATGCGGGCGTATCGCAAGCCGATCTCGACGCCGCGATTCGAGAGGCGAACGATCAATCGTTTTCTTGTATTTCAGTGGACGGTGACACGTCCACCAACGATGCTTTCTGCTTAGCAGCGACGGCCCGCGGCCCGCGGCTTGGGACCGACGAGGAAGATGATTGGCGGCTTTTCGTGGAGGCGCTGACAAGCCTGGCCCAGGAACTGGCGCAAGCTATCGTGCGCGATGGCGAGGGCGCCACGCGATTCATCACGCTGCAGATCAATGGCGCTTCCAGCGTCGCTGAAGCACGTGCGATGGCGTTCACCATCGCGCATTCGCCGTTGGTCAAGACCGCCTGCTTTGCCGGCGACCCCAACTGGGGTCGGATTCTGGCCGCGGTCGGTCGCGGACCGGTGGAAGATCTTTCCGTCGACAACGTGTCGATTCATCTGGATGATGTGGCGGTAGTTACAGGCGGCAGTCTCGACCCCGACTACCGCGAAGCCAACGGCGCTGCTGTCATGGCGCGGTCTGAATACACCATCAAGGTTAATCTGGGTCGTGGCGAGGAATCCGCAACAGTCTGGACTTCGGACCTGTCATACGAGTACGTGCGTATCAACGCCGATTATCGCAGTTGAGTCAGCTGTTTTAGGTGTCCAACAGTCAAAGCCAATCGCCTCTGGAGGTAGCCATTGGTGTGGCCTTGGATTGCCATGGTCGGGTTCTGGTTGCGTGCCGGCCCGATGGCAAGACCAGTGCCGGACAGTGGGAATTTCCCGGCGGCAAAATCGAAGCCGGTGAGTCGGCCCGTGAGGCGCTAGGACGTGAACTCGATGAAGAAGCGGGCATCCGTGTTCAAAGGGCGCGACCGTTGATTCGTTTTGCGCACGGGCTGGGTGCGGTGCCGGTGCGTTTGAATGTTTTCGTCGTTGAAGACTGGGCAGGGCGGGTGCATGGTCGCGAAGGTCAGCTCGTGCGTTTTGTGCAACCGGCTACCATGCGGGATCCCAAGGCACTGCCGGCAACCGAGGTCATTTTGAACGCGCTGGCATTGCCAACGGATTATCTGCTGACGCCGCCCCTGGCCGGCTCAGTCGATGAGGCCGACTGGTTGGCCCGACTGGACAAGGCTCTGGCCACAGGTATCCGTTGGCTGCGGCTGCGCCAGCCTAAACTTTCGGATACCGCCTACCAAGCATTGGCCGAATCGGTTATAGCCCGAGCGGCGCGTGTAGGGGCAAGTGTCATGCTCGATCGTGATGCAGCCATGGTCGACCGTCTGGGGGCGGCCGGTCTGCACTGGCCTGCCAAAGCCCTTAAACAAGAATTAAGCCGGCCCGTTAGTCTTGACTCATGGTTTGCGCTATCAACTCATAACGCCTTTGAGTTGGGACAAGCCGTCGAGGCAGGGGCTGATTTTGCAACCCTCTCACCGGTCCGGGCCACATCAACACATCCTGGCGTAGTGGGCATGGGCTGGCCAGAGTGGCTCTGGAACCGCGGCGACAAGGCTTTGCCGGTTTATGCACTCGGCGGTGTCATGCCCAAGGACCGGGAAACGGCGCGCTGCCACAACGCCCAAGGCATTGCGGCAATCCGGGGGCTCTGGCCGAATTAGTTATCTCTAGCTTGATGACTCNNTTGCAGCGGGTGCTGCAAAAAGGGCGTGCTGGATTGTTAACGCTGTGATCCGTAGGTTGACCGCACTCGGGGCACCGAGGTGTTTGCTCGTTCATACGTAGCTGCAACAGGCCAGTTGGAAATGGAAAGTAGCTTGAGACTGCTTGACGCGCGTTGATTGGTCTACATGGCCCATAAAGCGGATCGTCGCGCGGTGACGTCCAGCGCTTATCTGTGGAAAAACCGTGGCTGTGTCCACAAAAACACGAAGCATCAGGGCATTTGGCGTCGTGTTGTAGATGCACACGCCTTTCTCGGCGGTCTCGATGCTCGGCGTTGCACCATCTCGCAACAGGCCCAGCAACAGATCGATCGCCGATTCGAATATCCCGAAATACTGGCACCAATGCGCAATATCAGCTTCAATACGTTCTGCCGGCTGGGCCAGCCAGAATTGATAGGCTGGCAAGTCGAAGCCGCAGCTTCCGCCCGCGATTGGGCTGCGATTGTTGAGGTTATAAAGTAGTTCATCGTCACGCAGCAGGTAGCTGGCAAAGTTCGACGGGACGCGCTGAATACGTCGGCCCAAATCGTCGATCTGGGCCAGGGTTTCATCGATCGACTGGCTCATCGAGTGGTCGGTGCCGCGAAACGAAGCCATCTGCGAGTAACACTTACCGAGCGCTTTGCTGACCTCGCCGCTGATGTCAAATCGTGACAACACGCTCAGCACATCGAGTATGACTTCGAGTGCCGCGCGGCGGCCCCAGGCGCTTGTGTCGGCTCGATGATAGGCCAGCCGAGCGAACAGATACTCCAGACGCATGAAGCCACGTATTCGTTCGTTGAGCGGTTGTTCGAAGGCGTGGGTTCCGCTTGCCAAGCTAAGGCCTCGCTACGGGTGGGCTTCCAGTGTAATCCGGTGGCGCTACCCCGCCAAGCGGCCAACTACTCTATCCGGGCAGATGCAGTGGGGCGAGCTCTGTCAATTCGCCGTGTGCCAGTCTTAGATAGCCAGAGTGAAAAGCTGCCGCCAGATCGCCGATATCCTTGCGCGGGCCGGTGTTGATCAGTACGTCGTCGGCCAGCGCCAGTCGCTCCCGACGACTGTCTTGGGCGTCGATCATTTGCGCGGCCAATTCATCATCGATGTCGTCACGCTCCTTTAGCCTTTCAAGCTGCACTTCGCGCGGGGCGTCGATAACCAGCACGCGATCCACCAGGTCGCGCATTTTCGATTTGGCCAACAGGGGGATCACGAGGATGCAATAGGGGGCTTTGCATTGGTCGCGCTGGGCGGCAAGTTCGGTGCGGATGCGCGGATGGGTGATGGCTTCTAGGCGTGCTCGGGCGTCACTGTCGGCGAAAATCTTCCGCCGCAGGGCACGACGATCTAGGCGGCCGTCGTCTGTGAATACGGCGTCGCCGAAAGCTACGTGTATTTCTTCGAGCGCGGGTGTACCGTCAGCAACCACGTCGCGCGCGATGCGGTCAGCGTCGATCACACCGGCCCCAAGTTTTTCAAATGCGCTGGACACGACCGACTTGCCGCTGGCAATACCGCCGGTCAGGCCGATCGTCAGTAATTGGGCCATTCGCCTTAATCTCCCTGTATTTTGCGAACGGTAGTTTATTGTAAGCCGGTGGCGGCTGTATATGCACCGATCAGTTCAGGGCCATACATGAACCCGATCCATCCTGCGAATGCCAGCCATGGCCCAAAGGCGATACGCCGGGCGCTATCCATGCGGCCGCTAAGCGCCAATACTGCGCTTGCCGCGAGGCCCAGACAGGCGGCTAGAAACAAGATCAGCGGCAAGCCGCTTGGCCCGAGCCAAGCGCACAGAGCGGCGGTGAGCTTGAAATCGCCCTGGCCCATGCCCCGCCGGCCCGTGACCAGATAAAATCCGCGCTCAAGAATCCAGAGCGCGGTGTAACCCAGCGCTGCACCGGCAATGGCCGCTGCCGGCGTCACGGACGATACCCCGTAGGCATGGCCGAGGCTGGCGAGCAGCCCGGCCCAGAGTGCCGCCAGTGTGAGGCTGTCGGGAAGTAGATAGGTTCGCGCGTCAATCATGGCCGCGGGCAACAATAGCAAGCCCAGTATGACGGCACCCAAAGCAGCGGGAGTAGGGCCAAAATGCCATACGGCCAATAGGCACACAGCTGCGGCCATAAGTTCGACCAGCGGGTACAAGACGTTGATACGCTGCCGGCATGCATGGCAACGCCCACGCAGTGCAACAAAACTGAGAACCGGCACGTTGTGCCAAGGTTTCAAGCGCGCATCACATAAAGGACAGGCTGACGGTGGCCAAGCGAGTGAGACGCGGGTTTCAGCATCTTCGGGAGGTGCGGTGCCGGTTATGTCGGCGGCAGCCCGGTGCCATTCGGCGTTCATCATGCGCGGCAGGCGCACAATGACCACGTTGATGAAACTGCCGATAGCCAGGCCGAGGAGGCCTGCAACCAACAGCCAGAACCACCCACTCTGCGCATTCAAACCCTGGGCTAAGGATGGTGTCATTCAGACAACCGATCCAAGCTGGAAGATCGGCAAATACATGGCAACCACGATACCGCCGACAATGATGCCGATTAGTATGGTGATAAACGGCTCCAGAAGACTCGATAGACTGTCGACCTTGTTGTCGACTTCTTCTTCATAGAAGTCTGCGACCTTGGCGCACATGCCGTCCAGCGATCCGGCTTCTTCGCCAATTGCGATCATCTGTACAGCCATATTGGGAAACATGCGCGTTTCGTTCATGGCGCGCTGAAGCTGTTGGCCGGTGGTGACTTGATCTCGAATGTGTAGCGTGGCCTCGTTGAAAATCAGATTCCCGGCCGCGCCGGCGACCGATTCCAATGCGTCAACCAACGGCACGCCGGCCGCGAACAACGTCGAGAGAGTACGAGCAAAACGTGCGACGGCCGCTTTGTACAAAATAGGGCCGATCAGCGGTATTTTCAGCAATAGCTGATCGGTTCGGTAGCGAAAACCGTAAAAGCGCTTACGTGCCCAGCCAACCGAAGTAATGAGGCCCGCGAAAGCGCCGATAAATAGATACCAGTAGCTCTGGACATCGTGTGACAGGCCGATGACAAGACGCGTGAATGCAGGCAGTCGTGCGCCGAATGAGTTGAATAGCGACTGAAACTGCGGCACCACGAAATACAGTAAGATACCGGTTACGATAATCGCGACGATGATGATCGCCGACGGGTAATACATGGTTTTACGGATCTTGGCCTTGATGGCCTCGGTCTTTTCCTTATAAGTCGCGATGCGCTGCAACAGCGATTCAAGGGAGCCGGACTGTTCGCCCGCCGCGACCAAATTCACGTATAGATCGTCGAAGTGCTTGGGGTGCTCAGCCAGCGATTCGGCCAGTGTGCGTCCGCCTTCGATGCTGCTGCGGATGGCGTCCAAGAGTTCGGCCAGTTTTTTCTTGTCGGCACCCCGCGCAATGACATCAAGTGACTGTACCAGCGGCACGCCCGCGCCCAGCATGGTGGCCAACTGTCGGGACACGATCGCGATATCAACGGGTTTGACCGGTTTTTGGCGCGACGAAAATAGCGTCATCGGTTTGTAGGGGCGGACGCTGGTCGGCCGGATACCTTGTTTGCGCAGTACTACACGAACGCTGGTGACGCTGTCGCCCTCGATTCGTCCTTTAACCCGTTCGCCGTTTGCATTGACACCGGTGTAGTCGAAAACCGGCACACTCGATGTCGCTTCAGCCATAGTGTATTACTCCTTTACACGCCCATGATCGAGATTAGCAAAAGCACTCGGCCACGTCGTTTGATAGCACCTCAAATGCCGCGGGGACGGTTTTTGCCGCCAGCTTTCCGCTAGTCTATCCCGAGCTTGGCCAGGCGGTAGCGCAGCGCACGAAATGATATGCCGAGTTTTTCGGCGGCCCGGGTTTTGTTGTAGCGGCAGGCAGCCAGAGCTTGCTCGATGCGCTTGCGTTCCAGGGATTCCAATTCCTCGACAAGGTTGAGAGCCGGTTGGTCGCTGTTCGCCGTTTCATGTGCGGGGGCCGAGCCCTCAGTCGTCGAATTCGTTCCGGATGCTGAAGCGTAGTCTGTCGGTCCGGGTTCTGATGCTGCCCCGGCCAGTGGCCCCAGGTCGGGTTCGCTGATCAGCGTGTCATCGGCCATGGCAACCGCCCGCTCTAGTATATTTTCGAGCTCGCGCACGTTGCCAGGAAAATGGTAGCGCGACAGCCGTGAGAGCGCCTCGTCGCCGAGGCGATAAACCGACCTTGATCCATCACGTTGTGCAAGACGTTTAAGGATGGCATCAGCAAGAGGTGGCAGGTCGTCGCGGCGATGGCGCAGCGGTGGTACCTGGAGTTCGATCACATTCAGGCGATAGAACAGATCCGGACGGAACTCGCCTTTGGAAACCTCGTTTGCCAGATTGGTCTGTGCAGCACTGAGCACGCGGATATCCACTGCTTTTTCGACGTTGCCGCCAACCGGTCTTATGGCGCGTTCCTGCAATGCGCGCAAGAGTTTGACTTGTGTAGCGCTATTCAACTCGGCGACCTCGTCGAGAAATAGGGTGCCGCCCGATGCCTTGGCGAATAGACCGTCGGTGTCTTGCACCGCACCGGTAAACGCGCCCGCTACGTATCCAAACAATTCCGACTCGATCAGCGTACCGGGGATCGCACCGCAGTTGACCGGAACGAATGGACCGTTGCCGCGGCTGCTTTCGGCATGGATCGCGCGCGCGACCAGCTCCTTGCCGGTGCCCGATTCACCATTGATGTGGATTGGTGCCTGGCTGCGACGTACTTTGTCGAGTTGTTCACGCAGTTGCTGCATGGGCCTCGAATCGCCGATCAGTGGCCGGTTTCTCGACGGTTGGTCGGTTTGGGTTTGACCAAGCGCTGGGTGGCCTAGTTGCAGCGCTTGTTGCACCAGCGTGCGCAGCTGATCCACTTTGATGGGCTTGGCGACGAAGTCGAATGCGCCCACCTTGAGTGTATGTACGGCCGTTTCCACGTCGCCGTAGGCGGTAATCACCGCAATGGGCGGCGCATCGGGCCGGTTGGCAAGCTCCTCGACCAGATCAAGCCCATCGCCGTCGGGCAATCGCATGTCGGTGAGACAAAGATCAAATGTGCCGGAAGCCAGTGCCCGACGTGCTTTTTCCAGCGTGGAAGCGGCCTCACTCGTCAGTCCCATCCGAGACAGTGTCATCTCTACGAGTTCACGGATATCGGCTTCGTCGTCGACTACAAGAACGGATTTCGGAGCTGATCGACTGGACATGATGGCTTGGCTCATGGGCTTTGATCTGCGGGCGGGTCGGAGGATGCCAGGTTGAAGGTCAAGCGAAAACAGGCGCCACGGGTATTGGGGCGGACGCTTAACCGGGCGGCATTGGCCGCCGCCAGTTCGCGGGCAATGTGCAGCCCAAGTCCGGTACCGTTCCCGGCGGTGGTGTAAAACGGCTCCAGAACTTCGGACAAGCTCTCGGTTTCGATGCCTGGGCCGTTATCTGTAATATCCATCCATGGTCGGCCTTCGCTGTCGTGACCCGTGGCCATTGCAACGCGTAGCGTTTTTCCGGGCAATCTGGCATGAAACGAGGCGTTGTTCCAGAGGCCAATGACGATTTGCTCGAGCTGTGCAGGATCACAATTTGCCGTGGTATCGGGGGCGACTTGGGACGTGTCAATTACCGGGGGGTCTTTCCGCGACTGGCAATAATCCTCAGCGCGCGCGGCCAGCCAAGATTTCAATTGGATGCGGCGGCGAGTCTCCGAAGACCGCCGGGCTAGCCCTAACATGCGCGACGTAATGTCATCTATTCGCCCGATGTGGCGTTCGATGATTGATAACAGGCGCTCGTCATCGTCGCTTTGATCACTGGATTCGCGCAGTAATTCGGTTGCATGACTGATAGCGGAAAGCGGATTCCGGACTTCGTGCGACACACTGGCGGTCAAGCGCCCGATCGAGACCAGTTTGAGTTGTTGGATCCGTTCATTCTGGCGGCGACCGTCCTCGATGCTGATCAATGTATCGCCTTTGGAGTCGTCCGTCAGATGGGTGTAGGAAATAAAGACCAGACCGCCGTCGGGACCGCTTAGATGTTCGGTGTAGTCGAGGCCAAGGCGCCAGTGATCCATGGATCGGGCCAATTGCGGGGCTACGGCTGCTAGCGGTTGTTCCTCGCTCGTTTCCCGCGGCAGGCCGAGCAGGGTGGCGGCGCTGCGGTTGAGTAGTCGCACTTGACGCGCCGAGCCCACCACCATGGCGCCGGTCGGTATCTGCTCGATGATCTGATGATTCAGCTCGCGGAATCGGCGGGCGCGGCCGGCAAATATGCGTGCCATCTCCTGGCTGGCACCAAGCCGCATGGCCAGCCAGTGCGAGGCCCAGACCAAGATTAGATAATAAGTACCTGTCAGACCCGCCTCGAAGAAATCCGGATGTGAGCTGGGTATCAGAATCGGTAAAGCGGCTTCCTGAGTCAGCAGAGCCAGTACCGCGATAGCCGCAAGCATCCCGGCGAGGCGCAGTCCAAGCAATAGTCCGGCGGCTGCAAGCGGCAGTAATAGCAGCAAACCCAGGCCACTGCGTACGCCGTGGCTCAGCAACATGAGGCCGTTTAACGCTCCGATGTCGAGCACTACCGTGGCCAGTATCTGGCGCTCCACATTGACCCAGCGCAGACGTGCGGCAACGAGTGCGGCAATGGCCGCAAGCCAATAGCCTATGACGGTTCCGGAAAAACCGGGCGCCAGCCCCGGGCCGAACAACTTATCCTGCACCCCGAGAATCAGGCTCACAATAAGCCCGGAGCTGACCAGCAAACGATAGGCGTTAACGGCTTGTAGCGAGCGCCAGTCGTTGGTCGGTTTGTTTGCGCTGGTCACCTATGCGGACTCCCTCAGTCCTGATTCGGGCCGCGCGGGTCGGAACCGTTACAGCCGGGTATGTCGCAAACCGATCCGTTGGCTGTCTCCTGGCCAACGCCAGGCGCCAAATGCGCGCCACAGCGCACACAGCGCACAGTAGGCTGAAAACCCGTTACCGATCGACGGGCACGCCGGTGGCGGTAGCGCACCATGACATTACTTAAACGTCGAAGGCCGACGACAAGTGCAATAACAGCAATAAAGATGATCAGACTGCGGATCATGAGCGCGACAGTACACAATTTGAATTGATGCTACTAAATTTTGGCTGGATTGATGACTGCTTTCACGAGGCGCGTTAAGACGCGTTAAGACGCTCAGTAATCGGGTTGAAGGCAGGCACCCAATTGCCGCCCCGAATGAGGTGACTTGATGGTGTATTGCCGTGATCCAACTGTGAGAGGACAATGACCCCTTTATAGAAACCGGTCAGTCGAGAGCCAAGTTCCATGAACGTTCACGAATACCAAGCCAAGGCTTTTTTTGAGCGCTACGGTGTGCCGGTGGGTGCCGGTCGCGTTGCGCGCAGTGCCGAAGAGGCCGTATCCGCTGCCCAAGCACTCGGTGGTGAGCGCTTTGTCGTCAAGGCCCAGGTGCATACCGGGGGTCGTGGCAAGGCCGGGGGTGTCAAGATTTGCGACACCCTCGATCAAGTCCATGAAGCCGCTGATGCTTTGATTGGCGCAACTCTGGAAACCAAGCAAACCGGTCCCGGAGGGCTCCCGATCCCGGCGGTTTACGTGGAGACCCCGGCCGACGTTGTAGACGAGCTTTATTTGTCGGCGCTCGTCGACCGCGGCAGCCGACGTGTGACGTTCATCGCATCACCCGAGGGGGGCGTTGACATCGAGGACGTTGCAGCCAACACGCCTGAACGTATCCGGCAGGTAAGTATTCCGCCCGCGGCCGGTTTCTGGCCTCACCAAGCGCGTGAGCTGGGTTTTTTCCTAGGTCTGAACAAAACCCAGGTCAGCGAATTCGTCAAGATTATGAAGGGGCTATATGAGTTGTTCATCACCGAGGATGCCTCGCTGATCGAGATCAACCCGCTAGTGACCACTGGGGACGACAGCCTGCTGGCGCTCGATGCCAAGCTCAACTTCGATGACAACGCGATGTTTCGACACGCCGAGACGGCCGAAATGCGCGACATCACGCAAGAAGATGCCCGTGAAGCCGAGGCTGCCGAGCACGATCTGGCCTACATCACGCTGGACGGCAATATTGGCTGCATGGTTAACGGGGCCGGTCTGGCGATGGGTACCATGGACTTGGTCAAGCTGCACGGCGGTGAGCCGGCCAACTTTCTCGATGTGGGGGGGGCGGCCACGGCCGAACGCGTAACTGAAGCTTTTAAGCTCATCACGGCCGGTGCAAATGTCAAGGCGATACTGGTAAATATATTTGGCGGCATCGTGCGCTGTGATCTAATTGCGGACGGCATCATCCAGGCCGCTGGTGATGTGGGCATCACAGTACCGGTGGTGGTGCGCCTGGAAGGCACTAATGCCGAGGCGGGCCGCAAGAAACTGGCCGATAGCGATTTCGAATTGATAGCCGCTGACAATCTCACCGATGCGGCCGAGAAAGTCGTTGCCGCCGCGCGCGGTTGATCTGCTTTTTGAACCCGGACGCCACAACAATCACGGATTTTTACCATGAGTATTCTCGTCGATAACAGCACGCGCCTGATCGTGCAGGGCTTCACCGGCTCGCAGGGCACATTCCACTCCGAGCAGTGCATGGCCTACGGCACCAACATCGTGGGCGGTGTCACGCCCGGCCGCGGAGGTCAGACACACCTCGATCGGCCGGTATTCAACACTGTGTCTGAAGCAGTTGCAGAAACCAGTGCCAACGCAAGCATGATCTACGTGCCGGCGCCAGCCGCAGCTGACGCCATTCTGGAAGCCGTGGCAGCCGGCATACAGACCGTTATCGCCATCACTGAACACATTCCGGTACTGGATATGCTCCGGGTGCGCGCGGCGATTAACGAGTCCGACAGTGTATTGATCGGTCCGAACTGCCCGGGTGTAATCACGCCCGGGCAGGCCAAGATCGGCATTATGCCCGCGCATGTTCACCANNACCACTTTGAATGGCTTGGGTCAAAGCACCTGTGTTGGCATCGGCGGCGACCCGATCCATGGCTTGGGTTTCATTGATTGTCTCGAGCGCTTCGAGGCCGATCCGGTGACCGAAGGTGTGGTCATGGTTGGCGAAATTGGTGGTACTGCCGAGGAACAAGCCGCCGAATTCATCCAGTCCCATATGACCAAACCGGTTGTGGCCTACATCGCCGGTGTGACGGCCCCTCCCGGTAAACGCATGGGCCACGCCGGGGCCATCATCTCGGGTGGCAAAGGCACGGCTGAAGACAAATTCAAGGCGCTCGAAGCCGCCGGCGTGGCCACGGTCCGCTCTACCGCCGAAATCGGCGATACCATGCAGCGTTGTCTTGGCTAGTGTTCTGATTGGGGGATCTTTTCGACAAGCATCCACTCGCTTTTCGGGGTCGTGGTGACCGCCTGTGCGTGCGCTATGTTGGATGATGACGCTGCTTTGTTGCGGTGCATCGGCTGCCGTCAACATTGGTAAGCTGCTTCCTGGTCGGCCTCGTCCTTTCATTAGGACGAATGCTGCAGGGATACGATAGTCTGATCCTGTCCTAGAATCATGCCAAGTCTGCCACTGCCTTGGCATAGAGCTTTGCCGGCCAGTGCGGATCCTTCGCTGTCTGAACCCGTTCAACCTCACGCGATTGCCCATGAATCAGTTTCCACTTCGCATCGCGCTTGCTCAGCAAAATGTCTGGGTTGGTGATATCGATGGTAACTGCAGTCAGATTATTGACGCTGCGCTGCACGCCCGCGATGAATTGGACGCCGATATCGTGGTGTGTCCAGAGATGGCACTTGTTGGCTATCCGCCGGATGATCTTTTACTGCGGGCCGGTATGCCGAAAACCGTGGCCCATGCGCTGGATCGGTTGCAAGACGAGATTCAAGGCATTACGGCGGTTTTCGGCTATCCAGAATATGCTGACGGCGCGATTTACAACGCTGCGGCGGTTGTGTCCGATGGGGAAATTAAGGCCGTTTATCGGAAACAGTGTCTGCCCAACTACGGTGTCTTTGATGAACGCCGTTATTACCATCCTGGTCAGGGGCCCTGCGTATTCGAGATTCGCGGGCGGCGTGTGGGCGTGACCATTTGTGAAGACCTTTGGGAGCCAGCGCCCACGGCCGAGGCGGCAAGGGCAGGCGCGGAATTGTTGATCAATATCAACGCGTCGCCGTTTCATGTCGACAAACAAGCCGAGCGTGAAAAATTGCTGGCCGATCGGGCGCGGGCCAATAATCTAGCAATCAGCTACGTGAATTGCGTCGGTGGTCAGGACGAACTGATCTTTGATGGACAGACTACGACCGTGGCGGCCAACGGCGACGTTATCCAGCGAGCCCCGGCATTCGATGACGGTGTTTTTAGTCTGGACGTGCCGACAACGGGTCCAGTCCCCGTGCAGCACCGGGTGACACCCGCCGAACCCGATGCACGCGTTTACGACGGGCTGGTGCGCGCCACGCGTGACTATGTCGAGCGAAACGGTTTTCCAGGTGTACTGGTGGGGCTTTCGGGCGGTATCGACTCGGCACTTACCCTGGCTATTGCGGCGGATGCAGTCGGGGGGGACCGAGTCTGGGCCGTGTCCATGCCCTCTAGGTACACGGCCGACATCAGCAATACCGATGCATCCGACGAGGCTAAACGACTCGGTGCCCGCTTCGATGAGATATCCATCGAGTCGGCCTTCGGTACCATGCTCGAAACATTGGCGCCAGCGTTTGGCGACACTGATTCAGGCGTGGCCGAACAGAACCTGCAGTCGCGTTTGCGCGGTGCATTGCTGATGTCGCTTTCGAACAAATTCGGCCACATGGTCCTGGCGACCGGAAACAAATCGGAATTGGCGGTGGGGTATGCCACGCTTTATGGGGACATGTGTGGCGGATTCGCCCCTCTCAAGGATGTTTACAAGACTCAAGTATACCGGCTGGCGTCGTTTCGCAACACGCGTACCGAAGTGATTCCTCGCCGGGTACTCGACAGAGCACCTTCGGCCGAACTCGCGGCCGACCAGGAGGATACTGATAGCTTACCGGCCTATAACGTGCTCGACCCGATTGTCGAAGCCTATGTTGAGCGCGGGGAAACGATCGAGACAATCGTTGCCTATGGTTATTCAGAAGACGATGTGCGGCTCGTCGCTGGTTTGGTTCGGCGCAACGAATACAAACGCTTTCAGGCCGCGCCCGGGCCCAAGATCAGCCATCGAGCCTTCGGCCGGGATCGTCGCTACCCGATTACGGCGGTTTACGGCGATCTTTGACGTTACGCTGGACTCCAAATCGCTTGCGTTAGCTGTTTTGGTGTTTCGAGTTGTTGTCTTTTGCCTTTCCGCTTGGCTTAGTATCGCCAGCCTGGCTAAAGCTTGATCCGTGCAATAGATACTGCGGATACGAGGTCTGGAGTATTGACTGCGCGTCGGCGGCGAGCTTGGGCATGTTCAAGCCGGCGTAGCTTTGCTGCATGATCTGCAATGCCTTGGGGACGGCTTGGGCGCCCTGATACTTGCTAATAATGGTTTGCGCGCGCCGACTTGCGCTCACGTAGGCGTGGCGGGCCAGGTAATAGCTGGCGATACGCAAATTAAACTTGGCCACACGGTTGCGGATATCGATCATGTGTTGTCGAGCGTCAGCTGCATAATGGCTTTTCGGATAATTTTGGGTAACGATCTTGAAGTCCGAGAATGCTTTCACTAGATGGCTAACATTGCGGCGATCGGCGGGGGCCCCCAGAAGATGGTTCTGGTTGTGTTTGTAGTTTGCTAGGCCGCGCATGTAATAGGCGTAAGCGATATGTTGGTTTCGCGGGTGCTGTTTGATGAATTGATTGGCGGCCTGAATCGCCGAGTTGTATTCTCCGGCCCGATAATGCGCCGTGATGGTTTCCAGTGCGGCCTGGTTGGCAACGGCCGAAAACGGGAAACGTGCGCCGATGCTGGCGTAGAAACGCAATGCCTTGTCGGGCTTGTCGTGAATCAGATAACGGTGACCGACGCGATAGAGTTTTTTGGCGTTGGCCTTGGTCAGTTTTTTACCGTTGGGACCAACCAGCGGTTTGTTGCTATAGCCAGTTTCGTTGATGCCGCTGTTAGTGGCACAACCGGCCATTAGGCTGACGACGACGAGGATAAAGGCGAGTAGGATAATACGCATGGATTCGGCCCGCGACAGTGCGAGTCGTTGTAACATTCCCCCAGTGTACCCAATGCCGGCCGAGAATCGCGAGGATCGCTACTATCGAATACTGGATCCGGCCTGGTCCGGGCACCGGATGGATCGGGCTCTGGCCGATTGTTTCCCAGAATTTTCGCGTGCCCAGATCCAGCGCTGGCTGGCCAATGGTGCGCTGACCGTCGACGGAGTGACCGCGCGTGTCAGGCAAAAAGTCCGAGGCGGTGAACAAGTCGAACTTTGTGTACCCAGCGAGCCGCATGCCACCGAGGTTGCGCCCGAAGCCATTGCTCTGGACGTATTGTTCGAGGACGCATCAATCCTTGTCGTTAACAAACCGGCGGGTCAAGTGATGCATCCCGGTGCGGGCAATGCAAGCGGCACCTTGCAGAATGCGTTGGTTTATCATGATCCAGAATTGGCCTGCCTTCCCCGCAGCGGTATCGTGCATAGGTTGGACAAGGATACGACAGGCGTATTCGTAGTGGCGCGCAGCCATAGCGCGCATCGCCGCTTAGTGGCGGCATTGGCCGAGCGAGAGGTGACGCGCGAATATGAAGCGGTTGTGCGCGGCACGCCGTTGGCGGATGGTTGTATCGATGCACCGATCGGTCGCCACCGAACCCGGCGGCAGCGGATGGCGGTGACCGAGCGAGGGCGGCCGGCGGTGACCCATTATCACCCAGAGCAGCATTTTGACCGCCACACGCTTGTCCGATGTCGTCTGGAAAGTGGGCGCACTCATCAGATCCGTGTGCATATGGCCAGCGCCGGCCTGCCACTAGTAGGCGATCCGATCTATGGGCGCGGCGCGCAACCCACAAAGGGTTATTCTCGCTCAGTGGCCGATGTGCTCACCCAGTTTCCTCGACAGGCGTTGCACGCCCGACGGTTAGCGCTGCGGCACCCGGCCACCGGCTCGCTAGTCGAGTTCCATGCGCCACGGCCGCGCGATCTGTCCGAACTGGTCGAGGCACTGGCCGCGGGTAGCGGGACAATCCCGCAAGCGGTCAAGGACTGAGTATGGATGCGGCGGCATTTATTCAGGCTGATTGGCCCGTGCCGGCAGGCATCGTTGCCGGCACAACCACACGAATTGGCGGCCAAAGCCCGTGGCCGCGGGCAAGTTTTGATATGGGATGCGGCGGGCCCGACTCGGCTGATATTCCGGATGTGGCCGAGAACCGGCGCCGGCTGACAGCCGGCTTGGGGCTACCGGAAGAACCGGTCTGGCTGCGCCAGATTCACGGCGCACGTGTTGCGAATGCTGATTACGCCCTGAATCAGCCGGCTGATGCCGCTATTGCCACCGATCCGAAACGGGTCTGTGGGGTGCTAACAGCCGATTGCCTGCCGATATTGCTGTGCGAAGAGCAGGGCCGCTGCTGGGGCGCGGTACACGGCGGCTGGCGCGGCCTAGCAGCCGGCATCATAAAGGCCGCCATCACAACCATGCCGGCCGCCCCTGAGCGATTGCTGGCATGGTTGGGGCCTGCAATCGGCCCGCAAGCATTTCAAGTGGGCCGTGAAGTCCGTGAGGCGATCATTGCGTTTGAGCCTGACGCTGAGCGCGCGTTTATACGAGATGGCGATCGCTACTTGGCCGATCTGTTCAGCGTGGCACGTGCCCAGCTCGCACGGGCTGGCGTAGAGAGGGTCTACGGCGGCGGCTTTTGCACGTTAAGCCAACCGGATATGTTTTATTCCCATCGGCGTGATGGAACGCCGGGGCGTATGGCCAGCGTCATCGGCTGGCGTTAGGGCCACATCCAGATCACTTTGAATCACAGACCCGTTGGCCAGATCTACTACAATCCGCGCGTGAATCAAATCAACCGATATCCTGAAAGCCCACTGCTTGCATCGCGAATCTGGAAAGAATCGCGGATGTACGCTGCCCAACTCGCACTTTTCACGCTATTTATTGTTGTGTTGCTCGCAGTGGTGTCGCCGCTGGCGCTGGCAGCCAGCGGCGCACAACAGAATATCGGCTCGCAGATCACTCGGGTTCAACAACAAATCAATAGCCTTCAAAACCAGAAAGGTAAGCTTTCGGCCGGGGAAAAACAGCGTCTTTCGGTGCTTCAAAAAGCGCTGTCGGCTTATCAATCAGCCGCCAGCTACCAGAAAAAGACTAATCAGCTCACCGACGAAATCAAAAACGCATCGGCCCAGATCTCTAAATACAAGGCCAAGACACAAAAACTGAAGTCTGAGATCCGAAAACCGGGGATCGGCCTACCGAATTCCATTCACGGCAAAACCCCAGATGAACTGGCAAACCAGGTGAGCTCGTTGGAATCGCAGCTCAAATCAGATAAATCAGAGCTGAACGACGTCCGCGACCATTTATCGAAGTTGGCCAACAATCCTTCCCAAGCGCGTAAAGAGCTACAAAAGCTCCACGCCCAGCGGCAACAGCAAAAACAGACGGCGAATGCCGTCGTCCCGGGGGGCAATACCAGCCAGCCTTCCGAAGGTTCGGCGCAAGATACGCTGGTCGAGGCCCAAAGAGCGGAAAACACGGCTCATATCCAGTATCTGGAAAAAGATCTATCGACGGTCGAGACGCGCAAGAACATTGCCAATGCTAAGCGCGTGTGGTTGGAAACCAAGGTGTCGGTCACCAATAAGAAACTTGCAGCAATTGAAAGCCGGTTGAATTCCAAACGCAAGCATTCGGCCAAGAATCTCGAAACAGAAGCTGAAGCCAGTCTGAATGCACTTAGGACCGCTAAGCCGCTGCTTCAGAACGTGTCCCAGAAAAACGTAGAAATGGCCCAGTCGTTGTTGTCTCGTGTCAAGCAGACTGATGCGCTCAGTCAAAAACGGGTGCAAGAACGTAACAGACTTGAGTCGCTGCAGCAGCGGTTTAATCTGGTCAATCAACAGCTCAGTATCGGTGCTGGATCAACGGAGCTTGGCGATCTTCTGCGTCATGAACAACGCCAACTGCCGGCAAAAGGGACCGGTGGAGCCAAGACTGTGCTCAAGCAGGTCAATAACCTGGCAAGTGTGCAGCTTAAAAACTTCGAGCTGAGTCAGGAGGCCAACGAGCTTAGCTCACTCCACGAGCGGGCTGATACTCTAGCGCAGACTGCAGGCGTGACGCTCAGTCACGACGAACGTCAGACCCTGATTCACCAGCTCAAACTGCGTCGTGAAATCGTTCAACGTCTTGAATCGGCCACAAATAACTACGTAGAAACCGGGCGTGAGCTTCGTCAGTTATCCAAGCAGATGACGACGACGCTGAGCAATTTTCGTCAACTGTTGAACCAACGATTGTTCTGGTTGCCGTCCTCGCAACCCATCGATTGGAACTGGTTTGCCCGCATCGGGTTGGTCGTACCTCGGTTTCTTGCGCCGGCGCACTGGGGGGCGGTTATTCATGCGCTGGGACGGGGTTTGATGCATAACCCCATCAGGAGCGGATTCGGGGCCCTGTTTCTGCTCGCCCTGTTGATTATCAGCTTGCGGCTGGAACCTCGGTTGGGTGTTTTGGCCAAGCCCGTGGGCCGGGTGGGGGACGACACCATGTGGCTGACCCTCCAGGCGCTGGGCATCTCGTTGCTGTTAACGCTTCGAGTGCCTTTGCTGTTGATGGGGATTTACGCCCTGCTCGTCGATGGATCACAGTCGGGTTCGTTTGCCCAAGCCGTGGGCAAGAGCTTATTTGGCGTTGCCATGCTGGTGTTGTACCTCGGGTTCTTTATCAATGTCAGTCGTGAGGACGGACTCGCGGATGCGCATTTCAAGTGGCCGACTGCCGCGCGTCGAACCCTGCTCCACTCGCTTTGGTGGTTGTTGGGGCTTTTGCTGGTGCCATCGTTCATCATCGGCATGGTCAACAATCTGAATGACGACGCGCTGCGCGAAACACTAGGTCGTGCGGGTTTCATGCTCAGTTCGCTGGTTCTGGCGTTTTTTGCGTTTTGGATGTTTCTGCCGCGACAGGGGGTTTTATCGCACGTTTTCGCGCCCAACGCGCGGACTTGGCGCGGCGGTTATTTCTGGTTGCCCCTTGGAGCTGGGGTGCCCATAACCCTGGCCGGTTTGGCTGCCTGCGGCTATTTTTATACGGCTTTGCAACTACAGAGCCGGTTTTTCTACTCAATCGCTTTAGTGGGGGGCGCCACGGTTATCTATGGAATTGTCGTCCGGTGGCTGACGGTAGTCGTCCGCCGAATGGCACTGCGACAAGCCCGCCAGCGCCGCCAGGAAGCCCGTGAGGCTCGCGCCGCGCGTGAGCAGCACGGTGAAGATCTGCCCCCGCAGACGTCCGACGAACTGGAAATTAGTCTGCCACAGGTCGGTGACCAGACGCGGAGTCTGATCGATATGGTGCTTTTTTTGCTCGTTGGCGCCATGCTTTGGCTGATCTGGGCCAACACTGTCTCGGCGCTCAGTCTATTGAGCCACATTACACTTTGGCACAACACCGCGCAGATCAAAGGCCACACGGAGACCATCAATATCACGCTCGGGGCGCTGTTCCTTGCCCTGATTGTGGGGCTGGGTACAGCGTGGGCCGGACGCAATCTACCCGGTTTCCTCGAAATCACGGTACTGCAACGCTTCTCGATGACGCCCGGCAGTCGCTACGCCGTGGCGACATTGTTCAAATATGCCATCGTGGTTCTGGGCCTATTTGTTGCGGTGACGCTGATTGGTTTCCACTGGTCATCCATCCAGTGGCTGGTCGCCGCGCTGGGCGTAGGACTTGGTTTTGGTTTGCAGGCCATTTTCGCCAACTTCATATCCGGGCTCATCATCCTGTTCGAACGGCCGGTTCGCGTGGGTGATGTGGCTTCGGTCGGCGATATAGATGGACTTGTTACCCGGGTGCGTATTCGGGCCACCACAATGCTCGACTGGAACAACAAGGAAGTCATCATCCCGAACCAGACATTTATTACCCAGACCGTCACCAACTGGACCTTATCGGACGATATTGCCCGCATGGTCATCACTGTTCGAGTAGACTATGAATCGAATACTCAGAAAGTCGAAGGGCTGATCCGCAGCGTGATCGAGGCCCAGCCGCAGGTGTTGGACGATCCGGCGCCCTCGGTTTATCTGGTCGACATGGACCACAGCGGACTCGTTTTCAACGGCCGTGTGTATTATCGAGATCCGTATAACGCCTGGATGCCGCTGCTGCACGCACTCTATACCGGCATCAACGATGCCTTTGCCGGTCAGGATGTGCGTATCTCATTCGACCAGCGGGATCTGCATCTACGATCTATGGACGACTCGTTGGCGGGGGTTTTTAGCTCGAATGCCAGGCCCGGGAGTCGGCATGAGGACCATGTTTCGAGTGCATCTGACACGGGTAGTGGTCGACTCGACGAGTCTTAAAGCGATTTCTGACAACGTCCATCTGAGCCATTTGACGGCACGGGCGGTGGTGCTGACTGCCGGGATTGAACGTCAGATAGTTACCACGGTCTGTTGTTATCAGCCCGGCGCGCCGTCAGCGATAACATAGGCCAGCGCCGCGCCACCTGAAACCGCTCGGTAGCGATGTTCATAAATCCGGCCCGTCGCGCGAGTTGGATCAAGGTATCAACACCGAGTGCCCGAGCGTAGATACCTTTAATGCGCAAATATCGACAAAGCCATCGGCAATAAGCGCTTTCGCGGCACCAGTCGCTGATCAGCAGTCGCCCACCCGGTTTGAGAACGCGGGCCATTGCTTCAAATACGGTGCCCGCATCGGGCAGGCAGTGCAGCGTGCTCACGGATACGAGCTGGTCGAATTCACCATCGGAAAATGGAAGTCTGTCGGCGCTTGCCTTTTGCAACATCGCGTACGACCCCAGCCGCTGACGGGCTTGGTCGAGCATCGCCGGGCTGAGGTCGATCCCGTAAAGATGGACATCGGGGCGGGTTGCGGCAACGGCGGCCAACAGACAGCCGGTGCCGCATCCTACATCCAGCAGGCGTTCGTTGGGATGGACTCGCAGGCGCTCAAGCGCATGGGCGGTAGTTTGTCCGACGTAAGTCTGCCAGCGTTGGTCGTAGCGTGCGGCCTCGAGATCATATTCACGAGCCACTGCAGCGAGGGTTGCGTTTTCCCTGTTCTTTTTGGGGGGGTTCGTCACATTGGCCGGTCAGTCCAAGCCTAGCCTAGCCGCAATCAGTGTGCTGTCAGGCGGCCATGGCCTCGCGCAGTTTTTTGATAGCGGCCGATTCGAGTTGTCGGATCCGCTCAGCCGAAACCTGATATTTATTGCCCAGCTCCTGTAAACCGGTCTTTTTGTTTTCCGCCAGCCACCGTGACTCCAAAATGTCCCGGCTTCGGTCGTCGAGCAGCCGCATGGCATTTGATAGATTAGTATGCTGATAGGCCTGCCAATCACTACCTTCCACGTCAGCGGCTGGATCGTAATTGCTGTCTGCTGGAAGATAGTCTTCCGGCGCGTAACTGGATTCGTCATCGCTGTCCGGCAGTGCGTTGAAGGCAGCATCAGTGTTCGAAAGCCGACGCTCCATCTGCAAGACCGTTTCGGGTTTTACCCCGAGATCAGCAGCGACGTTCTGGACTTCGTCGTGATTCATCCAGCCGAGCCGCTTTTTCGAGCTGCGCAGGTTGAAAAACAGCTTGCGCTGAGCCTTCGTAGTGGCGATCTTAACAATCCGCCAGTTGCGCAGTATGTATTCGTGAATCTCGGCGCGAATCCAGTGTACGGCGAACGAAATGAGCCGCACACCGACATCCGGATCAAAGCGCCGGACCGCTTTCATGAGGCCGATGTTGCCCTCCTGAATCAGGTCTGACAGAGCCAGACCATAGCCGGAATACCCACGCGCGACATGGACCACGAAACGAAGATTCGACAGAATCAGTTTCTGGGCAGCCGCAATGTCGTTTTCATCGCGCAGTTTTTTGGCGAGTTCCTGTTCTTCTTCGGCATCCAGAACCGGGATGCTGGACACCGTTTGCAGATAGGAGTCAACACTCGCCGACGACAGCGTCGGTAGATTCATGGATTGGTTCGAGAGTGTGCTAAGGGCTTGCGCCATGGACAAAGCCTCCGGGCTTATATTTAAGACTATTGTATCAATATGGCGGCTTGAAATGGCCACCATTTATATAGTATGACTGCAATGATTGGGTCATGTTCCTGCTTTTCTAGGTTACATGGGCTCGATTAACGCTAGGTGACGGGTTGCTGCAAAACCGCTGCCTACCCAGCCTAGGGCCATGCCCACGCCGATCAAGATCAACGCGCCATATAAACTCAAACCGGCAATCGACAGTCCGCCGTTATAGGCGGCCACCAAGTTCCCTAGCGGCGTGCGCAGAGCCAGTGCGGCGGCACCGATCAGCAGTAATCCAGCCAGACTGCCGAACAAACCGTAGAGGACCCCGCTGTAGATGAAAGGCCGGCGGATAAAGGCGTCTGTAGCGCCCAGCAATTTCATGACTTCGATCTGTTCGCGACGGTTTTCGATTTCCAAGCCGATGGTATTGCCGACGATGAACAACACCGCAAGCCCGAGTAGGATGCCAACTACAAACGCGGCACGCGTTGCAAGGTTGACGATGGCGTTGAGACGACGAACCCAACCGGCGTCGAGTCGCGCACGCTTGACGCCAGAGTGATTGCCTAAGCGTTTGGCCAGAGCCTGCACTTTGTGGCTGGCCAATCCCGATCGCGGATGAATGCGAATAACCGCGGGCAGCGGATTCTGACCCAGTGCATCCAGTGCCGGCCCGAGTTGACTGTGATGTTTGAGATAAGCTAAGCCTTCTTTGGCGGAGATGAAATGAGTATTGGCGATGTCCGGCTGCTGGCTCAGGTCACGTGCCAGGCTCGGCCCGTCGGCATCGGCATTCAGATACAACGAGATGGTCACGCTTTGTTGCCAGCTCGATGTCACCTGCGCCAGATTCTTCGCGGTGATGAAAAGCCCCGCAGGTAAGGCTAGCGTGATGCCAATGACCACGATCGTGAGCGCGCTGGCCAGTCGACGGTTGGCAATGTGGCGTAGGCTGTCATGCAGGCAGCGCCTGTGGGCATCTAGGCGTCGGCCGACCGCGCCATGATCGGTGGCCTTAGGATTGTTCCGTCGCACCGTGCGTTGCGGCGTCTGCCGGTTCGGTCGCGGCTGATTGGCGCGCCGCCGTGGCATTAGTGCTGTGGATCCAGTTGACCGTGGTCCAGCCGAATACGTCGCAGTCCGAGTCGTTCGACCAGTGCGATGTCGTGACTCGCGATCAAAACGCTGGTGCCGATCCGGTTCAGCTGCTGGAACAGGGTCATGATATCGGCCGATAGTTCAGGATCAAGGTTGCCCGTCGGCTCATCCGCAAGCAATAGATGCGGCCGGCCCACCACGGCGCGGGCAATGCCCACGCGCTGTTGTTCGCCGCCGGATAGCACACCCGGTAGCCGGTGCCCGTATTGCAACAAGCCCACTGTCGAGAGCGCGCCGCGTACGTTGCGATCGATGATGGAGCGCGCGCTGCCGCGAATTTCCAGCGGCAGTGCGACATTATCGTAGACACTGCGGTCGTGGAGCAGGTTGTAGCTCTGGAAAATCATGCCCAGTCGCTGGCGGTAGCTGGCGACGTCGCGTCGTTTGACCTGCGATAAGTCGCGTCCGTTGATCAGTATCCGCCCGCGCGTAGGCCGTTCGAGCAGGCCGATTAGCTTGATGAGTGTGGATTTGCCCGCGCCGGAATGACCGGTGACGAACGCCATTTCGCCGCGTGCCAGGCGCAGCGAGACGTTGTTCAGTGCCGTCTGGTCGCCCGGATAACGTTTAACGACTTTCTCAAACGCAACGATATCGTTCATAGTCCGGTCCTGCGTCTGCCGGGTCATTTAAACAAGGCATCAACGAAACGTTCGGCGTCGAATACGTCCAGATCTTCGGTGGCTTCTCCTACCCCGATAAACCGGATTGGCAAGCCCATGGTTTCGGCGATGGCAAACACCACGCCGCCGGCGGCGGTGCCGTCGAGTTTGGTCACTGTCAGCCCGGTGAGCCCCACCGATTCGTGGAACGACCGTGCCTGTGACAAGGCGTTGCCGCCGGTGGTGGCGTCCACAACCAGCATGGTCTCGTGCGGTGCGCTGGTATCTTGCTTGCCGAGTACCCGCTTGACCTTGGCCAGTTCGCCCATGAGGTTGCCTTGGGTATGCAGCCGGCCAGCCGTGTCGGCGATCAGAATATCGACGCCCCGCGCAGCCGCACGTGCATATGCATCATAAGCCACCGACGCGGCATCGGCCCCGCTGCTCTGGGCGACTACCGGCACACCGTTACGTTCGCCCCATTGTGTGAGTTGCTCCACGGCCCCAGCCCGGAAGGTATCGCCTGCGGCCAGCATCACGCTGTAGCCGGCATCCACGTACTTGCGAGCCAGCTTGCCGATGGTGGTGGTCTTGCCCACGCCGTTAACGCCAGCGACCAATAAAACGAATGGACCGGACTCGCGTGTAACATCCAGCGGTCGTTCGACTTGGCGCAGTACGTCCAGCATCGGTGCCTTGAGTTCGTTGGCCAGCTGCTCGCGGGTGGTAATGCGGCCGCCATCAAATAGGCTTTGAACGCGTTCCATGATGCGCGTCGTGGCGTCTACACCGAGATCGGCAGTGAGCAGCCGAGATTCCAGCTCATCAAGGGCGTCCTGATCAACTGTCTCGCCGGGCAATAAATTGCGCAGATCATAGGTCAGCCATGAGTTGCCGCGATTCAGGCTCGCGCGCAATCGGGTTAAAAACCCTGGTTGTTTGATCGTGTTTGATTTCGACTTGGCCAAGATGAATGCCTTTTACTGGTAAAAAGTCGGTTGGGTGCGTCAGCGTCCTTCGGCGACTGCGGCAAAGGCCGACTCAGCGGCGGTCAGCGTACGGTCGATGACATCGGCGTCATGGGTACACGAGATAAACCCGGCCTCAAACGCCGACGGCGCAATATAGACGCCGTTGGCCAGCAACGCGTGAAAGAATCGGGCGAACGCTTGGGTATCGCTTGCCGCGACTTCGTCGAACCGCGTGATGCGTTCATGGTCGGTAAAAAACATCCCGAACATGGCACCAACATGTTGTGTGGTAAACGCGACGCCGGCCGCAGCCGCGCGTGCCTCGAGGCCCGATAACAATCGCGTCAGATTGGGCTGGATAGCACCGTGGATGTCGTTCTCGTGGATCTGTCGCAATGTCGCCAGCCCGGCCGCCATGCCGAGTGGATGGCCGGATAGCGTGCCGGCCTGGTAGACCGGCCCGGCGGGTGCCAGGGATCGCATGATGGATTCGCGCCCGCCGATCGCGCCCACAGGCATGCCGCCACCGACGATCTTGCCGAGTGCCGTGACGTCTGGCGTAATGCCGTAATAAGCTTGGGCTCCACCGGGGTGCACGCGAAAACCGGTCATCACCTCGTCAAATATCAACACCGCGGCGTAGCGGTCGCAGATGTCGCGCAGCCCGGCCAGAAAGCCATCGACGGGTGGCACGCAATTCATGTTGCCGGCCACAGGCTCGACCATGATGGCGGCGATGTCGTCGCCGTGCTCGGCAAAGGCGGCAGCCACCGATTCCAGATCGTTATAAGTGGCAACTAGCGTGTCGGCCACGACGGCTTCAGGGACGCCCGGTGAGCCCGGGATGCCGAGCGTCAAGGCGCCGGAACCGGCACTGACCAGCAGCGAATCAACGTGGCCGTGGTAGTTTCCGGCGAATTTCAGTATCTTGTTGCGGCCTGTGGCGCCGCGCGCCAGCCGCACTGCTGTAGTGGCGGCTTCGGTGCCTGAGTTGACCATGCGCACCGACTCGATCGAGGCGACCATGTCACAAATCAATTCGGCCAGCTCGACTTCGAGCCCGGTGGGGGCACCAAACGACAGGCCCCGAGCGGTCTGACCCTGAACCGCGGCCACCGTCGTCGGGTCGGCGTGACCGAGCAGCATGGGGCCGAACGAGCCAACATAGTCGATATAAGCTTTGCCATCGACGTCATGGATCCAAGGACCTTGGGCATACTCCATAAAGACCGGACTGCCGCCCACAGCGTCGAAGGTCCGTGCCGGCGAATTGACGCCACCGGGCATGACACGTTGAGCTCGCTCGAACAGGGCGTGTGATTGTGGACCGGGAGGGTGGGTGTTTTGAGTCATCGGGTGGCTCCGAAAAATGTGACGGTAATTGGACGGATTCTAAGCCAGCGGCGGCCGGTAAGGGGAGACCGAACGCGGTGAGCAGACGTTAGTGGCCGGACATGCCAACTGCTTAGCGAGCGATGAATCGTTCTAAAACGGCCACCAGCGCCTAGGCTTCACAGGACCGCGAGGGCGACCGAAATATCGTCCGTGACACTGCTTACGCCATCGTCGGCCTTCAAATCCAGCCCCAGTTGGCAGTCGTCGACAATGAAACCCGCACCCGCGGCGTGCGTTGAGTCGCAAAGTTGATTAGCCAGGCCCAAAGTTGGACCATACGGCCGTTATCACGGTACTGAAGCCAATCCACACCTGCTTTAATTACGGCTTTTACAATGTCATGGGTGTCGTCGAGCAGCGTGACACGATCATATATCTTACAGAAACCGCGTTTTATGCTTACCATGCGCGGACTCGCTGGGGAACAAGTTGTCCCTGACCAGGTTGGGTGGCGCGCTGCAGACAGCCGTGGACGTAGGCTTCGGCGCGCTCAATAGCGCGTGACATATCGTCGCCGCGGCCGAGTTGTGTGGCGATTGCGCTCGCAAGCGTACAGCCTGAACCGTGATACGGACCACCGGCCAGTCTCTGGTAGCGGTAGTGCCCTACATTACCGACCGGCGTGGCCAGCACCGAGATAGTTTCTTGACTCGCATCATCGTCATCGCCGTTGGTCACGAGGACATGGCACCCCAGTTCGGCCAATTGTGTCGCGCAAGCCTCGGCATCGGCACCAGAGTCTGTCAGCCGCTGGGCTTCCACCCGATTCGGTGTGATGATATCGGCCAGAGGAATCAGGCGCTGGCGCAATGTTTGAGCGACGCGATCATCGGCCAGCCGACCGCCGCCCGCGGCGACCAATACCGGATCGACAACCAGCGGCGTCTCCGGATGCGCTCGCTTGACTCGGGCAACATGGTCTATTTGTGCCTTAGTGGCAAGAACGCCGGTTTTGATGGCATCAGGCGCCATATCCGCGCAGATCGTGTCCAGGGCGCGGCCAAAAAAACTGTCGTCGACCGGCATCGCCTCTGCGACATTGCACGTGTCCTGAACCGTGAGTACGGAAACAACGGTGGCCGCGTGTCCCCCGAGCCCGGCAACGGTTTCGATATCCGCCTGAATACCGGCGCCGCCGCTGGGATCGTGGCCGGCACAGATCAAAATCGTTGGGTTATTCATCGGCATTAATTTAACACTGACCAGGCGCCGTGCCATGGCGCACACGCGCCTAAAATCTCTTGATCAAAAGGCTTGACAATAGGTTCTGTACACAGGCGTGGAGATCAAGACATTGATTTGGTTTCAAAGCATCGACTGAAGGCTGAAATACTCATTATGTTCCTGAATAAAAATGAATATTTCGAAATGGTTACAAATTCCCCCGCGTGCACAACCTGCTGATTGATAACCCAAGAGCGGTTTTATACGAAAGTTTTCCACATAGTTGTCCACAGGTTCTGTGTATTAAACCGGTTTTTCGAATGGGGTCAGATTATTACGCGATTTTATTCATTCGGCTGTCGAAATAGTGACGCTAGTTCAGTCACCTATTGGGATCGACTCTTAAGAAGCTTCCGGACCGACATAAGCACAGCGCGCTGCTTCAACTCGATGATGAATGCTGGACACAGTAGCGTCATTGTTTAGTTTGAGTACGCGATAACCGGGGGCGTGCTCGGGTGCTTCAGCAAAAGAATTGGCACCGGGGGCGAATTGCCGCATAGTCGAGGCCGTCAGCGTGCCGGTCGCTTCGTTGGCGAGTGTCACGGACTGAGCCTGGTGAGCGTGGCCGCAAGCTAGAGCGCGGACGTTGGGGGCCTTAGCTATGATTCCGGCCAGTGCATCGCGGTCGTGGAGTCCGATCGCGTCTTGCCAGGGACTTCCGATAGACCAGCCGGGATGGTGAACGAAAAGCACGGTCGGACGGGAGTCGGCGGCAAGTGTTTGGGATAACGCCGCGAGCTGGGTTTTACCCAGTTGCCCAGCAGCTGAACCGGCCACATGGCTGTTTAAGCCGAGCAGTCGCCACTCGTTGAGTTCAATTTGTCCGTGAACCACAGCACACGAGAGCTCACGCTGCATAATATCCGGAGCTTCGTGATTGCCGGCAACGGCCAGAACCGGAATTGCTATATGAGTCAATCGGGTATTCAACCAGCGATAGCCGGCGACGCTGGCGTCGTCAACCAAATCCCCGCCCAGCACCAATGCATCGGCCTCCGGTGTGGCGGCCAGGGCAGTAGACAGCACCGTCTCGAACGCATCGTGGACCCGCCAACCGTGAAGTATTTGGCCGGGTTGGGCGAGTAGATGAGGATCCGTGATATGCAATACGGTGCGGGTTAACAAAACCTGTGGCTGGTTCGAGTGGTGCTTCGGTAGCCTGACTGCATGGCCGGCTTTTGCGACTTCATAAGTTTGCTGGAGATTACGAATTATGCATGACAATATTAATAATTCCAGCGCAGCTGAGCGCAACAAGCGCCCGATTTTCGAGGCTCTCCGGCCTTGGTTAATTGATGTGGATACAGTGCTTGAGATCGGCTCAGGGGATGCCACGCACGCGCGCTATGCGGTTTGGCAGCTGCCAAATGTCCAGTGGCAAACCAGTGAAGCGCCGGCCTACGTAAGACGCCTTGCCGCGGCGATTACGGATGATCGGGCGCTGGCCGACCTAAACTTGCCGCCCCCACTCGCGCTCGACGTGCGTCAAACCTGGCCGGTGCAGTGGTTCGATGCCGTCTATGCCGCCAACGTAGCCCACATAATGTCCTGGGATGCGGTGAGGGCGCTGTTTACGGGCGTGGGCGCCCATCTGAACCCTGGCGGTTTATTTTTTCTTTACGGTCCGTTTTTTGATGCCGCGAATACCCCGCCAACGTCAGGCAACCAGCGTTTTAATCAGGCGCTGCGCGAACAGAATCCGGAGCAGGGGGTGCGTGACATTGCCGATCTCGACAATCTAGCCGAAAACGCTGGATTGAGGCCAGAAAAACACATGGATATGCCGGCCAACAATCGACTGTTGATCTGGCGAAGCGGTGGGGCGCTTTCGGGCTCAACTCCGGACAAGGTATGATCATTTGAAAGTTCCAAGTCCTGTCAAAACCCTTAGTTTACGGGTGTTATTTCGCGCCCCTCGGCAAACGCGACGATCTGGATGGCCAGTTGATCGATTATGCGCTGGCGTGCAGTTTGGCTGGCCCAACCGTTGTGAGGTGTGATCCTCAGATTGGGTATGTCGTTAGCCAGCAGCGGGTGCTCAGCCGACGGGGGTTCGGCGTCAAGTACATCGACCGCGGCACTGGCGATTTTGCCCTTTCGCAAAGCATGGGCCAGGGCCACTGAGTCGACAACGCCACCACGTGCGGTATTGATCAGCATTGCAGTCGATTTCATGTTTTCCAGCGCATCGGCGTCGATCAAGCCACGCGTTGTTTCGGTGAGCGGGCAATGAAGGCTTAAGACATCTGCCGTGGCCAGAGCACCCAGAAACGGGGTGCGGCCCTCTCGAATTCTGTTGGCCCCTGGGCGTTCGGCGATTAAGACGTGCATGCCGAAGGCCCGGCCGGCCCTTGCCACGGCGTTACCTGTGTTGCCGCCGCCGACGATGACCAACGTTTGTCCGGCCACTTGTTCGATGGGATAATCCATCCGAAAGAAGAATTCTGATTCTGTCCAGCCGCCATTTTTCACAAGCCGGTCATATTCGGCCACGCGCGTGGCGCGATCGAGGATAAAGGCAAAGACCTGCTGACATACCGATTCGGTGGCATAGTCTGTGACGTTGACGACGTCGATCCCGTATTCCCGAGCAGCCTTCAGGTCGATGTTGTTGACGCCCGTGGCGGCAACGCAGATGAGTTTGAGCTGCTTGGCCGTGGCCAGACGCTCGGCGTTGAGCACGACTTTATTGGTAACGACCACATCAACATCGGTTAGGGTCTCTACGACGGCATCCGGCGCAATATTATGGTGCCAGCGCCATTGATCGAGGCTGGCGGCCAGTCCAGACCAGTCCAGCGCGCCGGGCAGGGTGCCAGTATCTAAGAAACAGCCTGTTAGCCCCATGGCAGTCCCCGTTTGAAATGTTTAGTTGCGCAATACCGGCTGCAGAACAGTCCGCTAAACGTAGATGCAAGCAGGGCAACGGGTGTGCGAACATTCATAAAGAGTTGTTCGGCCCCATCGCGTCATGTCGAACGAGCGGCAAACACCATCTTTTGCATCAGGAATACAACATCCGCAATGGTCTCACGAACCGGCGGTGGAAGCCCTGGAGTTTGAGATGGCGTTTCTGGTTCGGCGACTCGAGGCCGCGCGGCGGCGTTATCATTTTGGTTTGGAACGAGCCCATTATCTGTTGCTGATTTTACTTGAACGTTGCGATTGTCAGCCCATCGGCGTACTTGCCCAGCAGGTTAATCTCGATTCTTCCACTGTCACCCGACAAGTGGCGGCAATGGCTGAAAACGGTCTGGTAGAGAAAACCGACAACCCGCAGGATCGACGCGCGGGTGTTGTCACGATCACCGAAGCTGGTCGAGCCAAATCGGCCAAAGTAAGGGCCGAACGCATTGAGCAGGTAGCGCGATGTTTTAAGGATTGGAGCGAGCAAGAGCGCCGGGAATTCGCGCGCTTAACGGCCAAGTTCAACGACGCCATGCGTGACATGCTAAACGAGCCACAGTCCTGACAAAAACAAAAAAGACCGCCCAAGCCTTATAGACAGCGGGCGGTCATTGAACATGAAAATGGGGATTTTGGCGGTGATCAACTCGCCGCGCGCGTTTCGCCGATTGGCAGTTTCAATTCATGCCAAAGAGAATAAGTTGGCTCGGACTTGTTCAGCGCATAGAAGTGTAGACCGGGGGCACCACCAGCCAGAAGCCGTTCGCATAAATCACCGATTAGATCCTTGCCGAAGGCTTGTACTGACTCGGTGTCATCGCCGAAGGATTCCATCTTCTGACGAATCCAGCGCGGAATGTCGGCACCGCACATGGCCGAGAAACGATCGACTTGGCCGAAGTCGTTGATCGGCATGATACCGGGCACGACCGGAATATCGACACCGTGGGCCTCAACTTCGTCCATGAAGTTGAAGTAGGCATCGGCATTGAAGAAATATTGTGTGATCGCAGAATCGGCGCCGGCTTTGACCTTGTTGGCAAAGTTGGCCACGTCATCCGCTGGTGAGGCTGATCCGGGGTGGTATTCAGGATAGGCCCCGACTTCCAGATGAAAGTCGTTGCCGTGACGAGCCTTGATGAACTCAACCAGTTCGTTGGCATAGTTGAATGCGCCGGGTTTTTCCATACCATCTGGTAAGTCGCCTCTGAGAGCCACAATACGGTCGACGCCTGCTGCCTTGTAATTATCCAGCATTTCAGCGATCGACTCTTTAGTGCCTTCAATGCATGACAAATGTGGTGCGGCCGGGATGCCTGTTAGGTTCATGCAGCGTTTGACGGTTGCCAGCGTACCCGAGCGAGTGGTGCCGCCGGCGCCGAAAGTGACCGAAAAAAAATCGGGATTGAGCGCGCCCAGTTGCTGGCAGGTCTTATCGAGCCGGGCCTCGCCTTTGGGGCCTTTGGGAGGGAAGAATTCAACGCTGTATTCAGCTTGTGGTTTTTTGCTCATGTACGTTCACCCATCAATTCAAATGAGGTTATCTAGTCGGCGGATCAAACCAGACGACGCCGGGTGCAGTTGCAACCCGACGTCGAATAGCTATTTAGGCTAACCGCCTTGGCACATAGTTGTTAGTAGCGGTAGTGGTCTGGCTTGTACGGACCTTCAACCGGGAAGCCGATATAGTCGGCCTGAGTCTGAGTCATTGTGGTCAAGCGGGCGCCGATCTTTTCCAGATGCAGACGCGCAACTTTTTCATCCAGATGCTTGGGCAGGATGTAGACCTTGTTCTCATACTGTTCCGGGCGCTGCCAGAGTTCGATCTGGGCCAGAACTTGGTTGGTGAAAGAATTCGACATCACGAAACTCGGGTGGCCAGTGGCACAGCCCAGATTTGCGAGCCGGCCTTCGGCCAGCAGGATGATCTTCTTGCCGTCCGGGAAGGTGATGTGATGCACCTGTGGCTTGATCTCTTCCCAATCGTAGTCTTCGGTCGATGCGACGTCGATTTCGTTGTCGAAGTGCCCCACGTTGAGCACGATAGCGTTGTGCTTCATGCGCTCCATGTGGCTGTGATCGATGACGTGATAGTTGCCAGTGGCAGTACAGAATATGTCCGCCCCTTCGACCACACCCGGATCGTTCAGATTGACCACCTTGTGGCCTTCCATAGTGGCCTGCAGAGCGTTGATCGGATCGGTCTCGGTAACCCAGACGTTGGCGCCCAAGCCCTTGAAGGATTGAACCGAGCCTTTGCCAACATCGCCATAACCGCACACGATGACAGTTTTGCCCGCGACCATGACGTCGGTGGCGCGCTTGACGCCGTCGACTACCGATTCGCGACAGCCGTAAAGGTTGTCGAACTTGGACTTGGTTACTGAGTCGTTGACGTTGATTGCCGGGAAGTCCAAGCCGCCTGTCTTGGCTAAGTGATACAGCCGGTGCACGCCAGTTGTGGTTTCTTCCGAAACGCCACCGATGGCTGCATTGAGCTTTTTGTAGAAGCCGGGCTGGTCGGCCATGCGCTGCTTCATGACCTTGAAAAGCGCTTTTTCTTCGGCCGAGCCGGGGTTGTCCAACAATGACGGGTCGGCTTCAGCCTTGGCGCCAAAGGTCGCAAGCGTAGTCGCATCGCCGCCGTCGTCAAGGATTAAATTTGGTAGGCCACCGTCGTGCCAATCCATAATGGCGTGGATGTACTGCCAGTATTCTTCCTGCGACTCGCCCTTGTAGGCATAGACCGGGATACCGCGCTCGGCGATCGCCGCAGCCGCGTGATCCTGCGTAGAGAACACGTTGCAGGATGCCCAGCGCACGTCGGCGCCTAGCTCAGCCAGGGTCTCGATCAAAACGGCGGTCTGGATCGTCATGTGCAGGGCGCCGGCAATACGGGCGCCCTTGAGCGGTTTTGATTGGCCGAATTCCTCGCGCAGGGCGACCAAGCCCGGCATTTCGGTTTCGGCAATGTTGATTTCGCGGCGACCGTAGGCCGCTTGACTGATATCAGCGACGACGTAGTCCGCGCCGAGTCTTTCAGCAGTTGCACTCATGTGTGATGCCTCTCGTTGGGTAATGAAATTTGGGTGGGGAGACGCCGGGTCAGGTTACGCCCGGCGTATCGCGTTAAAGCATGCGGTTCAGGCTGGTTGTTAGGCAGCTTTCAGGCCGGCATCGTTGGCCAAGGCCTCGGACTTGTCGGTGCGCTCCCAAGGCAGGTCTAGGTCTTCGCGGCCGAAATGGCCGTAGGCCGCGGTTGGCTGATAGATTGGCTTCTGCAAATCGAGCATCTTGAGGATGCCATAGGGTCGCAGATCGAAATGGTTGCGGATGAGCTTGGTCATCTTTTCGTCCTCGACCTTGCCGGTGCCGAAAGTTTCGACCCAGATCGAAGTCGGCTCGGCCACGCCGATGGCGTATGACAACGCAACTTCGCACTTCGAAGCCAAGCCGGCCGCAACCACGTTCTTGGCTACATAGCGCGCGGCGTAGGCAGCGCTGCGGTCAACCTTGGACGGATCCTTGCCGGAGAAGGCCCCACCGCCGTGACGGGCCATGCCGCCATAGGTATCGACAATGATCTTGCGTCCGGTCAGGCCAGCATCGCCCAGCGGGCCACCGGTGACGAATCGGCCGGTCGGGTTGATGTGCACCGTCGGTGCATCGGTGAGCCATTCGCCGATGACCGGCTTGATGATCTCTTCGTGGACGGCCTCCTTGAGCGTGTCCATCTTGACGTCGTCGTCGTGCTGGGTGGATAGCACCACGGCATTGATCGCCGACGGTTTGCCGTTTTCATACTGGAAGGTGACCTGTGACTTAGCGTCTGGTCGCAGCCAGTTGAGCTTGCCACTTGCGAGAAGTTCCGACTGCTTGCGTACCAGCCGGTGCGCGTAGGTAATTGGCGCCGGCATCAACACGTCGGTTTCATCGCAGGCGTAGCCGAACATCAGGCCTTGGTCACCCGCACCCTGTTCTTCAGGGTTAGAGCGATCAACGCCCTGGTTGATATCCGAGCTCTGCTGCCCGAGGTTGTCAAAGACTGCGCAAGTATCCGCGTCGAAACCCATGTCGGAGCTTGTATAGCCGATATTGCGAATGACGTCGCGCACGATGTTTTCGGTATTAACGTTGGCGTTTGACTTGATCTCGCCGAATACCAACGTCATGCCGGTTTTAGTCGCGGTTTCGCAGGCAACCTTGGAGTTCGGATCCTGCTCAAGATAGGCGTCGAGCATGGCGTCCGACACTTGATCCGAGAGTTTATCTGGGTGTCCAGCGGAAACTGACTCGGATGTAAACAGATGGTGGCTCATAAATTTGCTATCTCCATATCCGGATGAGCGGATGATTTTACCCGACTTGAAATTGTTTTTGAACCACGGGACTAATTTGGCCTGCCTTTGGCGTCTCGCGCGACGCGTCTTGACCTTTTATGATTTGCCCTAATGAAAAAAAATGTCTTGCATCTTGGAGCAGCCCATGTCGCTTATGGATTCCACCATGTTGCCGCTGGCCACACCGGCCCCGGATTTCGAATTGCCGGACACGGTCAGCGGCGCCACACTGAGTTTCGATGACGTGGCTGGCGAATACGCTACGGTGGTGATGTTCCTTTGCAATCATTGCCCGTACGTCATTCACATCGCCGATGAACTGGCGTGCGTGGCCGCGCACTATCGAAAGCGGGGTGTCGGATTTGTGGCGATCAGCGCCAACGACGTTGCCGAGCGCCCCGAAGACGGCCCGACGGCCATGGCTGATTTTGCGCGCGAACATAATTTCGGCTTTGCCTATCTATACGATGAATCACAGGCCATAGCCCGAGCTTACAATGCGGCATGTACCCCCGATCTGTTCGTGTTCGACGCTCGTCGGCTCTGTGCCTATCGCGGCCAGTTCGATGACGCCCGCCCGGGTAATGACATACCGGTGACCGGTGCCGATCTACGCGCCGCCTTGGATTTTTTAATCCTTGGCCGGGTGCCGCCGCCCAATGACCAGAAGCCCGCTCAAGGGTGCAGCATCAAATGGAAGGCATGAACTACCGAGTGCTAAGAAGGCGCGTTGCCGGCAAGCGGTCAACAATGGACAATAGATGGATTGAAGACCAGCCATGGAATCCCCGATGACAACCGAGCGCGCCGAACGGGCCAATGCGATTCGAATACTGGCTATGGATGCGGTTCAAGCGGCCAATAGTGGTCACCCCGGTATGCCCATGGGTATGGCTGATATTGCTGAAGTATTGTTCAACGATCACCTTAAGTTCAACCCTAACAACCCGGATTGGCCGGATCGAGACCGATTCTTGCTTTCGAACGGCCATGGATCGTTATTGCAGTACGCCGCGCTGCATCTGGCCGGCTATGATCTGTCGCTGGACGATCTCAAGGCATTTCGACAGCTGCATTCGAAAACGCCAGGCCACCCCGAGAATTTTATGACGCCGGGCGTCGAGGCGACCACCGGACCACTTGGACAAGGTTTGGCCAACGCCGTCGGCATGGCCCTGACCGAAGCGCATCTGGCGGCCCGCTATAATCAAGAAGACGGGGAAATTGTCGATCACCACACGTGGTGTTTCGTCGGTGACGGATGTCTGATGGAAGGCATTTCTCATGAAGCGGCATCGTTGGCCGGTCATCTGGGGCTGGGGAAGTTGATCGTGATCTACGATGACAATGGCATCTCGATTGACGGTGAAACACGTGGCTGGTTCAGCGACGACACACCGACTCGTTTCGAATCCTATGNNCGGCCGACATTAATTTGCGCCAAGACCCATATCGGCATGGGGTCGCCCAATAAGGTGGATTCCGCCGCCGCGCACGGCGCCGCGCTTGGAGAAGATGAGATCAGAGCCGTGCGCCAACATCTTGGCTGGCCTGATACGACACCTTTCGCTGTGCCGGATGCTATTTACCGCGCCTGGGACCACCGCCAAGCCGGTGCCGAACTTGAGACTGCTTGGAAGGTCCGGCATGAAACCTATGCCGAGAAATATCCCCAGAAGGCTGCCGAGTTTGATCGGCGGATGCGCGGCGATTTGCCAGACGAATGGTCGACGCTTTGCGATGAATTTATCGCACGTGCCGCAGAGAACGGCAAACGAACCGCGACCCGCAAGTCATCCAAGGCGACGCTCGGTGCATTGGCTGCCGCACTGCCTGAGCTGATCGGAGGGTCGGCCGATTTGTCGGGTTCCAACG